>DKUB01000104.1:0-8908 GCA_002490465.1 Lachnoclostridium sp. UBA7215
ATAACTCCTGATTATCTTCTTTATCATAATTGACCGATAATAAGTAATTATTTATCCTTACCCTCCCGATAACGCCTTCATAAACCCTCTTATAATCGGTTCATCCCCTACATGCTCTATAATCACAGCTAATACCACCAAAACACCCACCCAAACCGCCAAAGAAATCTTTTCTGACTTATTAACAGTCTCCTTCATCTCTGATATGACTTTATCATCCTGAAAGCATTCCTTTATATCGTCCTCGGTCAGTATTCCTTCGTACAATCCTTTCAAACTGTCATAACTTTCATAGACTTTTCGTAACTGATATTTTGACTGTTTGTAACAGATTATGAGATATATCACAGAACCGGCCAGCACCAATTCCAGAATCAGTGTAATATCTTTTGTAAAAATGTGATCCAGAGACTGCCCTGACACAATATCAGCCATAACAACTGTAAACATAAAACCAAAAATTGCTAAGATATTAGACTTGAATTTGTCTAACAGTTCCATTGCATATTCTCCGGTTCTCGATACGGTGCCATTTATAAACTCAGCTGCTTTTCCCTTCAATTCAAGGTACTGTGTTACATTCTCTTTTAAGTATAAATTGTAGTTAGACAATATAGCGGCACGCACTTTATCGCTCATATCCAAAAATGACTCATATTTACAGTGTAAACAAATGATATTTCTTGCGATAATTGCTTTATCCATGGGATTTCCGCCCGAATAAACCCAATCATATATCTTATACAGAACCGGATTTTCATGCATATCATTCAATGAATATGTATATTCCACTGAGCGCTGCCCCATAATTTGAAGCTTTGCTTTGTTATCTTGTATTGCGGAATTGGTCGCAAGAAAGCACGCCGCCAGGATAGTTTCCAGTCTGGAGAACAAAGACTGAAATGGATTTCCTCCATACCCTACCTCTATTTTAAAATCATCTGGCAGGAGTTCATATGACTCCTGACTGTAAAAATAGGATGTATCCCTGCATTGGGCTAAGCGTTGTTTCCTATCAAAGCCAGTAGAAACTGCTGCATTTCCTGCCGGCAGAAAAAACATGGTCTTTGTATGGAAAATATCGGTACTGTCAAACAATTCAAATACCATATGCCCATTTGTTTCGTTTAAAAACATGGAAAACACTGTAAGCGCCTCATTCAAAGGCAGGTTCATTATATCATCGGAAAACTCACGAAAATTGTATACAGAACATCGGTTATCTGACACAGATTTATGTATTTCCAGTTTCGCCGAGATTTCTTCCTCCGCTGCCAGATCACTAATAAATTCTGCATAGGCTTCTGCCTCACTCGTTCGGGATATTTTAAAACTTTCTTCATCATCTGTTTGCAGAAATACCCCCATTTGATCTCGTACCGGAATTTCCTGCATAATCCCGGTCCACTCTGAATACGCTGGTGCCTGATCAGCCCGAAAAGAAAACGCCGCCTCGTATATTTTCCGGGATTCTCTTTCCTTCAATCCCGAAATCCTGCTCTGCAGCTGCTCCAGCAAAATGACTCCCTCCTAATTTTATGCTCTCCGCTTAAAAGTCCTGAAGACATCGTCATTATTGACTTGAATCTTAAGATACCGTGTTCCGTCTTTTTCTTCAAAAGATTGAACCACATCCCCCAGATCATCTATTTCTCCCAAAATCTTTAACTGGATGTTATTATATACATCATATGTTTTTCTCATTTTAGGCTTTATGACTGCGGGTTTAGATATAAACCGACAATCAAATCCCTTTTCTTTGGGCAAATTCTGAAGCTTCTGAAGCAGATTATCTTTTTCCTCCTCTGTCATATCATTGGGCTTATACTTTGTTATTGTCCTGTCCAACATCTCCATAAAGTCAAACTGTCCGGCGCTGTTAAAATATGCATACATTGCATTTCGGATCACCATACAGTCATAAGGGGCCGTCTTTTTCAGACTTTTGTTCAATGCGGATTCTACAGACTGGAAAGCTTTTTTCGTATTATTTTCATCACTTTCACATTCTACAAGTTCAAGGAAATCATGCCACCAGTATTTTGCGTCTGTATTAGAATAAATTTTTGCAGAAAACATTGACGTATATGCATCATCCATTTCCAGCAGACAAGTCTTCCATATCTTTTTTTCATCTTTTGAAAACCCGGATTTTAGGCTGTAATCCATCTCATCAAAAAAGTCTGTATGCTCCACTTTCGCCAGCAGAAATACAGTTTCCCCCTCTTCCTCTACAAGGGCAAGGATCAGGCTTCCTTTCTGCACCCTGACATTCATAGGAGCGATCCTCTCTTGCACTGCAGTCTCTTTCTGTAAAAGCCTTTCTGCTATTTTGTCTGCCTCCTGCATTGCAAGCTGGCTGTTCTCCGGATCTCTTTTAATCGCAAGAATTCTTTTGACAACCTCTGTGCCAGCTGACTGTGTATGATATTCCCTCACTGAAGTATTCGCATATATATAAGAAACGAGCTGCTCTATATATTCGCCAAGCTCAGGTATAACCGCTCTGGCAAGCACTCTTCCACCTTCATAATCAATCACCCTGACTGCCTGCATGATAATCCTCATACTGCCGGCCCTCCATATTCAATTTTTCTTATGTTGACGAAACTCTGACCTTTATACTTGTCAAGCCTGTTGCTAACAGAGTACCAAATTTTCCATAACAGCCCTTTGGCGCTAAAGCTTCTTTTAATTATACAAATTCTTCTTCTTTCCTGCAAACCGCGAACGACATATATAGTATATTTCCCGTCATATCTGTAAATTTCTTCCGTATTATGTTGAATTTTGTAATTTTATAGCACTGTATCATTATGATTCAATGTCATTTGATTGCAAAACAGAAATCTCCTCTCCATCCAGATAAAGATGATACCAAGCGGCGTCGTTCCTTATATCATAGTCTCCGCCATATTCATCCGTAACGAATTTAATTTTACAGACAGGTTTGTTATTCTCTATATCATTGTTTTTCAAGTATACGTTTATATCCAAACCCGACGGATAGCCATTTACATCTGTCGAAAATTTTACTGAACGGAACGCGTTCTGCTGGCACATATCAATAATTTTCCGGGCAAATGCTTCCTTGTCATCAATTTTTTTACAGTTCGCAATCACGGTCAAATAATGATAGTTATTAACAGATATACTGCTTACCACATCCGGAATCCCTGAACATGCTTCTTCCCATTGCCTATATTGGGAAATCCCATAAAACACTACAACTGCCACACCTGCAATATATAAAATATAAGTGAAAATCCGCTGTTTCAGATCCATTTCTATTCCTCCCTCATTTATTCCTTATAGAAATGATAGCCCATTTTGTTCCGTATATCAATAGCCCATTTTGTTCTATTTATAATCAATACAGGGAGATGGATAATGTTAGAAATGTATTTGAGATATATAAAGGATTTACGGGAGGATCATGATTTAAGTCAAAAAGATCTGGCAAAAATCCTTAACGTCAGCCAGAGAACATATTCTCACTATGAAAATGGAACCAGAAAGATCCCCCTTGACATCCTGATCGCACTTGCTGACTATTATGAATGCTCCATCGATTATCTGACAGGCAGGACAAAAAATAAGGAAATCAATCGCTGATTCCCACATTTTAAACCTTCTGTATATATTTACAGTCCAAATTGTTCCATATCAAAATGGCCCAATCTGTTCTATTTATAATGGCAGTAGGAGGCTGAGATGGCAACAGTAAATATCACACATATTCGGGACTTACGGGAAGATCGGGATTTAATGCAAAAGGACCTGGCAGAGATACTTAATATCAGCCAACGATCCTATTCCCATTACGAAAACGGAACCAGAAAAATGCCTCTTGATATTCTTATTTCGCTTGCTGATTATTACGAATGCTCGGTCGATTACCTGTTAGGCAGGACGAAGAAAAAGGAAATCAATAAATAACCTCATCCCTTATTTCCCAAAGCCTTCAATAGCAAAGAAGGCTTTTCTTCGCTTCAAAGTCTATCTGTTTTTCTTAGTTTTCCGGATTAAACAGTCTTACAAATATTTATCAGAAAGGACACAATACATAGAATTAGCTGTATATGGTAAAGGAGGCATCGGTAAATCCACAGTCAGCGCAAACCTGTCGGCGTCCCTTGCTCTTGAAGGCAAAAAAGTGCTGCAGATTGGCTGTGATCCCAAGCATGATTCTACCAGGCTTCTGATGCATGGACAAGTAATCCCGACTGTGCTGGATTACCTGAAAACAACATCTCCTGAACAGGAAACCCCGTCCGCGATCCTTCAGACCGGCTTTCATGATATAGGATGTGTAGAGGCAGGCGGGCCTAAACCCGGCGTAGGATGCGCTGGACGCGGGATCATCTCGGCTTTTGAGTTTTTGGAAAGGCACCATATAAAAGAACCTTATGACATAGTTGTATATGACGTACTTGGAGATGTAGTATGCGGCGGATTTGCCGTACCTGTGCGGAGGAAATATGCCGACATAATTTTTCTCGTAACCAGCGGCGAATATATGGCGTTATATGCCGCCAACAATATCCTGCGCGGAATCCAAAATTTTGACGGGAACACCTATCACAGAGTAGCGGGCATCCTCTATAATGAACGCCGCATTCCGGATGAAGACATGCGTGTCAAAGCCTTCGCTCAGGCCGTAGGGCTTCCTGTTTGTGCAAAAATACCCAGAAGCGACGCCTTTGCCCAGGCAGAAAGTCAGTACAAAACGGTGATGGAACTAAGTGGCTTCCCGGATGAAAAAGACATATTCAGAACCCTGGCAATAAAGGTAAAAGAAGGGCTTCCACTATACCTGGCCCGCCCGCTGACAGACCAACAGTTGGAACACACCATTCTTGGCGCCAATCCGCAAAAAACAGACATCCTGTTCCAGAAAACTGTACCGGCAACAATAGCTGCGCCCCACATTCAAAAGGAACTCGAAACAGTACACATCCCCACGCCTGACCCTTTACCAGAAAGCCACACAACACTACACGAACGGATGCCTCTGTATGGATGCGCTTTTAACGGAGCTGCCACAGCGGCTATTCATCTGACGGACGCCCTGATCATTGCCCATTCACCCAAATCCTGTGCTTTTTATACCTGGCAGAATATCAGTTCTTCCGGACGGAAAAACCTGTTCAACAGAGGCATTCTGATGCCGTCAGCAATCAGTCCCAATTTTTCGTGTACAAACATGGGGCAGGCAGAAATCGTATTCGGTGGTATGGATCGGTTAAAATCCTGCGTAACCACCGCTTTGAAACGCAAGCCTGGCGCAGTCATAGTGATCAGCTCCTGCGTCAGCGGCATAATTGGTGACGATATCAAAGACATCGAATCCCTTTCTGAAGACGATATCCCGGTTATCGCTATGGCAGCGGACGGTGATATCGCCGGTGATTATATGGAAGGAATCCGCATGTGCATGGATATCCTTGCGGAAAAACTGATCGACCCGTTTATAAAACCGGCCGGACGATATGTAAACCTTGTACATGAAACAGGTGTTTCCAACAACCGCATGTTGAATTACCGGATCATCCGCTCCCTGTTAGAGCAGATGGATATCCGGATTAACTGCCGATTCTTAGGGGATGCCACGGTAAAAGATATGAAAAATTTTCTGGCTGCTCCATTAAATATCCTTGCCGATACCGGAGAAGACGGCCAGCGGATAAAAAGGCGGCTAATGGAAAAATACGGATGCCGGTTTCTGGACGGCGGGTTTCCTGTCGGCTTTCAGGCTTCTGCCCGGTTTGTAAGACAACTGGGTATATATTTCCAATGCAAAAAAGCGGCCGAACAGATCATAAACAAAGAAAAAGAAGTCTACGATTCCAGAATTCACGCATTAAAGCCCATTTTATCCGGTAAACGTATATTGATGACAACCGTTAATATTAATATGGACTGGCTGATAGAAGCAGCTCATACCATCGGCATGGAGTTTTCCTGGATCGGCGTTCTGAATTATCTCCATACAGAGTTGAATATTACAGACCATCCGGAAAACTGCCCTGTAATCGAAGAATGTACGGATTTTTCCAGAATCGAGGAAAAGATATACCTGTTAAAACCCGACATTATACTATCCAATTATACATCTTCTATAGAAGAAGGAAATTACCTGACAGATTCTATGCCGATGACGCCTGTAGCCGGATTTCACTCAGCGCTCCATATTTTTGAGAAATGGGCTAAACTGATCAATTTGCATGGCAAGAAAGGGGGATGGAAAGATGACAAATCATTATTCGAGAAATATTACGCCTGACAGCATCACAGGCATGATTTTTGCTTCAGAAGGGATACAAAATACCATCGTCCTCCTAAACGGACCTATGGGATGCCGGTTTTATCACAGTACCACATCCCAGTTCCTTACGGTTCGCCCTCTCCTGGTCCTTCCGTCTGAGAATGGGAAAGAGGTGCCTGTAGACTATAATTATTTAAACAACTGGTTTTTTCGCCAGCCACGAGTACCTTGTACTTATCTGGATGGCTATGACTATGTATACGGAACTATAGAAAAAATACAGGAAGCGCTTATATTTTTACAAGAGAATATCGACTTTGATCTTCTGGTGATCATAAATTCTCCCGGCGCTTCCCTGATCGGAGATCATTTAAAGGAATCTGCTGACGAGATATTAAAAGACCGCGCCTGCGTTATATTAGAATCTCCCGGGTACTCATCAGATTATTTTTCCGGATATGAAGAAGCGGCGACGCAGATTCTGAGACAACTGCCATGGAATCAGGCTGTCAGATCTCCTTATTCTGCTCATACAAAATCTGTAAATGTACTGGGGCTTTCCATCTGGAACCGTTATTACGAAGGAGACCGGACAGAACTGGAGCGACTCTTAAACTTATGCGGCATTCATGTTAATTGCTTTTTGTGCGCGGGATGTTCCCTCGAAGATATATGGAACCTGCCAAATGCAGATCTGAACCTGGTGATTGATCCGCAGATGGGAACCCAATGCGCCAAAATTCTTCAGCAAAAGTTTGGGATACCTTCTTATATTTGCCCGACACTGCCCATCGGTTTCCAGGCAGTAGAAGAAATGCTTCAGGAACTCTGCTGTTTCTTTCATGTTCAGGCAAAAGAATTGACAGAAGAAATAGAGAAAGCACGCGCTTTGGCATGGTATAAAATCAACAATATCTATCAGACCAGCGGACTTCCTAACGGAGTTACTTTCACTGTAGAAGGAAGCAACAGCCAGGTCTATGCATACAGCCGGTTTTTTATTGATTACCTCGGCATGATCCCTGACTGCCTGGCTGTCACCGATGAAAAGGGACCGAATGACAAAATCCTTAAGCTGGCTTGCAGCTGTCAGTCAGAAAATGCTCTGAAAAAAGAAATCCTGGATACTGATGCCGAACTGGTTTTCTCCAACGCTAATACAATCGCCGCTTTGAAAACCACCGGGCGGCCTTTCTGCGGCATTGAAATCAATTTCCCCGGTATGGGATATACAGACATCATTCCCAAAACGCACATGGGAATCCAAGGCACACTGTTTCTGATAGAACAGGTACTAAATGGATTTATGTCGAAAATCTAGTGTGCTGACTTGCTGGTATTTATGGTAATTCTGCAGAGGTGTTTTATTCCTCTGCAGAAGAAAATTTAGGATACAAGGAAGCCAGCTTATTCCGCGCATCATCTGCCGTAAAATGCCAGGTTACTTTACACGCATCTTCATTACGCATGTTTTCCCAGGCAGAAACTTCCTGCCTGACGGTTTCCAGATCCATTAACCTCCGGGCAAGGCACTGGCGTGTCATGGCATTAAGTTCTATCTCTGCAATATTCAGCCAGCTCCCATGTTTCGGTGTATAGTGGATTTCAAGCCTTTTTGCATAACTGCGGGCTTCCGGGGCCGGAAAACATTTATACAGCGACGCCAGCACATGTGTATTCAGATTGTCCATCACCAGGATGATTTTTTCATGGCAGGGATAACATTCGGTAAGAAGATGTTTTATTTCTAAAGCCCAGTCTTCTGCCGTGCGGTGCTCCTGTACACTGGCATAACGCCATCCTGACAGCGGCTCCACAAAAATGAAAATACTGCATGTTCCTTTACGGATATATTCGGAATCCGTTTTTTGTATATCGCCAGGGCGCACAGGCAGTGGTTCCAGACGGTTATCCAGCATCTGGTATGGTTTTTCATCCATGCAGACCACCGGGATTTCCGGGTTATACGGCATTTCATATACATCCAGGATATCTTCCATGTGTGCTATAAAATCTGCATTTTCTTTTGGTGGGATGCACCAGTATTCATTCATGTGGGGACGGAGTTCGTTTTTTTAAAACACGGCGGATTGTCTCCCGCCCGACAGGCTCATCAAGCTCCAGAAGGACCTGCTTTTCCAAAAGCCGTAATGTCCACCGGCATCTTCCTTCCGGGGCCGGCCCGCAGGCAATCCTGATGATTTCCGCCTCAGTCCTGCCGTCCACTTTCCGGCGGGCATTTGAATTTGGGTTGCGGTTAATCGCTGTAACTGACTTAATGCCGCCATCGGCATATGTCTTTACAATATTTGAAACGGTTGCCTTACTGACACCATATGATTTTGCAATCTGCATCTGTGTCAGATGCACAGGGGCATTTTCATCCAGTTCAAGAAGTATGGAGCATCTGCGGATAATTGTTTTACATGTTTTTTTATTGTTTATGGTACTATGGAGGAGCTGTTTTTCATCATCCGATAAAAAGATATGGTAAGTTCGTTTTCTACCCATAAATAAATCACCACCGTTTCTTTTTATCTTACCACATTTTACCATAAATTCCAATAGGTCAACACACTAGCATATTTTTAATTCATAAAAGGGATACTGTTTTATAGATATTTACTAATCTATTTTTAC
>DKUB01000104.1:9133-12608 GCA_002490465.1 Lachnoclostridium sp. UBA7215
ATATTTACTAATCTATTTTTACAGCATCCCTTTGATCTCTCCTTTCATAATAGATCATGTTTATCAATCATCATATGAAAATTATTTTATACACTCTCTCCTACCTTCTTACTTCATCCATTCTTTGACCTGGAATACACCAAGCCCACCTAAAAATTGTATAGCATCCATCATTCCCTGCATATAAGCTTCATCAATCTCGAAGCTTTGTCTCATGGTTTCCATCTCATAGTACCTGCGGACAGTCAAAGCATTTTCCCCTCCCAGCTTTTCCAGTAACGAGTCAACTGTTTCCTGACTCTTGTCCTGCTGCTCACATAATTCTATGTACTCCGGATTTCTGCTGATTCGTTCCAGGGCAAGTTCCACTCTTGATGAAATATAAGATTTCCAGCACGCTTTAGTATCATTCATCGCTTTTTCCATCCATAATGTCTGTTCTTTCATCCTCTGATTCCTCCGTTTCTTCTTGAGTAGATTTTTCTGCTTTCTCTTTTACAAATTTATACTTCCTGTAAAGATAATACAAACTTACATATCCTCCATACCTTCATCTGAAATGATCAGTGTGATCTGGTCCGTACATCTGGTATAGCAGTAAATATTGTCAGACAGCCAGTCCTTGATATCCACTGCTTCTTTATTTACTTCCCGTACTATTGGAAAAAGATCATGTTTATCAAACTGCTTTGCAGACGCTATAATCAGCTCATGCGTACTCGATGGAAGAATATATAAGTCTGAATCAATCTGCTCCGCAAATTCCCTGAATTTATCCTTAAACAAAATACAAGACGCTCCAAATGTGCCTAACTGATTTGAGAACACATATAGTGGGAATACGTCATCCTCTGGAAGCGTTGGGATTCCCAGCGCATCGCTTATTGCCATAATTACAGTTGGATATTTCTTTTGGGTATTCATAAAAGCCTGTTCAAACAGCATTTCTTCATCCATTCCCCAATGTTTGATCATCGCGTTTGTAATAAGGGCATTTCCAACATCATCCGCAATCGGAATCTCTACAATCTGATATACAACAGATAAATCATGAAATTCCCGGTGTGGCACATCCATTAAAAGATCCTGGTTCCTTGCCGTATTGATCACACTGCATATCAAATTATCCTTTATTGTATGATAATCATAAAGTCCCATGCAAGTATCATAATTCGGCTTCTTTTTTATGGCAAAAAGCCACTCATCTGCCAGTTTTCTCAATGCACGATCCACATCTCCATACCTTTGGTACACCTGATATGCCTGGTCAAAATAAATAGATGCCCCCAGGTAGTCATTATCGGGACACCCTATAACAATTCCCTCATATGTAATATTAATCTTTTTAACCCGGATTTCGTCCACCGAATCATTTTTATGCTCGGGTGGCATATAGTGTAAAATTTTCTTTTTGAGTATTTCTCTAAAGCTTTCAAAATCTAACATCTTCTCTCTCCTTTTCACATTCTGTTTTTACAATAAAAAAGAGCTTTCTTACAGCCCAGCTCTATCCTTTTTGTGACATTCTCTTTTGTCTGATTTCCATATATTATTCAGATTATCAGGTCTGTCAGCATACAATTTTTGTCATTGATTCCTCCTTTCTCTTGTGAGCGCATTTTCGCACAAAAAAAGAGCTGCCACTATTGGAGTGACAACTCTCGCATAATCAATGCCCTCATACTCTCCATGCCCGGTCAATACCGACATGCTGCCTGGACAACTAACTGTCCTGTTACTGAAAAAAACAAACAAACTACATTTTCAACATAACATATAAGTAAATTGATGTCAACTGTCTTTTTTAAACACGATCAGCTTTCGTTGCCATATGATCTGAATTATGCTAGAATACAGAAAAGCAAAATTGAAAGGTTATCTATGGATGTAACGATACGGGAAATACAAAAACAGGAATATTCGTTGCTGGACAATTTTCTATATGAAGCAATTTTTGTTCCGGAAGGTATGGAACCTCCGCCCAAATCCATTATCACATCTCCCGAATTACAGGTTTATATCGAGCATTTCGGAGAATCAAAAGATGATCGGGGACTGGTGGCGGAGGTTGACGGTAAGATTGTCGGCGCTGTCTGGGCCCGTATTATGAACGATTACGGACATATCAATAAAGAAACGCCCTCCCTGGCAATCTCACTTTATAAAGAATACCGAAGCGCTGGCATCGGAACAGCCATGATGAAAGAAATTCTAGCCCTGCTTAAATCAAGCGGGTATAAGCAGGTCTCTCTTTCCGTTCAAAAAGCCAATTATGCGGCAAAATTGTATCTAAAGGCCGGATTTGAGATTATAAGAGAAAAGGAAGATGAATACATCATGGTAAACTGCCTGTAAAATTAAAGAAAGGAACTTTCATTAATGAGGATTCGACCCTATCTGTCAAACAAGGATTACAAGTATTTATCAGAATGGATTGACGACGAAAAAACGCATGCTTTCTGGTGCGCAAATCTTCTTCCATACCCTATGACGCAAAAATCTTTCCATGATCTTTTAGAGAAAAATTCCATAGAGTGGGCAGACAGCGCTTATGTGGCAACCGAAAATAACGGACAGGCAATCGGCTTTTTCTGTTATTCTGTCAATCTGGCAGACGATATCGGATTTCTTAAATTCATAATAGTCGACAGCACAAAGCGAGGAAAAGGCTTTAGAACAACCTGATTGAATCGCTGCAATGTTTTTCTAATCTGCCCATTTATATCGCAATTTGCAATCGGAATATGCACTATAATCCAAATACTTTTCTTTTTGCAACCTGCCTATTACAATATATGGCATCGCATTCTGTGTTCTGGCATATTTGCAAATTGTTTCAAACCGCTGTGCCCTTTCCATTGCACTCTTTTGACAAGTTTTCCAAAAAATTCTCTCCTATCCCTTTTTTCTTTAAAATATGAAGCAAGTTTTCAACCTTATCTGGCGTCATGTCTGGACAGACTATGCCATTTACTGCTATAATCGGACCTTTCCCGCATGCACCTAAACATTGATTTGAAAGCCTGACTGTAAATATTCCATCTTCTGTAGTATCACGGTTATGAGGTAATCCCAGCTCCGAACGCAGCTTCCTTATAATCCCGTCTCCCTTTTTCAGATGACAGGATGTACCTCCGCAAACCAATATAATATATTTTCCCTGTTTCTGCATCGAGAAGCAAGGATAAAAAGTTACCATAGAAAATATATACTCCACCTTTATTCCAATTCTGTTTGACAGATATTTCATACATGCCTCTGTCACACAGCCACACCTTTCTTGTATGCAAAGAAGGATCTCCATCAGACGGCTGCCATCATTATCGTTTTCTGCCAAAACCTGTTCCCATATCTCTAACATCTTCTTTTCCTCCATTCTCTTGTCTTCATATATAATTTTTCCTATTCTCATTTTATATCAATAAAAACAAAACAGGATCTTCCATAAAAAGAATATTCTTATCTAAAATTCATA
>DKUB01000032.1:0-11718 GCA_002490465.1 Lachnoclostridium sp. UBA7215
CGGTGCGGAAAATATGCTGAAACGCTTTGGCATTGACTTAAAAACCCTTGATGTAGAAAAGCTCCGCAGCGATTACAATGCTCTCTATGCTAAAAAGCAGGCTTTACAGAAAACCTATAAATCTGCCGAGAAAGAAACCGCTGACCTTAACCGTAAACTGGATAATCTCAACCAATATCTTGACCGTACTCCGGAACAGCCGACTGCTGACAGGAAAGCGGAAAAAAGTCAAAATTCCCTCTAAATTCGACATTAAAAAAGGGTGTATCACAACGAGGTTTTTTCCTCTATTGCGATACACCCTTATGTGTGTAGTAATTCCTATCTCCCATCCTACTTTATATTTTACCCTGTGTCTTTTCTTATATCGTTCTTTCATGTACTCCATTTCACTTTCAATCTGTATTCTACTGCAATTCACGCCTGACGATGTGTATTGTAAACTACAAAGGAGGTGAATTATAATGCAGGATATAAAACAAGTGCTTGCTGACGCAGTAAGGGAATCCCGGACTAAACTCGGACTGTCCCAAGAAAAACTGGCTGAGCATTTAGGCTTAGATACCCGTACCATACTCAACATCGAAGCCGGACGTGGCAATCCCAAATTTGAAATACTGTATCCCATAGTTACATACTTGAAGATACCAGCCGATACAATCTTTTATCCGGATAGCGAAAACGAACAGCCAAATCTACAAAGACTTCTGACTACCTTAAAAGACTGCACAGATCAGGAAGCCGATGCTTTGTTGCCTATGGTTCGGTATATGCTTGATTTATTACGCAAATAAAGCACGCCAATTTGTTAAGAAAACCAGTAGAATCTGCAAAGAAACTACTGGCTTTCCTTTACTGTTCATATACCACTTGTGCCATGTTCCATATAAAAATTTCTTTTCTGCGAATCTAAAATATCAATACCACCTTACTGTCGGCAGCTCATTGTTTGTCCCTTTCGTAAACAAAACCTGATGAATATCAATCACTCCGTTATGGAACGTAGCGGCGCAGGCTGACAAGTACAAATCCCACATACGGACAAATCTCTCATCAAACATTTTCCGCACTTCTCCGATATGTTCCTTATAATTCCTTTCCCAACATAACAAGGTGCGGTTATAGTGAAGCCTCAGATTTTCTACGTCCATTGTGTGAAACCCGTCCTCTGCCGCACAGGAAAGCATTTCCCGCAGGCTCGGAACGACACCGCCGGGGAAAATATATTTTTTAATCCACGGATCGCCAGTATGCTCCTTTAAGGCGCTGATAAAATGAAGCAGGAACAAACCGCCCGGTTTCAGTGTTTCTCTTGCACAGTCCATGAAAAGCTGGTAATTGTCACGCCCAACGTGTTCCACCATGCCTACACTCACAATCCGGTCAAATTTCTGCCCACACTTAGGAATGTCACGGTAGTCCATCAATTCCGCCGTAAGAAGCTGTCCTAAATGTTCTTCATCAATACGCTTCTGAAACTCTTTGTACTGTTCCTGGCTTAACGTGATCCCCATGCCATGTACGCCATACTTCTTTGCCGCCTCTATCAGCAGAAAACCCCATCCGCATCCAATGTCAAGCAGCGACATTCCTTCCTTCAGATACAGCTTCTTCAGAATGTAATCAACCTTGTTTACCTGTGCCTGATACAGTGAATCATCCTCATGCAGAAAATAGCCGCAGGAATAACTCATGGTCTTATCCAGCCAGAGCCTATAAAAGTCATTTCCAATGTCATAGTGGCTCTGCACTTCTTTCTGCTGGTTCTTTTTTCCTGTCGAGGTAAACATCAGTTTTTTCAATGCTGATTCGTCCGTAGAGAATCTGTCCATCTGACCTAAGAAATGGTCTAAGGCATAATACAGATCTCCTTCAATCTCTAAATCCCCATCCATGTATGCCTCCCCTAAAGCAAGAGAGGTACTTGTCATAAGGGAAGTCAGGGAAACAGGCTTTTTGAAATCTACAATAAATTCCGGTTTCCCATCTCCGATCCGGTATTCCTTCCCGTTTATCTTCACGCAAAAAGGATATTGGTCAAATTTTTTCAAGAAAGGTATGATAACATTTTCTTCTAACATAATTTGTCTCCGTTTTTCAAATCTCTTTTTTTCTGGATAGTTCTCCGTAATATCTCTTTTTTGTCCAGAATTTCTGATATAAAATCCAGCCTCCTGCACTTATGGCAGCGGTTATGGTCAGTAAATGAAATATATTTTTCTTTTTCATGGAAACCTCCTTCTCGCTTAGAGAGGACGGGAACAATAAATGATTCCCGCCCATTCACAAAATCATTTTTCCTGTACCGCCAACCGGGAGATATTGCGGAATTCCCCCGCAAGCATCACAATGGATAAAACCAACACAATCAAGTCTGTCACCGCAGGAGCCAGAAATACGCCATCTATACCCAGTCCGCCAACTTTCGGAAGAAAGATTGCAAGCGGAACAAAGAGAACTATCTGCCGCATCATAACTAAAATACTTGCTTTTGATGCTTTCCCCAAAGACTGCATTAAGGTAATCACCATAAGCACAAACCCCAGAAAAATGTAGGTGCTGAACAGAATACGAAAATCCGTTACACCCTGACTTACAATGCCGGCATCTTTGATAAACCATGAAAGTATTGTTCCCGGAGCCAGTTGAATCGGTATGTAAAAAATCAGACCAAGCACCGTTGCGCCGATAATAAAAGCTCTTGTGACCTGTTTCACCCGGTCGTACTGTTTTGCACCATAGTTTGTTCCTGCCGCTGGCTGGAATCCCTGACTGGCTCCCCACATGGGAATCAGGGTAAACGACTGAATACTAAGTGCCGCTCCCAAAATAATCTGCCATGTTTCTCCCCCGTGTTTTGCCGCCACGTTGTAAAGTGTTGTCTGCTGAACCAATGTCATAACCTGCATCAACATAGCGGAAAACCCAACACCAAAAATTTCAGGCATCAGGGAGCTTTCCACCCGGATTTTATGGATACGAACCAGCTTGCTCTTTTTCAGGAAATACCATAAAGTAATGGTAGCGGTAACAATCTGGGAGATAATCGTTGCATAGGCTGCGCCCTCTACTCCCTGTCCCTGATTTTTCATAATGGTAATCATAATCGGATCAAGAATAATATTGAGGACAGCTCCAGTTCCGGTAATCAACATTGCCTTTTTCAAAATTCCTTCGCCACGCATAATCATATTCGCAGACTGTCCGAAATTTACGAACAGGGAACCAGCAAAGATAATCCGCAGATAACGCTCCGCATTGTTCAGGATTTCTCCCTCCGCACCACTCAATGTTAAAAGCTGACGTGTAAATATCATTCCAAGAATGGTAATGACAATGCCAAAGATTAAATTTAATGCAATCAGGTTTCCCATAATCCGGTCAATCGTATCCTGATCCTTTTTCCCAACCGCTCTTGAAAGAACCGAGGCAGAGCCAACGCCAATCAATGTAGATACTCCCGTGTTAATCAAGGTAAAGGGATAGGAAACGGAAACCGCCCCCATCGCCACCTCATTGATAAGCTGTCCAACGAAAACCCTGTCCATAAAGTTGTATAACCCGACAACTATCATACCGATGATAGCTGGTATGCTTAGCGATAGCATGAGCTGAAACGGCGAAGCCGTCAGCAGTTTTGTACGGGTATCTGTTTTTTGTGCCATGATGACAACCTCCTTTTTTCATTTTTAAAAATTTATTTTTCACTGATATTTAGTGACAGAAAATTGTACGAAACAAATCAATCATCCGGCTTTATTTGATAAGCGTTCCGTATCTGTTCAAAGGACTCCTGACTAACGGTATGTTCCATACGGCAGGCGTCCTGTTCGGCTGTTTCCGGATCAATCCCTGCATCAATCAACCATTGCGTGAAAAAACGGTGACGTTCATAGATTCTCTCTGCTATTTTCCGTCCTTCCACTGTTAAATGGAGAAAGCTGTCCTTGTCCATCGTGAGAAAACCGCCATCCCGAAGAACGCCCACCGCATGGCTGATACTCGGCTTGCTGAATCCCATGTGACGGGCAAGGTCAACAGAGCGCACCGCACTTTCACCCATTTGCTTTTGCAGTATCAATATAGCCTCCAAATAGTCCTCACCCGACGCATGAATTTTCATTTTTACCTCCTTTATGTAAGGCTCCAGCCAGAAGATTTTTTGCGGATATTCACAAAATCCTGATAAATTCCGGCTTTTGCCATAAGTTCATCATGTGTACCCTGCTCACTGATACGCCCGTCCGAGATAACCAGAATCTGATCGGCCTCCCGGATCGTATTCAGACGATGTGCAATCACAAGCAGTGTCTTACCTTTCACCAACTCACTGATAGCCTCCTGAATGTAACTCTCGTTATCTGTATCAACACTGGCAGTTGCTTCGTCCAAAATTACAATCGGCGCATCCTTCAAAATGCAGCGGGCAATAGAAATACGCTGTTTTTCTCCACCGGACAACGTAGCACCACCCTCACCGATCACGGTTTGAAATCCTTCCGGTAACGCCATGATAAAATCATAACATCGGGCTTTCTTTGCCGCCTCGTAAACTTCTTGTTCCGTAGCGTCCGGTTTTCCCATGCTGATATTGTTATAAATCGTATCCTGAAACAAATATACACGCTGGAAAACCATGCTGATCTGATTCATCAATTCAGAAAGCGGAACATTCCGAATATCCGTGCCACGAACCATTACCTTACCAGATTTCACATCCCATAAACGAGCTAACAGGTTTGCAATGGTAGATTTCCCACCGCCAGACGGCCCTACAAGTGCAGTCATTGTATTCTTCTTCATGGAGAAGTTGATATTATGCAGCACTTCTTTATCCTGATAAGCAAAAGCCACATGGTCAAAACAAACCTCCGGAGAAGTTACATCCACTTTGGAAATATGCTGTGTACCTTTATCCGGTAATTCCTTTTCATCCAGGACTTCTTCAATACGATCTAAGGCAGCATTCATAACGGTAAGACGAGATGCCTCGCCATATAATGCTTTTAGCGGCCCAAACAAGTCAAAGACAAAGAGCAGCACGCCAAGCAAATAGGGCAGAGTGAGTATGCCGTTTTGTTCAAGCCAGACAGAAAGCGCAAATATAGCAGCAATCCCAAACGCATACAAAATATTCAGTCCTCTCGTCCAGGGCGTCATTTTCCGCTCAAATTCGGTTGATGTATCTCTTGAGCGTTTAAAATTTTCAGTCAGTTCCTCTGATTTTTCACCGATCAGGTTATAGCTCTTAATAACACCAATTCCCTCGGCAAAGGAGAGAACCGCATCCGTCAAATGTTCACTTTGATTCTGCCTTCCGGCAGCTTCTTTCAGGGAAACTTTATTCATCCCCTTTGCAACAAACGATGCAAACAATGTCACGATTGTAGCAATCAGACCAAGCCTCCAGTCCAGAAAAAACATAAATACCAGTAAAATAAAGGCAGAAAGCATATAGCTCATCATATTGCCGAGGGTACTCATAGCAGCTTCTTCAATAAATACCATATCCGTGCTGAGTACAGAACTGATCTTCCCGATATTGCCAGATGTAAAATATCCCATAGGCAGCTTGCGGAGATGTCCTCCAAGCTCCATTCTTTTATCTGTAAAAATCATATATCCGGCGGCACTTTGCAGCCTGTCACAAAGGTAGTGAACAACAGCCTGTGCAACCACTACTGCGGCAAGCCCAATCCCGATATGCAGACAGTCTGCTCCGGTTAAAGTTTTCTGATAGAATCCAGAGAGTACAAGAAACGCCAAAAAGATAGGCATTTTTGCCAGTATGGATTCAATAAAGGCACATAAAAACGCCCCCTGAATCCGGCTCTTATATTTGCCGGAGAGCTTTAAAATTCTTGAAAAAAGTGCAAGCATTTATTTCCCCTCCTTTGCAGTATTTACTTTCCATTCTGCGCTGCCCTGTGCCGCTTTCCATAATTTCTGGTATTCCCCACAGGTCTGCAGCAATTCTTTATGAGTACCTGTTGCAGCTAACTTTCCATGCTCTATTACACAAATCTGGTCAGCATTCATAATCGCAGGGAGTTTGTGGGCAATCACAAATAAGGTTTTTCCCTTTACCAGCTCTGCAATTGCGGCTTCCATTTTTTCCTCATTTTCCGGGTCAGCATATGCAGTCGCTTCATCAAGTACGATAATAGGGGCATTTTTTAGGATTGCACGAGCCAGAGATATACGTTGGCGCTGACCTCCGGAAAGCATCTTGCCCGCATCACCAGCCATTGAACGGATTCCCATCGGCAGTTTTTTAAGAAATTCTAAACACTGTGCTTTTTTCGCCGCTTCAAGGACTTCTTCATCCGTAGCGTCCGGTTTTCCCATTCGGATATTCTCAAGCAGAGAAGTGTTAAACAAATACTGATCCTGTGCCACATAAGAAATCTGGCTGTTTAATGCTTCAAGGCTCATTTCTGTTATTTTCTGCCCTCCGATAGAAATACTTCCCTGCTGTGGGTCATAGTAGTGGATTAACAGCTTTGCAAGCGTACTTTTCCCGGAACCGGATTCACCGACTAAAGCCGTTTTCTGTCCGGCTTTTACGGTAAAACTGACGTCTATGATAACTTCATCCATTGTCACCATTGGCTTTCCATCCGGCCCCGGCTGGGTTTTCTCATATCCAAAAGTGATATGGTCAAAACAAATATCGAGGTTCTTCCCATGAAAAGCATCATTTGTCTGCTTTAAAGGCGCAGTTTCCAGCACCTGCTCTAAAGCCGAGATTTTATAGTTAAGCTGTGGCATAGTCGGTAAAAACCCTAATGACTTTAACAGCGGTATGCCAATGCTAAGCGACAGGCAGAGAATGAGAATCAAATCAGGCAAAGTTGAAAATCCTGAAAGGACGAACCATGCACCCAAAGGCAAGGTAAGAATAATCGTGCAGGGGAGCAGACTGCTGTAAACCGCCATCCACGGCCATGCCGCTTTGTACCATTCCAGCGTGTAATCCCGATAGTCGGAAATATCCTTGCGAAAACGCTCATAGGATTCAGCGTCTTTATTAAATACCTTTACAACCTCCATACCGTTGATATATTCGATAATGGTATTGTTCATTTTCTGCCCTGCCATATAGTACGGCCCCATTTTCTTCATGCCGACAGAGTACATAATCATCATAGCCGCAAAGCTGACAGGGATTGATGCAAGAGATAATAAAGCCAGTTTCCAGTCAATGAAGAACATGGCAATATAAATTGCCAATGGAATCATAAGGTTTGCAATTCCTTCCGGCAAGGAATGTGCCAGCAATACTTCCAGACTGTCCACATCATCCACAAACAGCTTTTTAATCGTACCCGTTCCCTTGTCCTGGATAAATCCGAGCGGCAGGGATTCAAAGCGTTTCTGCAGGGCTGTACGCAGCCTGAGCAGGGTATTGTAAGCCGCTTTATGGGAAACATTCAGCCCCCATCCATAAAGAACCGCCTGCAAAACCAGACAAATCAAAACCCCAATTACCCGTGAAGTTACATAACCACTCCCCACAGTTTCACCCATAATAAGCGGTGAAATCACCTGATAAGCCAGCACAAAAGGCAGAACACCCATAAGGACGCTAAGAAGCACAATAAAAGTTGCACGGTATAAGTCCTTTTTGTGCGGCCCTGCATACTCAAATACTTTTTTGAACATAACAAAACCTCCAATCAGTTAAAATATTGTTTTGAAAGCGACAACAGGATTTCCGGCGTCAGGATTTGATTTTTTATGGAATCCTGCCCGTCAAGCTGCAGCACTTCCGAACAAGTGCGGGTAATAAATTCAAAATCATGCGATACTACAAAAATGATAACTCCTGCACCTGCAAGCTGCTCAATCAGGCGGCTGACACGCACCATTGAATCGTAATCAAGTCCGCTGGTTGGTTCATCAAAGTAAATTACCGGACTATCCTTGACAATAGCTGCGCCAATCGTTACCCGCTGTTTTTGACCGCCCGACAGAGATGCCGGGTGACATTCCCGATAAGCGTTAAGTTCCAGTGCATCCAAAGTTTCCGTGACCTTTTCTGCACAATCCTCTTTCATGCCCAATGACAATTCTTCTTCCACACTGCTTGCGAAAAGCTGATAATCCGTATCCTGCATCACAAGATAGGATAAGTTTCTTCTCTGGCGAGGAGATAGCTTTTTCCCGTTATAATAAACAGCTCCGCTTTTTTCTTTTAACAGCCCTGTCATAATCGAAAGTAATGTAGTCTTTCCAGCACCGTTATGGCCTAAAATTCCAATTACATCACCCCCATGCGCTTCAAAATTGATATTCCGCAAAATATCCGGTTCCTTCCTATATGCAAAAGAAAGACCTTCCACTTTCAGAACACTGCCGGATTCATGGACATTTAATTTTGCCTTGTATTCCCTTGCATCCCGTTCCGGATAAACTGTCCGTAATCCGTAAGAAATGCGTATTCCATCAGGTATCCTGCAAAATTGTTCTCTTGTAAACTCCTGCTTAATTCCGCCCTTTTGAATGAGAAACGCTCGGTCAACCAATTCTTTTAAATAGTAAAAGCGATGCTCCACGACAAGAATTGTATATCCATCCTGTTTTAAATGTTTCATTATCTCCGCCAGCCGTTTTGTAGCATCATAATCCAGATTCGCCGATGGCTCGTCAAAAATATATACTTTGGGCAAAAGTGCATAGACAGAGCCAATCGCTATCTGCTGCTTCTCCCCACTGGACAGATCAAAAATACTGCGGTTCAGATAACCTGACAGCTTTAAATCCGTTACCGATTTTGCAATACGGTCAATCGTCTTTTCACGGGAGAATCCCATATTTTCACACCCAAAAGCAAGTTCCCGTGTGGTGTCTGTCATAAAAAACTGAGAACGTGGGTCTTGAAAAACAGTTCCTACCTTGCCAGCCAATTCAGACGGTTTTAATTCCAACAGAGATTGTCCGTCAAGTGAAATATTTCCCTTTATTTCTCCGGGATAGAAATGTGGAATCAACCCATTCAAAGAACGGATCAGTGTTGTTTTTCCGCACCCACTCCGCCCTGTCAGTAAAATAAGCTCTCCTGTCTGGACGGTCAGGTTAATATCCCTTAATGTAAACTCATCTCTTTCCTCATAGCGGAAAGAAAAATTTTCAAATGTTATCATGGCTATACCCTCCATATGATAATTTCCCCGATAGAGGTATAGTCGAGGAACAAAAGAGCTGCCAAAAAAGCAATCCCTGAAATTGTTACGGCATATTCCAGCCACGAAAAGCGGACATGGTTCAGTGCATACCTTTTTTCCTCTAACTCCAATCCACGTGTTGTGCCAGACGCAGCAAGTTCATCCGTCACTTTCAGGCAGCGCATCAACAACGGTACCAAAATGTATTCAACTGTGGAAATCGGGTGAATGATTCGTTTCCAAAAGGTATCACTAATGCCCCGGATATCCATTGTGTTGCGGATCATACGGTATTCAATCCGCAGAGTAGGTATGTACCGGAACATAACCACCAGTGGAATTGTGACAGATTGCGGGAGACGCATACGCTGCAATGATACCATGAGGTCATCCATGTGCGTCGTTCGCAAAGTCCATATCCCCATCATGGCAATAGGAACCAGTTTCAAAATAGTTACACCAAACACACTCATGATCACGCTTAACACAGGAATAGAAACATAACGCAGCAAAGCATTGAGATAAGCGACAATGATGTAAAAAATCAGCATTTTTACCGCCCATCTAACGCCATTCCCGATAGCTATAAATAATGCTAATGTAACAACCAATATCAGGCTGACTACTTCTCCATTTAGAAAATAGCTGATGCAGCCAATCAAAATCAACAATGCCGCTTTACAGCGTGGGTCTAAAGCCGCTGTTCTTTTAAATTGTTTTTGTATAATAAGTTTCTTTATATTTTCTTCCATGCTGTCCTCCAATGTTAAGCGGGGCTGACATTTCAGCCCCGCTTTCATATTCAGGCAGTCCACCGACAAAATCATGTGTCTGTCATACATTCGGAGCTTTACGCTGTTACTTAGCTGATACAAGTCCTGCCTTGATAAAATGTTTCTTCAATGTTTTCTGCCCAATATAACCGCCAAGCAGACCGCCAAGCAATCCGGCAGCTACAATGACAACTGGCATAAATCCAGATGTTATTTTAATCATGCCGTCTATGTATTCCTGTGCAATATTATTTTTCTCCATTGCCCCTACAAAAGCGTTTCGCAGAAAACTCATGGGGCCGACAATCGCTCCGAAAGCGAAAATGCCACTGAAAATTGTATAAGCGATTATCATGGATTTCATAGTAACTTCGCTTATGCCCATAATCAAAAAATCACAAATCACACCACCGATAATCAGCGCAACCGGAATCAGCCAGAATCCGCCGACCAGCAGAAACAGAATGCCCTGAATTGTGCCGCAGATAACAAAGACACCTTTCTTTGGCACTTTTGCTAACAGCAGCATCATCACAATTCCATTTGGGATTGCCACGACAGCAGGGTAAAATACGTTGGTGACAGGGCCGGCGATACTCATTACTGTGCTGATAATCATGCAGATAATCCACATGAGGGCAGTCAGGACGCCGATCAGGATAAAATCTTTTGCATTTAATTTTTTGTTCATGTTCGTTCCTCCTAAAATAAAATGTGTGTCGAAGTTAGTTTTCTCTAACCACGACACACATTTTATCAATTTCTATTAACAAATCCAACCCAAAACCGATTTCATTCTACCCAAAATCAGTATTTTTTCCCTTTTATCCTATCATATTTTCAGTTCTATAGTTTTTAGGTATTACACCATATTTCTTTTTAAATGCTGCGGCAAAGTTGCTTGGTTTGGAATACCCTACCAATGTCGCAACCTGGCTTACATTCAAATTACTTTCCAAAAGCAGACCTGCCGCCTTTTCCAGCCGCTGATCAATGATGTATGCATGAACCGACATTCCGAACATGGAAGAAAAGCCCTTTGTCAGTTTTGAAGTACTGATATTAACTTTCCTCGCCAGTTCTTCACAGCCTGGAGCAAACGCAAGCTGGCTGTCAATAATTCTTTTTGCCTCAACGATTGCATCTCGGTCACTTTTTGATATACAAAGATAATTTGTTGCAAGAATGCTTAGTTCCAATACTTCACTCAAATATACGGACAGTAATTCAAAAATCTTGCTTTCAAGAAATAGATAGCCTAAACCACCTCGATAGTTTGTAAAATCTTTTAACTCTGCAAAAATATGTTCCATGTATGGAGTGATAGACACCTTTGAGATTCCATTCAGCAATTTTTTCTCATATGCGTCGATTTCACTGTCCTCAAAATAATCATTCAAAATCTTATTAAAATAAGACAAGGGTATTTTTACATTTTTGAAAATAAAATCACTTTTTGAGGAATAGCAAAGTCTTTCCATTTTACCATGTCCATGGTAAATACAAGATTCTCCCTGTTGCATTTCTATGCTTTGTTGTTGATCTGCAATATTCCATGAAACACCTTCATTCAGGCAAAATAGTATTTGCACATAATCCTCGCTACTTATTCCCTGAACATTAGTATCAGAATAATAATTCATATGCCAATCCGAAAAAACAGCCCCCTGTTTTGTCACAACCTGCGAAATAATTCCTGTTCCCATATCTGCCGGAATATCTATCGTTATGGTCTGGTGACTGTCCATGTATGTCTGAAAGCTCCCCTGCATAGACAA
>DKUB01000032.1:12072-12375 GCA_002490465.1 Lachnoclostridium sp. UBA7215
TTATAATTTCCCGGCTGGATCTCCTTGAAATCATCCGATAAAATACCTCTTTTCAAAAGTTCTGCTGTGCCTGCAAAACGAAAATCACGAAGCCCCGGATTGTCTTTTAACTGATAAATCCCGTATTTATCGGTATCGCCATACAAAAGCTGTGTTTCCTTGTTTGCGCCGCTTTCTTCAAGTCCCCCTAGCATCGTCCGGAGATTTTTTTCATTTTCCCAATCGCCCTTTTCTATGCCGAAGATACCCTCATGCCCTGTGATCTGCTTCCTGTCCTTTACCGTTGTTTCCGAACCGTCCTCA
>DKUB01000034.1:0-20279 GCA_002490465.1 Lachnoclostridium sp. UBA7215
TATATAAGTAGAAGTTGTTTCATAAATAAATTTTTTTTAGGAGGGATTTGCATATGAAAAGAAATAAAGTTATTGTTGTATTCATGCTATTGTTATCATTTGTTTTTCAGCCTATAGCAGTCCAGGCGGCATTTATATATAATGGCAGGCTGTATCTGAAACCTGGAATGTATGAGCGGGTGGAAAAAATAAAGAGAGACACAATTGGAAGTCCTGACGAATGGATTAAATGTGGAAATTATTATTATGAATTTGTTGATGATAGTATTTATCATTATATAACCATTCGAAAAGTAGAAGAGGGAGCTATACAAAATGGAATGCTTGCAATACCGGAACGGGTGGATGGTTATGAGGTGATTGGTGTTGGATTGCTAGAGCGTCCGGATGTTTCATTTGATTTATCAGATGCCTGTATTTCAGATAACACGGATATAATTGAGAAGGTTGTGCTGCCGGAAAAATTGGAAATAATCGGGATAGGTTCTTTCTATGGATGCTCCAACCTTAATAAAGTATCTATGCCAAACAGCCTTATTGAAATAAAAAATGCGTCTTTCCAAGGCTGCACAAAATTACAGAGAATAGAGTTTCCTGTAGGTGTATATGTGAATGAAGGTGCTTTTAATAGGAGTAATAATTTTCGAAAAGTAGTTTTGTATTCGGATTGTCTGATCCCCTTTGATTGTACGTTTCAATTTCCTGCTGCGAAACAGACAGAACTGTATATTATGCGTCATGAAAAAGATTTTTTTGAACTTGATTATATACCTGGTTATCTCCAAAAAGTTTATGTGGACAAAAAATTATCAGAATTCCGTCTTGGGATTTCAAGAGGGGAAGATGACGAGCTGTTTGATAACTGTGTGTCAAAACTTATTATGAATGGAAAAAATACAGAATTTTCTGTAGCAGCAACGCCAGATGAAATCCGTGAGATGTGCCCGCTTCGAAAACTATATACGGTTAAAGGGGCAAAATCTATTAAAGAAGCCAAAAAATGCCGGGTTCCAATTTATTGGAAAACAGTTGGGAAGGCACAAAAGGTAAAGGGCAAAAAACTGACAATAGCAAAGAAAAAGAAGTTATATCATGCAAGTTGGAAAAAAATTAAAACTTCAGTAAATATATATCATCTTGACGCTAACTCAGTAAAGGATAAATGGATTATAAAACAGCGTCCAACGGAGACTCTTTACAGGATATATGGGAAAATGAAAAAGAGTGGAAGCTATCACTTTATTAAGAGAACAAAAAAGAAAAATATAACATCGGTGTATCCTTATATTAAGGCATCAGCAGTCAAAGATTGGGTTTAACAGAGAAAATGGAGGGATTTTTTATGAAGGGGATAAGGGCTTTTTTTGTTTTTTTATTATCGTTATTTATGTTTTTGCAGCCGGTAACGGTACAGGCCGCCTATATAGATTCAGATTATAATGTTCATTTAAAACCGGGAAAATACGAGAAGTTAGGAGTTCTTTGGGGAACTGTTATAAACCCGGAGGAGTGGATTGAATCTGGTAATTATTTTTATGTATTCCCTGGTGAGCAGGAACAGAGAAAATACATCACTATACGCAAGATTAAGCCTGAAGCGGTACAGGATGGCAAATTAACGATTCCGAAGTACATAGATGGATATCGTGTTCTTGGGCTTGGAGAATGGGACTGGTATTGGTTTGAACGTCGTCCACCATATATTTCATACACAGAAAATGCAAAAAAATACGCCTGCATATTGGACGAACCAGAGATTGTTAAGCAGATTATAGTGCCGGAAGGTGTGGAATATTTAGGAACTGGTTCTTTATTTGGGTGTTCCAACCTGACCCAAATAGACCTGCCGGACAGCCTTGTTAAAATTGCAGACCTTGCATTTGATGGCTGTGCAAATTTAGAAGAAATAGAATTTCCGCCGGAAGTATATGTAATGGACGATGCCTTTCACGGCTACGAAAGTATTAGCAGAATGCATCTGAAAAAAGCAGTTATTTATTCAGACAGCTATATTGATTTTAATATCGCATATCATCCGTGGTTTCAAATGGGAGAGCAGACAGAATTGCATATTCGGAAATATAAAACAGACAATTTTTTCCTTGAGGCGCTGCCTGGTTATATTAAAAAAATATATGTGGATAAAAAATTATCTAAATTTCAATTGGAGCGGGCATATTACAGATGGGATTATGATTATAGCCGTCCTTTGGATTATAACGTTTCAAATCTTATTATGAATGGAAAGGATACAACGCTGAAATTGTCAGAGCATGTAAAGAAACCCTCATTATTATATGAAAATGATTACGATAACAGCGGCGTAAAGGGACTATATACGGTTAAGGGCGCAAAATCCATAAAAGAAGCCAGAAAATATAAGGTTCCCTATTGTTGGAAAACTGCAGGCAAAATAAAGGAAGTAAAAGCCAAAAAGAAAGGTGATGCATACTGGGTGAGCTGGGAGAAAATAAAAACCAGTGTACATAAATGTGTTTATAAAGTAAAAAGAGAAAAATGGGATATTACAACCAGCCCTGTTCAAACAATTTATAAAATCTATGGTAAAAAGAAAAAGAGCGGCAGCTATCATTTTATTAAAACAACGAAAAAGAAAAGTATATCATCCGGATACAAATATATTAAGGTTGTTCCTTTAAAAGAATGGGATTAATCAATTAGTCAGTGCTTGACCGTTTTTTGTACAAATGGTAAACTATAAAATATCGGTAACGGAAACCATAGGCAATTGGAGAATGGAGGGAAAAATGAAAAAATCTGACGTATTATCCAAAATGGGATTGGTTCTTACGGTATCGGCGGTTACGGCCGGTATGATTATCCCGGCATCCTGCGGTGTAAAAGCGGCATCAAAACCAAAAAAGATGACGGTAACACCGTCCAGTAAAGTTTTGGGCAAGTCAAAAACTTTATATATTGGCGGTCCGGGGCAGTTAAAGACAACGGCTCTCAAAGTAAAAGTTACACCGTCAAAAGCATCAAAGAAAGTTACCTTTAAATCATCCAATGTTAAGGTAGCAGCGGTATCTAAAAAAGGAAAGATCACAGCTAAAAAGGCGGGAAAGGCATCTATTGCTGTTGTTTCAAAGAGTAACAAAAAACTGAAAAAGACTATAAATATCACGGTAAAAAAATATGCTGCACCTAAAATAACGGTAAAATCGGATAAGTCTGTTATTTATAATGGAACAGGTTCCGGCACAACAGCGCAGATAACAGCAAGTATCTCTGGAGTTATGCCATCAAAAAGCGTGGTATTTACATCAAGTGATTCGGCACTGGCTGCTGTTTCCTCCGACGGTGTTGTGACAGCAAATACGGCTGGTAAAACGGGAACGGTAACTATCACGGCAAAGAGTGCGAAAAAGACATACGAGAATAAAACACTAAGTAAATCATTGAACATAAAAGTTGAGAACAGATCGGAGACACCGGATGGCAAAGAAGGGATCACACTGGATGCCACGGAAAAAACAATAACAAAAACCGGAACCAATCCGTATCCGGAGATTACTCTAAAAGCAGCTGTATCACCGAAAACAGCTGACCAGAAAGTAACGTGGTCAAGTTCGGATGAAGTGGTTGCCAGGGTAAGTGAAAATGGTGTTGTGACCGGGCTGTCATCGGGCCAGGCAGTGATTACAGCAAAAGCGGCAGATGGTAAAACAGCAGAATGTACCGTTACCGTAAAGAGGTCTACGGTAGCCGTACACGACCCATCTATTTTCAAGGACCCGAATTCCGAAAATTATTATACCATAGGAACGAATGTGGGTATGGCAGTTTCCTCTGATTTACAGGCATGGTCAGCAACTACTTCCGGGGCAAGACTTTTTAAAAACGGATTGGATGAGTTACAGCCATTGTTTGATTATACCGGAGAGAAAAATATCGGTCAGGTCTGGGCTGCCGATTTGATTTATAATACGAGTATGAAAAAATACTGCATGTATGTCTGTGCAGCGGCTACTGGATTCAAAACGATAATTGGCATGTTTTCTTCGGATGAGGTAACAGGGCCGTATGAATATAAGGGAATTCTTGTATGTGCAGATTTTAATAAGACAACGATTGACAAGACAAATGTTATGGAGGCACTTGGCTTGTCAGATGCGGGCCAGGTTCCGGCAAGATATTATGACAGCGCAGAGACGGGGGCATCTGGTTCCAATTATTACAAAAACCATTTCCCGGATGCGATTGATCCGGCTCCATTCTACGGACATGATGGAAACCTGTATATGGTATACGGTTCTTTTACCTGTTATGGCGGTATTCATATACTGAAATTGAATCCTGAGACAGGTCTTAGGGATAAAGCCTATAATTACGAATATAAAGAAGGAGAAAGCGATCCTTATTTTGGCAAAAAAATCACAAACAAGGCAGGGGAGGGGCCATATATACTGAAAGTCCCAAGTGATAAATCAAAGACGGGATATTATTACTACCTCTGGACATCCTCCGGTATTTTGAGCGGTACTGGTAATTACACAATGTCCACATGGCGCTCGGAAAACCCGGACGGTCCATTTGTAGACGCCAGCGGGACGGTTGCGACGGCTGGCGGCGGAAATGTTGTCTGCTACAACTATAAATATTCCTTTATGAAATATGCCCACACGGCTATGGGAGGAAATTCAGCACTGTATGATAATGGGAAAATTTACCTTACCTATCATAATAAGTTTTCTGACAACTCTGCAGCTCCGGGGACCCATATGGTGAAAGTCCATCAGATGTTTGTGAATGAAGACGGCTGGCTTGTGATGACACCGTTTGATTATCATGGGGAGACAATTGCCCAGAGCTACAAAAAAGAAGATGTGGCAGGAAATTATGAGTTTATCATGCACAGGCAGAGTACAACTACTTATGTTGGTAATTACAATTATAACATCAGCGTTCCGCTCCGCCTGAAAGAAGACGGTTCTCTGTTCGGAGCTCTGACTGGGAATTGGAATCTGTCGGGCAACCGTATTACGATTACTGCCGGAGATACCGTTTATAAAGGCATAGTGGCAGAGCAGTATGAGGATGACGGCACAAATGGAGTGACATCCAGTTATAATAGGACGATCGTATTCACGGCGCTTGGCAGCAACCGCGTCAATATTACCGGGACAAAAGTGACCGGGACAGATGAGGAAGCAGTAGCGGCAGACAATGCGCGAATCGAGATTCCGGAAAAAACTGTAACAGACTTTGCATTGCAGCAGATTGGCCTTGCCGGTTCGGATATCACGTGGGAATCAGGTAACACAGACGCAGTGAAAATTGACGGGGATACAGCAAAGATAGTAAGATTAGACCATGATACAACGGTTACATTGACGGCGACAGTAAAACGAGGTTCAGCGACGGCAAAGAAAGAATGCAAAATACTGATTCCGGCGTTTGAAATTGTACTGCCGACAACGATTACTTCCAAGATTACGTTGGAACTGCCGAAAAATTCGATTCAGGGCAATCCGATAACATGGAGTTCAAGCAATCCGGAGGTAATTGACGCCCAGACAGGAGCCGTGACAATACCGGATTCTCTTGTAAAAGTAACATTGACGGCGAAATATGGCGATGTTACGAAAACTTATGAAATCCGTGTAGGCGAGTTAAAATTAAAGGCAATTTTTGAACAGGATTATGAAAAAGCAGGCATAACGACAGGCGCTGCCGGGTGGACGACACATGCGGCATTAACGGGAGAAATCGCTTCGGATGCTGGAAATACATTTGCGAAGTTTACCTCAACAGGGAGCGGGCCAAGGAGTGGTTTGCAAAACTTTAACCTGTCTTCGGGCAGCCTTACTTCCACTTATGTGGTTGAGACGGATTTTTCTGTGGCAACAGCAACCTACAGTGGTTCCGGGCAGCCGACGACCCAGATTGCCCTTGTCAGCCAGAGCAGTACCGTTCCGGGCACAGATAATGCGCTTGCAGACAGTGAGTATATTGTTGATTTGCGGGCAACGGGGATGAGTTCTGATAAATTTACAATAAATGGAGATGCAGAACAGACGGTTACTATTCCGGCTGGTACATGGTGCCATATGGAAGCAACGGTAAACCAGGAAGAGAAACAGGTATTTCTGATGATAACCAATAAGAATGGGGATGAGATGTATTCCGGAACATTTGCTGTCAATGGTGATACAAAAGTAAAGGGTATCTATATTCTAAATGGCCGTGGCGGCACGGTTACGCAGTTTGACCACACGGGAGTAAAAGTTACGGAGTAACATTGACCACATATACAAAAGGTGCTACAATGGGGCAGGGAGTGATGAAAAACTTAGGAGGTTGACAGATGGATTACAAAAAGGCAGGAGTTGACATTGAAGCGGGCTACCGGGCGGTATCGCTGATGAAAGAACACATCAAGTCCACAATGAGGCCGGAAGTGCTGACGGACATCGGGGGATTTTCCGGCGCATTTTCCATGAAAAATTTTATGGGAATGGAGGAGCCAACCCTGGTATCCGGTACAGATGGCGTGGGTACAAAACTGAAACTTGCTTTTATAATGGACAAACATGACACCATTGGAATTGACTGCGTAGCGATGTGTGTAAACGATATTGCCTGTGCCGGCGGAGAGCCGCTCTTTTTCCTGGACTATATTGCCTGTGGAAAAAATGAACCGGAAAAGATTGCTACAATTGTGAGCGGTGTGGCAGAGGGATGCCGTCAGGCCGGCTGTGCGCTGATTGGCGGTGAAACTGCAGAAATGCCTGGCTTTTATCCCATTGAAGAATATGATTTAGCTGGTTTTTCAGTTGGCATTGTGGATAAGAAGGACATGATAAACGGGGAGGATCTGAAATACGGAGATGTCATTATAGGAATGGCATCTTCCGGTATACACAGCAATGGTTACTCTCTGGTTCGCCGTGTGTTTTCTATGCAGGAGGATACGCTCAGACGCCGTTTTGAGTGTCTGGAAAGCTATCTGACTTTAGGTGAAACCCTTCTTATACCAACAAAAATATATGTGAAAGCTTTGCGTGAGATTAAAGAAGCCGGTGTGCGGATTAAAGCATGCAGCCATATTACAGGCGGTGGTTTTTATGAAAATATTCCACGTATGCTGCGGGAGGGAACACATGCGAAAATTGAGAAGGACAGTTTTGAAATTCCGCCGATTTTCCGCATGCTGGCCAGTGATGGAAATGTTGCGGAGGATGCGATGTTCCATACATATAATATGGGTGTCGGAATGGTTCTGGCTGTGGCAAAAGAGGATATGGACAAGACAGTTCTTGCCATAAAAGCGGCAGGTGAGACTCCATATGTTATGGGTGAAGTTGTAAAAGGAGAGAGAGGACTTACTTTATGTTAAGAATTGCTGTTTGTGTATCCGGCGGCGGAACAAATCTTCAGGCTATTCTTGATGGAGTTGACAGCGGTGCAATTACTAATACGGAAGTATGCCTTGTAATCAGCAATAAACCGGGTGCCTATGCCCTGGAGCGTGCCGCTGGCAAAGGAATAAGGACAGCAGTTCTTGTACCGAAGGAGTATGAGAGCAGAGAGGCTTTTGGGAATGACTTAATCCGGGTGCTCAGGGAAGCAAACGTGGATTTGGTTGTTCTTGCCGGATATCTTGTGATATTGCCGAAAAATTTTGTGGAAGCTTATGCAGGCCGGATTATCAATATCCATCCGTCCCTGATACCGTCTCATTGCGGGCCGGGATACTATGGGCTGCGGGTGCATGAGAGCGTTCTGGCAAGAGGAAATAAAGTGACGGGTGCAACGGTTCACTATGTGGACGAGGGGACTGACAGCGGGCCGATTATTTCCCAAAAGGCAGTAGAGGTAAAACAGGATGATACGCCGGAGACACTGCAGAAGCGAGTGATGGAACAGGCAGAGTGGGTGATTTTGCCAGAGGCAATCGATATGATAGCTAATGGAAGGATAAAGATTGTGGACAACCTGGTAAGGATTGATTAAACAGAATGGAGGATTGCAGTGGACGTACTGATTGTAGGAAGCGGCGGCCGTGAGCATGCGATTGCCGCATGTGCAGCAAAGAGCAGCCGTGTGGATAAGGTGTACTGTGCACCTGGAAATGCAGGAATTGGCCTGATAGCAGAATGTATAGATATCTCGGTAATGGAGTATGATAAGCTGGCAGATTTCGCAGAGGAAAAACAGATTGGTCTGACCATTATCGGAATGGATTCCCCGTTAGTGGGCGGTATTGTGGATGTATTTGAAAAGAGAGGGCTCCGCGTGTTCGGGCCGCGAAAGAATGCAGCCATTATTGAGGGATCAAAAGCCTTTTCGAAGGATTTAATGAAAAAATACAACATTCCGACGGCAGCCTATGAGAAATTTACGGATCCGGATGAAGCACTCCGTTATCTGGAGACAGCGGCAATGCCAATAGTTTTAAAGGCAGACGGTCTGGCACTTGGTAAGGGGGCTCTTATCTGCAACAATCTGGATGAGGCAAAGGAAGCGGTAAAAACGCTGATGATTGACAAGCAGTTCGGTGATGCCGGTGATGAGATAGTAGCAGAGGAATTTATGACGGGAAGGGAAGTTTCTGTCCTGTGTTTCTGTGATGGAACACATATCAAACCTATGACGTCTGCACAGGACCACAAGCGGGCGAAAGATGGCGACCAGGGATTGAATACTGGTGGTATGGGTACATTTTCCCCGAGTCCGTTTTATACGGAAGAAGTGCATAAGTTCTGTGAAGAGAAAATTTATCAGCCCACCATGGATGCCATGAAGGCAGAGGGACGCGATTTTGTAGGAATCCTGTTTGTCGGCCTGATGCTGACAGAGAGCGGGCCAAAGGTTTTGGAGTACAATGCCCGTTTTGGGGATCCGGAAGCACAGGTTGTACTGCCTCGTATGGAAAATGACATGATAGATGTAATGAATGCATGTATTGATGGCACATTAGACAAGACAGACCTCCGATTTGAGGACAACGCTGCGGTATGCGTCGTCCTTGCCTCAGACGGATATCCGGAACATTATGAGACGGGCAAGCCGATTTCCGGATTGGAGAAATTTGACGGAAGAGATGACTGTTTTGTATTCCATGCCGGGACCAAAAAGGCAGGGAACGATATTGTCACAAATGGAGGGCGTGTGCTTGGTGTTACGGCAAAGGGTACAGACTTAAAGCAGGCGCGGGCCAATGCCTATGAGGCAGCAAAATGGGTTACGTTTGAAAATAAATATATGCGTAATGACATTGGTAAGGCAATTGATGAAGCTTGAAAATAAAAATACGCGCAGGTCAGCGCAGAAATGAGGGTAACTATGTATTCTTTTGATTTGGTAAAGGAAGCTGACAAAGAGTTGGCAGAGGCAATGGAGTTGGAGACAGGTCGTCAGAATGACCATATTGAGCTGATTGCTTCAGAAAATTTCGTGAGTAAGGCAGTTATGGCTGCAATGGGAAGCACGTTGACAAACAAATATGCGGAAGGATATCCGGGGAAACGTTATTATGGCGGCTGCCAGTTTGTGGACATGGTAGAAGAGCTTGCCAGAGAGCGTGCCAAAAAATTGTTTGGCTGTACGTATGCGAATGTTCAGCCGCATTCCGGGGCACAGGCAAACATGGCAGTTTTCTTTGCTCTTGTAAAACCGGGAGAGACTGTTATGGGAATGAATCTGGACCACGGCGGCCACCTTTCACATGGAAGTCCGGCTAACATTTCAGGAACGTATTATAAGATTGTTCCTTACGGTGTGGATGATACCGGATTTATTGATTATGACGAGGTAGAGCGCATTGCCAAAGAATGCAGGCCGAAAATGATTATTGCAGGAGCAAGTGCTTATTGCCGTAAAATTGATTTCAAACGTTTCCGTGAGATAGCAGATGAAGTTGGTGCGTTTCTTATGGTTGATATGGCTCATATTGCGGGACTTGTGGCGTCCGGCTATCATGAGAATCCAATTCCTTATGCTCATGTGACAACGACAACAACACATAAAACACTCCGTGGACCGCGAGGCGGTATGATTCTCTCATCCGAAGAGTTCGCGAATGAGCACAAATTAAATAAAGCGATTTTCCCGGGAACACAGGGAGGTCCGCTTATGCATGTAATTGCGGCAAAGGCACTCTGTTTCAAGGAAGCCCTTGACCCAAGTTTTAAAGAATATGGAAAAGGAATCATTGATAATGCTCAGGCACTCTGTAAGGGACTTCAGAACCGTGGAGTGGATATTGTGTCTGGTGGCACGGATAATCATCTTATGCTTGTTGATTTATCGGCGAAGGGACTGACCGGGAAAGAAGTAGAGAAGTGGCTGGATGATGCGAACATAACAGCGAATAAAAATACAATTCCAAATGACCCGCAGTCTCCTTTTGTTACAAGCGGTGTCCGTCTTGGAACAGCGGCAGTAACAAGCCGTGGAATGAATACGGATGATATGGATAAAATTGCGGAGGCAATTGCCATGCTGATAGAAGATCATGAGGCAAATACTGATAAGGCAAAGGCTATTGTAAAAGAACTGACAGATAAATATCCTTTGTATTAATTTATGTATCTGGTAAGATTATCTGCCTGCATAGCAAAGGGCATTCTTTGCTATGCAGGCGCTTTGCGTTCAAAAAGGAGGAAAGATTTTATGTTAGAGGCAAAGAAAAAGCATTATGAAATACTGGCAGGAAAGATTATCGAAAAGCTCTCGCTGCGGAATATGGAAGGATATTATGTGCCCACAAAGGAGGAAGCTCTGGCTCTTGTCAAAGAGAAGTTTCTCGTAAAGGGAGTTTCCGTTGCCTGGGGTGGTTCTATGACATTAGAGGAGACAGGTGTTATGGATTATCTCAAGGAGAGTGAGTGCATTGTCTATGACCGAATGTCACCGAAAACCACGGAGGAAGAAAAGGTTATGAAAGGAAATATCATTAACGCGGATTATTTCCTTATGAGTACGAATGCCATTACATTGGATGGTGAACTTGTCAATATTGATGGCAGGGCGAACAGAGTCAGTTTTCTTTGCTACGGACCGGAAAAAGTACTTATTCTGGCAGGAATGAATAAAGTGGTGTCCAATGTGCAGGAGGGAATTGACCGTGTCCGCAACATTGCTTCTCCTCCGAATGCACTCCGTCTGAACAGGCAGACCCCCTGTGCCGCAACCGGCCGCTGCGGCGATTGTCTGTCCAGGGACTGCATATGCAGCCAGATTGTTGTAACAAGGCACAGTACTGTTCCCAAACGTATACAGGTTGTCCTGATAGGGGAGGAACTGGGATTTTAGTAAGCAGTGAGGAGATAATGTCAAAACAATTATTTATTGCAGAGAAACCAAGTGTGGCGCAGGAGTTTGCCAGGATTCTCGGTGTGGGTGGAAATAAAGGCAGCGGATATCTGGAATCGGCAGATACGGTTGTTACGTGGTGTGTGGGCCATCTTGTTACCATGAGTTATCCGGAAGTGTACGATGCCTCAATGAAAAAATGGTCTTATGAGACGCTGCCGTTTTTACCGGATACCTTTCTCTATGAAATCATTCCCGGTGTCAGAAAACAGTATACGGTTGTGAGCGGGCTGTTAAACCGTGAGGATATTGATACCATATACATATGCACAGACTCCGGTCGAGAGGGAGAATATATTTACCGTCTGGTAGACCAGATGGCACAGGTGCCGGTCTCGAAAAAAAAGCTCAGGGTCTGGATAGATTCCCAGACAGAAGAAGAAATCCGGCGTGGTATCCGGGAAGCAAAACCGATGGAAGATTACGATAATCTGAGCTGTTCGGCCTATCTTCGTGCCAAAGAGGACTATTTGATGGGTATTAACTTTTCAAGGATACTATCCCTCAAATACGGTTATTGGCTCAACCAGTATTCGCAGGGGCCAAAATGGGTTTCTGTATCCGTGGGGCGTGTTATGACATGTGTACTTGGCATGGTTGTGACAAGGGAATGGGAAATCCGTAATTTCGTAAAAACGGCATTTTACAGGGTGATAGGTACGTTTGAGCTGGCGGGAAAAACGTTTTCTGCTGAGTGGAAGGCGGTGGAGGGGTCCCGTTATTACCAGACGCCCGCTCTTTATAAAGAAAACGGATTCCGTGAGAAGAAGCATGCCCTGGAACTAATTGAGTATCTGATGAAGCCGGAGAAGGAATCTGTCATACAATCAGTGGAAAAGAAGAAAGAGAAGAAAAACCCGCCGCTTCTTTTTAATCTGGCGGAGCTGCAGAATTTGTGCGCGAAACTTTTTAAAATCAGTCCGGACGAGACACTTAGTATTGTTCAGGAACTATATGAAAAAAAGCTTGTGACGTATCCGCGTACAGATGCCCGTGTGCTTTCCAGTGCAGTGGCAAAGGAGATTGGGAAAAATCTGAGAGGCCTGCAGGGATATGAACACGCGGCGCCGTATTTGACTTACATTTCAGAAAACCAGACATATAAGGGACTGGAAAAGAGCCGGTATGTCAACGATAAGCAGATCACAGACCATTATGCCATTATTCCAACAGGGCAGGGACTTTCGGCGCTTCGCTCGCTCTCATCGCTTCACGCTAACCTCTATGAGGTTATTGTCAGGCGTTTTTTGTGTATCTTTTATCCACCGGCTGTTTATCAGAAAATCAGTGTGGAAGTGCAGGCGGGAGAAGAACATTTTTTTACATCCGAAAAGATACTGGTAGAAGAGGGCTTTCTTCCTGTGTCCCGGTATTCTTTTTCCAATAAAAATGAGAATGCAGATAAAGCAGAAAAGAAAGAAAATACAGATGGTCTCAGAGAAATTCTTTCAAAGATAAAAAAGGGAACGGCAGTAAAACTGGATAGCTGTGAGGTGAAAGAAGGGGAAACCTCTCCGCCTAAACGCTATAACTCCGGTTCTATGATACTTGCCATGGAAAATGCCGGCCAGCTGATCGAGGAAGAAGAACTCCGTGCCCAGATTAAGGGGAGCGGCATCGGGACAAGTGCCACGAGAGCTGAAATATTAAAAAAACTTTTCAATATCGGGTATCTCAAACTAAATAAAAAAACACAGATTATAACCCCGTCAATGAAAGGAGAGCTGGTGTGTGGTATTGTCCGCTACTCCATGCCGGCCATGCTCTCACCAAAACTTACAGCCAGCTGGGAAAAAGGACTGGCCGGGGTCGCTGAGGGAACGATTAGCGAACAGGAGTATATGGAAAAATTGTCCGGTTTTGTATCCCAGCTTGTGGAACAGACGAAAAAAACGGATAACCGCGAAAAACTTAATTCTTATTACACACTGGCAAAACAGCATTATAAAAATATTAAATAAAGTGATAAATGATGGCGGCGATAATAATTCCCAGTATGCTGGCAATCGAGAATTTTATTGTCAGTCCAAAGGTGATGACGAGCACGCCAATATCTAAGGTAAGCGGGGAGGAGAGACCGAAACTCTTTCCATAATCCAGCCACGACAGGGCAGATACTCCACTTGCTAAATGTCCGATAAAGCTGCCGAGGACAACTCCTGCTAATACGAGCAAAAACAATGCCCACCCATTTTTTCCTGCACCTTTTGCCATTTCTATGTACCTCCAAATTTTTTTCATGCGTGCCTTTGGCGAATGCGCGCAGATTAAATATAAGAATACACTATTTCTGTCAATTTCGCAATAGTATTACTTTCTTGAGAAATAAAAAAAGGAAATTCCTTTTTTGTGTTGTAATTTATCTTATGAGGAGGAGTGGCATGACGATACGTGAGGATCTGGAAAAAAGAGAACATGATATTTTGAGCCGATATGCGGCTTTCAGTGATGAGTCGCTGGGCAGGGATGTGTATGAGCAGGCCTGTGATATACGGCCGGTATATCAGAGGGACAGGGACCGTATACTACATTCGAAAGCGTTCCGGCGTATGAAAGGGAAAACGCAGGTTTTCCTCTCTCCGGAGGGGGATCATTACAGAACTCGTCTGACTCATACGTTAGAGGTATCGCAAAATGCCAGGACGGTGGCAAAAGCACTTCGCCTCAATGAGGATTTAACGGAGGCAATTGCACTGGGGCATGATTTGGGGCACACTCCATTCGGACATGCCGGTGAGAGGATATTAGACCGCATTTGTCCGGGCGGTTTCCGCCATCAGGAGCAGAGTGTCCGTGTAGTTGAAATTCTAGAAAAGAACGGCAGTGGACTGAATCTTACAAAAGAGGTGCGCGACGGCATCCGCAATCACTCGACTTCCGGAAATCCTGCAACCCTGGAGGGGAAAATTGTAAGGATTTGTGACAAAATTGCCTATGTGAATTCTGATATTGATGATGCCATCCGTGGAAAGGTGATTCGGGAGGAGGATATTCCGGATAAATATACGGATATTCTCGGAAAGACATTGCGGGAGCGGTTAAATACTCTAATTCATGATATGATTAGCAGCAGTATGGATAAAAATGATATCGTCTTATCGGAATCAATGGATTTGGCACTCAAGGGGCTTCGTGCCTTTATGTTTGAGCATGTATATGTCAACTCAGCGGCAAAGGCCGAAGAGGGAAAAGCGGAACATATGGTAGGCCAGTTATATGACTATTACAGCAGTCATGTCGAACAGCTGCCGGAGGAATATATTTCCATGATACATAATTCTGACTGTACCGAGTCACGTGCGGCCTGTGATTTTATTGCGGGGATGACAGACCATTATGCTGTTATGATGTTTCAGAATCTGACTGTCCCACGGACATGGCAGGTTTTTTGAGTATGGTATGTCATGAAAATTTTTGTGTATACTACATAAATAGAATAAAAATGGGGTTATTATGTATTTTGAAGAGGATTTTGTAGAAGAGGTCCGGCAGCGGAATGATATTGTGGATATTATATCATCTTCGGTCAACCTGAAGAGGAGTGGCAGCAATTATGTTGGTCTGTGTCCGTTCCACAATGAGAAGACGGCTTCTTTTTCGGTCAGTCCCTCCAAACAGATGTATTACTGTTTTGGCTGCGGCGCAGGGGGAAATGTGTTCACTTTTTTAATGGAATATGAAAATCTCACCTTTGTTGAAGCACTGGAGGAACTGGCTGGAAGAGCCGGAATGGAGCTTCCGACCAGGCAGGATACGGCGGCGGACAGAAGACGCAGAGACCTGCGGGATTCCATTCTTGAAATAAACAAGCTGGCGGCAAACTTTTATTATGCCACGCTGAAATCAGAGCGCGGCAGGGACGGTTACAATTACCTGATAGGGCGCGGTCTCACACCGGATACGGTACGTCGGTTTGGACTTGGTTTTTCTGACAGGACAAGCGGGGAATTGTACCGCTATATAAAAGGCAAGGGGTATCCTGACCAGGTTTTAAAGGAGACCGGATTATTTACTTATGACGAAAAACGCGGAGCTTATGATAAATTCTGGAACAGAGTAATGTTTCCAATATTAGACAGAAACAACCGTGTGATAGCTTTTGGCGGGCGCGTCATGGGGGATGCGAAACCCAAATATCTGAATTCGCCGGAAACGCTTGTATTTGACAAAAGCCGGAATCTTTATGGACTCAATTTTATTCATGGAAAACAGGAGGATGGCATTCTGATTTGTGAGGGATATATGGATGTGATTGCCCTGCATCAGGCGGGTTTTACCAACGCCGTTGCCAGTCTGGGTACAGCATTCACAAGTCAGCACTGCAGCCTGTTGAAGCGCTATACAGATGTAGTTTATCTGTGTTATGACAGCGATGGAGCAGGTGTGAAAGCCGCCATGCGGGCCATACCGATGTTACGGGAAGCACAGATTCGGGTTAAAGTGATTGATATGAATCCCTATAAAGACCCGGATGAATTTATTAAAGGATTGTCAAAAGAGGCTTTTGCCGAGAGGATAAAAACAGCAAAAACAAGTTTCTTTTATGAAGTGGACAACATTCGTAAAGAATATGACATGAATGACCCGGAGTCTAAAACACGTTTTATGAATGCCATAGCAAAAAAATGTGCGGCGTTTTCCAATGAGATAGAACGTGTCAACTATATGGAGGCGTTTGCCCGGGAATATAATGTGAGGCTTGAGGATTTCAGAAAGCTTGTGGCTTACCAGAGTGCCCAGATGGTTGGAATTGACTACGAAAAGAGGAGAGTTACACGACAGGAGGATAAAAAGGAGGATGGCATATCAAAGACCCAGGGGATTTTTCTCACATGGATTACCAATGACAGGACACTGTATGAAAAAACAAAGGATATCATCAGAGCAGAAGACTTTGTGGACGAGCCGTATCATCAGGTGGCAGAAATGATTTACAGCCAGTATGAAAATCAGGGAAAGGTAGAACCGGCTGTTATTATCAGCCGCTATGAGAGCAAGGAAGAACAGTCGCTTGTAGCCGGGATTTTTAATAAAGAAATCAGGGCCTTGACTGGAGATATGGAACAGCAGAAAGCGGTAAACGAGGTTGTGCGAAATATAAAAAAGTACAGTCTGGATTATCGAAGCCGTCATGTGACGGATATGACGCAGTTACAACAGCTAATAACAGAAAAAAAACAATTACAGACATTACAGGTTCCTTTTGGTTAATGTCTGATGCGATAGAGATTATATCACGCCGATGTCTTGTGTTAGGCAAAATGTGCGCGAATGGAGGTAGCTATGGAAAATAAAAATACAAATGCAGAGGAACAGCAGAAGTTTTTGGAGATTCTTGATTCACTGGTGGAGCTGGGAAAAAAGAAAGATAATATCCTGGAGTTTGAGGATATTGACAAAAGCTTTGCAGGGAGCGGAATTGATTTGGATGCAGAGAAAACAGAGAAAGTATTTGAGTTTCTCGAACAAAAGGGAATTGTTGCCATGGTTCCGGACAGTGATGCTGATGATGATATCATTCTGGATGTGGATGACGAACCGACGGAGGAGGAACTTGAAAATATTGAGCTTGCCGTTCCGGATGGCGTCAGCATTGAAGATCCTGTACGCATGTACCTGAAGGAAATCGGTAAGGTTGCTCTTTTGACTGCGGAGGAAGAAAAAGGACTGGCCATGCGTATGGAACAGGGCGACGCAGAGGCAAAGAAGAGGCTGGCAGAGGCAAATCTCAGGCTTGTTGTCAGCATTGCCAAACGGTATGTCGGGCGTGGAATGCTTTTTTTGGACTTAATCCAGGAGGGAAATCTTGGGTTGATTAAGGCGGTAGAGAAATTTGATTACCGGAAGGGATATAAATTCAGCACTTATGCTACCTGGTGGATCCGTCAGGCGATTACAAGGGCGATTGCTGACCAGGCGAGAACCATACGTATTCCGGTTCATATGGTAGAGACCATTAATAAACTTATCCGTGTACAGAGACAGCTTCTGCAGGAACTTGGCAGAGAGCCGTATCCGGAAGAGATTGCGGTCAAAATGAACCTTCCGGTAGAACGTGTGAGGGAAATACAAAAAATCAGCCAGGAGCCTGTTTCTCTGGAAACGCCGATTGGAGAAGAGGAGGACAGCCATCTGGGAGATTTTATACAGGATGACAATGTGCCGGTACCGGCGGAAGCGGCAGCGTTTACCCTTTTAAAAGAGCAGTTGGTAGAAGTTCTGAATACACTGACAGAGAGAGAACAGAAGGTACTCCGGCTCCGCTTTGGGCTGGATGATGGCCGGGCAAGAACGTTGGAAGAGGTCGGGAAGGAATTTGATGTAACCCGAGAGAGAATTCGTCAGATTGAGGCCAAAGCCCTCCGAAAACTCCGCCACCCAAGCCGCAGCCGCAAATTGCGGGATTATCTGGATTAATGGCATGCAGTTATCAAAACGTTTGCAAATGAATGCCGGGCTTGTTCCGGATGGGAGCAGTGTTGCGGATATCGGGTGTGACCATGGTTATGTTTCTATATACCTTGCGGGCAAAAAGAAATGCAGAGTAATTGCCATGGATGTCAGGGAGGGGCCGTTGTCAATTGCGAGAAAAAATATTGCAAGGGCCGGTTTAGAGGATGTTATAGAGTGCCGTAACAGTGACGGCCTTACAGAACTTGAACCGGGAGAGGTCGATACTCTTTTACTGGCAGGAATGGGTGGCAGGCTTATTTTGTCAATATTGCAAAAAAAACCGGAGGTCATGCAGCGTATACAGAGTCTTATATTGCAGCCGCAGTCCGATTTTCGGGAAGTGCGGGCGGGTCTGTTTGCGCTTGGTTTTGTGATTTATAAAGAATCTTATTGTCTGGATGCCGGAAAGGACTATGTGGCAATTCGTGCAGAGAGGGAATCTTGTGAACATACCGATAGAGGGCAAAATTATACGGAAGCAGAGCTTTGTTATGGAAGATATCTCAGACAGCGAAAAGATACCGGGTATTATAATTATTTATTGAGGGAGAAGCAAAAGTACATAAAAATACGGGAGGGGCTATGGCAGGCTGGTGTTTGCCAGCAAGCAGGCATTGGCCGGGATGCTGATACTGACAGACAGACTGCCCATTATGCGAGGGTGGAACGCATTCACGAGTTATCGCATATACTTGATATGTTGGAACAGTCGCTCTGGTAGATAAAGGGGGTAAAACAGTGGTTATTACGTTAGAGAATGAACAGATACGGTGTGAGGAAGGCACGAAACTATATGATTTGGCAGTAAAATATCAGAAAAATTATGAACATCCGATTATTGTAGCTAAGGTAAACGGGGTTATCCAGGAATTGTACCATTCTGTTATTCCTGACAGTCAGGTGGAGTTTTGCACAACAAAGGAAAATGACGGAAAGAGAGCATACATACGCGGGATTTCCATGCTGTTGCTTAAGGCGATAAAGGAGGAGGACAAAGAGGGTAAATTTGACCAGGTATCGATTGATTTTTGCCTGGATACCGGGTATTACTGCCGGATACACGGAATGCCGACAATAGACGAAGAACTGCTGTCGAAAATAGAAGCGCGTATGAAGCGGTATGTGGAAGAGGATTTGATTTTTCAGAAGAAAGTTATCCGGACAAGGGATGCCAAGGAGTTGTTTGATAAGCGCCATATGCCGGACAAAGGTCTTTTGACAGAGTTTCGCAGAAATTCCCGTATGACAGTGTATGAGCTGGGCGGATTTATGGATTATTATTATGGGGCAATGCCGTATAGTACAGGTATATTGAAATATTTCCGTCTGGAGCGGTATGGGGATGGTTTTGTTTTTATTGTACCAAAGAAATCCGCGCCGACTACAATGCCTGAATTTTTACCGAGCACAAAGCTGTATAAGACGATGCAGATGACGTCAGACTGGAGCCGTAAAATGCAGGTTTCCACGGTCGGAGAGTTAAATCAGGCCGTTGTAAAGGGAAATCTGCAGGAACTTGTCCTGACGCAGGAGGCGCTGCACGAAAAACGAATCGGCGATATTGCAGAAATGATTGCGGATCGGGGATGCCGTGTGGTAACGATTGCGGGGCCTTCATCATCCGGAAAGACGACATTTTCGTACCGGTTATCCACGCAGTTGAAAACCCTGGGGCTGAAACCGCATCCGATAGGATTAGATGACTATTTTGTAAACCGTGCGGATACGCCGAAAAATGAGGATGGAAGTTATAATTATGAATGTCTGGAAGCAATTGACGTCAAGTTGTTTAACAGTGACTTAAATGCTCTTTTAAATGGAGAGCCTGTCCAGATGCCGACATATAATTTTCTGACCGGCATGCGCGAGTATGATAAGCCTTTGATGCAGATTGGAAAAGAGGATATTCTTGTCATTGAGGGAATTCATGGCCTGAATAATAAGCTGACTTACACGATTCCGGACAATGAAAAATTTAAGATATATATCAGTGCCCTCACAACATTGAATCTGGATAATCACAGCCGCATACCGACGACAGAAGGACGTCTGCTGCGGCGGATTATCCGTGATGCCAGGACAAGGGGAAACACAGCGCGCAAGACAATTTCTATGTGGAATTCTGTTCGGAACGGAGAGAGCCAGAATATATTCCCGTTTCAGGAGCAGGCAGATGCCATGTTTAATTCTGCGCTGATTTATGAACTTGCGGCAATGAAACTTTATGCGGACCCGCTGCTTTTCCAGGTACCAAAGGAGAGCCGTGAATATGCTGAGGCACAGAGGCTTCTGAAGTTTTTGGATTACTTTATTCCAATTGATCCGCATGATGTTCCGCTAAATTCTATCTTGCGGGAATTTATCGGTGGTGGTATTCTATTGGGGTAATGAGCAGCACAGGTGATCGCGCCTGTCCAGACGAAAGGGGGCAGGTGAGGAAAGTCCGGGCTTCACAGGGCAGGATGCCGGATAACGTCCGGTGGAGG
>DKUB01000034.1:20581-47964 GCA_002490465.1 Lachnoclostridium sp. UBA7215
ACTCCCAGGCCAGTGCAACAGAAATATACCGCCATACATCTTGTATGGTAAGGGTGGAATGGCGAGGTAAGAGCTCACCGCCTCTCTGGTAACAGGGAGGGCACATGTAAACCCCATCCGAAGCAAGACCGAATAAAAAGCGATACGGCGGCCCGTCGTGCTTTTGGGTAGGTTGCTAGAGCCTGTTGGCAACAGCAGGTCCAGATAGATGATCATCCAATGACAGAACCCGGCTTATCGTGCTGCTCATTAGTTGTAAGAATGGAGAATAGAACAAAATGGATATGATAGAGGAGAGATGGACTCTTGCCAGGGCGAGGGTTGAAGAGATTTCAGGGGAGGATTTTGGAGATTTTCAGGAATATATTCTGCGTGTCTGCAAGCTTTTCCATACAATTGAGGAAGTATATGATGCGGATTTGTCTATGTACCGTAAATGGAACCACCTTTTATATGCAGATATAGAGGGGGAAGCTTATGAGACCTCTTTTGCAAACCCGGCGTACTGTGCGGCGCAGTTCGGTGCAGAAATGGGGCAGTATCTCTGTTGGTATTATGTGAAATTCCGGGAAGCTGTCACAGCTGCCTGTGAAAAAGAGCAGTATGAAATAGTAAAGAGGATGGAACTTTTTCTACAGTTGTCGCAAATTCTTCTGACAGAAGAGGAAAAGGCACGCTTTCTAAAAGAAAACCTGTATTATTTCATTCACGATTATGAAGAAGAGCGCATGGAGAGGGCGGTTCGGCGTATGCTTCTGCCGGAGGAATCCGGCTTTTTTATGGATATCATTATGAAGTCAGATTTTTCTGATACCGATTACCTGTACCGATATGGAGAATTTATATCGGAGAATGAAATAAAAATGGCACATTACCTTGCCTCACTTCCGGAAGAACAGCTCCGTCAAATGGCACAGATCTATACAGAGGGGTACCGCAAAGGATTTGAAATTGCGGGAATTGATTTGTCAAAGAAAAAGACAGTACAGATTCGCTATCACCTTGGATTTGAGCCAATGATGCGTCAGGCGGTACGTTTGTTCCGGGAAATGGGATTAGAACCGGTTTTTCGCAGGGAAATCGGTATACAAAGTACATCTCCGAATAAACAATGTGCGTATGACCACCGGTTTGATGATGCGTTGTATTTGAACCGCGCTATTGTAAAACAGCGTTTGGAGCTTACGGAGACTCTTTATGAAAAGTATAGAGAAGAGGCCCTGGCATACGCTGGCCCGGCGGTTCTTGAAGTGTTCGGCGAGAAGCTTTTTGTGCCGGAGGTAAAGAAAGAGAGTCCATCCTATACAAAGGAACAGGAGCAGCTGTCGGTAGAATACAGAAGGGAGGCTGCCCTGATTCAGAACCGTTTTATACCACAGGATATGTGCAGCTATACGATTATTGCCTATCCGATTCCGGAAATCGGGGAGCAGTTTGAGGAGATATTCCGTGAGACAGTCAGGGTAAATACTCTGGATTCTGATGTTTATAGAGATATTCAGCAAAAATTGATTGAAGCGTTAGATGAGGGTGAGTATGTCCATGTGACAGGACGGGGGAATAACCATACCGACATCCAAATTCAGCTGCACACCCTTACGGATAAGAGCAGACAGACAAATTTTGAAAACTGCCTTGCTGATGTAAATATCCCGGTGGGGGAAGTTTTTACTTCTCCTGTACTGGCTGGTACAAACGGGGTACTCCATGTAACCCAGGTGTATTTAAATGAGCTTCGGTATGAAAACCTGGAATTTGTCTTCCGTGATGGCATGGTGACGGATTACAGCTGTACCAATTATGAGATGGAAGAAGAAAACAGGCGTTATATTAAAGAAAATATACTGCACAACCGGGATACTCTTCCGATTGGGGAGTTTGCAATCGGGACAAATACAACTGCCTATGTAATGGGCAGAAAATTCGGAATTGAGGCGAAGCTGCCGATTCTCATAGCGGAAAAAACCGGACCGCACTTTGCGTTGGGAGATACCTGTTACTCCATGAGTGAGGATGTGGTGCTGCACAATCCGGACGGACGGGAAATTATAGCAAAAGAAAATGAGTGCTCTGCCCTCAGAAATGAGGATGCGTCAAAAGCATATTTTAACTGCCATACCGATATTACCATACCATATGATGAGCTTGGGGATATTGTTGTCCATACTGCAGACGATAATAAAATAATACTCATTCAAGAGGGGCGCTTTGTCCTTCCCGGCACTGAGGAATTAAACCGTGTGTTAGAATGCGAAGTTTAGCAAATGCTGAGTTCAGCATTTACAATAGAGACGAAAATGGAGGAGAACAAATGGTTAAAGTAGGAATTTTAATGGGAAGTGATTCCGACCTTCCGGTAATGAAAAAAGCAGCGGAGATGCTTGAAAAATTTGAGATTGAATATGAGATGACAATCATTTCTGCACACCGTATGCCGGATGTGTTTACGGAGTATGCAACAAAGGCAGAAGAGAGGGGTATTGAGGTTATCATTGCCGGTGCCGGCGGTGCCGCGCATCTGCCCGGTATGTGTGCCGCGATGTTTGATTTGCCGGTTATCGGCATTCCGATTCACACAAAGAGCCTTGGCGGAGAGGACAGCCTGTATTCCATTGTTCAGATGCCGTCCGGTATTCCGGTGGCGACAGTGGCAATTGACGGTGCCGCAAATGCCGCAATTCTTGCCGCAAAGATTTTAGCTGTTTCGGATAAGGATTTGAGACGTAAGCTCAAAAACTACAAACAGGAAATGAAAGACGGTGTTCTTGCCAAGGCAGAAAAGCTTGAGAAGCTGGGATATGATGCTTATATTGAACAGATGTAGTTAAGCCCCGCAGCAAGCTGCGGGGTACTTGTTACAAGAAGTGGAGATTTCAGGTGTCTGTTTTAAAAAGTTTTTTTACTGCCAGGAAAAAATAGTCGATGTAAGCAGCCTTTTCAGCATCCTGTCTTGCTAAAAGCGGGACGCTCCCCAGTTTTTTGCCGTCATAGAAGTAGACGAGAGAACCGACTTCATCCCCTGTTTTTATGGGAGCTTTGACATCTTTTAATATAATCTGTTTTTTTATTTTTGACGTATCGTATTCAGAGGTAAAGGTGTGTGAAAATCCCTCTTTGGGATAGACAGCAATTTCGGAAGGAATGCCGCCGGGAACCGGGAGGGATTCAAAGTTCATATCCTCAAAGTGGTCTTCATAGATGGAACAGTTTGCAAATCCATAATCTAAGAGGGCCTGTGCCTCGCTAAAGCGCACTTTGTGGTCTGGGGCGGCCATGACAACGGCAATCAGATTCATGCCGTTTCGCTTAGCTGTTGCGCTGAGGCAGTATTTTGCTTTGCTTGTAGAGCCGGTTTTCAGACCGGTAATGCCTTCGTAAAAACGCACCAGTTTATTGGTATTGGTGAGGCCGAATTCCTTTTCACCTTTTTTGGTCTTATGGATAATAGTATCCATCCACACGGTTGAGTAGTTGGAAATCTGCGGATGTTTCATAATGAGTTCGCGTGACATGAGCGCCACATCATAGGCACTTGAAAAATGACCGCTTTTAATGTCGTCATCTAATCCGCTGCAATTTTTGAACTGTGTGTGCTTCATGCCGAGAGAAGCCGCTTTTTCATTCATGTGCTTAACAAAATTCTGCTCGGAACCGGCTATTTTTTCTGCCATCGAAACGGCAGCATCGTTGGCGCTGGCAATGCTGATACATTTTATCATAGTGTCAACGGTCTGGGTCTCCTGTGGTTCTAAATAGACTTGCGAACCACCCATGCTGGCAGCGTATTCACTGACAGTTACCTCGTCCTCTAAGGACAGTTTTCCAGCGTCAATAGCATCAAAAATCAAATTCAGTGTCATTATTTTTGTAATACTTGCAGGGACTAATTCTTTGTCCTTGTCCTTTTCATAGAGAATTTCTCCGGTATCCCCCTCAATCAGTACAGCAGATTTTGCCGTTATGGATAAGGCGGCCCCGGACGCATTTTCTGTTGTGGCCAGAGCTGTTTCATGCATATAGAATGCCGGAAAGAGCAGGCAGAAAAACACGGGTAAACACAGGGATAATAACTTTTTCATAATAACCTCCAATCCGAAGCGTCAGCGGTGTTGTTATGTATAAATTTCTATATTTTACCTTATGAATGTTATGATACAATTATGATTACAGTGGCGAAACAATCCGTAAACATTTCTGATACATACGGGCAGGGAAAGGAGAAACAAAATGGAGTGGATCATTCTATTGGTGATTCTTGTTGCATTCGTCTTATTGATTGCCTATGGATACAGTCAGAATTTCATGATGAAAACAGAATATTACCGGATTTTGGCAGAACATGTATCAGCTCCAAAGCGTCTTGTTCTTCTTTCAGATCTACATGGGAACTGCATAGGAAAAGAAAATAAAAAACTTCTGGAGGAAATAGACAGGCAGAGACCGGATGCGGTGTGTGTCGCTGGGGATATGACCGTAAAAAATGGAAAGGGAGCAGAGGAAGCTGTCACCCTCATGGCAAAACTCACAAAAAAATATCCGGTATATTATGCACCGGGAAACCATGAAATACGTATGCCGGATTATAAGAATTTTAGGACGGAACTGAAAAAAGCTGGTGTCATCTATCTGGAAAACGAGTGGGCGTTTCTGGCAGACGGATATGTGATAGGTGGGCTTGACCTTCCGGAATACTGGTATCATAAATGCTGGAATATAAGACGGATGGAATGTTCGGACTTGAAAAAAATAATGGGAGAGCCGCCGAAAAAAGATTATAATATTCTGATTGCCCACAACCCGGAATACTTCCCACAGTATGCCGGGTTTGGGGCAGAGCTTGTCCTGAGTGGACACATACACGGGGGTATTGCGCGGCTTCCGCTTCTGGGAGGAGTCATTTCACCTTCGCTGCGGCTTTTTCCCACTTATGATGCGGGTATGTTTGAGAGGGGAAAAAGCCATATGATACTGACAAGAGGGCTTGGTCTTCACCATATTAAGCTTCGTTTTTTTAACCGTCCGGAGCTGAGTGTCATTGACATAGAGAGAAAAAACAGATAAAATAAAAAGATATGGGTATCCGGAAAGAACTGTGAGGAGAATGAGATGGGAATACAAGTAAAGCTGGAAGCATTTGACGGGCCGCTTGATCTGCTGCTTCACTTAATTGAAAAAAATAAAGTTGATATTTTTGATATTCCGATTGTTCTTATTACAGAGCAGTATCTGGATTATGTGAGCCGTATGGATACAAGGGATATGGATTTGATGAGTGAATTCCTTGTGATGGCGGCCACTCTTGTAAAAATAAAATCCAAAATGCTTCTTCCGAGAGAAGAAACAGAGTCAGAAGAGGAAGAGGATCCGCGTCAGGAATTGGTCGAACGGCTTTTGGAATATAAGATGTACAAGTATGTTTCTTTTGAACTGAAGGACAGGCAGTTTGATGCGGCAAGAGTTTTTTTCAAAGAACCATCCATTCCGGATGAGATAAAAAATTATAAAGAAGAAGTAGATTTTGACGAATTATTATCGGATGTTACTTTGTCAAAGCTCCAGAATATTTTTTATTCTGTCATGCAAAAGCAGGTCGATAAAATTGACCCCATTCGAAGTAAGTTTGGGGAAATTGAGAAAGAAGATATTAATATTGAAGACCAGATGCTCTTTGTAGAAAATTATGCCAGGCGCCACAAAAGTTTCAGTTTTCGGAAACTTTTGGAGACCGGTTCCGGCAAGGGGTACATAATTGTAACATTTCTCAGTATATTGGAAATGATGAAAACCGGAAAACTTTATATAGAGCAGGAAGACATTTTCGGGGATATCCGTATTGCCTATCAGGGGGCGGAAAAAGAGGAGGACGAACAGGTTGAACATTAATAAGCTGGAAGCAGTGGTAGAGGCAATTCTTTTTACAATGGGAGAGGCTGTAGAAATAGAACGTCTGGCGGCTGCGGTTGAACACGACGAAGATACGGTGCGCCGGATTATCCGAAGCATGATGACACGCTACGACCAGGAGGACCGGGGGATTCATCTGATTGAACTGGATGGCTCTTTCCAGCTGTGCACAAAACCGGAAATGTACGAATATTTAATAAAAATTGCCCACATTCCGAAAAAACATGTGCTGACGGATGTTTTATTGGAAACACTCTCAATAATTGCCTATAAGCAGCCGATTACACGGCTTGAGGTGGAGAAAATCCGCGGCGTATCCTGTGACCACGCGGTCAATAAGCTGGTGGAATACGGATTGATTTATGAGGTGGGAAGGCTTGATGCGCCGGGGCGGCCAATCCTGTTTGGCACAACGGAGGAGTTCCTGCGTTACTTTGGCATAGAGTCCTTAGATGACCTGCCGATTCTGAATCAGGAGACGATTGAGGATTTCCGCGAGGAGGCAGAAAAAGAAGTGATGTATGAGTTTGAGAAGGGCGGAGACACCGATGGTAATATCCTTTAATGAATATATGGAATACAAAGAAATCCTTCCTTATTACCGCAATATTCAAAAGGAGGGGATTTTAATTGGAGGGTTAGAAAAAGGGGTGTGGCATTATGGATTATGCAGTTCTTAGTAATGAAGATAATTTTACTGTTTTCCGTTATGGAGATTATGTAATAAGATTCAGGGCACCTTATTCATTGGAACGATATACGGCAGTAAAAGAATGGAATCATGGATATCTTGTTGTTATGGCAAAGTATAGACATAATGATGAGAGTGAGGAAGAGTATATAGATTTGATTCCGATATTGGAGAATCTTTATATTTCATCAGAAAAGTTTTTAAAACCGATTAAGGAGGTAAGAATAGAAGATGCCAGACATATTGAAAGTGGCCGATGAGGCAGAATTAATTGTAAATGGGTATGCATTTACCAGATGTAAAGAGGGATACAGAATTCTAAATCTGAACAGACCTGATTGTGCAGTAGTATTATCTGTCGAGGGTGAAATGTTGGAAACAACTATGAATGATATTGAGATTCAGATTGTAAAAGATTATTACAAAAAAAACAAAAAATATATGGAGAAAGAATAATGCCCAAATATTATGAATTTAAGGTTGCTGGATATTATTTGTACTTTACTTCTTTTTGTACTATCGAATGTATGCATGTTCATGCCAGTGACAGGAAACTAACAGAATCCGGTTCGGCTAAATTTTTTGTTAAAAAAGATGGAGATACAGTTCTTCAAAAAAGAGGAATCCTTAATGACAGGGAAATAGCTAAAATACAAGCATTTATCAAAGACAATTATAAAGAGATGTATTTGAAATGGTCAGAGTACAGTGAAAATAAGTTTTATGGAGAAGAATAAGTATTGCAATATTTGTTTTAAGGAGCGGGTTTTAATTGGAGAGTGATAATAGATGAATTTAAAAGAATTATAGGACGACAAAACATATGAAGGAAAGCGAGGAAATGAGGTGCAGGACTTTACTCCTTGGCATGCAAAGAATATAGATGGTCTGGATAGCCTGTTCAGATAGAGAGGTGATATGATGGCAGATATCAAGAATATACATAGGCTAAAATCAATAAGCGTTGATGAAGAGCATCTGTTTTCAACCATTGCTGATGTTATGAATTCTTGTTTTGGTAAGACATGGCGCGGATACCAGAAGAACTTTATTCCATTAGATGATGGCAGCGGTTATGTTGTTTGGTGTCCAGGAATGGCGAAAAAGCGTGGTGATGAGTTTATACCATTTGATAAAAAACTCGGGTGGTTAAATCTCTTAAGCGATGATGGGACGCTTTTTATAGAGGAACACACTAATGATCCACGTTCATCCATTTCAGAGAATGAAAAATTGCCAAGATATGTGTTTGGTCATTACGAGGATGGAGCATATAGAAATGGAAAGGTTCAAATAGGTGAAAAAGGTGGATATCGCTTTATTGGTGTTTTTCAGATGGACTTGGAGAATCTCAATTTCCGGCAGGGACATCGAATATACCGAAAAATTGGCGACAAGGTTGATCTTCGGCAATACGCAGGTGAGGAAAATATTCCATATCAAGATTTGACCACTTTAAAAATTAATGAGACTGCTGATTATAATTTAGTCGATAGCTTGCGGTGCCACAGTGTTGTTTTTGAGCAGGACGATAGATTTGAATATAAAGGGAAACCGCAGGAGATAAGGAAGCCTGTTATTAAAGATGGTGTGTCCGTATATCCAAGAAATAAGCAGACAGCTATCAATGCGCTGACACATGCACATTTTGTGTGTGAGATTGACAATGGACATCCAACTTTTATTCGGAAAAATTCTGACAAAACATACACAGAGCCTCATCATTTGATACCTTTGGCCTTCCAGGAACAGTTTGATGTTTCTCTTGATGTTGAGGAAAATATAGTCTCGCTTTGTAGCAATTGCCATAATGAAATGCATTATGGTCGTGATGCGGACACACTAATAAAAATTCTGTATTCTGAAAAAATGGCAGTTCTTGAAAAAGCAGGAATTGTGATAAGTATGAGTGATTTGTTGGCAATGTATGGGTATTAAAGATGATTACGATAGTAAAAGATGATATAACCAAAATCACAGTTAATTTAGAAATACGAGGACGGTTAACTTTGTGCTCCTAATATTTTAGTATTTTTGACATGTAGTTTTTTTCGCAGTATGTTATTTTAAATTTAAGAAAAGGCATCTGCTGAACACAAATGCCTTATGGGTGTACCGATAGATGGTTAGCTCATAAAAAAATGTGTTGCAAAAGTAACTGCTAGTTTTTCAGGACCAGGCGGTTACTTTTGTGTTTTATGGTCTTTGCCGGGTGCATACCAGCCGAACAACCTGCCCTACAAAATTCTCTTGACAGCTCCACACCCCTATTGTATAATAAAAAAGACAATGGTGTCGGAATAAGCGCATAGAGTGCGCTTGTTTCGGCATATTTTTTTTTGTAAAGAACAGTTTTTGTATAAAGAACAGGGGGATTTCATGAAATATGTAGAAGAGAGTAAAAGAAAGCCAATTGGACTGTATCATCCGCAGTTTGAGCATGACAACTGCGGTATTGGTGCCATTGTAAACATTAAGGGGCAAAAGACCCATGAGACCGTAAAAAATGCGCTTGAAATCGTGGCTAATCTGGAGCATCGTGCCGGCAAGGACGGCGAGGGGAAGACAGGAGATGGCGTTGGCATCCTGCTCCAGATTTCCCATAAATTTTTTTCAAAAGCAGCAGGGAAATCAGGGATAGAGCTTGGCGGCGAGCGTGAATACGGTGTCGGAATGTTTTTCTTCCCTCAGGATGAGCTGAAGAGAAACCAGGCAAAAAAAATGTTCGAGACAATTGTAGAAAAAGAGGGGATTCCCTTCCTTGGGTGGAGGGAAGTTCCCATTGAACCGGATATTCTCGGTAAGAGGGCTCTTTCCTGTATGCCGTGTATTATGCAGTGTTTTGTAAAGAAACCGAAGAATGTGGAGAAGGGGCTGGACTTTGACCGCAAACTCTATATTGCCAGACGTGTCTTTGAACAGTCAAATGAAAATACCTATGTTGTCTCTCTTTCTTCCCGTACTATTGTGTACAAGGGAATGTTTCTTGTAACGCAGCTGCGGAACTTCTTTGATGATTTGCAGGATGTCGATTACGAATCGGCAATTGCCATTGTGCATTCCCGGTTTTCAACCAATACGCAGCCGAGCTGGCAGCGCGCCCATCCGAACCGCTTTATTGTCCATAACGGTGAGATTAACACCATTCTCGGTAATGCGGATAAGATGCTGGCCCGCGAAGAGACAATGGAATCGGAGCAGCTTAAGGGAGAGCTTCATAAAGTCCTCCCGGTTGTAAATACAAGTGGTTCGGATTCGGCGATGCTCGATAATACGCTGGAATTCCTTGTAATGAGCGGGATGGAACTTCCGCTTGCAGTTATGATTACCATTCCGGAACCGTGGGCAAACAACCGTTATATCAGCGATAAAAAGAAAGATTTCTATCAGTATTATGCCACCATGATGGAGCCGTGGGACGGTCCGGCATCCATTCTTTTTTCGGACGGTGATTTGGTGGGAGCTGTGCTTGACCGGAACGGCCTTCGTCCGTCCCGTTACTACATTACGGATGATGACCAGTTGATTTTGTCATCCGAGGTTGGCGTTATGCCGATTGATGAAGAGCATGTTGTGAAAAAAGACCGCCTGCGCCCCGGGAAAATGCTTCTTGTCGATACGGTAAAAGGGGAGCTTGTCGATGATGATGTGTTAAAGGAGGAATATGCCTCACGCCAGCCGTATGGTGAGTGGCTCGACAATTACCTTGTAGAGTTAAAGGATATTCATATCCCGAACCAGAGAGTGGAGCACTATCCGGATGAGGAGAGGAAAAAGCTGCAGAAGTCGTTTGGTTACACGTATGAAGAGGTGAAAAATTCGATTCTTCCAATGGCACAAAATGGGGGAGAGCCAATTGCGGCCATGGGTCATGACTCACCGCTTCCGATGCTGAGTAAACAGCCGCAGCCGTTATTTAACTATTTCCGCCAGCGATTTGCCCAGGTGACAAACCCGCCGATTGATGCCATCCGGGAGGAGGTAGTGACAGCTACGTCCACTTATATCGGTGAGGACGGAAACCTTCTCCATGAGGAGCCGGAAAACTGCCGTGTGCTTCGGATTAAGAATCCGATACTTACGGACACGGATTTACTGAAAATCAAAAACATGGATATTCCGGGCTTTCGTGTCGGTGTGATTCCGATTATATATTACAAAAATACATCGCTGAAAAAAGCGATTGACCGCCTTTATCTTGAGGCGGACCGTGCGTATAAAGACGGGGTAAATGTGCTGATTCTGTCTGACCGCGGTGTGGATGAGAACCATGTGGCAATTCCTTCTCTGCTGGCCGTGTCTGCCATGCAGCAGCATCTGGTACGAACGAAAAAGAGAACCCGTGTTGCCATGATTTTAGAGAGTGCTGAGCCAAGGGAAGTACATCATTTTGCCACTCTGCTTGGTTATGGCGCCTGTGCCGTTAATCCGTATCTTGCCCTGGATACCATTAAAAGACTGATTGATTCCGGGATGCTTGATAAAGATTATTATGCGGCTGTAGATGATTACAACCATGCCGTATTAAAGGGTATTATAAAAATTGCCTCCAAAATGGGAATTTCCACGATTCAGTCTTATCAGGGCTCCAAGATATTTGAGGCAATTGGAATCTCCCATGAAGTGATGGACCATTATTTTACCGATACCGTGTCACGCATTGGGGGCATTACGCTTGAGGATATCGAAAATCAGGTGGAACAGCTTCATACCCGGGCATTTGACCCGCTGGGACTGGGCAATGATATGACGCTCGACAGCGTTGGACTGCATAAATCAAGAAGCGGAAAAGAGGAGCATCTGTACAATCCCAAAACCATCCATCTGTTGCAGCAGGCAACAAGGCTTGGGGATTATAAGATTTTTAAAGAATATTCAAAGGAGATTGACAACGAAGACCGCTTTATGAATCTGCGGAGTCTCCTTGGATTTTCATTCCCGAAAAAAGGAATACCGCTCTCACAGGTGGAGAGTGTGGACAGTATTGTACAGAGATTTAAGACAGGTGCCATGTCCTATGGCTCTATTTCAGAAGAGGCGCATGAGACGCTGGCCATTGCCATGAATCGCCTGCACGGTAAATCGAACAGCGGTGAGGGCGGAGAGAGCCTGGAACGCCTTGCTACGGTGTCAGAGGAGGTAAACCGATGCTCTGCCATTAAACAGGTGGCCTCCGGCCGTTTTGGCGTGACCTCACATTATCTTGTCAGTGCCAAAGAAATTCAGATAAAAATGGCTCAGGGGGCAAAACCCGGCGAGGGCGGTCATCTGCCGGGAGGAAAGGTATATCCGTGGATTGCCAAAACAAGGTTGTCTACGCCAGGGGTATCGCTCATTTCCCCGCCACCGCACCATGACATTTATTCCATTGAGGATTTGGCACAGCTTATCTATGATTTGAAAAATGCGAATAGAGAAGCGCGTATCTCCGTCAAACTTGTCTCAGAGGCCGGCGTCGGAACCGTAGCCGCCGGTGTGGCAAAAGCGGGCGCGGGCGTCATATTGATTTCCGGATATGACGGGGGTACCGGAGCGGCGCCGTCAAGTTCGATTCACAATGCCGGACTGCCGTGGGAGCTGGGACTGGCAGAGACACACCAGACCCTTTTGATGAACGGGTTGCGCTCAAAAGTTGTGATAGAGACGGATGGTAAATTAATGACCGGGCGTGATGTTGTAGTGGCAGCTCTCCTCGGTGCAGAGGAGTACGGCTTTGCTACGGCGCCTCTTGTAACCATGGGTTGTGTGATGATGCGCGTCTGCAATCTGGATACCTGTCCGGTCGGTGTGGCAACACAGAATCCGGAACTTCGGAAAAGATTTCAGGGAAAGCCGGAGTATGTGGAGAACTTTATGCGCTTCATTGCCGAGGAAGTGCGTGAGCTGATGGCAAAACTCGGGTTTAAGAAACTGGATGATATGATTGGCCGTACGGATTTATTGAAAGTACGGGAGGAAATTGCGGATGACGAGAGGGCAAAGAGACTGGACCTCTCCCCGATTATAAACAATCCATTTATCTCCGAGAAAAAACGGCTGTATAAAGCGGGTGATGCCTATAACTTTAAGTTAAACAAAACGGTGGATGAGAGAATATTCTTAAAGAAATTTGGGAAGGCATTAGAAACCGGGGAAAAGGCGAAAATTACTACAAAAGTATCTAATATTGACCGTTCTCTTGGCACTATTCTCGGCTCGGAGATTACAAGAAAGCTTGGGGATGATGTGGAAGAGGATACCTTTACAATTGCGTGCAGCGGAAGCGGCGGCCAGAGCTTCGGGGCGTTTATTCCCAAAGGGCTCACCCTTGAACTGTCCGGTGACAGTAACGATTATTTTGGAAAAGGGCTTTCCGGGGGAAAATTGATTGTCTATCCGCCAAAAGATGCACAGTATGCACCAGAAGATAACATCATTATCGGCAATGTAGCCCTGTACGGTGCAACGAGCGGAGAGGCTTACATTAACGGTGTGGCAGGTGAACGTTTCTGTGTCCGGAACTCCGGCGCCCATGCCGTAGTAGAAGGAGTGGGAGACCATGGCTGTGAGTACATGACCGGAGGCTGTGTCGTTGTGCTTGGGCAGACCGGAAAGAACTTTGCCGCCGGCATGAGCGGCGGAATCGCCTATGTACTGGATGAGAACAGTGACTTATACCTGAAACTGAATAAGGAGCTGGTTTCTTCCAATTCTGTCAATGATAAATACGATGTGATGCAGCTGAAAGAAATGATTTCTACTCATGTAGAACGAACCGGCTCTTCACGGGGAAAGGAAATTCTTGAACATTTCAGTGATTACCTGCCGAAATTCAAGAAAATTATTCCTCATGACTATCTTGCCATGCTGCAAAAAATAGCCCAGATGGAGCAGAAGGGCATGAGCAATGAGCAGGCACAGATTGAAGCATTTTATCAGTTGAAAAAAGCAAAGTAGAAGAGAAAGGATGAGAGGATTATGGGGAAACCAACTGGTTTTTTAGATTATGAGCGCCAGATAAATACAGAAATTGAGCCATTAGACCGCATAAAAAATTATGATGAATTTCATATTCCGATTAGCGGGGAGGAGAGACAGGTTCAGGCATCCCGGTGTATGGAATGTGGTGTGCCGTTTTGCCAGTCCGGTATGATGATTGGCGGGATGGCAAGCGGATGCCCGTTGAACAATTTGTGCCCGGAATGGAATGAACTTCTGTATATTGGAAGTTACGGACAGGCGCTTGGCCGTCTCTTAAAGACAAATAACTTTCCGGAGTTCACTTCGAGAGTATGTCCCGCTCCGTGTGAAGCTGCCTGCACCTGCGGGCTGAATGATACGCCGGTGACAATCAAGGATAATGAAAATGCCATTATTGAGTATGGCTATGAAAATGGCCTGATGGATGCCAAACCGCCAAAAGTGAGAACGGGAAAAACGGTCGCAATTGTCGGTTCCGGGCCGTCCGGTCTGGCAGCGGCAGACCAGCTCAATAAGCGCGGGCATCTTGTTACCGTATTTGAGAGGGAGGATTATCCGGGCGGCCTGCTGATGTACGGTATTCCAAATATGAAGCTTGACAAATCTGTGATAGAACGTAAAATTAATGTAATGAAGGCGGAAGGCATTATATTTAAAACAGGTGTGAATGTCGGGGTTGACGTGAAAGCTGATGAGCTGAAAGAACAGTTTGACCGCGTAATTCTGGCCTGTGGCGCGTCCGAACCAAGAGATATTAAAGTACCGGGCCGTGAGGCAAAGGGAATTTATTTTGCTGTGGATTATCTCACACGGGTGACAAAACATCTGCGCAGTCCGGAATATAAGGAATATATTGATGCAAAAGGGAAAAATGTATTAGTAATTGGCGGTGGTGATACCGGAAATGACTGCGTTGGTTCTTCTATCCGTCAGGGTGCCAAAAGCGTTGTCCAGTTGGAAATGATGCCGAAACCGCCGGCAGAACGTGCCGATACGAATCCATGGCCGGAGTGGCCAAAAGTCTTAAAGACAGATTACGGACAGCAGGAGGCAATTGCCGTATTTGGCAGTGACCCGAGGGTTTATGAGACAACGGTTAAGGAGTTCCTTCCGGATAAAGACGGTATGCTAAAGCAGGTGCGGATTGTAAAACTGGCATGGGAAAGGGATGAGAAAACCGGACGCATGGCAATGCATGAGATACCGGGCAGTGAACAGGTACTTGACGTGGATCTGGTTCTGATTGCAGCCGGATTTCTCGGCGCTCAGAGGTATGTGACAGAGGCATTTGGCGTGAAGCAGACAGAGCGGATGGCAGTTGCCACAGCGGCCGGGGAATACGCCACAAGCGAAGCCGGCGTATTTACGGCAGGAGATATGCACCGCGGACAGTCTCTTGTTGTCTGGGCAATCCGTGAGGGCCGTGAGGCGGCAAGGGAAGTTGATAAAGATTTGATGGGGTATACAAACTTGAACTAATACCAGGCTCAAAAAACATGATTTTCATGCCCGCATGAAAAATCATGTTTTTATGAGCCGCCCCCACATGAACAAGGAGCCATTTTTCGTAGAAAAATGAGCGGATTGTGAATGTGGGCGGGATTGCGGGAGTGCGTAGCACGAAGCAATCTCGGGTATTAAATAAAAGTAATATGAAGAAAAGAAATGGAGGATGCTATGCATTATACAAGGGAAGATATTGAACAGCTGATACAGGAGGAAGATGTTGAGTTTATCCGTCTGCAGTTTGTGGATACATTCGGCAACTTAAAAAACATGGCGGTAACAGCGAATCAGTTGGATTTGATTTTGAATCACCGTTGTGTGTTTGACGGTGCTGCGATCAGCGGGTTTGATACCGTAGATGTGGATGAGCTTGTGCTTGTTCCCGATTTGGATTCCTTTGCAATTTTTCCATGGCGCCCCCAGCGGGGTCGTGTGGCACGGTTTATCTGTGATGTGCAGTATCCGGATGGAAGCCCGTTTATGGCGGATTCTCGGTATATTCTCTTCAAAGCAGCGGAGAAGGCAAAACAGGAGGGGTATACATTTATTGTAGGGCCGGAGTCGGAATTTTTCCTGTTTGATATGACAGAGGACGGAGTTCCCAGCACCTCAACAAGCGAGAAGGGCGGTTTTTTTGATATCGGTCCGGTCGATACCGGAGAAAATGCCAGAAGGGATATTATTCTTTCTCTGTCGGAAATGGGATTTGAGATGGAATCCTCGTATCATTCCAATGAGGCGGCCCAGCATCACATTGACTTTAAGTTCAACAACGCCCTTCAGACAGCAGATAATATTATGACCTATAAACTGGCAGTGCGCACAGTGGCAAAACGGCACGGACTTCATGCGACCTTTATGCCAAAGCCGAATTATGGAAAAAAAGGCTCTGCCATGTTTTTAAATATGTTTTTATGTAAGGACGGAAAAAATATATTCAGTGATGAAAAAGAACCTTACGGACTCAGCAAAGAAGCGTATTATTTTATGGCGGGAATCATGCGCCACATAAAGGGAATGACATTAATTAATAATCCGATTATTAATTCCTACAAACGCCTTGTGCCGGGTTATAATGCACCGGTTCATATCAGCTGGTCAAGAACGAGCCGGACTCCGTTGATGCGGATCACCAGTGCCGGGGATATGGGGCCGCGCATTGTTTTGAGAAGCCCTGACGGCGCATGCAATCCCTATCTTGTTCTGGCAGGGTGCCTGGAAGCAGGCCTTGAGGGAATACGAAACCGGGTTGAGCCTCCGATGAGTTTAGATGAACAGGATGGAAGTGTGAAATTTGATATTTTGCCCCGCACGCTGATGGAGGCAATACAAGAGTTTGAAAAAGATACATTTTTACAAAATGTATATGGTCCACAGTTATCAAACATTTTCATTGAGAGGAAAAAAAAGGAGTGGAATGAATTTTGTGAGCAGGTGACTGCCTGGGAAGTAGAAAAATATCTGGACCGTATATAACGTTGTTCTTTGCCCTCAAGATAAATAAAAACAACGTATTTTCGGCGAATCTGGGAAGGAGGCGTGACTTATTCTGCGTGTGATTGCAGCGTTTCCCAAGCTGGAGGATGCAAAAAAAATAAAAAATGTTTTGAATCGGAACGGTTATAATGATATACTAGCATGTAATAGCGCATCCCAGGTAATTGCTGCCGCAAATGAAAGTGACGGCGGCATTGTGCTGTGCGGATATAAACTGGCGGATATGCACTACAGTGAACTATACGGTTATCTGCCAAGGGATTTCCGAATGCTTCTGGCGGCATCCCCTGCAAGGATTGAAGAATGTCCGATAGGGGATATTATGTGTCTCTCCATGCCAATTCATTCTCATGAATTGGTCAGCACACTGCATGCTATGATGTTGGAGCTTACACACCCGAAAAAAAACAGCCGTCCGCAGAAAAAGAGGCGTTCCGAGAAAGAAGAAAAAATAATCCGCGATGCTAAGGCTCTTCTGATGGAGCGGAATCATTTGTCTGAAGAAGAGGCGCACAAGTACATCCAGAAGCTCAGTATGGATAGTGGGAACAGCATGGCAGAGACAGCATCTATGATACTGGCTTTTGAATAACGGTAAAAGGAGGGCAAGATGAAGGCATATCTTATATTGGAGGACGGAACCGTGTTCACCGGTAATAGTATTGGAAGTGTCCGTGAAGTAATCAGTGAAATCGTATTTAATACTTCCATGACCGGTTATCTCGAAGTCCTTACTGACCCCAGTTATGCAGGACAGGCAGTTGTTATGACCTATCCATTAATTGGTAATTATGGAATTTGCCGGAAAGATATGGAGGCGAAAGGCTCCCATACAGACGGTTTTATTGTCCGTGAATTATCCAGGCTTGGCAGTAATTTCCGAAATGAACAAAGTATACAGGATTTTCTCACCGAGCAGGATATCCCCGGTATTGAAGGGATTGATACACGGGCACTGACAAAGATTCTCCGTGAGAGGGGGACAATGAATGGAATGATTACTACAGAAGAACCTGTGGATATGGATTCTATTCTCAAAAAAATTAAACAATATTCCGTCCGGGATGTGGTTGCCAGAGTGACAGCCGGGGAACCTGTATCCTATCAGCCGGGCGATTTAGATACCGATAGCAACATTCCTGTTACAAAGAAGGTTGCTATTCTTGACGTTGGGACAAAATATAATATTGCCAGATGCCTGTTAAAAAGAGGGTGTCAGGTTACGATTTATCCGGCAGATACAAAAGCGGAAGAGATTTTAGCTGCCAAACCGGATGGCATTATGTTGACAAACGGTCCCGGAGACCCGAAAGAATGTACTGCCGTAATCGGGGAACTGAAAAAACTGTATGCGTCGGATGTCCCGATTTTTGCTATCTGTCTGGGCCACCAGCTGATGGCGCTTGCGAACGGTTTTGATACAGAAAAAATGAAATACGGCCACCGCGGCTCCAATCATCCGGTTAAGGATGTGGAGAGCGGCCGTGTATATATTTCCTCACAAAACCATGGTTATGTTGTAAAAGACGACTCTGTGGCTGAGGATGTCGCAGAGATTGCTTTTGTAAATGTAAATGATGGAACGGTAGAGGGACTGAAATACAAAAATAAGAAAATATTTACCGTCCAGTTTCACCCGGAGGCTTGTGCCGGGCCAAAAGATTCAGAAATTTTATTTGATCGCTTTATCAATATGATGAATTCATAGAAAGGGGATGGAGATAAATGCCAAAAATAGATGGAATCAATAAGGTTTTAGTAATAGGCTCCGGCCCTATTGTAATTGGACAGGCGGCAGAATTTGACTATGCCGGTACACAGGCATGCCGTTCATTGAAAGAAGAGGGAATGGAGGTTGTACTGATTAACTCCAATCCTGCCACTATCATGACGGATAAAGATATTGCAGACCGCGTCTATATTGAGCCATTGACGCCGGAGGTAGTGAAAAAGCTGATTCAGAAAGAAAAACCGGACAGCATACTGCCAACACTCGGCGGACAGGCAGCGCTGAATATTGCCATGGAGTTAGAGGAATCCGGATTTCTGAAAGAGCAGGGCGTGCGCCTGATTGGTACAACAGCCCTCACAATAAAAAAAGCCGAAGACCGCTTGGAATTTAAAAAGACAATGGAAAAAATCGGTGAACCGATTGCTGCCAGTGTAGTAGTAGAAGATGTGGAGCATGCAGTCTCCTTTTCCAATGAAATCGGATATCCGGTTGTCATCCGTCCTGCTTATACGCTGGGGGGAAGCGGGGGCGGTATTGCTTCAAACGAAGAGGAATTGCGTGATATCTGTTCTAACGGACTTCGTCTCAGCCGTGTTGGTCAGTGTCTGATTGAGCGCTGCATTGCCGGATGGAAGGAAATTGAGTATGAAGTAATGCGGGATGCCAACGGCAACTGTATTACCGTATGTAATATGGAGAATATTGATCCCGTCGGTGTACATACCGGCGACAGTATTGTAGTAGCTCCTTCACAGACGCTTGCAGATAAAGAGTATCAGATGCTCCGTTCATCCGCGTTAAATATTATTTCTGAGCTCGGCATTACCGGCGGATGTAACGTACAGTTTGCCCTTCATCCGGAGAGTTTTGAATACTGTGTAATTGAAGTGAATCCACGGGTAAGCCGTTCGTCAGCACTTGCCTCAAAAGCAACCGGTTACCCGATTGCAAAAGTGGCGGCAAAGATTGCTCTTGGGTATACACTGGATGAAATACCAAATGCCATTACAAAGAAAACGTTTGCCAGTTTTGAGCCGACGCTTGACTATGTCGTTGTAAAAATCCCACGCCTGCCGTTTGATAAATTTATTAAGGCGAAGCGGACACTTACCACACAGATGAAAGCAACCGGTGAGGTAATGAGTATCTGTGATAATTTTGAGGGCGCATTGATGAAAGCAATCCGCTCCTTAGAGCAGCATATCGACAGTCTGGATATCGGGCGTTACACGAGCCGCTCTAAGGAAGAACTGTTAGAGAGGGTTCATATTGTAGATGACCGTCGGATTTATATTATTGCTGAGCTTTTACGCAAAGGCGCAACATATGAGGAAATCCACGATATTACCCAGATTGATATATGGTTTATTGATAAAATTGCTCGTCTTGTGGAAATGGAAACCACATTAAAGACAAAGCCGCTGACAAAAAAGATTTTGCAGGAAGCAAAACGGATGGAATTTCCGGATAAGGTAATTGCTGAGTATGTGGGAATGACCGAAAAAGAAGTGAGGGAAATGCGTCTTGCAAACGGTATTGTTGCCGGATTTAAGATGGTAGATACCTGTGCGGCAGAGTTTGAGGCCTCCACGCCATATTATTACAGCGTATTCGGAAGTGAGTCGGAGGTTCAGCCGAAGAGTGACAGAAAGAAAATTATGGTGCTTGGTTCTGGTCCCATCCGCATTGGCCAGGGAATCGAGTTTGATTTCTGTTCGGTACACAGTGTATGGTCCCTGTCACAGAGCGGATATGAGACGATTATTGTAAATAATAACCCGGAGACGGTTAGTACTGACTTTGATGTAGCAGATAAACTGTATTTTGAGCCCCTGACATCGGAGGATGTTGAAAATATTGTAGATATTGAGAAACCGGACGGAGCCGTTGTACAGTTTGGGGGACAGACGGCGATTAAACTGACAGAGGCGCTGTTAAAGATGGGAGTGCCGATTCTTGGAACGAGTGCAGAAAATGTAGATGCGGCAGAAGATCGTGAACTCTTTGATGAAATACTTGAAAAATGTGGAATTCCGAGACCTGCCGGGAAAACAGTATTTACAATAAAAGAAGCACTTGCTGCTGCAAATGAACTCGGCTATCCGGTACTTGTCCGTCCTTCCTACGTGCTGGGCGGCCAGGGAATGCAGATTGCCATTAATGATGATGACATCCGGGAGTTCATGTCAATTATAAACCGCCATGTACAGGAGCATCCGATTCTTATTGATAAATACCTCATGGGAAAAGAGGTTGAGGTAGACGCTGTGTGTGACGGCGAGGACATTTTAATACCGGGCATTATGGAGCATGTGGAGCGTGCCGGTATCCACTCCGGTGACAGTATATCGGTATATCCTGCTATGAGTATTCCGCAGAAAGTACAGGACATACTGGTAGATTATACGGCGAAACTTGCGGCAAGCCTTCATGTAATCGGTCTGATTAATATTCAGTTTATTGTGTATGGCGAGGAAGTGTATGTGATTGAGGTGAATCCGCGTTCAAGCCGTACGGTACCGTATATCAGTAAAGTGACGGGGATACCGATTGTAAAACTTGCTTCACGCGTGATCCTCGGAGAGAAAATCCGTGATATGGGATATAAACCGGGACTTGCTGAAAAATCTGATTATATTGCCATTAAAATGCCGGTATTTTCTTTTGAAAAACTGCGCGGGGCAGAAATCAGCCTCGGGCCGGAAATGAAATCCACCGGGGAGTGCCTTGGTATTGCAAAGACATTTAATGAGGCGCTTCATAAAGCATTTATGGGAGCGGGTATTAATTTGCCAAAGCACAAAAAAATGATTCTCACGGCAAATGACAATGCAAAGGATGAAGCTGTTTCTGTAGCAAAGAGATTTCAGGCCCTCGGCTATGAGATCTATGCGACAAGAGGAACTGCCAGATTCCTGGCAGAACACGGGGTAGAGGTAATCGGCGTCAATAAAATTGAGCAGGAATCCCCGACGCTGATGGATTTGCTTTTGGGACATGAAATTGATTTGGTCATTGACATTCCCAAACAGGGAGAGCATTCCAATGACGGCTTCTTAATCCGCCGCGTCTCCATCGAGACCGGGGTGAGTTGTCTGACATCCATGGATACGGCAAATGCCCTGCTCACATCTCTTGAGGATACGGATAATGATAAATTATCTCTTGTGGACATTGCGACAATAAAGACAGTTTAAAGAAATGTAAATATTTTAATTAATAGTCAAAGAGGGCAGTCACATAATCGATTAAGATTATCAGTGAGTTCTGTCCTTTTTGTGTTTCATTTTGAATGCTTTGCAATTGGGGGCTTCGGGTAATTTAGATTTTAAAAATGGGGAAAGTCAAGTATATTTAGATTGCAAAATAAATTAAAAAGAGTTAAAATATAAATATTAATATATTATGAATTGCAAAGCAATGTAGTCGTGCGTATGACATCATATAATAGAAGGGGGGAGAAATATTTTGTAATTGTTGTTTGTGTAGGGCTTTTCTATAGAAATAAAAGGCCTGAGTTGTAGAAATGGAATGAATCTCATAAACGAAGAGAAAAAGGAGGATAACGATATGATAAAAAAATTAGGAAGCCTGGCATTGACGCTGTGCCTGGTGATAACGATGTTAAGCGGATATACCTGTCCAAAAACCGCAGCGGCCAGGGAGCAAAAAACAGAAAAAGTCTCTGGTTTTTCCTTTAAGAAAACCAGGCTGCCGTTCACGTCAGAAAAACAAAAGTATATGATAGTAACAAAAGACCGACAGAAAGCCGACCGTATTTCGGAAACATATAAGCCAGGCAAACAGAGCCGTTTTAGCAGGCTGGCAAAAGCCGAAAACATCGTCTCGGTAAAAATCACCGGAAAACAGGCCAACGAAATCCAAAAGGACGCCGGCGTCCTCTGTATAGAACCGGACGGAAACGTCAGGGGATGCGCGGAGGAAGAAACGCCGGGCCAGATAACAGAGGAAAACCAGAAGACGTGGAACCAGGAAATGTTACATATACCAGAAGAAAAAGAGGAGGGGGCGGCCAAAGTAAAAGTTGCCGTTCTTTACCGACGCCACCGGGCACGGCACGAGTGTGGCCGGTATTATCTGTGCCGAAGATAACGGGGCCGGCATAACCGGCATGAACCCCCATGTAGAGCTGTATTCCGCAAAGGTATTGTCCGAGGGGAATAAAGCGCCCGTCAGCCGGGTTGTGGAAGGCATATACTGGGCCATAGAAAACAAGGTGCATATCCTCAACATGAGTTTTTCCACCCCGGACGATTCCCAGATACTCAGAAAGGCCGTCGAGGACGCGTATCAGGCGGGAATATTGATGATAGCCGCAGCGGGAAATAACGGCCAGGTAGAATATCCGGCCGCCTACCCGCAGGTAATCGCCGTCGGCTCCGTAAACGCGGAAGGAAAGGCGGCTGAAAAGAGCGCGTCCGGCGATGAGCTGGAATTTGTCGCTCCGGGCGAGAAGGTCACGTCAACCGGGCTTTTACATGGAACTATCGTACAATCCGGAACAAGCCTGGCCGCTCCCCATGTTGCCGGGGTCGCTTCCCTTTTATGGCAGAAGGATATAACGGTTACCGCAGACTTCATCCGAGGCCTTTTGAAGGAAAGCGCCAACCCGTGCGGCGACGCAGAACAGTATGGGGAGGGACTTGTCGACTATGAATATGCCCTGAGCATATATGATAAGTACAAAAAGGACTACGAGGCGGGACAGGACGGCAGCATAAGTGATATACCGGAAAATCCGAATCCGGTTCCGGTGTTTGAGGAAAATAGCGCGGTAGAGGGGCAGTGGGAGAACCATGGGCAAATGGCGACTAATTTGGGTGCAATCACTGCATTTCATGATGGGGCGGCTGCACCGGATAAAGAAAGCAGCGGACTTAAGGGATTAGGTACACACCACCCGTGGCACGGTGGCCGCTTTGCCAACTATGCGGCCGATTATCGTTATGTGATAAAGGTGGCAAATGCTGTTCATGATTTGGATGCCAGTGCGACAAAGGCTAAAATAGTAAATACGATAAAGAATGTGGGGACAATGACGGGCATGGACGGAACACATATAAATAAGTCACATGAACATATGTCATTATATAAGAATGGAGTTTATAAACAAATGGAGCAGGAGTTATGCGAAAATATAGCACCTGTTTTGGTAGGAATGACTTCGAGGGAGAAAAGAGGATATGTTTTTGGTTTGGCATCACATATTGCAACAGACACTTTTTCACATGCGTCTTACCGTTATGACGGTGCAAGTTGGAAATACATTACACATCTAACTGAAGCTGAAATGACACCAATAGACATTGTAACGAAAAAGCCTTATGAATATTGGCGTCATGCAGACAATATTCAATGTGTAGGAAGACGTTATTCGTCAGCTATAGCAGTATTAGATAAGATTGTAGATCGCTTTAATGGGGAGAGAAGTGACATTAATGTTGTACGAGATTTTCTTGTGTCGAAAACAACTGTTGCAGGAAATCTTAGGGAACATTATAATACTCAGACTATCAAGTACACTAAAGATGTTCAAAATGAGGATGCAACTTATCGACTGCACACAATGGAAACGTATTTAAGAACAGCTGGGGAATCAGACAATGATGTTTTGAAGGTGTATCAAGGAGTCAGTTATAATGGATAGTATTGGTTTCTTATGTTTTAAATAAGAATATTATGAATAAGGAGTGTGATAAAATGAAAAGATATGTTGCTCTTAAAATTACTATGTTTCTGATTTGCTTTTTAATGCCACATACTATCCAGGCAAAAACAGCAAAAGACACCAGTCCATTTGAATACGAAACTGTGTCTGAAGGAGAGAATGCTTGTCGGATTACAGGAATTCGTATTATAAAAGATAAGGGAATATCTGAGTTGGAGATACCGGATACAATAAATGGAAAGACCGTAGTTTCCATTGGAGTAGGGAAAATAACTAATAAGTGGAATGAGGAGGTGGAAGCAAATGCATTTCTCATGTATTCTGCTGTCGATAGTGAAACATGGAAATGGGTTTCTGATACGAAAATACAGGAACAGCGGGCAAAAAAAATAAAAAAGATTATATTACCTGATACAATAAAGGAAATCAATGAATTTGCATTTGCTGGAATGAGAGATTTAAAAACTATAAAATTATCCCAAAATCTTACTATGATAGGGCGGTGTGCATTTGGTGCAACATCTATTCAAAAAATGCGTCTTCCGTCAGGACTTACCACTATTGGGGAAAAGATTTTTTTTAAAGCCCCTATAAGGGATATTAATATACCGGCTAAGTTAAAAGAGGGCGTGGCAGATCTGGCGAGGACTACGGTTTCTTGGAAACACTTTACTATTTCTAAGAAAAATTCAGCATATAAAATAAAAAAGGGACTACTTTTATCTAAAAATGGTAAAATAGTTTATGCTATGATTGCACCTAAAAAGAAGATTTGTATTCCAGATAAAGTAAAAACACTGGCAAGTTCTGCCTTTTATAATTTGAATATCCGTTCCATATATTTGGGAGCCGGGGTAAAGGAGATAAAAGCTAACGCATTATCCACAAAAACAAGATGTAAAATAACGATTTCTCCATCCAACACTTCTATAAAAAAATCTGGGATGTGTATTTATCATAAGAAAAATGGGAATTTACTGGTCGGAATTCCTAAAAGTAGTAAAGAAAGGATTTCATCCAAATTGGAAAAGATTTATATACTAAAGATTTCGAGTAAGATAAAGATACTTGACGGCAATGTTTCTATCGTTGGTATTGCGCCCAAATATAAGGCTAGAAAGGTGTATATTCCAAAGAGTGTAAGAACGATACCATATGGTTGGAGTCTCGGATTTTTGGTGCATAATAAATGTGTATATGTTACGGAGAGGGATTACGCAACTTTTCGTCCTTAATTAAAAAATTCTTGTTTTTGCAACATTTTTGTCTTTTATTTCGTTATATATATGAGAGATAAAAAATGCCCGGTGTAACCGGACATAAAAGGGGGAGAAAGCATATGATGAAAAAGGCAATCATAGGAATGGCGTTAATCATGTCCGCTCTTGTGTTTTCCTGCGGTATAGGCCTAAAGGGCAGGGCGGACACAGGGAAGCATGAATTTTACAAGGCAAAAACGAAGGAATATCAGTATTATGTGAGAGACGGTATCGTCGAAATAGAGAAATACATAGGAAAAAAGAAAAAGGTTATCGTGCCCGAAAAGATAGAAGGGAAACGTGTTGTTTCTATCCGTAATTGCTTTTACCGTACGAGTGTGTCAAGCGTAACGGTTCCGGATTCTATTTCCGCTATGAATTCGAGAGCTTTTTATAATTGCAAAAAGCTAAAAAAGGTAAAATTGTCAAAAAAGATAACAACGATACCGAGCGGCGCTTTTATGGGCTGTACTTCCCTGACAGAGGTCAGCATGTCAAGCTCTGTATCGGAAATAGAAGACAAGGCGTTCTGGAACTGCGGGGCGCTTACGTCAGTCGGGGATTTGACTCTCAAAAAAGTTGGATGGAGCGCTTTTGAGAATTGTAAAAAACTGAAGGGCACCATCACATTTGATTCTTCTATAGAAGAGATTCCAAGTGGCTGTTTTTGTAACTGCAAAAAGCTTTCCTTCCGCTTCCCGGATAAGGACTTAACCGTGTATGACCTCGCATTTGCCGGCTGCCGTAACACCAAACGCTATATTTCCCCGAATGTCAACGCAGGCGCCTATGCGGGATGTACCAATATTGATACGGTAGTCGTAAAAGACGACAATGTAATCGAGGAAAACGGCGTCTACTACAGCAAGGACAGGAAAACGTTAGTATATGTCCGGCCGGATTATCAGGGGAAGCTCGATTTTCTGAAGCAGGTGGATACGATTGGCGCCTATGCGTTCAGCGGCTTCCGGCAGAAAAAGGTTAAAATCCCGGATACGATCCGTGAGATACAGGAGGGCGCTTTTTATGGCGCGCTCTGTAAGTCTGTAACATGGAATAAAAATGTGAAAGACATGGCCAACTATATGTTTAAAGAGAGCGCGTTGGAAAAGGTTGTCATTCCAAAGGGCGTGAAAACGATAGGCCTTGAGGCGTTATGGAATATGCCGAAGTGCGTGTCCGTCTCCCTTCCTGCCAGCGTGAGGTCGTGGGCAGACTACGAAGCGGAATTTACCGGTGTGTTAGAGGGATTTCCGGCATTGAAAAAGGTGACAGTGGCTTCCGGTAATCCCCATTTGGAATCCAAAAAGGGACTGCTGTTTTCCAAGACGAACCGCCTGCTCTGTTACCCGGCCGGAAGGAAGGCGAAGACTTACAAAATACCAAAAAATATTACAGTTGGCATACACGCCTTCAGCAATGTGAAAAATTTAAAGGTGACATTCCGGTTTGGGAGCGGAATTCAGGGCTGTTTTATCAACTGTAAGAATGTGCGTATCGTCCTGCCAAGATCGGGGATATCCATTGGAAATATGCAGGGTGAGGATATGCCGCCGTTTGAAAACTCAACGAAATGCTATGCGCTTGTGAAAAAGAACTCCTATGTTCACAAGAAGTTTAAAAAAATGGTAAAAAGGGGATATACAAGCGAGTTTGCCTATAAGGTCGTGTGATTGTTTGTGGCAATAAAATCAAAAAAATGTTAATTAATGCAACATTTCAGCTTCCAAATCCGTTATATAAATAGAAGGGGTTTGGAGGCTGAATTTTTACCACATTGGAGAAAGAACAGATATGTATTTAACGAGATGTAAATGCAGGGTCTTGTCAAGGATTGGAACTGAGTAATGCAAAAGGAGATAATGTTTATATGGGTATTTGTGAACATATAGATAAATTATCCGGAATGCAATATATATATTCTTTGCCAAAAAGTGAGTTCTAGAAAGGAATAAGGAAATAAACATGAAGGGTAAGGTTAGAAAAACACTGTTGTCTATTTTTACTGTTGTTATGATAGTAGCAACAAATTCGGTCGGCTTTGCAGCAACGGATAGCAAAACCATAGCGGTCAATGATGAGGTCAAAGGCTGGCCCGGATGGAAGTGGGAGTACGATGAAACCCGGATTCTCGGAGTTAACATG
>DKUB01000010.1 GCA_002490465.1 Lachnoclostridium sp. UBA7215
TACAGAGCTTTAAATTTGGATAAATGGGCTGGCTGACAACCGCAGCCCTCTGAGTTTTACATTAACTTATGTTTCTAATTTTCAATGCGGTAAGCCCATATCGTCAGGGCAGCTACCACAACTACCGCAATAATAATCTTTATTGCCATATCAATGCTCCTTTCCTTCAGATTTTTACATCTGAAAGAAAGGAACCTTTTTCCCCATCCTGATTATGAATGTAACGGATAATCGTATCCAGCGGTGTCGCCTCACATTCATAAGCAATCCGCCTCGACACTGTAGAAAACGCAGACATCATAGGCGGCGTCCACAACTGCCGAAAAGAGCCATTGCGACTGCCAATCCGACCGGAAACAGCACTACGCCTTGCCTCCATCTTCCGCAAAACAGTCTCTCTGTCAAAAATCCCTGTTACCCTTATATCATGATGTGCCGAATATTGGCTCCGGCAATACAGAGAGGGCGAAAAAGAACCAGTTTCCTCATGGGCCAGAATCGTAATCTGATCCATATACATCCCTGCCAGGAGCATAAAAGCAAGGATGGGAAATATCAAATATTTCCTGCTTTTTATAAAATACCTATGGCTCATCCGACACCCCCTTCTCAATAAGAATAGAGTAATTCTAGCACAGCCGCAGTTTAATTTCAACAAGAAACTTTTACCTTACAGCCTGACCTCTCCTGGTTTTATTCTCCACCTTATTCTCATACATTTTCGCATCACTTTCTTTGATAAAACGCTCAATGGACTCATCCGGCATCGGCACACGGTTTACATAACCGGCACTCGCATGTATTTCATAAGGTTTTTGTCCATTCTTATTAAAGGTGTCAAGCTTAATGAAAATCGTTGGCAGAAGGGACTCCGCCCGTGCCTCCGGTATATTTCGCGCAATAATAATAAATTCATCACCGCCGGAACGAACAGCAATGGCACTCTCCGGACAAACCTCACAGACAAGCTGCGCTATTGTTTTCAGGGCAAAATCTCCCTCAATATGCCCAAAAGAATCATTTATATATTTCATATCATCCAAATCCAGACTGGCAACAAACAGGGACTGTTCTCTCTCTGCCGCTGCCTGAATAGCAAGATCGCCGTGTTTTTTCATTCCATGTCTGTTATATAACCCTGTCAGGGCATCCCTGTCATACAAATTCTCAAGTTCCACAATTAACCGCTGCATTTTTATATGGTTCAATATGTCCCTGATTTTGTTGCCGACATTTATATTCCACCATAAATAGAGCTTCCCTGTTGATCCTGTTTCCTTAAAACGGAATGCCTCATAACCATAAGAATAATCTTCAAAATGCACCGGAGAAAAATACCAGATCTGTGGTTCTTTACCAATCACCCCCTCTGGCAGCAATTCTTCGCGTTTAAAAGAAGTGCGTAGCGGTATACGACCTCCTTTCTTTTCATCCACAAAAACCCGCAGCTCCATTGTATCCGAATAGGAAAGAAACTCACTCTTTTCCTCCAAGTGGTCACACAGGCACAGACAATATTTGTCAAAGTTTTCCACATCATATACAAAATAGGCAAGCTGTTCTGCCATCGCCTCAATGGAAGTGCATTCACCAAGCTGGATTGACATGTAACAAAACTGCAACTCACGGTTTTGATTTTCCTTAATCTGCTCATGCCACTCACGCCTTGTTAAAATAATTTCTTCCTGATTAGTGCGGATACAGCCACATGACTCACGGCGGATAACTTCTGCTTCAAAATAGTAATTTTCAACATTGGCAGGATCATCCTGTTTCTCTTTAATGATTTCAACTGCTTTTTCACCCATTTTCTCAAAAGGAACCGTCATTGTTGTCATAGACGGTGTAAAGTTCAAGGTATCCTGAAAACCGTCATAGCCACTGACACAAATATCCTCCGGCACACGAATGCCTCTTCCAATCAGCTCGCTGGCCACCGCCAACGCCATGTAATCATTGGCGCATATAATTGCCTGCGGCCGCTCTTCCATTTCAAGGAACCAGTCACAGGCCTCTTTGCCTTTATTTTTCCAAAAATCCCCATAAAAAACCTGATGATCCTCTACCGGAAGTTCGTGTTGGTCCATTTCACGCCGGAAGCATTTGAGGCGCTCCTGGGCATCCCAGTGATCCGCCGGTCCTGTCATAAAACAAAGTCTTGTAAAACCATGCTCCTCAATGAAATGCCGGATAATACCCTCCATACAGGAAGTGTTATCTACCAAAAGGTTATTCGCACCGGAAATTATCTCACGAATGCTTACGACAGGGCAGCTGCACCGGCTGCGCACTTGCGTCAGCACAGCCTTCCGGCTTTCCGGATCCTCCATCGTATCCAGTGCCAGAATGATACCATCAAATCCCTCATATTCCGGCAAATCATACAGTTTCCTGTCTCCCCTATAAAAACGGTCATTTTGTCCATAGTTCCCAAAAGAGGAAAAAACAGCTACGTTGTATCCCTCCTCTCTCGCTTTTGCGCAAATTCCACGGCAAAGCCGGTTTTGGAATTCACTATTGGTATTTTCAGCAAAAACTCCTATTGTTTTCTTTCCATTTGAAAACATTTCTGCCTCCCTTCTGACGCATATTCTTTGCATCTTCATCTTTGTTGATTAGAAATATTTTGTAAAATATTGTTTTGTACGTAATTCAGCAACAGTTTTTTTTCATTCTTTTCAGGCTCTTCCATAACATATTCCAAAAGCTCCTGCAAAATCCGGCCAAGCTCAGGCCCCGGTTTAATCCCAATCTCCATCAAATCCCGGCCGTTTACCGCTAAATCCTTTACTGCCACCGCATCCCCCGCCTCACAGATTTCCTGAAAACACCTTTGAGCTGCCAGGAGCTTCTTCAATTTTTCCTCCTGCATATATTTGCTTTGGGCAAGCAAATCTGCCTCCTGTAAAATAAATAAAAGCGGCATCGCGTCTATTCCAATCCTGTTTACCAAGCGACGCATACTGCGCTTTCCTTTTTCAGAATACCTGCCGTCCACCAGGCAGTTTTCATGTCGTCTGTCGTGATACCGAATAATTCGAGTTACAATAGAAATGGTTTCATTATCAAATTTAAGTCTCCTTAAAATTCCCTTTGCCTTTTTTTCTCCCAGCTCATTATGATTATAAAAATGGTCCACACCGTCGGCGTCCGTTGTCCTGCAGGATGGCTTTGCCACATCATGCAAAAGAGCCGCATAACAGAGACTGACATGCGCTTTGGCGCTAATTTCTGAACGCTCTTTACATATGCGGTTTATATGGCGTACTGCCTCAAGTGCATGATGCCCTACATCATAAGCGTGGTGTGGGTTCTTTTGCTCCGTTTCAAGCATTACATCCAATTCAGGTAAAAAATACCGGGACAACCCGGTCTCTCTGGCAAGCAGAAGTCTATCCTGTCCATCCGACACCAGAAGTTTTGTAAGTTCTGTCCGCACCCTCTCTGCACTTACATGTACAATCGTTGGCGCCTTTTCGCAAATCGCCTCAAAGGTTTTTTTTTCAATTCCAAACTGCAGCTGACCCGCAAAGCGGATAGCACGCAGCATCCGCAGGGCGTCCTCCTCAAAGCGTTCCCTGGCATCACCAACACAGCGGATAAGCTTACGGTTTATATCTTCCATCCCCTCGAACTTATCTACAACGCCGCTGGTCGGATTGTACGCCATCGCATTCATTGTAAAATCTCTGCGCCGCAAATCCTCTGTCAGACTCGGTGTAAACGTTACTGTTCCGGGATGCCTATGATCATCATAATTCCCGTCTACACGGTATGTTGTGACCTCATACGCACCCCCGCCTATCAGCACAGTCACGGTACCATGCTCAATTCCAGTATCAATAGTCCTTCTAAAAAGTGCCTTTATCTGCCTGGGTTTTGCAGACGTCGTGATATCCCAGTCCTCCGGTCTCCGCCCCAATACCATATCACGGACACATCCCCCCACCGCATAGCCTTCAAAGCCGTTTCTCTCCAATATATTTATTATCATTAAAACATTGTCTGGTATATTCAAAACCGTTCCCATCCCTCCCTTTTCACAGCGTGAAAAGCTGTACCCGGATTCTATTCCCAAGTATTTAATTGATGCCAGGGTCAAAAGGTCAAAATGCCGTTCATGCTTGCATGATAAGGCATTTGAACTTGGGACCCGCCCAAACATGAGAAAGTAGCGATTTACAGCGTAAATCGGCGGATTTCGAATGTTTGCAGGATTGCGAGAGTTGTGTAACAACGAAGCAATCCGTGGCATCCGTTGGGGGCAAAATGCTTTTTGACCCCAACATCATTATTTTTCATTATATACTTTTTCCTTTTGACTAACAAGCGTTTTTTAGGTATAATATAGCAGACAAACTGCATGAATCACAGATGTGAGACAAAATTGGAGGAAAATATGCATTATTCTTATAAAACAAAGGGGACCTGTTCACAGCAAATTGACCTTGATATCAATAACGGTATTGTGACAAATGTATCTTTTGTCGGCGGGTGCAATGGCAACACAAAAGCAGTGGCTTCCCTTGTGGACGGGCTTACCGCTGAAGAAATCATAAAACGCTGTGGCGGGATTCAATGCGGATTGAAAGGTACCTCCTGCGGCGATCAGTTAGCAATCGCTGTAAATGAGGCTTTTGCTCTGGAAAAACAGGAAACAGGAAAATGAAACGAATACTAATAACCTATTTGATAATAACAATTTTAATGGTTGTTATCTGTTTCTTTATATTTGAAATTCCCGGGCATGCCGAGTACGGTATGCATACTTCTTTTATTGTTGACACCGGGGGTGCCATCTCTGAAAACGGAGATTCGGAAATACAAGAGGAATCTGATGACCTGCTTCCAGATGACCTTGACAGCATTCTTGTAGACACAAAAACAGTTCCGCTCGACACAATCCCAAACAGTATAACCGTATTAGTAAACCGGGATTACCTGCTGCCGTCTTCCTATGTTCCGGCTAAACTTGTAGTGCCAAAAATACGTTTTAGTTTTGAATATATGGACGATAAACGGCTGATGCGCAAAGAAGCGGCGCGTGCACTGGAAAAAATGTTCCGGGATGCCAAAAAGAAAAAAAATATCATTTTAGTTGGAGTTTCCGGATACCGCTCCTACCAGAGGCAGCGTGAAATCTATCTGCGTAACGTGGCACTGCGGGGACGCTCTGCAACTGATACAGAGTCCGCTACTCCCGGATCCAGTGAGCATCAAACCGGACTAACGATTGATATTTCTGCAGCAAGTGTAGGCTATGCCCTGATTCAGGCATTTGCAGATTCCAGAGAAGGACGCTGGGTTGCCAAAAACGCCCACAAGTATGGCTACATCATACGTTACCCTGAAAAAAAATCAAAAATTACCGGATACCACTTTGAGCCATGGCACATCCGATACGTGGGTATTAACGTGGCCACTTATCTGTATGAAAATAATCTTACACTGGAAGAATATTACGGCGTATACAATAAGAAAAAAGACTGACTTGTTTGGTCAGCGAACTGACCAAACAAGTCAGTCCGTTGACAGGAAAGGAGATTTTATCCATTGAGGACACTGATTATTTTGATTTTATATATTATTATTGCGGTCTTAAGTATTCCCATGTATCTGGTAGAATTTATTATTTCCAAAATAAATGATAAAGCTGCTGCGAGGCTTGCCCAGACAATTGTCCGCATTGTATTTACTGTTGTACTCTTTCTTTCAGGATGCAAAAAAACAATTATCGGCAGGGAGCGTATCCCCGCCGACACTCCGGTACTTTACGCTGCTAACCACCGCAGCTTTTATGATATTATCCTCGCCTACTCCACCGTGCCGAACCAGACGGCTTTCATCTCTAAAATAGAAATCAAAAAGATGCCCTGCGTGGCACAGTGGATGTATTTTCTCCACTGTCAGTTTATGGAGCGAGGCAATGTGAAACAAAATATGACTATCATTTTGAATGCCATTTCTCTTATAAAAGACGGTTACTCTATCTACATTGCACCAGAGGGAACCCGAAACGCAACCGACGAACTCCTTCCTTTTAAGGAAGGAAGCATGAAAATTGCCCTGAAGAGCAAATGCCCTATCGTTCCTGTATGCATCCACGGCACAGAGAAAATATTTGAAAACCATCTCCCCTGGATTCACGGCGGGAAAATCCGCATTGAATACGGAACTCCTGTCTATCCTGATCAGCTTGATAAGCAGGAACAAAAACATATTGGAGCTTATATGCAGAATATTATTTCTGACATGTATCACTCTGCTCTTATTTCAGAAGATTCCCATTCGTGACAGCATTCCTGTATTAATTTTATCAGCTTACAAAGCGCCATTTCTCCCATATCCTGGGCTGCGTCCTCTGCATCGCGCTGTCTGACGGAAACTGTGCGGTCCGCCTGTTCTTTTTCTCCCACAATAATCATGTAGGGAACTTTATCCATACGCGCCTCCCGGATTTTATATCCGAGTTTTTCCGTTCTCGTGTCCATCTCCACACGGATTCCGGCTTTTTTCAAATCACTCTGGATTTCTTTTGCATAGGGCAGGTATTTATCGGAGACCGGAAGAATTTTCACCTGTATCGGTGACAGCCACACAGGAAATTTCCCCGCATAGTGCTCAATTAATATTCCAATAAAGCGTTCAATAGATCCAAATAATACCCGGTGAATCATAATCGGCCGGTGTTTTTCCCCGTCAGCACCTGTATACTCGATTTCAAAGCGCTGCGGTAGCTGAAAGTCGAGCTGTATCGTCCCGCACTGCCATGTGCGCCCAATGGAATCCCTCAAATGAAAATCAAGTTTAGGCCCATAAAATGCGCCGTCCCCCTCATTCACAGAATAGGGAATTCCCTGAATATCCATAGCGCTCTTCAGCGCCTGCGTAGCAAGCTCCCACTCCTCTGCCGTCCCAATACTGTTTTCCGGTCTCGTTGACAGCTCCACATGGTACTCAAATCCAAATTTTTTATACACCTCGTCAATCAGCTCTGCCACATTCCGAATTTCGTCTATCACCTGTTTTTCTGTCATAAAAATGTGCGCATCATCCTGCGTAAATGCCCTTACGCGCATCAAGCCGTGAAGCTGCCCGGATTTTTCATTGCGATGGACAAGCCCAAGCTCCGCATAACGAAGCGGCAGACTGCGGTAGGAGTGCGGTTCCTGCTTATATACCAGCATCCCCCCCGGACAGCTCATCGGCTTTATGGCATACTCCGTCTCATCAACAACCGTCGTGTACATTGTTTCGCGGTAATGCTCCCAATGCCCTGATGTTTCCCACAAATGCCTGTTAAGCATAATTGGTGTAGAAATCTCCTGATACCCTTCCCGCTGATGGATATCCCGCCAATATTCCAACAGCAGATTTTTCAACACCATCCCTTTTGGCAGAAAAAACGGAAATCCCATCCCCTCTTCCATAAGGGTAAATATTCCTAGCTCCTTTCCCAGCTTTCTATGGTCTCTTAATTTCGCCTCTTCGATTTGATACAGATACTCTTTCAGCAGGGATTTCTTTGGAAATGAAACACCATATATGCGCGTCAGCATTTTATTGTGCTCATCCCCCCTCCAATACGCCCCGGCGACAGATAAAAGCTTTATTGCCTTTAAGTGACAGGTATTGGATATATGCGGCCCTTTGCAAAACTCTGTATACTCTCCCTGCCGGTAAAAACTAATTTTTTCTCCCGCAGGAAGTTCCTGTATCAATTCCCGTTTATAGTCTTCCCCATGTTTGCTCATATAAGCGGCGGCCTCCTCCTTTTCCACTTCATACACCTGAAGTGGAAGCGAAGCCTCTACAACTTTTTTCATTTCATCCTCAACCGTTTTCAGATGCTCCTCAGAAAATGGAAAATCAAACTCAAAATCATAATAAAATCCATTTTCTATTGCCGGCCCAATCGCACATTTTGTATCCGGATACAAACGCTTTACTGCCTGTGCCAGCACATGGGCGCTCGTGTGCCAGAACGCCTTCCTGCCCAGTACTTCATCAAAACCAGCCTCCGTCATTGTTCCATTGCTCATTAAAATTTTCATAGCTTTTCGCTCCCTTCTTTTTTCTATACAAAAAGAAAAGACCCTTAAGACCGCCTAAACAGTCTTAAGGGTGCAATGTGCACGGTTCCACCTTAACTTTTCACTTCAGATTCCAACAAATCCTATTCTTTAACGCAGAAATACGGTAACGCTTACCTGGTATATGTTCAGCATTACAGCTCGGGAATGGTTTTCGTCTATCTTCCTCATAAACAGCTTCCACCAAATGCCGCTCTCTCTGGATGATTCTAAATCAGTTGTTTAGAAATACTGATTTCCCGCAGGAATAGACTACTCTTTCCGTCATTGCCTTTTTGTATTGTACATACATTATCAGATTTTTGTTTGATTGTCAACTCTGATATAGATTTCTCTTGTCAATGACACGAACCGCCTTGCCCTCGCTTCTGGCAATGCTCTTTGGCTCTACAACCCGAACATCTACCTTAATGCCAAGCATGGATTTCAGACCGGATACAATTTTCTTCTCACGCTCTTCCACCGCTACAGAGGAATCTGCTGCCATCTCTGGTGTGAGTTCAACCTGTACCTCTATGGTATCATGGTTGTGAACACGGTCAACCACGATCTGATAATTTGCCTGATACCCCTGGTTCAGAAGTACAGTCTCTATCTGGGAAGGCCACACGTTTACGCCCTTGACAACCATCATGTCATCGCTGCGTCCCCTTGGCTTCATCATCCGTACATGAGTGCGTCCACAGGAACATTTTTTCCTTGTGAGCCAGCACAAATCCCGGGTGCGGTAACGAAGAAGCGGAAATGCCTTTTTTGTGATACAGGTAAATACAAGCTCTCCCAATTCACCCTCCGGAAGCACCTCTCCTGTATCCGGATTAATGATTTCTGCAATAAAATGATCCTCCTGAATATGCATGCCCGCCTGTTCCTCGCACTCAAAGGATACACCCGGTCCGGAAATCTCTGTCAGACCGTATATATCATATGCCTTAATCCCGAGAGATTCCTCTATATTGTGGCGCATTTCCTCTGTCCACGGCTCTGCACCAAAAATACCCGCCTTTAATTTTATCTGATCTTTCATACCCCTCTCATTCACTGCCTCACCCAGGTTTGCCGCATAAGACGGTGTACAACACAAAATTGTTGAGCCGAGGTCCGTCATAAATTGAAGCTGTCTCTCGGTATTTCCGGATGACATAGGAAGCGTCAGGCACCCTACTTTGTGGGAACCGCCGTTCAAACCCGGTCCGCCTGTAAACAATCCGTATCCATAACAGACATGACAGACGTCCTCTTCTGTCCCACCGGCTGCTACAATTGCCCTTGCACAGCAGTCCTCCCATATGTCAAGGTCCTCCTGAGTATAGAAAGCTACTACACGGCGCCCGGTTGTTCCGCTGGTAGACTGAATACGGACACAGTCCTTTAACGGAACTGCAAGAAGGCCGTAAGGATACTGATCGCGCAAATCATCTTTTGTAATAAACGGTAACTTGTGCAAATCATCTATCCCGCTGATATCACCAGGCTTTACTCCTGCCTCATCCATTTTGTCACGATAAAATTCCACATTATCGTACACATACTGAACCTGCTTTACCAATCTCTCACTCTGGAGCTTTTGCAGCTGCTCCAAGGGCATTGTTTCCAGTTCCGGCTGATAATAATTTTTCATTCCATTAAATCTCCATTTCTGCACAGTAAATTACATTTGCGCTTTTTTAACATAAACAACATAATGATACCTCATTTTAACAAATTTTACAAGGTTTCTCTAACACCCATTGTTTTTTATGAGAAATAATGGTAAAATGGTTTCTGGACTATAAAAAGAAATGGAGGAATAGTTTAAAATGTCAACCGTATTAACCGTACTCGGTATCATTGTACTGGTTCTTATTGTTCTATTGATTGTTCTGTATTTTGTCGGAAAGAAAATGCAGAAAAAACAGGATGAATCCCAGGCTCAAATGCAGGCCGCCTCGCAGGTAACCTCTATTTTAGTCATAGATAAAAAACGGATGAAACTAAAAGATGCCGGACTGCCCAAGTTGGTTTTGGAAAATACGCCCAAATATCTGCGCGGTTCTAAAGTGCCAATTGTAAAAGCAAAAATCGGGCCCAAAATTATGTCTCTGATGTGTGATGAAAAAATATTTCCGGTTCTCCCTATAAAGAAGGAACTGAAAGTTGTTATCAGCGGAATTTATATTATGGATGTAAAGGGACGAAATGTACTGGATAGTCCACAAGAAAAGCTCGGTTTCTGGCAGAGGATGAAGTTGAAGGCACTAAAACAGAATCAGGGATGACAGGAATTTACTTAGGGATATGCCCCAAAAGGACAGCACGCTGAGCGCGCTGCCCTTTTTTAATCCTGTTTACTTCACTTTTTTAAATCTTATTATATTTCCATTTGAATAAAAATTTGAATAAAAATCCAATGATGAAGCCTTTTTTACACTTATTTTTTTCGTGGCCATCTTCCGTTTTTTGCCATTAACAACAGTCCATGTTCTTTGATAGTATTTTCCATTTTCCAGGCCAAAACCCTCAACAGACTCCATATAACCTTTTGCATCAGACACCATAAGGCGCTGGGAAGAATGATGCCAGCCACTGATGATATATTTTCCTTTTTTTATCAAAGGATAACCGGAACCAGTTGAGCGCATTTTGGTAATATAAACCACTTTGCTTCCGCTATAGCTATATACTTTTGCCACTGCTGTACATTTACCGCCCATTTTCAACCATGAATCTGTAATTAACAAAACGGGCATTTTGCCATCGGATGCATTAACAATGGCATAGCAGAGTTTCTTTTTCGTTTTTTTCTGCTGCTGCCTGGCAAATTGCATATACGATGATATGTATTTCTCTTTTCCCGCAGCAGATATGGTTAAGCTACTCGCTAATATGGAAACTACAGCAGAAAAGAGTAAAAGCGCTGTCAATCCTTTTTTATTTATTTTTGTATTTAACATAGATTTATCCTTTCTCTTAATAAAAACTTTTCTTTTTTAATGTTGCTAGAAACAAAAACTTTTTCACTTAAGGCTGAAATGTTGCATAATCTCTCTCCGTAACATATACGCATTGTTTAATTATTCAAATATATTGATAATATAGCCATCAATAGTCGTCAGGCTACATGTTTTTCCGCCGCAAGACTGTACTTCAACTTTTGTAATCAGGTAGATGGGGGTATTTTCTTTTACATAATATTCTTTATCCTCCTTTTTGTTATTCACAACGACACAAGCAGTATATCATATCTGCCTATAAAATTCATTAGCATTTCCTACTTTTTCAAAAAGTGCGGAGCAGTTTACCTACCCCCGTACACAATCACTCTCCTTATCTCTCCCGTTCATATTCCCCGCTATACAGTTTATGTATGGAACAGTCAGACTTTGTGTGTTCGGCAGCTCAAGTGATGTTAAATGCTTGCCAGCTTCATTGGAGAGAACATGCAGTTTGCTTTCTTTCTCTGGAAAATCTTCTCTGTATTCTTCCTCCTCCTCAAACATAGCCGTCCAGGTTTTCCGGGATCACCAATGACTCCCCCACAAAATCTATTTTTGTGATGGCAACCGTCTTCTTTTTCTTATCTAATACTCTGTAGTGGAATACCGGCTCCTGTTCGCCGGATTTTTCTGTATCCGCTTCTGCGGCCAACATTTTCTGACTGCTTAGGCCCACTGGAAACAAACTGCCTGCCATTAGAAAAATCATAAATAACGCCGTTATTTTTTTTATATTCCTCTTCAATTTCACTCTTCCTCCTGATTTTATCCAAGGTTTATAACGAATACATATATAAATCAGAAGATCCTGCTACATATATCTTTTTTCCCTTCTCTGTAACTTCAAATCCTCTGTAAAACTGGCCGTATAACTGATCCGATGTATAATTTTCACTGTCAATGCCA
>DKUB01000097.1 GCA_002490465.1 Lachnoclostridium sp. UBA7215
CATACGGTTCTTTGTAGGGCTGCGTTTCTCAGTCAGCCCTTGTAGCCCATTAGGTTAATGAAGCGGATTCTGCTTTATGGAGAGAAAAGAATGTGATAGAATGAAAATCAAACGAATCATATATTCATAGGAAAGGTGGTAGAGTATGGAATGCAAATTAAAAAATGGTAAAAAAGTTGTCATCAGAAAACCGGTTGTCTCAGATGCGGAGGATATTATTTCCATTATTTCTGCTGCTGATACAGAGACTTTGTTCCTGGCACGCAATCCCGGTGAATTTTGTTCCACTGTACAAAAAGAAGAATCGGTTATAGAAGGAATATTATCTGATACTGACAGTACATGGTTTGTAGCAGAATATGAGGGAAAACTGGTAGGCCAGTGTTCTGTAGGACTGATACGGAGATATCAGAGATACAGGCACAGGGCGGAAGTTGCCTTTGTAGTATTAAAGGAGTATTGTGATTTGGGGATTGGCGGGAAAATGATGGAGGAATGCATTCGCTGGTGTAAAGAAAAGAAGATTACTCAGATAGAGCTGGATGTAGTGACGACAAATGAAAGAGCAGTTACTATGTATAAAAGCTTTGGATTTGAAGTGACAGGCACTTTGCCGAAAGCACTGAAATATCCGGATGGAACATATGCAGACGAATATAAAATGGTTAAGATGCTATTTTAGAAAATTATTATATTTAAAAGTGGAAATGTAACGCAGAATGCGTTACAATAGAACATAAAGGAGGTGTTGTTCAATGGAAAAGACAGCAACGTTGAATTTAAGAGTAAATCCAGTGGTAAAAGAGAGAGCAGAAGAGGTGCTTTCAAGGCTTGGGGTTCCTATGTCTACTGCAATAGATATGTATCTAAACCAGATTTCACTGACGGGAGGCATTCCGTTTGCGGTAACATTGCCTAAAATACCTAAAACAATTAATGCGGACTTAATGACAGAAACGCAGATTCATAGGAAGCTACAAAAAGGATATGATGATATAGCGGCAGGAAATACACAAAATGCGGCGGATGCATTTGATAAATTTAGGGAGAACCATAAGTCATGAAGCAATATGCAGTTGAGATTACAAATGAAGCACTGGCAGATATGGAGCAGTTATATAATCATATTGCCTATGTTTTACACGCACCAGAGAATGCAATGGGGCAGTATAATCGGATAGCTGAAGAAATACTAAAACTCGATAAATTTCCAGAGCGATTTCGCATTGTGGATTCAGAATCGGAACGTTCGAAGGGAATGAGGAGAATGTTAGTGGATAATTATTCAGTATTCTATGTAATTGAAGGAGATAGAGTAATCGTGACGGATGTGTTGTTTAGTGCTTCGGATTTAGAAAGTCGATTAAAAAACATAGAATAATTAAACTAAGGAGAAACACAGATGAATAACTACCAGATTGATGTCAGAGGAAATAATTTTTTTGTTGAGGGCCTGCAGGGGGCCGGAAAGTCAACATTTGTGCAGAAACTGTCAGAGGAACTGACGGACTATAAAGTATTTTGCGAGGGGGAATATTCGCCTGTTGAGCTGGCCTGGTGTGCCTATGTTACAGAAGAGCAATATCATAAAGTGCTGATGAAATATCCGTCACTCCGTGAAGAAATAAAACAGAAAACAGTGATCGAGGGGGAACACCGAATTATCTGCTATACAAAGATATTGACTGATGTTCCGAACTTTCACAGAGACTTGGAAGCATATGAGATATACAATGGAAATTACGATATCGAGTCTTTTGAAAATGTGATTTTATCCCGCTTTGAGAAATGGAATGGAGAGAGGCAGATTTTTGAGTGTTCCATTTTCCAGAATATCATTGAAAACCAGATGTTGTATTTCATGATGTCAGAGGATGAAATCATGTATTTCTACAAAAGATTGAAAAATATTCTAATGAGAAAGCCCTTTCGGATCGTTTATCTGGATGTGGATGATATTCCCGGAACAATTGATGTTATAAGAAAAGAACGTTCTGATAACAATGGAAATGAATTGTGGTTTCCGATGATGTTGAAATATCTGGAAGAATCACCATATGGAAGAAAGCATGCCCTGACAGGACTGGATGGACTGTTGGAACACCTGGCGAAGAGAAAGGCGTTGGAGCATCGCATTATCCGTGAAATTTTTAAAGATAATGCCTGTCTTATAAAATCAAAAAATTATAATCTGAGTGATGTGATAACTTTACTCAAAACGTCAAACGCAAAATAGAGTTCTCTGATATAATGATACTACGATATCGGAGGAGGCTGGACAATGAAGAACATAGAACTTTTAATGGCAGCGTTAGAATATATAGAGCAGCATCTGCGTGATGAAATCAAAACGGAGGATGTGGCAGCTGTTTGTTTTTGCTCAAAGTCCACTCTTGAAAAATTATTTCGCAGGGTACATGGTATTTCGGTGCATGACTATATTGTCCGCAGGAGGATGATGTTAGCGGCAAAGAAATTATCAAAAAATCCGGAGATGCCGATTCTTGACATTGCCCTTGAATATGGCTATAGTACCCACGAATCCTTTGCACGTGCATTTAAACAGATTTGGAACTGTAAACCATCTGAGTTTCGCAAAAAGAAATTCACAGAATTATATCCGAAATTAAATGTGCCAACGGGGAAAGGAGACAGCTATATTATGCAGAGACAACATGTAGATATTAGTGAGTTATACGATTTATTTCAGGACAGAAGGGATTGTTATTTTGTCCTTTGTGACATTAAACATATGATATCCATCAATGAGATATCAAGGAAAGCAGGTGATTTGGCTATACTGGAGCAGATGCGGCGCATGACGGCGGCAGCAGGTGAGGAGGATATCACATTCCGCATAGGGGGCGATGAGTTTTGTATTCTGACATCCAGTAATCAGGCTTCCTACGCAGAGTTGATTGCAGACAAAATCCGTGCCATGAACAATCAGACATTTGTCTGCCAGAATCAGGAAATCCCATTAGTTCTGCATGTGGCGACCGTAAGTCTGAAAGAGTGCCGCCATTATGAGGAAGTGTTTGCCGGATTGCATCATGCAATCCGGAAATGTAAAGAGTAAGACAGCAGAAAATGTTAAGTTTGTTTCATTTTTATCTTGTATACTGAATCTACCACGTGGATAGTGTGAAAAATCACACTGAAGTGCTGATTTTTCACACGGTTAATTTGTTTCTGAGCGGAAACAAATATCTATGATGGCAGATGAGAAACTGCATACGCGAACTGTATTACAGTTTTTTCTCATCGCCTCTTCGCGACAAGTCGCTCAGAAATAAGGATTCGTATCAGGAGGTTGATGACGGCGATGGATGAAGCAATTCTCACAGGAAGTATCCGGTATATTGAAACGAATTTAAAAGAGAAGATAAATGTTTCTCTGATTGCGGGAAGCGTAGGATATTCGGAGTATCACTTTTCCAGATTGTTTCATGAAGCAATGGGTTGTTCCGTAATGGAATATGTGAGAAAACGGAGAATCTACAGAGCTTCAGAAGACATTATAGATGGAAAAAAGATTATCGATGCCGCATATGAATACGGCTGGCAGTCACACAATAGTTTTACCAGAGCATTCAAGGCAGAATACGGATTCCCGCCGTCGTTTTTAAGGGCCATGTATATGACATTGGCAAGCGGAGGTATGAAAATGGGACAAATAACATGTGTTAGGCTGTCAGAAGATTTAACAAAAGAAGAACTTCTCGTGAAGTTAAGAGAAACACTTTCCGAAAATGCAGTGGCGTATGATGAGAAAGAATTGTCAAGGATGTATGCCCTGTGCTGTCAGGTATATGATGGCATGAGGCGTTATTCCGGGAGTGAATACGTGACACATCCGCTTCATGTGGCAATTCTGTTAGCGGACATGGGAGCGGAGGAGAACGTAGTTTATGCCGGTATGTTTTGTGATGCGCGAAAGAAGACAGAAGAGAAAAATCTGCCTATCTCAAAAGAGATTGTCTCCAAAGAGATTTTCTCAAAAGAGATATGGAATCTCATAAATACTGTCAATACGTGTGAAGATTTGGGAGAAATAAAAGATGAGAGGGCAGTGCTGATAAAATTAGCAGAGCGCCTTCACAATATGCGAACGGTTGAATTCATGGATGAGGACAGGGCCGGAATAAAGGCCAGGGAAACTTTTGATGTTTTTCTTCCTATGGCCAGAAAATTGAAAAATGAAAAACTGGTTTCTGAGTTGAACGATTTGTCGGTTAAATATATTTGATTACAATGTTTGTTTACAACAGAAAAAGGTCATTCTACTGCATATTTGTTTAGTCTGAAAAATTAAGCTCCGAAAAAATAAGTGAAAATATACAAAACCATTAAAAGTATGAAATGGTTTTCACATGCGGATGGAAGGAAAGGAGACTATAATTATGATGACAGTAGGCAGTGCAAATGAAACACAACAGGCGGGATATTTTGGCATGAATATGCAGACGGATTCCGTAAGTAAAAACATTCAGAAACAGATAGCAAATGAACAGAAGCGATTGCAGGAGCTCTCTTCCAACAGGGAAATGACACCGGAAGAGAAGATGAAAAAGAGGCAGGAAATTCAGCAGGAAATTAATAATCTGAACCAGCAGTTAAGACAACACCAGATTGAACTGAGAAGACAGCAGCAGACGAAAGACACGTCCATGGATGATATGCTTGGCGGCTCTAAGAGTGCAGAAAAAGCAGAGTCCGGCAGCAGGGAAAGTGGTTTGTCACAGGCGAATATGCAGGCGATGATTTCGGCAGATTCCAGCATGAAACAGGCACAGGTACAGGGGAGTGTTGCCACACGAATGGAAGGTACAGCCAGAGTTTTGGAGTCAGAAATAAAAATGGACCGCAGCAGCGGGGCAGGTACGGAGAAGAAAGAGGCTGCGCTTGCGGAGGTGAAACAAAAAGCAGTGAATGCCTCCGCTTCCCAGATGAATATACTGGCAGATGCCAACCAGACAATGGAGGAGGCTGCAAAAGCAGAACAGAAAGGGGAATCGAGCAAAGTAGAGGCGGCTGACGAAGCGGATAAAAGTGAGCAGGAAAGCAGTGCAGTATCAGAGAATACATCGGTTGATGTACTTGTATAGTGGGGGTGTAAATTATGTCAGAAATCAATAATTTTAGCGAGTACACAAGTAAGTACAACAGTAATATTGATTTTAATGCACTATTTGGTGGAACTTCCGATACAGCATCCGCCGGAAATCCCAATCTGCTGGCAGATTACACTTCGATTAAAAATGGCAGCTATGGGAAATTGCTGAAAGCGTATTATGCCAAGCAGGATGCTGATAAATTATCGGGCAAAGGTGATACGGCTCAGAGTTTAAAATTAATGAAGACGGGCGCGGATTCATTAAAAAAATCGGCAGATGCTTTAAAAAACGATTCTCTTTGGGAAAAGAAAAAAATTAAGAAAAAGGATGAAACCACTGGAAAAGAAACAGAAGTGGAAGATTATGACTGGGAGGCAATCACGAAAGCCGTCAAATCTTTTATTAAGGATTATAATTATGTGGTTGAAAAGGCTGGAAATTCCAACACAAAGAGCGTACTCCGCAATGCCGTGTGGATGACAGGTATGACAGAAAAGAGCAGCAGTATGCTTGAGAAAATTGGCATTACCATAGGCTCAGGAAATAAACTTGAGTTAGATGAGGATGCCTTGAAAAAAGCGGATATCAACGATTTAAAAACAGTTTTTACAGGATATAATTCGTTTATCAGCAGAGTGTCACAGAAAGCGGCAGGAATGTCAGGTGCTGCGAATAGTGCGAAGGCCACTTACACAAGTGACGGCGCATTTTCCAAAACATTATCTTCCCTGGTATCCGGTAAAATTGACGAGGAAGCGTAGATAACACGTAACAGGAACTGCCCGGTGCATCTTTTGATGTCCGGGCAGTTTTTTGCAGTTATAATATTTGTGTCTAGACAATTTGCAGTCAAAATATTGACGGTAAATATTGCTGTAAATGGTTTTGTATAGTATAATCACTGCATGAAATAGTCCTAGGGGGGGAATCGTTATGTCATTTGACTATAAGAAAGAATACAAAGAATTTTATATGCCAAAAAACAAACCGGGTATTGTGGAGATTCCCAGTATGAATTATATTGCAGTCCGCGGCAAAGGGAATCCAAATGAGGAAGAGAGCGACTATAAAAAATCAATCGGCCTGCTGTATGGTATTGCATTTACTATCAAAATGAGTAAAAAAGGAAATCATCAGATTGAGGGATATTTTGATTACGTTGTCCCGCCCTTGGAGGGCTTCTGGTGGCAGGAAAATACAGCGGATATTGATTACAGCCGTAAAGAGGATTTCCATTTTATTTCTGTTATCCGGTTGCCGGATTTTGTGACAAAAGCGGATTTTGAGTGGGCAGTTCAGGAGGCGTCCAGAAAAAAGAAAGAAGATTTTTCAAAAGTGGAATTTCTCACATATAACGAGGGTTTGTGTGTCCAGTGTATGCATATAGGCTCTTATGATGACGAACCGGAAACAATTCAGAGGATGAATGATTTTCTGGCAGAGCAAGGGTATGAAACGGATATTACGGATAAAAGGCTTCATCATGAAATTTACCTGAGTGATGCAAGGCGTGTGGCACCTGACAGGTTAAAAACAGTTATAAGACATCCCATTAAGAAGGGAGGAGAGGCAGAATGACAGTCGTAAACTTTTACGAAGAAGCAGAGGACGAACTGCTGAGGTTTGCCGTTATCATAGCGAAAACAGCTGATAAGTTCGTTTTTTGTAAGCACAAAGAAAGAGATACTTTAGAGATACCGGGAGGCCACAGGGAGGCGGGGGAGGCGGTTTTTGACACGGCTAAAAGGGAATTGTATGAGGAAACCGGGGCCATTGATTTTGATATAAAACCAATTTGTGTGTATTCTGTAATTAAGGAGGGCAATTTTGACGGGCAGGAGAGCTTTGGAATGCTTTATTATGCGGAAATAAAGTCCTTTGAAGAGGAACTGCACAGTGAGATTGAAAAGATTGTTATAACGGACAAGCTGCCGGAACACTGGACATATCCTGATATACAGCCGCGATTGATTGAGGAGGCAGAGAAGCGGGGGATATTTGATTCATTATAAATAGAGAACTTATAGAAAGGATGAAATCATGTCTGAAATTTTTAGTGAAAAGAATATGATGCAGATTTTGGGAAAATATCTTCCGGATGGCGAAACGCTGGAAGCGGGTGTGCATGGTATTGGGCTCGAAGTGAGGATTTCACAGATATTCAAAAATTGTATTATTACAGAAGACACAATTTTACCAGCTGAAAATGGCGAGGTGTTTCAAGTGAATAAAGGTAAAGTGGCAAAATTTGACGTATATATTGGTATTACGGAAAATTATTTGATACTATCCCAATGTGAAATAAACAAATGGTATTATGAAATCAGTGAAATCCAGGATTCAGCCCAAAAGGATGCCACGGAAATCAGCAGCGGTATCTCTCTGAGAGATGTTGGCACATGCTTTCCGCTGGAAGATGTGCAAAGCTGTGAGATTAAGAAAGTCTGGATGGGTGCGGTCAACTGTACAATTACGATGAAGAATGGAAGTTTTCTCAAACTTCAACTGCCGAAACGGGGTGGTCTTGGAGGAGGTATGCCGCATCATGCGGAGTATCGGGAAACAATCCTGGCGCGTCTGGGTTTTTTAGCTTCATAATATGATTGTTTGGATAAAGGGGGACAGATATATGAAAAAATTTGACGCAGATTACAAAATGCTTGATGATATGTATAAGGATGATTATTTTCCTGATTTTCTGGTAGATAAAATCAAGGGGTTAATCCAGAAAGTCATTGAAGTTTTAGAGACGGGAGAAAGAAATTTAGAAACGATACAAAATGCATTTGATAAAATGACATTGGCAATTAATGATCTGCAGGAAGAATTTGAAGATAATGACAGCGAATTGGAGACGGGTGCCAGAGAGAGCATCGGCGAAACGGTTGCGTATATTCTGAACTGGTTTGACATTAATATGGATGTGGAAGATGCTATAGGCGAACGTGATTGGTGAGGGAGAATTATATGACAACAGCATCATACATAATTACATTTATCATTTATCTTATAGTAGCAGCAATTATGATAGGGATAGGAATTTCCCAGTTACGGAGCACATTGCCGGTTGGTTTTTATTCGGGAGAGAAACCGCCAAAAGCAGATGAGCTGACGGATGTACAGGCGTGGAATAAAAAACATGGCATGATGTGGCTGATATATGGAATCGTAATAATTCTTTCCTATTTTGTGGGATATGTTATTGGAGACAGTATTTTATGTATTATCCCATATTGTGGAGGGCTATTAGTGCCGATTATTATTATGATTTGGTATCATCACAGATTAATCAGAAGGTATAAGAGATAGACATCACTGTTTACGGCGGCCCCTAATGTCAGACATAGCATTTGAAAAAGACTTTGTTTTGCCTTCTTCAATATCATCTAAGCCTTCTTTTATCAGACCATATAATTCAAAACGGCTGGTAAGTGCCTCGTAAGTTTCAATGCTCATAACTGCAAGGTCACCTTTTCCATTTTTTGTGATGAAAACCGGTTCAGAATAAGTGTGGCAGAAATTGGAAATGTCATTGTAATTATTCCGAAGGTCGGCGCTCGATTTAATAGTTGGCATATAAAAACCTCCTTTTCAATAACAAAATTATACACAAATTTTGTTATTGAGTCAAATAGTAACTGGAATAAAAGTCGATCAAAAGCTTAAGACAGGAGCAACAAAAGGATATCCGGCATTGAAGGGGCATGAAAGGAATTGAGAGCTGTCGGGGAAATGTAAAGTGCCAAGTGACAGTGCGCATAGAAAAAGCCCATAACAGTTGGTGGTTTTATGAGCTGATTTGTATAACAATAGACATAAAGAAAATATTGTATATACAGTGCACGGAGGTAGTGTTATGAGTTTAGGGAAGAATATTCAGTTTTTACGAAAGCAAAAGAAAATCACACAGGAACAGCTGGCGGAGGAAATGTCTGTTTCCCGTCAGACCGTTTCCAAATGGGAGGCAGATGAAATTGTTCCCGAATTAGATAAAATTATTATATTAAGTGATATGTTTTCCTGTAAACTGGATGATCTGGTTCGGGAAAATCTAATGAGTGGTGATGAAGTTTACTCGGAAGTTACAATAAAAAATGTAAAAGGATTCCGCATGGCGCGATATGTTATGATAACGCCGAATCCGGAAGATGATGTGAGCAGATACATGGACGAGTGGGCAACGCGGTCAGGTCTGCTTACAATAAATCCGAATGCAAAAAAAATTGGATGGGATTTTCCATGGGTTCCCTTTGAATTACAGAATCGGTTTGGATTGCATGGGTATGTATCCGCTTATGTTCTTCCGGATGGTTTTGAGACAGACTGCCCTGGTGTAGAATATGGTGTTCAGGATACGGCGGATTATGCAATGATTACTGTATATGACCCTTTTGCAGAGTATGAGCGTATTCGAAAGGGATATAAGAAAATTTTGGAGTATTTACAGGCAAATGCCTTTAAAGAAAAACCAAAAGAGGGTGCCCTCTCCTGTTTTGAATATGTTTATGAAAAGAACAGCAGGACTTGTATGGATGTATATATGCATGTAGACAGTGTTACGAAAACAGCGGCATTTACCAATTTTTCATAAATTGAAAATTTTTTATGGATGGGAAAGTGCAGCTTGACAATGGAATGCATTCACTTATTACGAAAAAAAGGAAACAGCCAACATTGTATTTTTGCAAAAGAAGGCTGTTCTTTTTATTTTCAAACAAATAAAATATTGGAGGTAACAAAAAATGGCAAAGAGAGAAGAACGATTTGTAGAAATACACAAAGAGGGTTCGGGATTAAAAGATGCGGGTACAAAGACATTGTTTGTGGACAAAGAAACAGGGGTAACTTACCTGGCGTGGAAAAGCGGATATGGCGCCGGTATAACGCCATTGCTGGATGCAGAAGGAAAAGTTGTAATTACAAAACTTTTGTAGTAGAATAAATTTTGTAACAAAAAAATTACAAAATAAAAAGAAAATGCGCAGAAATGCAGCAGGAATGAGGGGAAAGATGAAAGGACCAGTTGCACCAAAAGATCCAACGGATAAAAGGCCTTGTCTGTATGTGGTTTTGGACAAGACAATATCCGGGACAAAAGAGAAAGACGGCGTATGCCGCGATTATGTGTACTTAGAGGGGCGAATAAAGGACCAGGTAAAATTCACATCCGGTGACATTGAGGAGGATATTCTTGAGATGCTGCCGCGGATGGAGACATTCCGCCAGCTGGTACATAGTGTAGGGGTAAGTGTAAACGCATTGGAAACGGAAGACCGCGGGGATGAGGTAGAGTTTCAGTTCCAGTGTTATGGAAAGACTGATAAGTATACGACTGGTACAATCATGGAAATGACATGTCCATGTAACGGGGAAGAAATGGTAGTGGCAGTAGATGCTTATCCGGTAAATAAGGATGATGACCAGTTTGGGTCGTTTAACTTTATTTTTCCAAAAGAAAACCGCAATATGTCGCTGACAGTGAAATTTTATCTGAATGATGGTTATGAGGTGCCGGAAATTCAGGTGGACCCGCCAGTGGCCTTTGATACGCAGGAATATCAGGACATGATTGCAGATTCTCTTGTATCAACCGGGAATAATTATCGCCTGAAAAAGGTGATAGAAAAAGCAAAGCGCGGTGAGGAAGTAACTCTGGCGTATATCGGAGGCTCCATCACACAGGGAGCCGGGGCTAAGCCTATTAATACGCACTGCTATGCGTATCGGTCTTATCAGGCTTTCTGCCAGATGTTTGCCCCGGAGGATGCCGGACATATCCATTATGTAAAGGCCGGAGTAGGGGGAACTCCGTCAGAGCTTGGAATGATCCGCTATGACAGGGATGTTACAGAGGATGGCAGGGTTGTGCCGGATTTGGTTGTCATTGAGTTTGCTGTGAATGATGAGGGGGATGAGACAAAGGGTATATGCTTTGAAAGCCTTGTAAGAAAGGTTTTGGAGGCGCCGAATGAGCCGGCTGTTTTGCTGAATTTTGCCGTGTTCATGAACGACCAGAACCTTCAGACGAGGCTGCAGCCAATCGGTGAGCGGTATGAACTGCCGATGGTCAGTGTGAAAGATGCGATTGTTCCGCAGTTCGAAAAGAGCAATGTGATAACAAAGCGTCAGTATTTTTATGATATTTATCACCCCACCAATGACGGACACCGCATTATGGCAGATTGTATTGCCAATTTGTTCGACGTGGTAGATAAAGAGGATATGGCGTGGGAGGATATTTCCATGGACAAAGAGCCGGTATACGGCATTCAGTTCAAGGATATTGTGCGTTTTGATAGGAAAGATGCAGAGCAGTATGCAGAGATTACTCAGCTGGGATATGGTGCTAAAGATACAGAGATACAATACGTTGAGCGGAATATGGATTTAACACCATCGCCGGAGTTCGCAGATAACTGGATGAATGACGGCACAGTTAAAAATGCAGAGTTCCGGATGAAAATCACCTGTAAAAATCTTGTGGCGGTGATTAAGGATTCCGGTTCATCCGAATTTGGGACAGCAGACATTCTTGTGGATGGGAAATTAGTAAAAAGCATCAATCCATTAGATAATGGATGGGCGCACTGTAACCCACAAATTATAATTGATGAAAAAGAATCCGCAGAGCATGAGGTGCTCTTTCGAATGAAAAACGGGGATGAGGGGAAAAGGTTCACCATTCTTGGTTTTGGGGTTACGGCATAACAGAGGCAGGTTGAAAAATTCGTATGTACAAATTACTGAACCGGGACGGCCGGGCAAAAAGAGGGCGTTTATTTACGCCTCACGGTGTTATTGAAACGCCGGTATTTATGAATGTAGGGACGGCAGCCGCCATTAAGGGTGCCGTTTCTTCCGTGGATTTATATGAGATCGGAACGCAGGTGGAGCTCTCGAATACTTATCATCTCCATGTGCGTCCGGGAGATACCATTGTTAAAAAGCTGGGCGGTCTGCATCGGTTTATGAACTGGGACCGTCCCATTCTTACAGACTCCGGGGGGTTTCAGGTTTTTTCTCTGGCAGAGCTTCGCAAAATTAAAGAAGAGGGCGTTTATTTTCATTCCCATGTCGATGGAAGAAAAATATTCATGGGGCCGGAGGAGAGCATGCAGATTCAATCCAATCTGGCGTCAACAATTGCCATGGCGTTTGATGAGTGTCCGCCTCATCCTGCTACAAGGGAGTATATGCAGCAATCTGTGGACCGCACGACACGCTGGCTTGTACGGTGTAAAGAAGAGATGGAGAGGCTGAATGCGCTGCCGGATACTATTAATAAAGAGCAGATGCTGTTTGGCATTAACCAGGGAGGAACCTTTGAGGATATCCGGATTCGTCACGCTGAGGAAATCCGGGAACTGCATTTGGATGGCTATGCACTTGGGGGTCTTGCTGTCGGAGAGAGCCACGAGGAAATGTATCATATTCTGGATGTCACCGTGCCCTGTCTGCCTGTGGATAAGCCGGTTTATCTGATGGGGGTAGGGACACCGGCCAATATTCTGGAGAGCGTAGAGCGCGGCGTGGACTTTTTTGACTGTGTGTATCCGGCGAGAAACGGAAGGCATGGACATGCCTATACGAACGCAGGGAAATTAAATTTAAAAAATGCAAAATATGAACTGGATGACCGGCCGATTGAGGAAGGATGCGGATGTCCGACATGTAAACATTACAGCCGGGCTTATATACGCCACCTTTTAAAAGCAAAAGAAATGCTGGGACTTCGATTATTAGTCTTGCATAATCTCTATTTTTATAATACAATGATGGAAGAAATCCGGGAAGCAATCGAACAGCACACATTTTCCGAGTATAAGAGAAAAAAGCTGGAACGTATGAAATCCGGTGACAATTTATAAGATTTGGGAGGCAAATTTTTATGCAAGGTATGAATATGGTCAGCATTATCATTCTTTATGCGGTTATTATCGGTGCATTCTATTTTATAGCAATCCGCCCGCAGAAGAAAAAAGAAAAAGAACATCAGGCACTGGTAAGCGCTGTTGCCGTGGGAGACAGTATTCTCACAACGTCCGGTTTTTACGGTGTCGTAATTGATATGACGGATGATGTTGTAATAGTAGAGTTTGGAAGTAATAAAAACTGCCGCATTCCGATGCAGAAAGCGGCAATTGTCGAAGTTGACAAGGCGGGTGAATAGTTTCCCGCCATATAGAAGCGGAGGTAGGTATGCCATTTATTAATTCAAAAGTATCCATGAAAATCAGCGAGGATAAGGAAAAAGCCATAAAACAGAAACTGGGACAGGCCATCAGTATTTTTCCGGGAAAAAGTGAGAGCTATCTCATGCTTGGGTTTGAGGATGAGTATACACTGTATTTTAAAGGGGAAAAATGTGAGAAGGCAGCTTTTGTAGAGGTAAAACTTTTTGGACAGGCGGGCAGACAGGCATGCGAGCAGATGACAGAAGTAATCTGCCGGATTTATGAGGAAGAGCTGGGTATTTCTCCGGGAAATGTCTATATCGCCTATCAGCCGATTTCCGATTGGGGTTGGAATGGAATGAATCTGTAAAGAAAATTGTGAGAAAGGGGAAAATACAGTGCATAGCATGAAGCTGTCTGTGGACAGGGCCTGTGTTTTCCTTTTTTTGAGATAGAATGGAGGTTTCGCGTGAAAATATTAGTGACAGGGGGTACCGGCTATATTGGTTCCCATACTTGTGTCGAGCTATTGCAAAAGGGTTATGAGGTTGTCGTTTTTGACAATTTGTTTAATTCCCAGATAGATGTTGTGGACAAGATTAAAACGATAACGGGAAAAGAAGTGAAGTTTTATAAAGCGGATATGCGGGATAAGGAGAGCATGCGGCCGGTTTTTGAGGAAAACACATTTGATGCGGTAATTCATTTTGCCGGATTAAAATGCGCGCCGGAATCGGTAGAGAAACCGCTGGAATATTATTATAACAATATGACGGGAACGCTCAATTTGTGTGAGCTCATGAATGAATATGGCTGCAAACGCATGATATTCAGTTCTTCTGCCTGTGTTTACGGGATGCCGGAAACCGTTCCGATTAAAGAGGATTTCCCGCTCAGTACGATAAATCCATACGGAGCGACCAAGCTGATGTTGGAGAGGGTCTTTACTGATTTTTGTGTGGCGGACAAGGAATGGAGCGCCGTGCTTTTGCGGTATTTTAATCCGATAGGAGCCCATGAGAGCGGCCTTCTTGGTGATAATCCCAATGGTATACCAAATAACCTGATGCCATATATTATGCGTGTGGCAGTTGGAAGCCTTCCGGAACTTTCTGTGTGCGGTGATGACTACGATACACCGGATGGAACCGGGGTCAGGGATTGGATTCATGTAATGGATTTAGCGGCCGGACATGTAGATGCCATTCGGAAAGTGACTTCCGAGCCGGGCACACATATTTATAATCTTGGGACAGGGAACGGTTATAGCGTGCTGGAAGTTGTGCACGCCTTTGAAGAGGCGAGCGGAATAAAAATACCATATTCCATTAAACCGCGCCGCGCAGGAGACTACGCTACTTCTTATGCAGACCCGAGTAAGGCAAAGGCAGAGCTTGGCTGGGAGGCAAAATATGATTTGAAGAAAATGTGCGAAGATTCCTGGCGTTTTGCAAAAACACAGATCAAATAAAAATATATGAGGGGGTAAAAAAATGAGTGCAAGGGAAATGATTGACAGTGGAAAAGCAGTATTGGGAATTGAATTTGGTTCTACGCGTATTAAGGCAGTTTTAGTGGATGACAAAAATGCACCGATTGCATCGGGGAGCCATGAGTGGGAAAACCAGTTAGTTGACAATATCTGGACCTACAGCATTGACATGATCTGGGCCGGGCTTCAGGATGCCTATCAGGGAATGACGGCTGATGTGGAAAAGCAGTATGGAACAAAAGTAACGAAACTTGCTGCGATTGGGTTCAGTGCTATGATGCATGGTTATATGGCGTTTGGAGCTGACGGAGAGATTCTTGTGCCATTCCGCACATGGAGAAATTCTATTACGGAAGAGGCTTCTGAAAAGCTGACAGAGCTGTTTCAGTATAACATTCCGCAGCGATGGAGCATTGCCCATCTGTATCAGGCCATTCTGAACGGAGAAGAGCATGTAAAGGACATTGAGTTCCAGACAACTCTGGCAGGCTACATCCACTGGAAGCTGACGGGTAAAAAAGTACTTGGTGTCGGTGAGGCATCCGGTATGTTTCCTATTGATATTGCAACCGGGAAATTCCATCAGACTATGGTGGATAAGTTTGATACTGCCGTGGCAGATAAAGGATTTTCATGGAAACTGCTGGATATTTTTCCGGAGGTTTTGTCTGCGGGAGAAGATGCAGGCACATTGACAGAAGAGGGAGCCAAACTTTTGGATCCGTCCGGAAACCTGCAGGCAGGGATTCCACTCTGCCCGCCGGAAGGAGATGCCGGAACCGGCATGGTGGCAACAAACAGTGTGGCGCGCAGGACAGGAAATGTCTCAGCCGGTACTTCTGTATTTTCCATGGTAGTTCTGGAAAAAGAACTGGAAAAAGTATATCCGGAGCTTGACCTTGTGACAACGCCGTCCGGTGATTTGGTAGCCATGGTTCACTGTAATAACTGTACATCTGATTTGAATGCCTGGGTTGGTATCTTCCGTGAATTTGCAGAGAGTTTCGGCATAGATGTAGATATGAATAAACTGTTCGGAACGCTTTATAACAAAGCGATGGAGGGTGATCCGGACGGTGGAAACCTGCTGGCATATAATTATATTTCCGGTGAAAATATTACTGGCATGGAAGAGGGACGCCCGCTTTTTGTGCGCACGCCAAACAGCAAGTTTAACCTGGCGAACTTTATGAGAGTAAATTTGTATACATCACTCGGGGCATTGAAAATCGGCATGGATATCCTTCTGAAAGAAGAGAAAGTAAAAGTGGATAAACTTCTCGGACACGGTGGGTTATTTAAGACAAAGGGTGTCGGACAGCAGATTTTGGCAGATGCCATGAATACGCCGATTTCTGTTATGGAGACAGCCGGAGAGGGCGGTGCCTGGGGCATTGCTGTACTCGCTTCTTACATGATACAGAAAGCAGAGAATGAGAGCCTTGGGGATTATCTGAACAATAAGGTATTTGCCGGGCAGGAGGGAAGTGAATTATCGCCGAATCCGGAAGGTGTGAAGGGCTTTGATGAATTTATCAAAATTTATAAAGCAGGACTGCCGATTGAACGCGCGGCATTAGATTCTATGGCATTGTAAAATCGTTACATAAAATATGAACGAAACAACGCGCATCGCTTTACAGCGGTGCGCGTTGTTTCGTTCATGTTCGGCATGGTCATGTTGGAAAGAGAGATATCACGGACTTTCACCATTCCCCGTTATACCTCAAAATCCAGACAGTTGCGAGTTGCTGTATAAGGCCGTACTTTATTGTCAGCCACGGCTACATGTTCCGGGTGTGTGGCATATTCATTTAGTGCTTCCGCGTTTTCAAAAGAGGAATCCAGCATCAAATCGACATTAGAACCTGGAAGACCGTGGGTATATACATGAATTTCCAGCAATCCGGGTATTTTGCCTGCCAATCCCTCCAGTCCTGTTTTTATTTCTGCTTTGATAGTTTCTTTTTCAGAATCGGAACACTCTTCTTTCAGTGTCCATAAAATTACATGTTTAACCATATTTTTCCTCATTTCTAAAAATAGGGAGGTGCTGCGTCATTAATCGTGCAGTACCATTTTTGCCATTGTATCGGAGAAACGTTTCCAGATGTTTTTCTGCTCAGCCAGTTCAGCCACCCCTTTTTCAGTTATGCAATAAAATTTTTTGGGAGTTTTTGCGTTTGTCGGTTCATCCCATACACTGTAAGCCAACCCGTCTTTTTCTAAGCGATAAAGGATAGGATATAGGGTACCTTCTTTGAGAACAAAAAATTCTTTACTTTCTTTTTGTAGAATTTGGATAATTTGATAGCCATACATTTTGTCACGTGATAGGAGCTCCAGCACAAGGAATTCGAGAACACCTTTTCTGATATGCTGTTGAAAACTCTGTTTCATTTTTACACCGCCCTTTGTAATAAAATATACTTTACCATATCTTGCAATTAATGTCAAGATGGCCGGGATACGCAAATGCCCGGGGCATGCAAATGCCTGGGGGCAAATAAATGCCCGGGGGCAAGTAAATGCCTGGGGGCATGTAAATGCCCGGGGGCAAGTAAATGCCCCTGTTTCCTATTGTTTTTCTGTATCAGAATGGTATAATTTAGGAAACAATTTTATGGAGGAAAGTTGAAGATGTCAGAGGCAATCACAATGACCAGAATTGCAACAATTCACAGCGATTTTAAAGAAAAATTCGGGATACCCAGGCAGAGCGGGTTGATAGAGGAACTGAGGGCTGTCATTGTATTTGAGCCTGAGTACCGCACAGAGCACGCATTGCGTGGGATAGAAGAATTTTCCCATATCTGGCTGCTCTGGCAGTTTTCTGAGAATGTGGCGAAAAAATGGTCACCAACAGTCCGGCCGCCAAGGCTTGGAGGAAACCGCCGGATGGGTGTTTTTGCTACGCGTTCGCCGTTTCGCCCTAACGGTATCGGGTTGTCGTGTGTCCGGCTGCTTGGCCTGAAGCAGCATGTGGAAAATGGTCCGGTTCTTTATGTGGCCGGGGCGGATTTGCTGGATGGGACCCCTATTCTTGATATAAAGCCTTACCTTCCTCTGACGGACTGCCATCAGGAAGCGGAGGGAGGGTTTTCTGAGAGCAACAGCGATTACAGGTTGTCGGTGCATTTTCCCGGGGAACTTTTGTGCCTTGTAAAGAAAGATAAACAAAAAGCACTTTTAGGGGTGCTGGCAGAAGATCCCCGTCCGGCATATCAAACAGATGCTGCCCGTGTTTATGGTATGGAATTTGCAGGGTATACAATTAAATTCCGGGTAGTGGAGAAGACGCTCTATGTACAGGATGTAATTGCAGAAAGGAATTGTGGTAACGCTTGACAATGAAACTAAAGTTGGTATAATAGAGAAGAAAGACTATAATCCTATCAAAAAAGTAGGGTTTGATGAGTGGAGGTATTACAATGAGTGAATTGATATATCTTGATAATGCGGCTACAACAGCAGTTAAACCGGAAGTGTTTGACGCTATGAAACCATATTTTTTGGAAACGTACAGCAATCCCTCCAGTGTATACAGTTTTGCAGGAAAATCCGGAGAGGCTGTGGAGAGGGCGAGAGAACAAATTGCTTCTCTGATTCATGCTAATTCGCAGGGGATTTATTTTACTGCCGGTGGCAGTGAGGCCGATAACTGGGCTCTTAAGGAAGCGGCAGAGGCACAGAAGGATAAAGGGCGCCATATTATTACATCGCAGATAGAGCACCATGCAGTTCTTCATACTTGTGAGTGGTTAGAAAAGCACGGATATGAAGTGACTTATCTGCCGGTAGATGAGAATGGGCTTATATCGACAGAAGAGCTGGAAAAAGCAATCCGTGAGGATACTATATTAATTTCTATTATGTTTGCCAATAATGAGATAGGGACGATTGAGCCAATAAAAGAAATCGGTGCCATTGCCAGAAAACACGACATTTTATTCCATACAGATGCCGTTCAGGCGGTTGGCCATATACCGATTGATGTAGAGGAAATGAATATTGATATGCTCAGTGCCAGCGGCCACAAATTTTATGGGCCAAAGGGTATCGGCTTTTTGTATGTCAGAGAGGGTGTTCGTCTAGGGGCCTTGATCCATGGAGGCGCCCAGGAACGCTCCCGCCGTGCCGGAACACATAACGTACCGGGGATTGTCGGTATGGGGGAGGCTGCGAGACTGGCCATCCGGAATATGGAAGAAAATATAAAAAAGGAAATTAAAATCCGTGATTACCTTATTGCGCGGTTGGAAAAGGAAATTCCATTTATCAAAGTAAATGGACACAGAGAGAAACGGCTGCCGAATAATGTCAATGTTTGTTTTCGTTTTATAGAGGGAGAGTCTCTGTTAATGATGTTGGACCAGAAAGGTATATGTGCGTCCAGTGGTTCTGCCTGTACATCCGGTTCTTTAGATCCGTCTCATGTGCTTTTGGCAATTGGGCTGCCTCATGAAATAGCACATGGCTCACTTCGGATGACACTCTCTGAGGATACAACAAAAGAGAATGTGGATTATGTGGTAGAAAGCCTGAAAGAAATTGTTGAGAAATTGCGCAATATGTCCCCATTGTATGAGGATTATTTAAAAGATAACAAAAACTAAATATAAAATATATAAAGGAAAGTGAGGAATTCTTTATGTACAGTGAGAAAGTAATGGATCATTTTTCTAATCCGCGGAATATGGGTGAGATCGAGGATGCCAGCGGCGTAGGGACGGTGGGAAATGCCAAATGCGGTGATATAATGCGGATGTACCTGGATATTGATGAGGACACGAAAATTATTAAAGAGTGCAAATTTAAGACGTTCGGCTGCGGTGCTGCAGTGGCGACGAGCAGTATGGCAACAGAGCTTGTGAAAGGTAAGACAATATATGAAGCTTTGCAGGTAACGAATAAGGCTGTAATGGAGGCGTTAGACGGATTGCCTCCGGTGAAAGTACATTGCTCTCTGCTGGCAGAGGAGGCGATTCACGCTGCCCTATGGGATTATGCTGAGAAGCATAACATTACGATTGAAGGACTGAAAAAGCCGAAAGCAGACATTCATGATGAAGACTAAGACTGTTGTGGTAGGCCTGTCCGGGGGAGTTGATTCCTCTGTGGCGGCCTGCCTTTTAAAAAATCAGGGTTATCATGTGATTGGTGTTACAATGCAGATGTGGCAGCAGGACCATTTGTGTGAAGAAGAGCTGGAATGCAGTGGAGTTTCCATAATGGAAGATGCCAAAAGAGTGGCAGACTTTTTGGAGATTCCCTTTTATGTGATGGATTTCCGAAAGGATTTCAGGGAGCGTGTCATTCAGAATTTTGTTTCTGAATACCGGGCAGGGAGAACGCCAAATCCCTGTATTGTCTGTAACCGGTATGTAAAGTGGGAGGCGTTACTCAAAAAAAGCGTGGAACTGGGGGCAGATTATATTGCCACGGGACATTATGCCAGAATTAAAAAACTTTCCAATGGCAGATATACGGTCGTACGCTCCGGTTCAGGAAAGAAAGACCAGACATATGCATTATACAGTTTGACGCAGCAGCAGCTCGCGCATACATTATTTCCTGTGGGTGAATATGGGAAAGAAAAAATTCGTGACATAGCAGGGGAGGCAGGTATTCCGGTGGCAAATAAGCCGGACAGCCAGGAAATTTGTTTTGTACCGGACAGAGATTACGCCGCATTTTTGGAGAGGGAGACGAACGAGGTGGAGAGACCGGGTAATTTTGTCAGTACAGAGGGTAAAGTTCTCGGGAGGCATAAGGGGATTGGCCACTATACCATTGGCCAGAGAAAAGGTCTTGGGATTGCCTTTGGGGAGCCGGTTTTTGTAGTGGAAATCCGTCCGGATACGAATGAAGTAGTGCTTGGGAAAGGAAAAGATGTTTTTACAGACAGGCTGTGTGCTGCCAATATCTGCTGTATGGCGGCAGAGGAGCTGACGGAGGGGCAGCAGGTGACGGCAAAAATCCGTTATAACCATGAGGGAGCGCCTGCTGTTATACAAAGGGTACAGGATAATAAAATGGAAATTTTATTTTCGGAGCCTGTACGTGCAGTGACGCCGGGGCAGGCTGTTGTCCTGTATGAGGGGGATTATGTACTTGGCGGAGGAACAATTTGTCATTAAATCCACCCCCCGTCCATTGTTATGACCTGTCCGGTCAGATATAGGGGAGCTTCTAATAGAAGGGAGGCCATGGCAGCAGCTTCTTCCGGTGTTCCCATGCGCCCCGCGGGAATTTCATCGCAGAGAACCTGTATTTCATCATCGGAAAAACATTGATTCATGGCAGTGTCAATTATTCCGCAGGCGAGTGCATTGACGGCGATGCCGCTTGGAGCAAGCTCTTTTGCCAGTCCCTTTGTAAAGGCATTAAGTCCGCCTTTAGAAGCGGAATATGCCACTTCGCATGAGGCGCCTGAATTTCCCCACACGGAGGAGATGTTCAGTATGCGTCCTCTTTTTTTATGCACCATTTCCGGCACAATGCTGCGGCAGCAGTAAAAAACAGAAGAGAGGTTGCAGTCAAGGACATGATGCCACTCTTCCTCTGTCATATCGGTCAGCAGTCCAATGTGGGAAATGCCGGCACAGTTCACAAGGCAGTCAATATGTCCAAGGAATTCAACGGCATGTGACATAAGGTGGGATGCCTCCGCACCGGATTGAAGGTTTCCGGTCAGCATTTCTGCCGTATGACCAAAAGTGAGACAGTCAGCGGTAGTTTTTTTTAGTGCTTCTGTGGAATGGTTGCCAAGGAGTACCAGGGAATAGCCTTTTTCTGCTAACTTTTTTGCAATAGCGCTTCCGATTCCACCGGAGGCGCCGGTGATAATTGCTGTAGGGTTCATCTGTTTTTCCTCTTCCTGCTTTTTTCTGGTACAACGGGAATTAAGTCTTTGTGTTATTTAATTTCCGTTGCACTTGTATAGTACCATGTTACCCGCGCTGACGTCAATTTGCTTGCGCATTTTTTATACATATGATATAATAAAAAGATATAGAATAATTTCGTGGGAGGAGCCTGATGAAAAAACAGAGTGTGGCAGGTATTGTGCTGAGGACGTTTTTAAAGTCAATAGGTATTATAGTACTGTTTTTAGCAGTGGGGGTTCTGAGTTATTATCTTACGATGCTGTACTATAATCAGGTGGAGCGGGAAGAGAGAAGTACGAAGTATACCCATGTAATTTCTGTCAATACTGGTAATGAGTCAAGTAATTTGATATACAGTTACAATCCCGAAAAAAAGAAAATTGATGCTATGGTATTAGAGCTGTTTGATGAGACAACCAAAAACCTGCACTATATCACCATTCCGGCCAATACCCAGATTACGATATCAGCAACAACATATGAAGAGCTTCTAAAGGCAAACCAGGGTATTCCCCAGGTAGTGAAGATGTCTGATATTCCGGAGTATTTTAGCGGAGATGTGGCGTATGAGTATGGAATCATGATTCTGCAGGAGGAGTTGCATGCGGATATCGGGTATTTTACCACGTTTACTTCTGAGCGGTTCCATCAGTATTTTGAAATGCTTGATAAGAAGGAGACAACGTATTATCCGAGCCGTTCATTGTTGGATGGTGCAGCAAAATGCAGGGACGAAGGCGATATAGAGGATTTTATGGAAGAAAAATGGGATGACCTGATATCTGATATAACGCTGCGCCAGAAACAAAATTATGCGGAGGCTCTTGTGGAGGCAAAACGTGATTATATCCGGGCTTACAGGGCTTATGGCAGTGAGTCTGGTAATGCATTTTTGCTGAATAAGAAAAAGAATAGAAAATTGATTAATTCCCTTTGGGAAATGGAGAGTTATGTATCGCCTCAGCCGGGTCTGAAATTACAGGGGCAGGATGTGTCGGCTTCCAAAACCCCAAAGGACAAAGGAAATGGTCAGGCAAAGATATCTGACCGCACGATACAGATCACAAACGGAAGTGGAATAAATGGTCTGGCGGCTGCATACCGTGAGAAGTTAGAGACAGATGGTTTTCAGGTGGCAGGAGTTGGAAATTATGTAGGGGGGATACAGACCACAACGACTATTTTTGCAAAGAAGAAAAAATGGGGCAGAGCGCTTGCGGGATATTTTAAAAATCCTGTTATCCAGCAGGCGGACAATCTCACAAATGGGGTTGATATTGAGATTATTCTGGGGACGAATGATGATTTAACCCAGAAATAGCCGGGAAAGAAGGAGGATGGAAATATGGGAACCAGAATACGTGTGATGGACCTGGAGGTGGACTTGCTTACGCGAGAGACCCTTCAGGCAGAATTCAATGCGTATTTGGGCAGTGATTACCTGAATACCGTCCATATGATTTCACTGGATTATATTGATACATATGATAAAAATGAGCTTGTAAAACAGGTATTAAAAGAAGCAGATATGGTGCTGCCGGGAGAGAAGGCAATTCTGTCAGCCCATCATGTGGAAGTGCTGGAGACAGGCGGAATGGTAGTGGACTATCACAGTCTGTTAGATGTGTTGAAAGTGCTTGGCGAAGAGGGAAAGACCTTTTATCTCGTCAACCGCAGTGAAAAAGAGGCAAGAGTTATTTACCGCTATATGGCAAGGCGTTTCCCTAAGGAGAATATTTTAGGGGTTTTTGCTGTGGACAGTGGTGTGGCAGAAGAAAGCCTGATAAATGATATCAATACAAAACTGCCGGATATTATTCTGTTGTCCATGGACAGCACGCAGCAGGAAGAATGGCTTGCAAACAATAAAATTCGTTTGAATGCCAAACTGTGTCTGGCGGCAGGAAGTGTTATGCCATTAATTGTGCGCGAAAATGTGCCGGTACCTGGCTGGCTTAAAAAAATTCATCTCGATGGGCTGTATCGTAATGTGGCAAGACTTCCTTATTCGCATTCTTTCCGAAAACGTATATTTAACCGAAAAATGGACGACTATAATACCAAAAAGAAGTGGCGGGGATAACAGGCCGCTTCCTGCGGAGGTAAGATAGAAATGCCCATGAAGAAAATAAACAGTTTCTATGAAACCATTCGTTTTTATGGCGTCCTTGCGGTGGGAACTTTTCTTATGGCGGCGGGGACAAATATTGTGTACGAACCTATGTCTATGGTAACAGGGGGTTTTGCGGGACTTGGTATTGTTCTGCGCCAGTATGTTCCAGTGCCTTTGTGGGCTGTTACGGTTGTGCTGAATATTCCTCTTTTCATTATAGCTTTTTATCGGTTGGGGATACGGTTTATTCGTAAAACGTTGTTTGCAACTATCTGTTTTTCTGTTTTTCTGGCAGTTATACCAAAGTTTCCGATTAATCACACCGATTATCTTATGGCAGCTCTTATGGGCGGTGGCCTGAACGGTGCAGGTCTGGCTCTTGTTTTTCGCCAGGGAGCATCCACCGGGGGTACAGACCTTCTGGCCAACCTGCTGAAGCTGTGGTTTCCATCAGCGTCTTCCGGCACAGTATTGGCAATAATTGATGGGGCCATTGTCGTGGCAGGTATGGCGGTTTTTGGAATTCGGAGCGGGCTTTATGCCGTAGTTGCTGTGTTCGTCACATCGCGGCTGATTGATCGTATTTTGGACGGATTTCGTTTTGCAAAACTTTTGTATATTATTTCGGATGAGCCGGGGAAAATTGCCCGCGGCATTATGAAAACGATGCAGAGGGGAGTAACGGCCCTGGAGGGGACGGGAATGTATTCCGGGGCAGGCAAAAAGATTTTGATGTGTGCCGTTTCGCGCAAGGAACTTGTCCGGGTTGTGCAATTTGTCAAAGAGACGGATTCCCGTGCTTTTGTGGTGGTTTCTGACGCCCGGGAGGTGCTTGGTGAGGGGTTTGAGAATGGAGATTGAATGTCGGCGCCACTTACTATTATGCAATTTATACAAAGATTTTTTATTTATTTATGTAGTTTTTACATGGTGTTTTCTCCGGAAATGGTGTATAGTAATCAGTAGATGTTAAACATTAAAATCAGGAGGAAAAGAAATGGCAAGTTTATCATTAAAAAACATTAACAAAGTATATCCAAACGGATTCCATGCCGTAAAGGATTTTAATCTTGAGATTGAAGACAAAGAGTTTATCATCTTTGTAGGGCCATCCGGATGTGGAAAATCTACAACACTCCGTATGATTGCCGGTCTTGAGGAGATTTCCAGCGGTGAGCTCTGGATTGGTGACAAGCTGGTAAATGATGTAGAACCAAAAGACAGAGATATTGCGATGGTATTCCAGAACTACGCACTGTATCCACATATGTCAGTTTATGACAACATGGCATTTGGTCTGAAACTGAGAAAAGTTCCAAAAGACCAGATTGACCGCCTTGTACATGAAGCAGCTAAAATCCTTGATATTGAGCATTTGCTTGACCGTAAACCGAAGGCTTTGTCCGGTGGTCAGCGTCAGCGTGTTGCGATGGGACGTGCAATTGTGCGTAATCCAAAAGTATTCCTGATGGATGAGCCGCTCTCCAACCTGGATGCAAAACTCCGTGTTCAGATGCGTATTGAGATTTCCAAGCTTCACCAGAGACTGGAAACTACAATTATCTACGTAACCCATGACCAGACAGAGGCGTTGACACTTGGTACCCGTATCGTCGTTATGAAAGACGGTGTGGTACAGCAGGTGGATTCTCCGTTAGATCTGTACATGAAGCCGAATAACCTGTTTGTTGCCGGATTCATTGGTTCACCTCAGATGAACTTTATTGATGCAAAGGTTGTTGTTTCCGGTTCTGATGTGCTCCTTATGTTTGGTTCTAATTCCGTTAAACTGCCGGAGACAAAGGCAAAGAAACTTTTGGATGCCGGTTATGAGGATAAGACAATTACTTTCGGTATCCGTCCAGAGGATATCAAAGATGAAGAGATGTTTATCAGCAATTCTCCTGATACAGCATTAGAGGCAACCGTAAAGGTTTACGAGATGCTTGGTGCTGAGGTATTCCTGTATTTCACCGTAGAGACATATGATATTACGGTTCGTGTAAATCCACGTACCACAGCACGTCCGGGTGACACCATTAAGATTGCCCTGGATGGCTCTAAGATTCATTTGTTTGATAAAGAGACACAGGAAACAATTACGAACTAAAAACAAAAGAAAACGGTTTTGAAAAGAGACTGCAAATCAGTTGGAGACTGGATCTCCGCTGGTTTGCAGTTTTTTTGTCTTTATATTTTATGAATTTATGAAAAAGTAAAAGAAGTGTCCTTAGAGAAAGTAATTCTTGTAAAAGGATTAAATGGCAATTTGATTTGCTTTAATCAGCTGCTTGTTTTGATATGCCCCCTGTCAAGTAGA
>DKUB01000042.1 GCA_002490465.1 Lachnoclostridium sp. UBA7215
ATCGATTGTAACCTAAAGAATTTAGCTGTCCTCTTGTTCACGATATTTCCTTGCCAGCACACTTAAATGTTCTACTATATCCGGATTCCAATGTATAATGGATGTTATCTGCTCACAGGGAAACTCTCTGCATATACCGCAAAATTGTACATTATGCTTTCTTGTACATTCATGTACTTTACACCTGCCCGAACCTGCCCATTCCGGGACATAACCATCTTCTTCAATACACCCCCTGCATATGCCATTTATTCTTTTGGAACAATCCGTGCAACATTCGCCACAAGCAGTTAGTGTAGTAAAGTCTATCGTCTGTTTCACGCTTTTTTATAGATTTTTCTGCGCAATAAGCGTATCCATACAATGCTTATGCGGTGTACCCCCGCTGTTGCAGTCGAATATTTCCTCCCTGCAGATATAAAACAGCCAGTCGTGATAATATCCGAATAACTCCCCTGAACACCACGGATGCCTTTTTTCTTCATCTCTTGTTTTGTCCGGAGCGCGTCTGATAAATGGTTTTTTTACAAATACATTCATAGCATTGATACCATTATCCGCAGTATGTGTTTTCAGGCTGTCACAAAGTTCCTTTCGCCCGGCCTGCTGAACAAAATGAAGCACTCCACTGCTAAAAATAATGTCATATTCCGTATCGGGACGATAATCAAACACATCAGCCTTAAAAAAGTTTACATCAACCCTGTTGTATTCCGCAAGTCTCTTCGCTTTCTCAATCCCCTGTTCGGATATGTCAAATGCCGTTACCCTATAGCCGCATTTTGCAAGGAAAACAGCATCCTTTCCTTCTCCGCAACCAATATCCAATACACGATAAGATTTGATGGGCGGAATAATTTTCATAACGTCATAGCAGATACGATTAGGCGTCAGCCCCCAATAATATTCCTCCCTGTTGTAGCGTTTATCATAATCCGTCACAACGCTTTCATATCCAAGCAGTGCATCCACGGTTGTATGAAGAACTGCCGCCAGTCTTGGAAGCATTTCTATATCGGGATATGCCGTGTTGTTTTCCCACTTTGAGACTGCCTGAAATGATATACTGAGCGCCTCTGCAAGCTGATTCTGTGTAAATCCCAGTTCCTTACGCCTTTTACAAATTACTTCTCCTGTTTTCAGATTATTCATCCTTACCATCCTCTCTTCTGTCAGCAAATTTGATTATCTTTATCTTAAGATAACCGTACCGTTATTTCCATAACCTGACAAGAGAATATGACAATGTCATTCACCTGATGGTTGAGTTAAGAATGTGATTCATAAGCCGGCCTTTTCACGACAAAAAGCAAAGAAACTATGAACATCAATATAAACGCAGCTGTAAGCACATAGTTATTCAGCACGTGAAACAAAGAACTCTCCTCATTCCAGACATCTACAAATTGTTGAAAATTCGCAGCAATATCATAGATAAAATGAAGCAGCATTGGAACAAGTATATTATGAGAATACAGATAAACAGATGCAAAAACAAATCCAAAGATTCCGGTTACGATAAATTTGTCGATTGCATCTCCAAAATTGTCACATTCCATAGCGTGAATCAATCCAAAAATGATAAAGGAAACAATTGCATAAGTCAATCTGCACAACCAGTTTCTCTTCTTTTTATTGTTGTAACCCTCCAGCAAAAAAGCGCGGAATGTCAATTCCTCCCAGAAACCTGTTGTAATCTGCTGGCATATTAAGCACGAAAACAATATTACAAACGTAGTGTCAATGAAGGAATCTGTTCCTATGGCAATTACAATCGTAAGTAAAATTGTATATAAAATCAATCCGCTGCCGGCACGGATTCCATCCTTAAAATTTGTAAAATATATTACATCAGTCCATTTTCCCTTATGGAATATTTTCATAAAAATAAATAATTCTGCCAGACCAAAGATAATTCTCTGGGCACTACTGAAAAAATACCAATCAGCCCCATCAAAATATGGTTTTGCAATGCGAGCAATTGCCAAAAAACAAACGTAGAATATAATGCATAGTACAATTCCAATATCTTTGGATAAATATGTCTTTATTTTTTTCATATTGAATCCTTTCTGTAAAACTGGCTTTTTAAGCTCTCACGTCCTCTGAATACGCCGACATCTGACCCGACAGTGCACATTCATATTCCGATACATCCAAATCCATAATTTCACACATCTGCTCCATTCCTTTCGTTTCACTCTTTAAAAAATGTACCCGGTTTACTAATTTCGGAAAACTTGCACTCTCGTTTTCTGACACCGTATGTCGCAAGTCTGATAATTCCCTATACTTTATCTCTTTTTTCTTCCCATGTTAAACGTTCTCCCAATACCTGTTCTACGCCCCCCTTACATATTTGTTGTCATCTTAATTATAGTTTTATTATATATGCATTACACATGTAATGTCAAGGATTGTTTTCCGCTGATTTAAGCGTTTTTCGCCATAAATGGTTTGTTTTTATACAATTCCTTCTTGACATACCAAAAAATATATGATTAAATAGTTAACAATCATTACAGACAAAAGGCATTGACGAGGAGGAGTACATACTATTCCGGATGAGCAGAGAGAAAGTGGTTGGTGAAAACTTTCGTGATGGGAGTATGGAAGTAGCCTTAGAGCTTTGAACCGAACAGATTATATAATCCAAGTAGACTTCAACGGAGATTCCCACCGTTATCAAGGGAAGCTATATCGGAATAACACGGATTATTCCCGTATGGTATTGAGTGCAGAAATTATTTCTGAATTAAGGTGGTACCACGGACATGTTAGTTCGCCCTGAGCATTTGCTTAGGGCGTCTTTTTTTGTCTGTTTTGTAAAATAATATTTTATAGGAGGTATCCACATGGATAAGAAGTACAATTTTCAAAAAACAGAAAACCAATTAAAAGAATTTTGGGAACAGGAGGAAATTTACAAGTATCAAAATGGAAAATACAAAAAAATTTTCTCCATTGACACTCCCCCGCCAACGGTAAGTGGAAAACTTCATATAGGACATGTATTTTCCTATACACAGGCAGAAATAATTGCCAGGTTTAAGCGAATGCAGGGATATGATGTTTTTTATCCTTTTGGGTTTGATGATAACGGTCTGCCTACGGAACGCCTGGTTGAGAGAGACGAAAAGATCCGTGCAAACACATTACCAAGAAGTGAATTTCGTTCAAAATGTATGCATACTGTTGAGAAATATGAAGAGGAATTTAAAAACTTATGGAAACGGTTGGGATTTAGTGTCGATTGGGATTTAGAATATCATACCATATCCGATTTGTCGCAAAAGATATCACAGAAATCTTTTATTGAACTGGCAAAATCGAAAAAGGCATATATAAAGGAAGCACCTGTACTATGGTGCACAGAATGTCAGACATCCATTGCACAGGCCGAATTAGAAACAAAAGAATGTGAGACAACATTCAATTATTTGAATTTTAGTACAGAGATTGGTAATTTACTGATAGCAACTACAAGACCGGAGTTACTTGCAGGATGTGTATGTATATTTGTTCATCCAGACGATGATAGATATCAATCATTTGCAGGCAGGAATGCCACTGTCCCATTATATAATTTTGAAATTCCAATATTAACGGATGATACTGTTTCAATGGAAAAGGGTACTGGTGCCGTAATGTGTGCCACTTTTGGCGATTCTACTGATATTGAATGGTATCAAAAGCATAAACTCCCATATAAAAAGATTGTTATGCCGGATGGTACGATTCATGAATCGGTTTCATTTATTGGTGGAATGAAAATAAAAAAAGCAAGGGAACACATCATAGAGCTTTTACACAAAAAGGGACTTTTAGTAAAACAGGAAGAAATTACCCATATGGTCGCTATTCATGAGCGCTGCGGAAATGATGTTGAATTTATTCCTTCCAAGCAATGGTATATTGACGTATTATCAGAAAAAGAGAGATTTCTGAAAGCGGCTGATGAGGTAACATGGCATCCAAAACATTATAAGAACCGCTATACCTCATGGGTAGAGAATTTAAAATGGGATTGGTGTATTTCAAGACAACGATATTTTGGAGTTCCTTTTCCGGTCTGGTATTGTAAAAACTGTAATAAACCAATGTTTGCGGACGAAGAACAGCTGCCGGTAAACCCTTTGGAAAGTCTGCCATTGCATTCCTGTGAGTGTGGCTGCAATGAGTTTATACCGGAAAATGCGGTTTTTGACACATGGGCAACATCTTCTGTTACCACACTCATAAATGCCAGATATCGGGAAAGCGATGATATTTCGGACCAGATTTTTCCTATGAGCATGAGAAGCCAGGCACACGACATTATTCGTACGTGGGCATTTTATTCCATTGTAAAAAGTTTATATCATACAGACAAAATTCCATGGAAAGATATTATGATTAGTGGATTTGTTTTTGCAAAACCAGGAGAAAAAATAAGCAAATCAAAAAATAATGCCTCCAATTCTCCGATGGCTTTAATAGAAACACATTCCGCTGATGCCATCCGTTATTGGTCAGCGAACAGTAAGCTTGGAACAGATACATTTTTTAGTGATGAGGAATTAAAAGTCTCTAAGAAATTCATAAACAAGCTTTATAACGCAGCAAGGTTTGCCATTATGCAGCTGGAAGATTTTAAAAAAACGAATAACTATGATGAAGCGAAGTTATTACCTGTAGACAGATGGATATTACAAAGAGTAAATGAAACAACAAGAAAAGCAACAAGTCTGTTAAACGATTATGAAATCGGGCAGGCAAGACACGAAATTGATGATTTGTTCTGGAAAGATTTTTGTGATTACTATATTGAAATTGCAAAAGAACGACTCTATCAACCCGAGAAACACGGCAGGGAACAAAGGTATTCCGGACAGATTGCCATCTATCACAGCCTGTTAGGCATTTTGAAATTATATGCTATCTACACTCCTTATGTGACGGAATATATCTATCAGGACTTTTATCGCAAATACGAAAAAGAAATCTCCCTGCACAAGACAATTTGGAAGACAACACAGGAAAACCAGTTATATCTAGAGTTTGGGGAACATTTGAAAGCGGTAATTTCTGATGTTCGTAAATATAAGACAGAAAAACAGATGTCAATGAAAGATACCATACCAGAGCTTATTATTACTTTCCCTAAAAAATTTCGTGATTTGTACAAAAAATCAGAAAAAGATATAAAAGCCTGTACCGGGGCAGAAAGGATTTTATTTAGGAATTAGAATGTAGAATAAGGGGCAGACGGGGTATTTCGTCTGCCTCTTATTTGGGGCTGTGGGTTTCTTCAAACTCTCAAGTCGTCTGAACACGCCGACATTTGACCCGACAGTGCACATTCATATTCCGATACATCCAAATCCATAATTTCACAAGCTCTTTCTTTCGTTATGCCAAGTGAATGCATCAGTTTGTCTATGAAAATAATCTTCATCTCCTGTCTGCCGAATTCTATTCCATCCTGTCTTACTTGATCAAAAATTTCACACATCTGCCCCATTCCTTTCGTTTCACTCTTTAAAAAATGTACCCGGTTTACTAATTTCGGAAAACTGGCACTCTCGTTTTCTGACACTGTATGCCGCATATAATCCTGCAACTTTTCCTGTACTTTATTCCCGCCATCCTTTGAGGATAAATTAAAGTAAATCTCTGTTGTTCCATCCCAATAGTGTTTCCTGTTCCAAACCAGCGGTTTTCCACATTTCAAGAAATCTTTTTGTGTAATGAAAATCTGCCACAAGTCTGATAATTCCCTGTACTTCAGTCCGGTGTCCAACAACGTTGTATCAATACAGGCACGGCAATATCTTGTTCGTAATATATGTTCGTCGTTATCTTTGTTTTGCAATTCAAGGTGAATCCGTGTGCCGTCCTCCTCCACTGCGTACAAATCCAATACTACGGAATGTCCCAGAATCTGCCGGATGCTGTACTGGCTCTTAACCTCGCAAATATGCCAGCGTCTCCCCGTCAAAAGATTCAGAAACTCTTCCAAGACTTCTGGTTCTTCCAAAACTTTCCCGGCAAATACATCACTGGTCAGATTTAACGCCTGTATTTTTTCTCTCTTTTCTTCCCACGTTAAACGTTCTCCCAATTCCTGTTCTACGCCCCTTACACATATGATATATTCTTTTTGTAGTTTTATTATATATGTATTACACGTGTAATGTCAAGGGTTGTTTTGCGCTGATTTAGGCGTTTTACGACGAATTTAAAATAAGTCCAATGGATATACCAAAACACTGTCTCCCAGCTTATACTAAGAAATGATAAATCGGATACAGCGAAAACCACTTTGCCGCCTCAAAGCCCAATAATTTAAAAACCATAGGAATGGCAAGAACCAGCAGGGAAAAAAATATGGTCTGTGCCTGATTTTTCCTCCACATCGAAATTGCCATCGTGACGCAGACCGCAAGCACTGCCGATAAGATCTGCAGGAGAACAAATATAAGTGTAAAAACACCAACCGGAATAGGAACGGCAAATTCCGAATAATGAGAGAGATTTGTAACAGCTGCACTAAAGCTGTGCATCGGATACGTGCCGGAAATGCAATACGCACGGCATAGGACAGGCACAAGCGTGATCAGGGATGCTGCCATAACGCAGATGATAAATTTATGTGCAAAAACTTTCCACTTCCCCGCCCTTGATGCACACAGCAAAAGAAGCATCCCTGTCTGGTATTCCATTGTAACTGTCCCGCCTGCAAGGAGGATAATTCCTATCATCAATAATAAGAAATTCTCTGGCAGCACGTCCTCCCATACGCCGAATAAATAAAGATATCCTGTATCATATACAAACTCCCCGCCGCCATTTTTTATTCTCTCATACTGTTCTTCCACCCGCCGGAAAGCAGGATAAAAAGACAGCGTCATGTTCAGCTTTTGACGAATAGCATCTGCAGCCTCTGATGGCATCCCTTTCCCTCCGGACTCTTCCGACAGTTCCTCCAGTTTTTGCCGCGCATCATCATAGCGTTTCTTTTCAGATAATATCAATTCCTCTTTTTCTTTTGTACACTCTCCCTCTAATTCCATCATAATATCCTGATAATACTGTTCTGCCACAGACGGCGTGTATGTGCGGCCAAAACTTTTATAAGCCAGCAATTCGGCAAATAGCACAAACAGGATAAGCACACGGTTTGTAATAAGCGACTTATACAACTCATGGCGAAACACCCCTGTATGGGGCTGAAACGGCAATAGGGCCGGCAATTGTATTTTTCTGACCTCAAACCCCTGCCTGCGCGAAAAAAGAAACAGGCATCCAGAAATACCAACAACACATAGAACCAGCATACACAACAGGGACAGGCTAAGTCTGGACACCGGATAACCAAATAAATTAAAATTCAAATATGCTCCATATATATTTTCCGTCTTCAAAAGCCCTGCCGGATTTAAATATTTGCAGATGGCAAATACCGTGTCTGCCGGGATTAACAGATACAGAAGCATGCTGATTCCGGCAATCCCTGTCCCTGCCAGAAATGGCAGAACAGCTATTTTAGACAGAAGACAAAAAACCATGAGCAGCGCACCTATGCCAAACAACACAACAGCTTTTGTTATAAGGGATAAAAGAACATACGCCAGAATGCTGATAGGCAGGCTGCTCTCGGTATACACAGCCACTGACTGCAGCCTTGCTCCAAAATCCGGCCATCCTGCACTCTGCCCGAAAAAAACAAAATTGGCCAGATAAAACAATACAGCCAGAAAACTGCATTGTATAAACAACGCTGCCAATTTGGCAAGTATGCTGTAAATAATGCCACGCTTTGTACTCCGCGTGACAAAAAATATCTTCTTTTCCTTCTCTTCCATTATCAGACTGGCTACAAATAACATAACAGAAAGAAATAAAAAAATATCGGTCCATATCCACTCCATGGCAGAGGTTATCCCTGCTGAGGGAATAAAAGAAATTCCTTCCTCCGACAAATTTTCATAATCCGCAGCACTTTTTTCCAGATTCCTGCTGCCGAAGCTGTTGGATTCACTCCCGGAAAAGATAGAGATACCTGCCAGTCGATCCTTATTTGACTGGATAAAGGCTAAATAATCCCCATAGCCTGAAACTTTTTTCCACTCTTCATATATTTCATTTATTAACATGCTTTCCTGCTCAAGTGTATCGGTAAACATCAAATATTCACCAGACTGATACAGGCTGTAGTAAGTCTCAAATTTTCCTGGATTATTTTGCATTTCCTGCTCTGCAAGCGTATTTCCCATTGTATTATGAAATCCCTGCATGGCAAGAATATCCCGCACAAACAGCACACCGTCAATTTTTTCTTTCTGTTTTGTGATAAAATCTGCTTTTTCTGCCTCACTTCTTCCAGCGAGCTGTGACTGTATTTTTTTGTAGGCGGCAAGAGACGGCGCACCCTCATCCGGCAAAGATACATACCAGAGTACAAAGAGATGGACAAAAAATAACACACTGACGGCAAGCACAAAACTGCGTTTCTGCCAAATCTTACTTAACTCAAAATATGTCAGCCTGAACATGGTCCTCCTCCTCTCCAAAAATATGCATATATACTTCTTCCAAATCCCTGCATCCCCCATATTTACGGCAGAGGTTGTCCACGGTATCCCTGTCTGTGATATGCCCGGACTGGATCAAAAGAATCTCCTTCGCAATCGGAGCAATGTCAGAAACTACATGGGTGGATATCAGGATAATTTTATCTGCTGACAGAGTACCCAAACGTTCCCTGATATGTACCCTCTCCTTTGGATCCAGTCCTGCTGTCGGCTCATCCATAACAACCAGTCTGGGATTTCCCAAAATAGCCTGTGCAATTAAAATACGCTGCTTCATCCCGCCGGAATATGTCCCGATAGCTCTGTCAGCTGCCTCCTTCATATTTACATAGAGCAGCACTCTCTCTATTTCCCCCCGTACTTCCTTTTTGGGTATTCCCTTTAGAGCGGCCATATAAGAGAGAAAACGCCGTCCCGAAAAAGAATGATACATTCCCTGCTGCTGTGGAGCATACCCTATTATACTTCTGAATTTTTCTCCCAGAGCACTTATGTCCGTACCATTCCACAATACCTTCCCGGCACTTGGTTTAATATTTCCGGTAATAATATTCATAAGGGTGGACTTCCCGGCCCCATTCGGCCCAAGAAGCCGGTATATACCACATCCAAGTTCTAAAGAAACATTTTCTAATGCCGTTTTATCCTTATATCTTTTCGTAATATTACACAATGTCAGCATCACTCACCACTCCCTATCATTTTAATTTCGCGGTATTTCTCCCGTCCGGCATATAAATCTTTCTTTGAAATCAATGCACACTTATACCGGTGTATCTCATAGGAATCATCGGCATTTTTCGTGGCGTCATAGTCGTACACCACCAATACATCTGAATCATTATATGCACGGATTTCCAGCGACCAGCCATTGTTTTTATTGACAAGCGGACTGTGGCTGACCTTTCCTGTCTTTGTGTTGACAAAATAATACGTGTTATCCTTTGTTAAATCCCAGCCGAGGCACCACAACGTCTCCCCTACATGATACATAATCTGATTATTAGCCAGGCTGCAGATGCGCTTCTTTTTTCCGGTTTTCATATCAAGCGCCATTATATCTTTGCTGTCAGATGTGGAAATGTACATAATACCCCCGATAAACTGGTAAGAATAATCCTCTTTATTCCGCTGTCGGTAAAATTCCTTTTTCTTACCACTCTTTAAATCCAAAACAGAAAAAACTTTTGTTGACTTTAAGTATATATCCCTATAGATATCATCATCTTCTTCCTCCTCCCGTGTTAGTTTCCGCCCATAGTCAATTCCCGACAGAATAAGGGAATCCCCATAACATCCATCTATCTCCCATTTTATGTCATCACCAAACGTCATCGGGCATACCTCTGTCAGCTCCATGGAAGCCAAGTCCAAAAACATCAGCTTACGCTCTGACGATACATGATACGCCTTGTCCCCTTTCTTTTCCTGCTTGTTTTTTTTGGTGACAACATAGATGCCATTCTCATCCTGTATTATCCGGTCTTCTAACGTCAGCTCTGCATCAAAAGAAAAAACTTTCCTTCGGTTTGTTCCGTCCAATCCGGCACAGTAGAGAACTGCAGGCTTGCTTTCTGCCATGGCAGGCCCGGAATTATCGCCCGTGATTTCCATCGTTATACTGCCATCCTGATCGTATTCCCGGCTTAAGATATACAAATGGCCTTTGAATGTAAAAAGTTTAGTTGTCGATATGGGAAAATCCTCTGACGATAACATGGCGGGACAATCCAGGGAATCATGTTTGCATCCGGCTGTACTGCAAAGATATATTTCCTGACGGGTTGCGTAATCCATATACATCAGATGTCCTCCCCAATCTCCTCCCTTTAACTTTGTCTCGTCATTACATAAATAATAATACCCGTCTTCTGTATAACAGGCACTGTCACTGTAGGGACTGCAGCAAAACGTAAGCTCACCCTTCCCTCCCATCTTCTGCACGGTCCCGGCCTGACTGGCTGCCTCTGTGCCGCCTCCTTTTGCGGCACTGTCCGTATCCGCTGTCCCATTTGTGCCCCCGCTGCCACAGGAGCAGAGCGAACAGCCAATAACCATTGTCATAATGAAAATAAAAAGTTTCCTCATAAAAAAATACCTCCCTGCTTTTGGGTTTACAAGGAGATATTACAATATAAAAGTCAAATTCACGTCAAACTTCAAGAAAAAATTTAACACAGGCACCATTTTTTGTATTGGCAAGTTCCAGACTTCCTCCATGCTTCTGGCAGAGAATCCGGCTTACAGCCAATCCTATACCCAGATGCCCGTCCTCTCCATGTGCCAGAAATGCCTTTTTCTTTTTCTCTTTGATCCAGGGACTAAATCCTTCCCCGTCATCTTCTACAGTGATTGACAATATGTGTCCTGACATCGAAAAAGTCAGGATAATTTGCGTTTTGGCAAAACGGAGTGCATTGCTCATAATATTTTCTAAAATACGGCACAACACCGCAAAATCAATCTGTATTTCACAATCCGGAAGATGATTTACTACTTTCAGATCAATTCCTTCCTGTTCCGCCAGAAGGAACAGATCTTCCGTGACGGTTTCTGTCATTTTCATAACCGGCACCTGTTTTTTGTCCGGTTTTATTTCCTCCAGCTGATTGAGTTGCCGCACGGAATCCGTGTATTGCTCAAGACGCTTTGCCGCCATTGTGAGGTTCTTAGCAATGCGGCACGTCTTTTCTCTGTCCATATCACCTCTTTGCATTCCTGTATAAAGATATTCTGCATATCCCTTTGTAATCGCAATCGGATTGCGCAGATCATGGGCCACAGAGGCCTGCAAAAGACGCCTTTCCTCCAGCATTTCCCACATCTGCCTGTTATTTTCATAAAGCGCCTGCCGCATTTTCTCAAAGGATTGGCACAGAGCCCCCATTTCATCCGCACAGTCATATGCGAGTTCAAAATCAAGGTTTTGCTCCATAATTTTATCTGTTGCTCCCGCCAGAAGCTCCAGCGGCTGCTTTAACTTTTTCCGGTAAAAAAATAAACTGCACCATATAATTCCAATAAAAGCGAGGGCAGCCGGGGCAGCGACCATTGCCGCACCGCTCACCTGATAGGCAAGCTTGCGTTTCGGAGACAGGGAATCAAAACTTTTTTCAATCTTTTTTAAAGAATATTTCAATTGATTCACATCATCATAATCCAACTTCCCGCTTCCTTCTATTCTTAATTCCGGGATAGAGGAAAGATCTTCACCAAATCCCAGCAAATACTCACCTGTTACCACACTCCCATCGGACAGAGTTTCCTCCACCACAAGATAGGCGGCATTTTCATCCGGCAGCAGCCAATGCCGGAATGAACTACAGCCAAAAATAATAAGAATTGAAAAAAACACTACAATTCCTGCCGTCAATAAGACCGATAACATAAAAAAGCGGCGCACAGACAGATTGCGCCAGCCCTTTTTCAATGACTCCATTTGTATCCCACCCCCCAGACTGTTTCAATATAGTCCTGTCCTGCCGCTTCATGCAGCTTAATGCGGATTTTGCGGATATGCTCTTTCACCACATCCGAACTCCCCTCCGCATCATACCCCCAGACCCGCTCATATATCTTTTCGCGGTCAAAAACCTGTCCGGGATTTGTCAGAAAAAATTCAATTAAATCAAATTCTTTTTTAGAAAATTTGATTTCTATATCCCGATAGAAAATACGGCGCTGAGAAAGATTGACAATCAGCTCACCAGAGGTCAGTAACGCATGATTAGCATAGGAGCGCTCGTCCCGGCGCAGATGGGCGGCAATCCGTGCCAGCAGCTCTTCTAAACTGAACGGTTTGGTAATGTAGTCATCCCCGCCATACTGCAGTCCGATTATTTTATCCTGTTCCGTAATTCTGGCTGTCACAAAAACAATTGGGCAGGATACGTGTTCCCGTATGATCTGACAGAGTTCCAAACCGTCCATGTCCGGCATATTTACATCCAGTATGATTAAATCCGGCTTATGGGGGAGCAGCTCCAACGCCTCTGCTGAACTGTTTGCTGCCTCTGTTATATACCCCCGGTCACTGAGAAAATCAGAGAGCAGATCCGTCATCATAACTTCATCATCAACAATTAATATTTTATTCTTCATACAAGCACCCCCTGAATAAAAGGATACCATATAATTGTCAAAATTCTGTCAACGTCTCTCTTTCATTGTTCCTGCCCGGTACGCATGGAGCAGCTGCCGCAAATCTTCTATTTTTTCTAATATATCTTTTCCCACATCTGTGTCTAAAATATTTGCACGGCTCTCAAGCTTTTCCACCAGCCGGATTTTGGGAGTGTGCTCACTTTTTCCGGATATAAATGGTTTGTGCTCTGCAAGGCTTAAGCTGTGGGAATCATAAATCAGCGTATATCCCGCAATTCCTGTCGCCTTCTGATAGGCCTTTGAAATACCGCCGTCAATGACAAACAGCTTGCCGCCTGCCTTCACCGGGCTCTCCCCATTTTTTATTTTTACCGGAACATGACCGTTTATGATATGGCCATTGTCCTCATCAATACCGAACATACCCAGTATCCTGTCACAGACCTCCACACTCTCCGAAAAAGTATAATAGGAATTATATCTTTCTTTGCGGAGGCTTTTATTTTCCAGATAATAACTCTCAAAAAAACACATTTTATCTTTTCCGAAAAGGGGTGATTTCGGGCCACACCATAAATACCACAAAAAATCACTCGCATACTCTTTTTCCGCCGGATTTTCCCTGAAAAAATATGCCCGGTTCACAATTTCATCCAGCTTGTCAAGGAGTGTTTTCCCGCTGTAATATGCGCCACCTATTGCCACACTTTGCAGTTCCCCTTTGGCATCCATAGGGATACAGCCATGAAAGAGCAGATTCCCATTACAGACCCGGTACATAGAACCTTTAGCGAGAAGAAAGCGGATGTGCTCATGCAGCTTCTCACTGTGTGAAAAGGAGTTGGCCAATATCGTCATAAGCTCCCTCTCTCCCTCCGAGAGTGCCAGCGGATTGTTTTTATCCACAGTTGGAAAATAATGGTCGGTCAGCACATATTCCCTTCCATCCAGCTGCAGCGTACCATTTTCAAAATCCACCCTGCCAAATAAACAGCGGCTCTGCATTTCCCATTCCGGATATTTTTCCATCAGCTGTCCTTCCAGCTTTAGCTGTATCACTGTGATTGCCTTATGCATTTTTGCCACGAGCTTTATATCGACCGGATCATATATATTGTCATCCAGCGTATTAGGATAATAGAGACGGCATTCGTCCTCCTTGTAAGCCTCTCCTGCAAATACTGCCAAAGCACGCAGATTCAGTCCGTAACCATCCTCCAGAACATCAAAGTTGTTATAGCGCATGGATATCCGGATTACATTTGCAATTAGTGCATAATTGCCTGACGCCGCCCCTATCCACGATATATCATGATTTCCCCACTGTATATCCACATCATGCATCAGCATCAGCTCATCCATAATAATGTCTGCCCTCGGCCCTCTGTCGAATATATCACCAATAATGTGGAGCTTATCAATGGCAAGCGACTGAATCAGCCTGCACAGCGATATCACAAATTTTTCTGCAATTTCTGTGTCAATAATGGCATTGATAATCTCATCATAATAAAAATCCTTATTCACATCATCCGTGACATTTAACAATTCATCCAGGATATAAACAAGGTCAGCAGATACACATTTGCGCACCCTTGAGCGGGTATACTTTGCCGACACCGCCTCACAGACAAGAATCAGCCGGTAAATGGTAAGCCTCTTCCACTCGTCCGTGATGCGGTTGTCATCTGCTAACCGTTTCACTTCCTTGTCCGGGTAATAAATCAGGTTAGCCAGCTTTTCCCGTTCCTCACTGGACACCGTCTTGCCCAAAACCTGGTCTATCTTTTTCTTAATAATTCCGGATGCGCTTTTCAGCATATGAAGAAAGGCTTCATATTCGCCGTGAAGGTCACTGAAAAAATATTCCGTCCCTTTTGGCAGGCTGCGGATGGCCGAGAGATTCACCATCTCGCTTGCCACACTGTCAATATTAGGATACTCTTTTGCAAGAAGCTGCAAATATTTGTTGTCCAAATGCATCATCCCTTTAAATCACAGTCACGGACGGCTGCCCGGACTGCTAAAATTCTTGAGGGGCTGACGGATAACTCATCGACACCCATGCGCAAAAAGGTTTCTGTCAAAGAGGTATCGGCACCCAGTTCACCGCAGATTCCTACCCATGCGCCGCCTTTGTGTCCGTTCTCCACTGTCATCTGAATAGCGCGGAGCACCGCCGGATGATGGGCATCATAAAAGGAATCCAGCCGCGGGTTCTGACGGTCAATTGCCAATGTGTACTGCGTAAGGTCGTTTGTCCCAATCGAAAAGAAATCGACTTCTTTCCCAAGCTCCTCCGTGATCCATACCGCAGCCGGCGTCTCAATCATCACACCGAGTTCCACATCACCGTAAGCAAATCCCTGATCACTTAACTCTTTTTTAACCTCTTCCACGGTTTCCTTAATTCGTCTTACCTCTTCCACGGAAATAATCATCGGAAACATAATAGCAATATTTCCATAATAACTGGCACGATAGAGTGCGCGAAGCTGTGTCTTGAAAATATCCGGCTGTTCCAGGCAGATACGGATGGCGCGGTATCCCATAGCAGGGTTATCCTCTTTGTCCAGGTTAAAATAATCCACCTGCTTATCCGCACCGATATCAAGCGTCCGTATGATAACCTTTTTCCCCGCCATAGTCTGCACTACCGAGCGGTACGCATTAAACTGATCCTCCTCAGACGGAAAGGTATCGGATTCCAAATACAAAAATTCCGAGCGGAACAAACCAATTCCCGCCGCATCATTTTGCAGCACGGACGGCACATCACCTACCCCTCCAATATTGGCATAGAGTTTAATTTCCCTGCCATCCTTTGTAACGGTCGGCTGACCTTTTAATTCCTGTAGAAGACGCGCCTTTTCCTCCTGCTCCTCCTGCTTCTTTTTGTACTGTTCTATGATTTCCTCATCCGGATCCACATACAGCACACCCTCAAATCCGTCTACAATGCCAAAATGCCCGTCTATGTCCTCACTGTAGTCCACGCCAATCAGCGCCGGTATGTTCATTGTCCTTGCCAGTATCGCTGTATGCGAATTTGTAGAGCCATAACGGGTCACAAAGGACAGTAAAAGCGATTTATCCAGCTGAACGGTCTCAGACGGCGCCAAATCCTCAGCCACAAGAATGACCGGTTCACTGCTGTCAAAACCAGCGTCTTCTGCCCCCTGCAGTACCGATATGACACGGTTGCTAATGTCCTTTACATCTGCTGCCCTGGCTTTCATATACTCATCATCCATCGCCGCAAAGATTTCAGAAAAATTATCTCCGGTTACTGCCACCGCATACTCCGCATTGACATTCTGGGTCTGAATCATGTTTACAACAGACTCCTGATAATCCAGGTCATCTAACATCATCTGGTGTACTTCAAAGATGGCAGCACTGGACTCCCCCACTTCTTTGGATGCTTTTTCATACAGAGCCGCCAACTGCTGTTTTGCCTTCTCTGTCGCCTCGTTATAGCGCTGGATTTCTGCATCAGTATCGGTAACCTTTATTCTTTTTACTAATTGGTCATTTTTTTTGTAAATGGAGAGGCGCCCCATGGCAACCCCTCCAAATACGGATTTTCCTTCCATTTTCATAGCTTATAAATTCTCCTTAAAGAATGTCTCCAATTCAGCAGCTGCCGTTTCCTCGTCCTCTCCATCACATTTCACTGTGATTTCCATGCCACATTTAATGCCCATGGACATAACGCCCATAATGCGTTTCGCATCCGCCTCCCTGCCATCTTTTGCAATTTTTACACTGCAGGAATAACCTGCGGCCTGTTTCACCAGCACCCCTGCCGGTCTTGCGTGGATTCCCTCCGGATCCGTAATTGTGTAAGTAAACTCCTTCATAATGATTCTCCTTTCTCTAACATTTTTTTAATTGCCAATTAACCGCTGCCTATACATAATTTTTTCCAAACTGCCCTAACAGCTCATGTACGGCTTCTTTTGTAGCCATACCGTCTGAAAAGGCAGATGCAGAACCAGTGCATACCCCCATATAAAACGCCTGCTCATAATCATGGGATGCCATATATCCCGCCACAAATCCTGCCACCATAGAATCTCCGGCCCCGACAGAATTTTTCACTTTTCCTTTCGGCGCCTCCGACTGATATACATTTCCGTCCTCTGTCAACAAAACGGCACCCTCTCCCGCCATAGATATTAACACATTGCGCGCGCCATCTTCCTGTAATTTGCGCGCATACGGAATCACTTCCTCCCTTGTGTTCAGTTTCACCCCGTAGATTTCCCCGAGTTCATGATTGTTCGGCTTAATCATAAATGGATGATATTTTAACACATTCATCAGTAAATCCTTTGTGGCATCCACGACAATCTGTAATTTTTTTCCTGACAGACGCTCCATGATATCACGGTACATGGTCTCTGGCATTGTCGCTGGAATTGAGCCTGCCAGCACTAATGTGTCCCCATCCACAAGCTGCTCCAACTGTTTATAGAGTTTCTGTATATCCGCTTCTCCAATGTCCGGTCCCATTCCGTTAATCTCGGATTCTTCCTCTGACCTCACTTTAACATTGATACGGGATATTCCAGCATCCACCTCAATAAATTCCGACTGGATTTCCTGTTCCTCCATAAGCCTTGCAATTTCTCTCCCGGTAAACCCGGCACGAAAACCAAGCGCTGTGCTTTTATAACCGAGATTGTGCAATACCATGGAAACATTTACCCCTTTTCCACCCGGGTTAATGATTTCCTGATTTGTCCGGTTCACGGCACCCAGCTGCAGGTTATCCACGGTCACAATATAGTCAAGAGACGGATTAAATGTCACTGTATAAATCATAAGCCATCCTTCCTTATACTTTTTACTTTAACTGTTCTAAAATCCATGCAACATCATCTGTTGTCTTCATCTTTTCCAATACGTTTTCGTCCTCAAGCGCCTCACAAATCTTTTGCAGCAGGTCGAGATGTTCATCACCGATTCCGGCAATGCCGAATACCAGCTGTGCTTTCTCATCACCGAAATCAACGCCATCCGGATATTGTACAAGAACAATTCCCGTTTTCTTCACGGAATCTTTCGCTTCCGATGTGCCGTGCGGAATTGCCAGCCCCATTCCCATATAAGTGGTAACGAGTTTTTCTCTCTCAAGCATTGCGTCCACATAGCTCCGTTCTACACAGCCCTGTTTCACAAGCAGTTCTCCTGCTGCCCGTATGGCATCCTCTTTGGATACCGGCCTCTGGTTTAACCGGATGCCATTCTTATCTATTACAGTATTTCCAGAACCTTTCGACTGAACCGCATTCTCCTGCACTGCTGCAACCTCACCAGATTCCTCTGTCCCCGCAGCGAGCTGCTCATACAGAGCATCCAGGGAAGGGTCTGCCAGAAAGTTGCCAATTGTAATCAATTTTGCCTGCGGAGCAGATTTCCTTGCGCGGTCTGCCAGGGTCGTCTGTACAACTGCCACATCACAGTCAGCCGGAATATTATCTACGGAAGTATTTTTTACAATAATTTCCGGACGTATATTTTTTAAACGGTTGCGGAACTTCGTAGCTCCCATTGCTGATGAACCCATGCCGGCATCACAGGCAAAAATAATTTTCTTAACTGCAGAAGAGACAATTGCTGCACTGTCCGATACAGCTGCCTGCCCTTTGGAGGCCGCTTTCATCTGATTCATCTGGTCTTTTGCCTCCGACAGGCTTCCTTTCTTTCCGTCCGTCAACTTAATAATCGGAGAGGCAATCAGGAACGATACCACGGTTGCAATCAATACACCGATAATGGTTAAAGGGATTTTATCCTTCGGCGCCATTGACAAAAAGGCGATAATGGAACCCGGTGACGAAGGCGCCTTAAGGCCGCAGCCTGTCAGTGTAAAAAATGCAATCGAACACATATTCCCTACAATTGGTGCCAGGATGACAATCGGATTCATTAATATATATGGGAAATAAATCTCATGGATTCCCCCAAAGAAATGAATGATTACAGCACCCGGTGCGGACTGCTTTGTCACCTTGTCTTTCGCAAAGAAGCAATAAGCGAGCAGCACACCCAATCCCGGACCCGGATTTGCCTCTAACATATACATAATCGACTTTCCAACTGCCTCTGCCTGTGCAGAACCAATCGGTGTGAATATGCCGTGGTTAATGGCGTTATTTAAAAACAGTACCTTTGCCGGCTCAACAAAAACGGATACAAGCGGCAGCAATCCATGATTAATCAGAATTTCTACACCTTTTGACAGCACAGCGAGAATACCTGTCATAACCGGTCCAATAACAAAGTAACCCATAATCGCAATCAGCATACCAAAAATACCTACAGAAAAGTTATTAATTAACATTTCAAAACCGGTTGGCATATGGCCGTCCATTATCTCATCAAACTTTTTAATTACCCAGCCCGCAAACGGTCCAATTACCATGGCTCCCATCAGCATCGGCTGGCCCTCTGTCCCGCCAACACCGGCAATACATCCCATAATCGCAATCGCGCCCATGACACGCCCACGTTCTCCGCCTACCAGAGCCCCGCCTGTAGAAGCAACTAATACCGGAAGCAGATAGGTCAGCATATATGGCTGAATAGAAGCCAGTCCCTCATTTGGCAGCCATCCATCCGCAATAAACAGTGCCGTAATAAGCCCCCATGCGATAAATGCTCCTATATTCGGCATAACCATGGAAGATAAGAATTTACCAAATTGCTGTAACTTATTTTTCATGTTATGTAACCCCTTTCATAATATAATTTTTTTGAAGTTTTGTAAATTTTTTTATTGCAATTGAACCCCCACTCTCTCACATTCCTCCCGAAACTCCTTTGAAATACCCGGATCGGAAATCACCATACTTACCTCCTCTAACCGACAAATATGGAACGTGCTCTTTTTATCTGTCTTAAAAGAATCCATTAAGACAATTTTCTCTCCGGAGCGCTGCAATACCGCCTGTTTTAAATAAGACTCCATCAGAACTTCACAGGAAAACCCGACATCTGATGAATAACTTGTTACCCCCAGAAACGCCAGATCAAAGTTAACCGCTTTTATTTGCTCAATTGCCGATACCCCGCACACGCTCATACTGAATTTATTCAGCTCTCCCCCGATAACAAATACTGTTGGAGATTTTAGCTTCGACAGCTCCATCGCGCACGTCATACTGCTTGTAAAAATAAAATTTGGCTGGTCGGGCCATATTCTTGCCAACGCTGTCGTGGTACTTCCCGAATCCAGGAAGACAGTAGTGTTTGGCTTTATCAGAGATACCGCCTTCTCTACAACATTCTCTTTTTCCTCCACATTGCGAACAGCCCTCCGCCCGATATAATCATCCGTTCCAAGTACGACCTCAACCGATTTAGCGCCGCCGTGTATCCGGACTATTTTTTTGGACTCATCCAGATGTTTTAAGTCCGTCCGAAGTGTCATCTGTGACACTTCGGGAAACTTTTTTTCCAGCTGTGCAAACGTAATATTGCCTTTTTCATTGACAAAATCAACAATTGCATTTCTTCGCTGCTCCATGGTATCCATAATCTGCCCTCACTATTTTTCAATAAAATTAGCCAGCAGATATTCTTCTGCCTCCGGACACCACAATCCCTTGTTAGCATCCAGGATATCTGCCAGTTTTATAAAGCGCTCATCCTCTGCACCCTTTGCCCGAAAATCCTCCAGCGCCGTCAACGGCATATTCAGGTGCGTATAAATCAGTTTCTTTCCACCCGGAATCTTCGGCAGGTTTAATGTGGTTTCGGCTGCTGCGTCAAGACCGCCTACATGAGTAACCATAACCGCAGGGTTAATGCGCTTAGCCGCCGTCAATTCGAGAGATTCTATCATATCTGCGGTATTGCCGCCCGTCGTCCCCATAACATGCGTGGAATTATAGTGCACATCATAAAAATTCATTTTTGCGCTGAACTGGTTATCCGTAGGTCCGGCAAAGAAATTCAAACAGCCATCTCTTCCCAATACTGCACTGCTCTGCTCTACTACTGCCGCAATAGGCGCATAACAAAATACATCATCAAAACCAGTACCCCCGGTTAATTCACGAAGCCCGGCAACCGGATCTTCCATTTTCCCTGTATTGACAAAGTGAAGCTCTATGCCATCAGCTTTTGCCTCTTCTACCGGGAACAGCTCCTCTGCGCGCAAAAGCCTCTCATCATTTACATCTGTCACTACTACCATCGAAGGGCGGACATCCCTGTGAAGCGCATAAGTTAAAGCTCCAAGGCCCATAGGACCGGCACCGGCCATAATAGCCAGTTTTCCGCCTTCCTTTATTCCCATCTCATGGTGATAGACTCCCATTTTTGTGTGGTAAGCCGCATTAAATGCCCCGATACTGCACGACATCGGCTCTGCCAGAGAAGCCTCATAATAGGCGCGGCCCTTGTACTCCAGCAGACAACCCAGTTCCATTACCTCAGCCGGAATCACACAATACGTACAATCTCCTCCAAAAAACTCATAGGAATATCCCGGGCTCCACATCGTCCCCTTATAATTCAGTGCCGGCTGCAAAGTAAATTTCATCCCCGGCTTGAACTTATCCTGATGTGCTGCACCCACCTGCACAATATCTCCGGCAAACTCGTGTCCCATAATAGCCGGGTGCTCTGCCACATCATCATGTACACGTTTATGCTCTGTACCAAGAATTGCACATTTGTAAGTAGACATACAGATGCTGTCCGACACTACCTTAACAAGAATTTCATCATCCTTAATCTCCGGTAATTCAAACTCATCCATCCTTAAGTCATTTGCCCCGTGAAGTCTAACTGCCCTTGTTTTCATTTTAAAAATTCTCCTTTCTATTTTGTTTTTATTTCTTTTTGTTACAACAACTGTTCTTTTGTTTTAAAAGTTATTTTTATTATATCAACACTATATTCCGCTGTCAACACTTTTATTTCAAAAATATAAATCTTTTTTTCAAAAGTCAAAAAAGCATAATACAAACCTTCACCGATTCCATTGCGCCCATACTGGACAAATAAAGAATAACCGAAACGGTTTTCCTACCGCTCCGGTTATTATAAACAAATTATTTTCCGCTTATAAATTTATATAAAGATACTTCTTCGCCCGCAAACAAACCGGTGATTCAAAACATCAGCATCCGCCCCCGTTCCCTGCACAGCCATGTTTATCCTCTCCACAATGTCCATTTCCGTGGTGATGTCCTTCCCCATGATGGCCATGATGATCACAATGAATATCCGGATCAAATTCGAGCCTCCCCGCAAGCAGCGCCTCCACAGCCTCATCCGCACTGCCAGACACCCCGCCATAAAGCCGGATACCCGCCTCGGCCAGTGCTGTCTGTGCACCTGCACCAATACCTCCGCAAACCAGTGTATTCACATTCAATGTCCTCAGCATTCCGGCAAGAGCCCCGTGCCCGCTTCCGTCCGTATCCACCACCTGCGCTCCGGCAACTTTCCCTTCCTCAATTTCATAAACCTTAAACTGCTCTGTATGCCCAAAATGCGGGAATACATTTCCATTTTCATAAGTAACCGCAACTTTCATAATGATGTCATCCTTTCTTTCTTCGGCAGTTTCAGCCGCATATTTTCGCCTAGGCTCTTTCGTCAATAATATCCCAAAAACATACAAAAATCAAGATACTATATCAGAACAAATCCACACGGTACTGGTAACAGAGTATTTCCTCAGACTCTATCCCCGCTGTCACATACTCTGAATACAAAGAAAGGGCCGTCTCCACAAAGAAGATTGCCTCTTTCTGTTATATAGATTTATTGCCCAAATTATAAGCTCTCTCTTAAAATTTTCACGATTTCATTATGATCTAATATTTTATAGCCCCCATCCATAACAAGTGTAGAATCTGCGATTTCTTCCACCATATCTGAAGTCGCTCCAAGTTCTGATAGATTCATCACAAGGCCAAGTTCCTTCATCCAGCTCTCCATGGCTGCCAGTCCCTCCAAAGCAGCCTGCTCATCTGTCTTGCCGCTTGCATCCACATCCCATACGTTCACTGCAAATCTCTTAAACTTAGCCAGTCCATAAGGCATAATATATCGGTAATATGGCAGGGATACTGCAGACAATGTCATACCATGGGTGGCATCGGTGTGGGCGCCTACCGCCTGACCAAGCATATGAACCATCCAGTCCGTTGATTTCGCCTTTGCCACAAGGGTATTGAGCGCCCATGTAGCAGTCCACATAATATTGCTTCTGGCCTCATAATCCTGATCGTTTTTATTTGCAATCCGGCTGGAGTGAATCAGAGATTTCATCAATCCCTCACTAATGTAATCGCTTGTATTATCATCCTCCCCGGAAAAATACTGTTCGCAAATATGATTAAAAATGTCATAAATTCCAGAAACCATCTGATAATGAGGAAGTGTCAGTGTATATTTCGGATTTAAAATAGAAAACCTCGGCATTATGTTTTCGTCCGCAAAAACATGACCAATCTTCATCCTGCTCTCATGATTTGTGATAACAGCTCCTGCATTCATCTCTGAACCAGTTCCAACCATCGTAAGTACACAACCCACCGGAATGATTTCACAATCCGGTTCCTCAAATTTCAGATAATATTTTTCCCACGGATCTTCGTCACAATGAACGGATACGGATACTGCTTTTGAATAATCGCAGACAGAACCTCCGCCTACTGCCAACAGCAAATCCACTTTATGATTTCTTGCAATCTCTACTCCCTCATACAATTTTTCAAGGGTAGGGTTTGGCATAACTCCTGAAATCTCCGCAACATTTTTACCATTTTTGTTCAGTATCTCTAACACCTCATCATAGATGCCATTTTTCTTTATGGAACCCCCTCCGTACACAAGCACAACATTTTTTCCATATTTGGGCAGCTCTGTGTTCAAATACTGTAAAGACTCCTCACCAAAATATAATTTAGTCGGATTACAATACGCAAAATTTCCTAACATTTGTTTGTTCTCCTTTTTCTTTTCAATTCTTACCTGAATCTCTTTCCATCCTGAAAGGCGTTTCCAACAACCTCTCCAAGTTTCACATAGGTATTGTTAACCGAATCAAATGTAATTGGATTCAGTTTGTCCGGATCAATCTTTCCCTCTGTCAAAATACTTTCATCTGCACTGACATTGATAATCTCTCCCAGCATAAGCCCTGTCCCTTCATCATAGGAAACCAGCCTGCACTCCACTGCCATCGGCAATTCCTCAATCAGCGGTGCATCCACATTTTCAGCCTTAACGGTATGCAAACCGCATTTTTCCAATTTATCCGGAACATCATTGGCCGAGGCGATACCAAGGTAATCACATTCCGTCACATATTTTACTGTAGCCATGCTGACAGTAAAATCTTTTTTTATCAGGATATTCTTTACTGTCTTATGTCCTGCGCTTAAGCACATAGCAATCTGGTTTGCATTGCTGATACCGCACCATGCCGCATTCATGGCGTCAGCAATTCCGTTCTCGTCATAAGAACCAATAATAAAAACCGGTTGTGGATATGTCCATGGTTTCGCTCCAAAATTTTTACGCATAATCTGTTCACCCCTTTATTTAATTGATTTTACTGCTCTGTTTCTTCATCTGCCCACACTTCCTTTGCCATGCGAAATACCGCCCATGCTTTGGGCCATCCGCAATAAAAAGCGGCATGGGTGACAATCTCTGCTATTTCCTCTTTTGTAATGCCGTTCTCTTTGGCACTTATCAGATGGTAACGGAACGATTCATCCGTCAGGCCCTGTGCCATCAGCGACACCACTGTCACAAGGCTGCGATCACGCAGGGAAAGTTTATCCTCCCTACTCCACACTTCCCCAAATAATACATCATCGTTTAACTCCGCAAACTTTGGGGCAAACTCCCCAAGCTGCGTTCTGCCTGCTGTCTGTTTCACTGCCATTTTCCATCCTCCTGCCAACTCTTTGGATATAAAATATTATTTACCAAGACTATTATACTGTTCATCACTCACTGGCTCCAGCCATTCATTGCTACAATTTTCTCCCGGTACCTCTACTGCAATGTGGCTAAACCAGGAATCAGCACATGCCCCGTGGAAATGTTTAATTCCTGTACCAATCACAACTACATCCCCCGGATTCAATTCCTGCGGTTCCTTGCCCCACTCCTGATACCAGCCCTTTCCAGCCGTGCAAATCAATATCTGACCTCCGCCTTTGTCTGCATGATGAATGTGCCAGTTATTCCGGCAGCCCGGCTCAAAAGATACATTGGCAAGGAACACTGCCGATTCCCCCGGCTGTGTCAATGGATTCAAAAAAGAATCCCCTGTAAAATACTCGGCAAATGCCTCATTGGGTGCTCCTGTCCCAAACATATTTACTTTCTCAAATTCTTCTTTGTTTTTAATCATCATAACCCATTTCCTCCGTTTCTGATTATTTTTATATTATAACAAACCCATAGGGCATCTTTAACAGTTACCCTATTACCCATTTTTATATAAATTATGATATTACATTTTCCACAAAATGTCTAATGCTTATGTTACATTTCAAGTAATGCCTGAAAAGCATAATATCAAAATTCCCTGCTGCGCCTGCATATATCATACAATGCGCAACAGGGCTTTCTTTTTCCTTATATCAGTATGATTTCGGAGGAATTGCATCATTGCGGCAACTGCATTGGATTATTTATATTCCAAACAACCTCAAGTGATTCTTCATCATATATAGCAACATATTTAATGAATTGTCTATACTTTTCAACATCGAATTTCCCAATTTCTACAATATCATCACACAATTTATTATATACGCCACTAATACTCTCAAAAGTATCTTCTTTTCTATTGCGGTACTCATCCCATATTTTAGCAATGTCATTAATACGGTCAGTAATCATCATGTTTTCCTGCTGAAATGTCTCCCTGCTGATTTTCCCACTTCTGTACTTCTCATATAACTGGAACTTCCTTGCCGCAAGCTGTTCCCTCTCTTGTTCAAGCAATTCTGTTTTATGTTTTCCCTCACCGGAATTGCATTTCTTTACCTGCCTCCCCAGAGAAGAAAAACCTGATACAAATTTCTCAACATAAATTGTAAGCGTATCAATTACTGTATCATACCTAACCGCCCTTCCCCTGCATATCTGGCGGCTGCCTGCTTTATGGGCCGCACAGTACAATTTTTTCCCATCTTTGTGGTATGGTCTGCCACAGACACCGCATATAAATAAGCCACCGAAATATTCCCTGTCTTCCCTTTTTTCTTTTGAAGGCTTTGGATTACACCCTGCTTTCCCACCCAATAATATCTGAACCTTGACAAACCCGTATGCTATTCTTTTGTCTGCATCGTTTTTTGCACCGTTTCCAATGCAACGGTTCCGGTTCCATGTCGTTCCCTTTCCGGGAAAAGAACCATAAATTATATTATCTCTGCACTTTCCCCATCATTTTCTGTAGATGAGTGAATTGTATTCTGCTCATAAATCCACCTGCTTTCAAAAAAAGCAGCGAGAAATTTCCCGCCACTCTAACCACATTTTGAGATTATTTATCTGATTCCTATGTAATATTGCACTATATCTTTTCAAGCCTATTTATAAAAGCCTGATAAAACTGCTTTTCTTTCATAATCTGCTGCTGCACTTTCAAACTGCGCTGACTGTTTGGTTCTAATGGGTTTTCCAAATCATAAAGAAGTTTTTTGGTTGCCTGTAATGCCGATTGCACAGAATTACCCAAAATGTCGTTATAGTTTGGTTTGCCATTAAGTTGATTGGTGAGCCGTTGCACCATCATCTGGGATATATGTCCCATCATTCCGTTTTTCATTCTGCC
>DKUB01000015.1 GCA_002490465.1 Lachnoclostridium sp. UBA7215
AAAAAAATCAAAAAAAATGAAATTTATTGTAGGGATTTGCCTCCCTCATTCGTTATATATAGTGAAAGATATTTTAAAGGAGGGATTTTTATGTTTAAAAATCAAAAGAAACTGTTCACGTGTTTTGCACTTTCAGCTCTGGTACTGGGTTGCGGAAGCAACGTACACGCTGCTTCCATTGGGCAAAACAGCTCAAATCCAATCATATCTGTACAGAGTGTCAACACAGCCCAATCAAGTATGCAACTTAGTATCTCAGCATCTGGAACAGCGAGCATATCCGCTAATGTTGTTGGCAAAGCCGGTACTTCAAAAATTAAAATGACTGTAAAGTTACAGAAGTACAATACCACCAGCAAAAGCTGGAAAAAGGTAACAAGCTGGGATAAGTCATCAAACTCATCAAATGCGATGTTTAGTACATCATACAAGTTAAGCAGCAAGGGAACCTATCGCTGTAAACTCACGGCCAGCGTTTGGAAAAATGGAACTGAAGAAACGGTAACTGCCACCAGCGGAAGCCAGAAATATTAATCAAAAAAGGGCGTTCTTTTTATAATGGTAGTGTAATACCAAAAAGAACGCCCGCAAAAACTCACAGTTATAGTAACATAACATCAATCAAACTACAAGATAATATATTGAGATAATATTTTGAGTTAATTTTGTGGTGGAATCACTTGTTTCTAAATGCATATGCCAAGGAGGAATAAAGTAATGTATAAAAGTGATAATTGCGAAAATCTCGCAGCAGAGAGAAAAATACCTTACCAAATTGAGGCTTCCTACATGAGGGACAAAATAAAAATCCAAACCGCTGATATCGTCTACATCACACACCATCAAAAAGGAAGCGTCCTGCATCTCTGCAGGGAAATAGCGAAACTATACCCGAATGGAAATATCATTGTCCCCTATAAATTTAATCAACTGCTCGAATTGTTAGGTACGGCGGATTTTTCTGTTCCCCATAACAGCTATATAGTAAATCTGCGATATGTATCCAGTTTTAATCCAAAAACAGAATTTTTTGTTGCGGACGGAAAAGAACTGCCAATGTCAAGAGGAAAAAAGAAAAATTTTTTAAACGACCTGATAAAATATATGACACGAAATCGAGAATATACTCCGTTCCGGACACCGGACAAACAAAATAAGAAACAAACACATGATATTAAGTACTATCTCTGGCTGATTAGTATTTATCTGGAAGCAAAACAGTACGAAAAAATCAGGGAAGTATTGGTTGAACTGCAAAAGGCGCTTCATAAGGAGGAGACGGAAACAATATAGTGCAAAAATCCATACTACAATACAAAAATCTATACTTCAATTGAATGTTGTCGAACCTTGTGAAATAATATTTGTAGTAAGGGAACAATTTGTTTTCTTTGAATAACTGTTTTTGTTAAGGGGGGGTGAAAGAATGTTATCCGCTTTGACGCAATACAGAGATTCCATTGAATAAAGCGTTCTTTTCAAATGGTAGTTGGATACCGAAAAGAACGCTGGAAAAATTCCGTAACGATTATAACATATTCTTTTCTTTTAGAAAAGAGAGACAGGAAGGAGAATTATGATGCGAAAGAACATAATAAAAAGAACAATTGCTGTATTAATGGCAGGCATATTAACGGTGGGAACTATTCTCCCGGCAACGGTGTCAAATGCATCGGGAGACTATAATAGTCTGGTCCTAACACGAGGGAGTGTTTTACAGGTTGGCCCGGTGGAAAAATACATGCCCTCCGGCACAGGCGCAAAAGTTACCATGCATGATGCAATTCCCAATGATAATATTGTAAATACTTATGTAAGAAATGATAGGGGTGTTCGGGTATCAGAGGCTGCTGCATCCTTCAGGGGAACCGCAAGTGGGGAAACAAAGTATATGCCATACCAGACAGGAACAGGGATAAAGGGACACAATTATTACCTCTGCCTGTTACTGACAAACAATTCAAAAGACCAACACTTAACAGTTTCATGTCATTTTGTACCATAATATAGTACAGGATACATATCCGGGGAGGGACAGAGCTGCTTTCCCTCCCCGTCCAGTAAGAACGGAAAAGGAGGTTGAAGCATGAAGAAACATAATATCTGGGCATGCCTGCTTCTGTCCCTTGTACTTGTGCTGAGTGCCTGCCAGTCAGGAACAGCGCCAGAAGGGGACGCCGCATACCGGAACCATTTTACAGAAGAAGAAAAGAATAACGGCATCGCAAACTTTGAACTAATGAAAAACGTAACTGTGGACGCCAAAATCACACCAACGGAGAAATACCGCAGCGGATTAAAGAAATATTATATGGAACACTACTTTGAGGCAGGGAAAGATACCGATAACCGGGAAAAATTTAAGAAAGACCTCCGCTTATACGGAAAAAAATTACCGGAAATACAAAAACTGATTGAAAAAGAACTGGATGGAAAATTTGTCGGCAAGCCAAAGTTTGAAAATGAAGATGATTATACAGAAATGGGAGACATCGATTTATCTCAGAACTTTCAACGGGGAGATGACAGCTATGAGTTCTGGGCTGACTGGTATTTTGATGGTCCGTGGCAGAAAGAGACGAGACGTTTTAGCTGTCCCTCTTTGAGTATCCGGATACCACAAGAGGATACATCCAATATAGCAGAAAATATCATGAGGTTCTGCCCGGGTTATAAAAACTTCCAAACTCCGTTTATCAAAGACCGGGAGGCACAGGCAGAAAAACTCAGGAGTTTTCTGGAAAAACTTACAGGCAGAAAAATAGCCGACGAATGGGATTTTATACCAGTGACGGCAGAAGCCGTAAAGAAAACAGAGGACACGGTCAAACACAGTTATATCCATTCCAAATCAGAAGAGGATTACGGCATCTTCTGGTTTTATGCGGATGTGGCGGGGCTTCCCTTTCTAGATTTGCAGCTGCAATACAATATGAAGGAGGGAGAGACTGCAGATAAGGTCGCACATGCAGGTTCTGCGAGTGATACATCTGCCACATTGCTAGCCTTGAGTGAACCAAAGCAGGCGGTCCGTGTATCCCGTAAGGGAATCACTAAACTGAATATCTCCCATTATCGCATGGAAGGGGAGATTTACAAGGATAGCACAGAAGTGTTGAACCCGGATAAAATACTGGAACGAATCGAAAAATATTACAGCCGCCTTCTGCTCACCTCACCAATTACTGTTACCGACATAAGGCTTGCCTACACCGGATACTTTACGGATGGGAGTGAGGGGGAAATCCAGCCGTCCATTGCACCGTTTTGGGTTGTAAATGTGTATGTCGGCGGAGAATTGGGTACGGCCCAGTTTGTCTATGACGCCTTTACGGGGGAGGCAGTCCGGGAGGGAGTGCAGTCTATATGTTAAGCAAGAGAAGACATACCATTCTGCCGGAGATATCCCGCTGGCTGATAACGCCCGTATTTCCGGCTGCTGTATTGTTGTCTGCCGCATGTATCATTATGTCTATCATGGTGGAAAGTGTTGACAGCGACATGTTCTTAGCGGGAGCAAAACTGAGTGTATTCGGCTACATAATATCGGGGGCACAGTCGGGATTCATTGCCAAGGTCAGCCTCTGCCTCTGCAGCCTTCCCGCCGCAGGTATGTATGCGGAGGATTATGCGGAGAATGCAGCATATGCCAGAGTACAGAGAACTGGTCATTTCCGGTATGCCTTGGGACGGGTTCTCCATGCGGCAATGTCCGCATGGCTGTGCGCCTTCCTTGCGGAGCTTGTCTGCGTCCTGGTTATGGCCGTATTTATGGGGATGCCGCTTGCCCAGCTGGAAGATAATTATAACTGGTATGTTATTACCGATAATCTCCTTGCCGCAGGAAGGGAATATGAATTTTTATTTATTTCGTCAGGAATTTTCGGCTTCAAGGCTGCCTTCTATGCTCTCCTTGCAGTGGCATTTTCTGTGTTTGTACCAAACAGGCAGGCAGTAATAGCCGTTCCGATTCTTTGCTGGTATTTTAACCAGTATCTGCTGGGGAGCAAAGTGGCGCCATGGCTTCCGGACTGGCTGAAGCCGTCGCTGTTATACGCAGAGGAGCACATCCTGACACGCGCTATGTCGATTAGTGAATGGCAGCTGTTCTGGCTTGTCCTTGCGGTTACCACTGCCGTGGCAGGTGTGGTTTTCCTTCTTTTATTTTTCCGGGTCCGCAGGAATGGAGTGTTTGGGGGTGGAGAATCATGAAACTATGGAAAAACATTGTCGTTGTGTGGCGCGTGGCACTGTATGAAGTAAAAATCATGGTGCTGTCTGCCAAATTCCTTGTACTGTCTGCTGTCTCATGGATGTTTATGGATTTATTTGTCATGCTGATCCGGCAGTTTGCCCTTGACTATGGGGAGAAGCTGGTACCGGCAATCCTGCCGTTTTATTTTTCTGACATCGTTTATTGCAATATTGCGTTTTTGCTGTTGATTTTCTTGTTCAGCAGTATCCCGTTGAAGGATGAAAGCCAAAAACAATTGCTGCAACGAAGTGGAATCCGCTGTTACGGGGCAGGCCAGCTGCTTGCCATTGCCATGGTGTCCATCGTATATGTGGTGGAACAACTGTTGTTTTCCGTCCTTGCCTGCCTGCCCTGTATCGAGTTTTCCGGCTGGGGTAAGATCTGGCAGTCGGTGGCAAACAGGACCATGAGCGAGCTGGGATATGGAAACTATGATGGTGTCTCGCAGGAGATTATTACCAATTACGAACCATGGCAGGCGATTGGGGCAACGGCGCTGTTGTTCTGCCTGACCGGAATCTGTTATGGAATGGTAGTATACCTGCTGAATGGCATCAGCCGCGGCAATCTCGGCACAGCCGTCATGTCAGGGTGGAGCCTTGCGTGGATCTTTATCCAGGGAATGGCAGTAAAATTTGAGTGGGGCCAGGTGGCGCTGCGCCTGTCTCCGGCAAACTGGAATGATTTAACCAATAAGGGCGCGGCGGATATCGCCCGTATAAGTATCCGGATCCTGTTGTGTATCGCAGTGCTTGTGGCTGTCAACCAGATACTGTTGCGACGAAGAAAAATTGAGTTATTATAGGGAGGTGCGCTTGGAATGGAAGAAATCATTCAGATCAGCCATGCGGTAAAAAGGTTCGGAAAGGCAACCGTGCTGCAGGATGTTTCTCTTAATGTAAAAAAGGGAACCATCTGTGGAATTGTAGGGAGGAACGGCAGCGGGAAAACAGTATTATTTAAAGCTGTGTGCGGCTTTTATCGATTGACATCGGGCACCATCACTGTCAGGGGGAAAAAATTAGGCAGGGAAATTGATATCCCTGATAATATTGGCAGTATCATTGAGACGCCGGGATTTCTCGGACACTTTTCCGGCTACCGGAACCTGAAATACCTGGCAGGTATCCGCGGCAGAATACATAAAGAAGAAATCTGCCAGGCAATCGAACAGGTCGGGTTGGACCCGAAAAGCAGAAAACACGTAAGAAAGTATTCCCTCGGCATGCGGCAGCGATTAGGTCTGGCGCAGGCATTTATGGAGGGGCAGGATATTCTTGTCCTGGATGAGCCAATGAATGGACTGGATAATCAGGGCGTAGAGGATATGCGGAAGCTGCTGCTTGATTTGAAAGAGCAGGGGAAAACTATTTTAATGGCAAGCCATAACAGAGAGGATATTGATGTGTTGTGTGATGAGGTTTATGAAATGGACGCCGGGATATTAAGTTTGGTCAGAGGAGACAAACAATGAAAAAGTTCAATGTAAATCCTCGGACGAAACAGTGGTAACATTGTAGCATTAGATAATTAATTTTACAAAAAAACAATAAAGGAGAATTTGAGATAATGAGAAAAAAAGAAAATATATTTTATAAAAAGAGTGTTTTTAAGAAATTTGTTGCTATTGTACTTGTATTTACTTATTTATTTAGCTGTACACCATACATTAGTGTAAATGCCCAAGAGATTGTTGATAACAATGATATTTTTGAAGAAATCAGCGGATATGATTTGGCTTTAATAGTTGTTTCAAGTTTACAAAATGGTGATAAAGCATATATCGCAAATGAATATGATATTGTGCAGGAAGACGGGAGTTATTTTGGTAAGTCATATGGTTATGCTGTAGATGAGAAACCCTACGGTTATGCTGTCTACGACCAAACAAAGAAAAGGATTGTTGAGTTTAAATTCCAAGAGGGACAGAAAAATATTTATCATGAATTATGTGATAAACTTGACGCAGAGAATGATGAAATCGTGGACGGACTTATAGTTTCAGATGACAATCCATATTGTTTGATAGCATTAGATAAAGATGGTAATACAGCGGATAATTTTGATTCATCAGAAACTGTTGCTGATGTGGAAGAAGTTGAAGAAACTTTGGGATATGCAAAAACGGCATCCTCATCTCATAGCACGGAGAATGATTATCATTTTGATAACAAAAGCAAGTTAAAACCTTTTTATAAGAATAGGTATGGAAAGAAAATGTATAGTGGATATAAAGAAGAATATTTAAAAACATTTAACCAAGGAAATGTTCAGGCGAATACGGGAAATAAATATGCGTGCGAAGTAGTTGCTGCGACATTTGCTTTGTCAATGCAAGGAAGAATATATAAAAATACTTGGAATGCATATAATGAGATATATCAAAATGCCAAAGTAGTAGATGGAGGAACTGTTGGTGATGATGTAAAAAAATCGTTAAATATATATTACCAAAAACATTACAAATCAAATGGGTTTAAAGCGTATTATGACGATACAAAGGTCCGTTTTGCTGATGTGAAAAATTGTGTTGATAATGATTATAAATCTATGTTAGGTTTGTATACAGAAGATAATGGACATTCTGTTCCAGTTCTAGGGTATTATTCTTATTTTTTTACGAAAGAGTACGCAGTAGATTATGTGATAATAAGTACTGATTGGTATGATGATTGTGAAATGTACTTTGATTCTGTTTATTTAAACGAAGGAGAAATGGACTCAGAAGCGGATTTAACATATATGAAACCATATGTTTATCAGTAAAACAAAAATTGTTGATATTTTAAATTGTATATT
>DKUB01000019.1 GCA_002490465.1 Lachnoclostridium sp. UBA7215
GGCTGTTATCAAATTGTTATCAGGGGTGATAACAAGGAAATCCTTTATACGAGAGGAAGGGCGCTTTCTATTGCGCTAACATTGTGGCTATCTGTTACAATACAATAGTCCTCTCCTATCCGCCCCAACTGACTTATAAGGAAGTTAGCTAACTGAGTGCCTCTCGCAATTATAAACACATTTACCCACCCAGAAGCATCAAACGTAATCAGTAAGGTATCTCCGGCTCTTGCTTTTTGCAATGGCAAAGTCGAATCATAGTAAAGCCGATATTCGGTTCTGGTCGGATGATCCGCTCTTGCGTCGTACCATGTTAGCGAGCCGGTTGTTTCACGCTCAACTCCATTATTGCTCATATAGATAAACCTTGCTGGAAGACCCTCCAACCTTTTAGTTCCAAAAACTTGTTTCAATTGAGCAACTCCATTAAATTCGTGCTGATTGCTTGCCCAAGAATTTACTTCTACATCACTCAGCGTTTTAACAGCCAGTTTTGACATCTCAGTTAATACCTCCGTGTTCCTGAAAATTTAGAGTATTAGACACTTGGATATTTTGAAACAGAAAATTTCTCCATCCGTGTCGTTCGATTAAATCAATTTTATTATAACACTACGGCCCCACATTGGCAACCCTTCATTAAAAATACTGACAGAATACCAGCCCAGTTGCCATAATTGCAAAGGCGGGAAAAGGAGATATTACCCCTTTTCCTGCCTCTGCAATTTATAACTCTTCAAAGAAAGCACTTTCTTGCAAAAATTTTTCAACAATATCCAAAATTCTGGTATATTCTTTCGGACTTTTCATCATGGTTTTTACCGTACATTCCCATATAAGTAAACATTTCACCCCTTGCGTCTGCAAGTCTGCTTTAACAATACTGTCTCTTTTTATATTTGCTTCAAATTTCTTTTGCCAAAACTCTACCCACGATTTCGGCATATAGGCGTATTTGCACCCGGAATGTCTATGCCAGAAACGTCCATGAATAAAGATTGAAGTATTATACTTCCTCAAAAATCTATCTGGATGTCCAACTATATTTTTTCAGCTATTCGGTAACGGTATCCCTTGGCAAAAAGCAGCTTTCTGAAATAAACTTCCGGCCTTGTATTCTTGGAACGAATGGCAGATATATTTTTACTACGCTGCTCAGGTGAAACAATATCTGCCATCAAAGTCCTTCTATTTCCCGAACATATTGGACAAACTTGGAAAGCGTCCAGATTCTGTCCTGATAATCTTTCGGATAGGTTGCAATATAAGGATGAGGTACAACCAGAATAACCTTTTCAGCCTGCATTTCGCTCATCTGTGCTGGAGATATCCCCTGTTGAAGCGTACAAAGATACTTTGGCCGGTTCCGTAAACGATCCGCTTCGTTGATTACCTGACGCCAGCGGTCTTTGCAAGTGGTCTTTGCCGCCAAAGAAATCAGTTTTTCCGTTGGAAACGCTGCACTGTGATATGCTGATTGGGATGGAAAGATAAAATCCGGTTTTTTGTTTCCCTCTGTCACAGCCTGTGATGTATATGCGATTTCATTTCCATCGAAGACCGCTGACAAATGATGCTCCAAACTCTTACCTGCGCGGCTTTTCCTTCGATTCAGCACCATATTTGCCATTGCTATAAAATCGTCTACCGATGTAAAACCATGGGCAATTGTTTCTCCATAGCGGTCATGCTCGATAGCACGAAACAGAGAGTACTCCATATTTGTCCATTCAATAATCTTTCGATCCGGATTGGTACGAATATACTCAAGATGATTATATACTCTGTTCTGTATCTCGCGGGCAGCGGTCGACATCACTTCAGATACCGGGAAATCAACAGTAAGAGATGTAATAAACTTCTGGATGGCAATCTGTTCCTGTGTTTCGGCCTGTATCTGCCCTGCCTCAATCAGTCGATTTGTCTCGGTCGGACTAAGTCCAAAAGCATCAAGGAATTGATTTATCTCATCTTCTGTATTTAAAATATAGCTTAAATAATCTTCCGAACTGTTCTGAACCAGTACAAATAATGCACCTGTATATTCTGGTCGGAGAAACGGGAACCCTCTTCCAAAATTGGTGATACGATATTCATTGCGTGTTCCCTGCCCATAGTAAATAAAACGGGTATCTGTTTCCGATCCATCCTGCCATTTGATTTTGACCCACTTTTCCTTGTTGTAACCTTTTATTCCCGGTTTGCTAAATAGAATTGGAATTGACGGTTTAGATATGTAAATTCCGGCCTGATGCCCACCGGTTAAACCTGTATCATTTGCAGAAAGGAATTTGCAATATGCCTGCTGTCCACACGAAACAGCTTGTATTGCTTGAATTGCATATCCCTCCAACATTTTATACTACCTCCCTCTGCAAAATCTCTTTAACGTGAAATTCACATGGAGTTACATCGAGAACTTCCAACTTGGAAATTATAAGACGTGCCATATCAGACATCAGAGGAACAACCACAGAATTTCCGAACTGTTTATATGCCTGTGTGTCAGATACGGGGATTTTGAATGTATCCGGAAATCCCTGAAGTCGTGCACACTCCCTCGGGGTAAGACGTCTGGGATTTCCCCCTCTCTGTTCAATTAATATTTCAGACCCGTCTTTATAATATCGAGCGCTGATCGTCCTTGTTATGCCATCAAGTGGGGCAATTCCATAACCGAATCCATTACCAGCCTCTCTGTGTTTGGCAGCATAATTCTGCAAATAAATCCACAGCTTGTCCGATAATGTATATTTTCTGTCAGGAACATTTTCCAAAATATCTCTTACAACAGGTCGCTTTTCTGGCGGAGACAATCGAAACTCAAAGTCAATATTGTTCCCATATCGCTCCATATCAAAACCAACAATCACAATACGTTCTCTATGCTGCGGGACATACTGTTTTCCGTCAATAATTTTGAAAAATACCTTATAATTTAATTCCTTCAAAGATTCCTGAATAACTTTAAACGTTCTCCCTTTATCATGACTACAAAGGTTTTTAACATTTTCAAGCATAAATGCTTTTGGCCGCTTTGCTTTCAAAATACGACAAACATCAAAGAAAAGAGTCCCTTGAGTCTTGTCCTCAAAACCTGTTGCACGTCCCAGACTGTTCTTTTTCGATACACCTGCAATTGAAAAGGGTTGGCAGGGGAATCCTGCTACGAGTATATCATGATCTGGTATATTTTCGGCATTCACTTTTGTTATATCACCATCCGGCTGCACACCGAAATTTGCAAAATACGTTTGTTGACTGTACTTGTTCCACTCGTTTGAATATACGCATTGTCCTCCAGCAGATTCAAACGCAATACGCATACCTCCAATACCTGCAAATAAATCTATAAACCTATATCCACCGCTGTTCTGAAGCGGCTCTGCCTTTGCTTTAACAAGCATCTGCCTAATTGCTATGGAAAGACAATCCTGCATAGTCTGACCGCTCACAACCATGTAATTACTTAATTCCTCATAAATGTCATCATCTACTCGTATATGAACCTGCTTGGCCATCATACATTCCTCCGGGAAGAAATTTATACCTGATTTTTCCCCATTGTAGCACGCTTCAATTAAAGATGCAATAGAAAAGGGATATTTTCTATACCACATTTCCCCCAGAGTCAAAACCACCCGTTGAACGGGTGGTTTGAGCAGGCCCTGTAAGGGCCTATCTCCTGTGGCCGCCCCCTAAAGGGGGCACTGAAAAAGAGCTTCAATCACACTTTTTGCACTGCAAGTCCCCTATTCGGGGACTAAACACCTTGCAGTTTCAACTTGGTGTGTTGCCCTATATGCTTTTCAAGGCACCGGCATACTTTCCAGTATGCCGGTGCCTTGGCTTTTGCTAAAGCATTTTTATTGACCCCCAGTTGAACCAATGTCATGAGCTTTAGCTCAGACAAACCCTAATGCAAAAACTCCC
>DKUB01000094.1 GCA_002490465.1 Lachnoclostridium sp. UBA7215
ACCGCTTTGCGGTTCTTGCTCCGCAAAAGTCGGAATTTCCTATAAGATAAAATAATTGAGCAGGAGGGGATTTATATAATCCCCGGCCTCTCAATCCATATGGGAATTTGTAAACTGAATAACAAAATTATTTGAACTCGGCATGTTCTTTGTTGCTAATGTCATTTATTATGGCTTGCTTTCCAAAATAATAGATTCTCCATTCTTGCAAATCTGTTTCTGGCATCCATCTTTGATACTATATGCTTCACCATATAAAGTTTCAGTAACACCATCAACCACAATATAACTTCCATCGTTCAAAGCTAAAATCTCATGTCCGATACTATCAGCATATGTAATATCCTCAATCAACCGAAATCCATCAAGAATATCTTCTTTAATGCGTTCAAAATGTGGTAAAATATTAACCTTAGTCAATCCAAGTCCGGAAATCCAACGTTGATAATTAGGGTCAATCGCTTCTCCTTCTGATTCTGGACCAGCATACACGATCTCTGCACAATTCATTGAACCTGCGCTCCACGCAATGATAAGGCCCTCATATTTGCGTAATCTTTCTTTTAACCTGATACGTTTCAGAAATGTGTTCTGCGTTGGAACATGTCCACCGGTAAGAAGTATGACATCCATCTCACTTAACCGTTCAATCAACTTCTCTGTTCTGGCGTCACACATCATAAAGAGCGAAAAATTCAATCCACTCATATGGAAAGATTCTTTCAAACAGTTTAGTATTCCCTCATTTCTGCCATAATCATCCGGTGATGCACTGACCAACAGTATCTTCGAGTTTTCGTGCCAAAATGCTTTGATTTTATCTAATTGCCCATTTTCTCTCATCAGAGGTATTGGAATTCTCATGCCATCTGCTTTAATCGAACCGCCAAGAGAACTTGTTAATATTGCTTTCATAAATTACACCCCTCGCTTAAATATATAAAACTGAATTGTTTTCTCCACAAACCCGATATTTTCTTATAGTCATTTTATAACATTTTTTCACTCGAATCTCATAAATCTTCACGCTCCTGTCTCACCTCATTTTATTTACGGATGCTCTTCCAGCCAACGGACCGCGCAGTGCGCCAGACAAGCGGAGCCGATTGGACAGACATCCTCGTTAAACCGAACTTTCGGATTGTGGGCAGGGGCATCTCCCCGCTCATCCATATAACCTGCCGAAAGATACATGAATACACTGGGAACTTTCTCTGCAATAGTCGCAAAGTCCTCAGAAGCACTGGCTGACGTATCAGGAACAGGTGTCAGGCCGGGAATTGGAAGTTCTTTCATATAACTTACGATTTCATCCGTCATGACCGAATCACAAATCAGCGGAGGCACCTCAGAAATCATCTGGATTTCTGCCGATCCCCCAAATACCTCCGCAGTCTTTTGGACAACCTCCTTCAGCCGCCGGACCAGTTTTTCACGACTGGCACTGTCATTGGTGCGCAGGGTTCCCTGGAGAACAGCAGTGTCTGGGATTATATTAGGCGCTGAGCCCGCCGAAAAATTACCAATGGTCAGCACACAGGCTTTTGCGGGGTCTGCCTCGCGGGCAATCAGTGATTCCAGATCAAGATAAATATGAACACCGATATTGATTGGATCGATGGAACTGTGCGGGTACGCGCCGTGGGCACCCCGGCCATGAACCGTGATCCGGAAACCATCCACAGAGTACATCATAGTACCACCACTGTTGTACATAAACAGGCCCACCGGCATCCTGCCAGAACCGACATGATAGGCCAGAGCTGCATCCACACCCTCCAATATCCCGTTTGCCAGCATATCCTTAGCACCCTCAAAGGTTTCCTCCGCAGACTGGAACATAAAACGGACCCTGCCAGACAGCATGTCTTCCTTTTCTTTTAGCATCTTTGCCGCTGTCAACAGCATGGCCGCATGGAAATCGTGACCACAGGTATGAGCCTCCGTGCCGGTTGGACAAGCAAAGCTTTCGCCGCTTTCCTCCGGCATGGGCAGCGCATCCATATCCGCCCGGAGCAAAATCGTCCTGCCCCCTTCCCTGCCCAGCTCTGCCGTCACTCCATGCCCACAGGGATGCGCATCCAGACCACATCCTCTCAACTGCTCCATGACATAGTTTTGCCCCTTTGGCATATGCAGCCCAACCTCTGCGTTGCTGTGCAGCCAGCGACGGTGGGTAACTGTTTCCTCACGCAGTTCCAGCGCCCATTCGTAGAAATTCATAATCGCTCCTCCTATAAAAAACCCAAACTGTCCTCTTCTAAATTTAAGAGTCAATCCTGATTTAACTAATTGTCTGCAAAAAAATTTCAACTTCTTTGTTAAATTTATTTGATTCTTTATTGGCAATAAAGTGATTTCCCTGAATGACTGAAAGTTTTGCATTTGGTATATTTTTTGCTATTTCCTCTGTATGAGTCCTTTTAATCATATCTCTTGTTCCCACAATAACAAGTGTTGGTACTTGAATGGAATGCAGCTCATAAGATTTTATATTAGGTTCATTAACCATTAAGCCTAATAATTCCATATTGTGTTTCGCGTCTTCTGACTTTTCAGCAAATAACTTTGTTATTTTATATCCTATCTCTATTGGGATTTGAGTTACTCTTTTTATTCCTTTTGTATTTAAATTACCTCCATTTAATATTAATGCCTTTATTTTATCAGGATACTTTAATGCAAATTTCATTGCTATGTTCGCACCATCAGAAAATCCTAAGATAATAGCTTTTGAAATTTCAAGTTTAATCATCAATTCGTTTAAGTCCATAGCAAATTGTTCCATAGTAAAAGGAGCTGTTCCTCTTGGAGATTTTCCGTGACCTCTTGTATCTACTGCAATCATTTTATATCTATCAGAAAAAAATTTTATCTGGTTATTGAAATAAGTTCCATTTTCTCCATTTCCATGTAAAAGAATAAATGGTTCGCCTGTTCCTTTTTCTTGATAATATAAAGATATATCCATTCTTTTATCTCTCTCCTATTTTCATTACAGAAAATTACTGACCATCATAGTCCGATGTTATGATTTCTTTAACTGTTTTTATTATAGCATTTCGTTTTCAGAATACCAAAGCATTTTCGGAATTATTTTTAATGTATTCGGAATGTTTTTAGACAATAAAAAAGCACTTTCAATTAATAAACAATGCTTTACTCTACCCTATTATTTTCCATTTATTACCTTCTGTATACGTCTCCACGGTTTCCAGCATCCACAACATAAACAATCAATTCACCATTGTCCACTGAATAAATGATCCGGTAATCACCGACACGCAATCTCAATAAATTTTTTGGCTTTCTTTTTGATGATAATACGATACATCAGGAAAGCCCCCATTCTTTCATACATTCCTCAAGTGGAATATCTTCTTTGTCCTCGTCTGGAGCATTTTCATAACTTTCTACCATTCTTTGACAAAAAAGATCGTCTGCCTCTTCATCGGCTGCCACTCCCTGAACATATGCAAGCAAATACCCAATTTTATAATCTGGAATAACGTCTAAAAGTTCAATAATTCTTTCTTTATTACTCATTGCGCTACCCTTCTTTCTTCATTGATACCTGTATTATATGCAATATTCCCGATTTTTTGATATCTTCCATAAAATTGCTTATAGACTTACCTATATAATAATTTCCGTTTTATTCAAGCAGACACCAACTTTCTGTACGCAAAAAATGAGTAATGTGCGCAATTATTATAACTTAAGTTTGAGAGAATTACAACAAATAAAACGGTGCAACCCATTTTACTGA
>DKUB01000069.1:0-636 GCA_002490465.1 Lachnoclostridium sp. UBA7215
CAAGTTTTTTCGCAATATAAGCAAAGAAATTATATTAATATTGTTATATTATAAAATAAATCAAAATAAATGGCAAGTTTTCAGTATAGAGGTGAGGTTAAAATGAGTATGTTTTCAATTTTTCAAAGGGGATATCTGACGGATTTGTATATGGAGAAGAATGCTCCCAAAGGAATCAAAAAAGTGGCATCTATTTTGTGCAGGGATATTGAAATGGTGACAGGAAAAGTGCCAGAGCAGGTAGAAATGCTTTCTAAAACGGCGGGAAGAACTGTCATTATCGCCGGCATCTGCGGGGAGAGTGAAATAATGGCACAGTTAGAAGAAAAGGGCTGTCTGGATATTTCCAGGATAAAGGGAAAGAGGGAGTGCTACCTTTTGAAAGCGGTGGAACATCCATTTGCTGAATATCCACAGATTGAGCAGGCACTAATAATCCTTGGCAGCGATAAGCGCGGAACGATTTACGGGATGTTTCATGTGTCGGAATTGTGCGGGGTTTCACCTCTTGTTTTCTGGGGGGATGCAGTGCCTGTAAAAAGAGAGGAAATACTATTGGATTTTGAGCAGGAAATTGTGACAAAAGAGCCATCCGTTGTTTATCGTGGTTTTTTTATTAATGATGAATGGCCTGCT
>DKUB01000069.1:928-5069 GCA_002490465.1 Lachnoclostridium sp. UBA7215
TATTAATGATGAATGGCCTGCTTTTGGCAAATGGTGTACCGAACATTATGGAGAAGTCAATGCAAAGGCCTATGATAAGATTTTTGAATTGCTTCTTCGCCTGAAAGGCAATTATCTCTGGCCTGCGATGTGGAGCAGTTCTTTCTGGGAAGACGGTCCGGGCTTAGAGAGCGCACGGTTAGCGGATGAGTATGGCATTATTATGGGGACATCCCACCATGAACCGCTTGGGCGTGCAGGAATCGAGTGGCAGAACCAATACAAAGAATATGGGGATGATAACACATGGAGCTTTCTCACTAATAGTGAGGCCATTACAGAATTCTGGCGCAATGGATTAAAACGATGTAAGAATTTTGAAAATATTATCACTATTGGTATGAGGGGGGAAGCAGACTCATTGCTGATGAGTGAGGATACCAGTGTAGAAGAAAATATTGAAGTATTAAAAAAGGCTATTCATGTGCAGAACCGTTTGATTTCGGAGGAATTTCACAAACCCTTTCAGGAAGTGCCGCGGATGATTGCCATTTATAAAGAAGTGGAAGATTTTTTTTATGGTGATGAAACATGCAAGGGACTTCGTGATTATGAAGAAATAGAAGATGCCATCTGGCTGTTGAGCGATGATAATTATGGGCATCTTCGTTCTCTTCCGCAGCCCGGTGGCAGGGCGCACCGCGGCGGGTATGGGATGTATTATCACTTTGATTATCATGGTGCTCCCTACAGTTATGAGTGGCTTGGCAACGTAAATCTGGTACAGGCATGGGAACAGCTGACGATGGCATACGAATATGGTATTTGCCGCATGTGGATTGTCAATGTAGGAGATATCAAGGGAAATGAATATCCGCTTAGTTTTTTTATGAATCTTGCTTATGATTATGGCACATGGGGAATTTCGAACAAAAGCAGTGTGGCACAATTTACCAATCAGTGGATTAGCCAGCAGTTTCCGGCAGCATCCGGTGAGCAGAGGGAAAAAATACATGAGATTTTAGATGCCTATATGAGATTAACTTCCCAACGGCTGCCGGAGTCTCTCGATGAAACCATTTACCGCTGTGAATTTCACGAGATGGAACGGATACAGGAAGAAATAAAGGAAGTACAAAAAGAAACCGTTTTTTTGCATCAGACGCTGCCCGAAGAAATGCGGCCTGCATTTGAGAGCATGATTTATTACCCGGTACTGGCGTCGTTAAATATCATTGAATTAAACCTGGCGGCAGGAAATAATGCAGAGCTTGCCAGGCGCGGTGTTTTGGCGGCAAATGATGAAATTGTGCGTATGGCCGAGAAGGTGGCTCTAGACCAGAGTTATGTAGAGGAGTTTCATGCTATGGAAGGGGGGAAATGGAAACATATGATGGATTCCGCCCATACCGGTTTTCGTGGCTGGGATGACAATGATTGGACATATCCGTCGGCCAAAACGGTTTACCCGATACCGCGCGGGAAAATAACCGTCAGTTTCAGGGGAAACAACGCCTATCATTTAGGGGCTCACTGGCAGGATTCGTCGACGCTTACTAATGAAGAAATGCTCCGCCCGGATTGTAATAAAATAATACTGGATATCGACAGCCGTGGAAATGTGGACTTTCAATATACCGTCCACTGTACGGTCCCTTGGCTTTCATTTTCAAGTATGGAGGGAAAATCCTGTCTGAAAAAACAGTCCCGCATATCGCTAGAGATTATTTGTGATAAGGAGCAGCTAAGTGATGAGCAGGCGGCGAGAATACGCCTTGATTTTCAATTTGATAATGGAGCGAAAACATGGTCAGAGGTGAAAGTAAAGGCAGGGGGGCTCTTTTCCATTCAGGACAAAAATATTTTTATTGAAAATGAGGGATATATCTGTATGGAGGCCAAACATTTCCAAAGAAAAAAAGATGTAAACGGAAATGGTTGGCAGGTGATTCCACGGTTAGGAAGGACGTCAGATGCTATTAAGTCCTTTCCGGTTACAAAAAACTGGGAAATGGAAAAAGACCGCCCCTATGTGGAATATTGCTTTCAGGCAAAGTATGAGGGTGGGTATCTATTGTGTTTTTATATTGCACCGCGCAATCCAATGATAAAAAGAGGAACAATGCGTGGAAGTTTTTGTATCAATGACGGGGAGATCCGGTGGTTTGATGCTGTCGATTCCGAATATTTTGCTGAATGGCAGAATGAAACATGGAGTTATGGTGTTACGAATCATGTTCGTATTGTAAAGGAAGAAGTTATCTTGAAAAAAGGTGTTAATACACTGAAATTTTATGCAGCAGATCCTAATATTGTTCTGGAAAATATTGTAATGTTCCGAGAAGACAGACCAATGCGGGTCACACATTTGGCACCGCCGGAGAGTTGGTTTTAATGGTATTTAAGAAATAAGGCTGTAGGGACAATTCCTATGGTCTTTTTTTATTGTATGGGAAATTCCGACTTTCGCGAAACAAGCCGCGCGTCCCTCAGCCGCCGCTTATTTACATGGGAACCGCACATTATTTTTACAATGGAGAGAGATTTTTATATGAAAAAGAAAAATAATGTGTTATAATAAATCGATATAAATTATCAAGCGATGAAAGATATGAGAGGAACAAAACAGATGAGTAAGGCAGAAAAAAACAGGTTTTTTGGAAGTATTAAGGGGAACATAATTTGTTATGTGGCATTGTGTACTATAATTATTTTAGCGGTAACGGCTACGCTTAACAGTGTTGTGATGAGAAATGTGCTTGTGACAAATGGTCACAATACACTTGCGGAGAAAGCAGAGAGTACTGGAGAACTGATTGATGAGTGGCTTGTCAGGCAGTCATATATCGTGGATACAATGAAGAGCGGACTTGAGACGATGAAGCGGGGGAATATGGATGCTGTTATGGATTATTTGGAGGCCAATCTTTCACAAAATCCGGACGCTCTGATGTATTATTGCTGCTTTGGCTATGATGGGGGGGTTTTTCCGGCGGACCACTCTTCCCTGGATCTGGATCCCAGCACAAGAAGCTGGTGGACAGACGCGTTAGAGGCGGGAGATTTAATTTTTACAGCGCCTTATACGGATTTTGCAACAGGACAGATGATAGTCTCTGTTGCGGAACCCTTTACTATGGATGGAGAGCAGGCAGTAGTTCTTGCGGATATTACTATTGACAGCCTGATTCAAATGGTGCAGGGCATAGGAACAGATGAAAGTGTGCAGACCTTTCTTCTGGCAGAAGATAATAGTGTAATTACTCATGAGAATGAAGAATATCTGCCTAAGGAAGAGGGGAATACGGTTTTATCAGAGGTAATTAGCATTAATCTTGACGAGAAAGGAGTTTCTACTTTTAAAGATTATGACGGGTTATCCAAATATTTTATTGTGCAGACAATAGAAAAAACGGGATGGAAGATTGGAATTACACAGCCGGTTTCCGTGATAGGGCGAGAAGTTCGGAAAAATCTGATGTTTCCTCTAGTGGTAGATGTTATCCTTTTGATAGTGTTTATTGTTCTGTTAAATATCGTAGTAAACCGTCTTTTAAAGCCAATGGCTGTAATGAAGGCATTTATTAAGGATAAGGTAATCGGTGTGAAGAGCTGTGCAACAGAAAAAAAGGAGGTCAAAGAAATCAGCTATCTTATTGAGGAGCTGGAGAACAGGGTTGTGTCAACTATACAGAAGACACAGCAGGAGGCTGGGTTAATCCGGAATATGATATCAGAGACAGACAGCCATGTTTCGGATATGAATCATAACATTATGGAAATCAGTGCGGTTATGGAGGAAACAGGGGCAAGCGTAACATCGCAGACAGCCAGTGTCAGTGATATTAATTTAAATTGTCAGGATGTTGCAAAAGTGGTGGATGAGCTGACTGAAAATACACATACCATTACAGAACGTGCTAATGAAATTATTACGAGGGTGGAGAAGATCGTTCCCGGACTGCTTGATGATAAGAAAAATGCTATTAGCATTACGCTTGACAGTAAGAAAAACCTTGAAAGCGCTATTGAGGAAACAAAAGAAATTGGAAAAATTGTTGAAGTTTCTGAAGCAATCAGTGCTATTGCGGAGCAGACAAATTTATTGGCACTTAATGCTTCTATAGAAGCAGCAAGGGCAGGAGAAGCGGGAAAAGGCTTT
>DKUB01000069.1:5370-6117 GCA_002490465.1 Lachnoclostridium sp. UBA7215
GAAAAGGCTTTGCCGTAGTGGCAGAAGAGATTAAGGCGTTAAGCAACACTACCGGGAACGAGATTGAAAAAGTAAACAAATTGGTGAACAGAGTTATGAAGAGTGTAAATAAACTTTCAGATGCAAGCAACCAGATTATTTCTTTTTTGGACGAGATTGTGTTAAAGGATTATGATAAGTTGGAGACTCTTGCAGGCAATTATAGGGAGGATGCAGACTATTACGTGGGAGTCAGCGATGTGTTAGGAACATATATTGGAGATTTGAGCGAATCCATTACCAATATCAATCAGATTATTGATACAATTAATAGTTCCCAGAGGGAACTGGACGGGGCTGTTCAGTCGGTCAATGAGAATCTGCAAATGATTACAAGTGCAAGTGAAAATGTCTCAGAGGAGACTAAAGATGTCATGAAAAGTGTAACATCCCTGCAAGAGACAGTGGGGCAGTTTAATTTATAATAAGGACGAGGCAAAAGAGCAGTCAGAAATGAAATAAATCAGTGGAAAAGGTGGTAAAAACAATTCAGAGATAAGTAGATATTGAGGAAAATATTACACAAGGCGGTTTCTTAACAGAGCCGCTTTGTTTTTTATGCAAATTTAGGAGTAAGCAGGATATTATCTTTTAAAGTGTATTTAAGGTTGGTACATTATTCTATCGTTAAGATAAAAAAACATACATAATTGAACTAAAATGCATATGGAACAGTTATCGTATTAAGCATTCCTATAGAACATGAAA
>DKUB01000071.1 GCA_002490465.1 Lachnoclostridium sp. UBA7215
ACCCCGCGGGCGCGCTCGGATGTGCAAATTTATTTGCACATCCTCACTTTACCTTCGCGCGAATAAATTTTTCACACGACAATTTTGTGTAAGCCAATATTATTGGCTTTGGCGCTGCTTGACACAAAGTTGCATTATGCGCATAAAGCAGCGCAGAAATGAGGAATACTATGGAAGAAGAAAAAATGGAGTGCTGTTGTTCTACAGATAAATCAAAGGAGCGCAGTGAACAGGAAAAGAAGAGCCTTATACACCGATTAAACAGGATAGAAGGGCAGATTCGCGGAATCCGCGGCATGGTTGAGAAAGATGTCTACTGTACGGATATCCTTGTTCAGGTTTCTGCCGTGAGTGCGGCGCTGAACAGCTTTAGCAGGGTGTTGTTAGACAATCATATAAAGACCTGCGTGACAAATGATATCCGGGCCGGGAAAGAGGAGACAGTGGACGAGCTGTTAATGGTTCTGAAAAAATTGATGAAGTAACAATATGTGTTGGTGCTGTGTTCTGGAAAGGAGAAAAGAGTGAAAAATAAATTTTTCACTCGGCAAGTTTGTGTCTGCGCTGCGACACAAACATTGCATTATGCGCAAAAGGCAGCGCAGAAATGAGGAAAATTATGCAGCAATATCATATAACTGGAATGAGCTGCGCCGCCTGCAGCAGCCGGGTGGAAAAAGCGGTGAGCGGCGTGACTGGTGTCACAGAATGTTCCGTCAGTCTGCTGACAAATTCTATGGGAGTGGAGGGAACCGCTGCCAAAGAGGACATTATCCGTGCCGTTGAACAGGCCGGTTATGGTGCAAGTGCAGCGGGGGCAGAAGACCATGCGTCTTCGCCTGACAATGAGGGACAGGATAAAGAATTTATAAAACTGAAACAAAGGCTTATTTCCTCACTGATTTTTCTGGTTATATTAATGTATTTGTCCATGGGGCATATGATGTGGGGATGGCCTCTTCCTGCTGCGGTGGCAGAGAACCACGTGGCGCTGGGAATCTGTCAGATGCTGCTTACCATTATGGTTATGGTAATTAACCAGAGATTTTTTGTGAGCGGTTTTAAGAGCCTTTGGCACCGTGCTCCCAATATGGATACTCTGGTGGCATTAGGGGCCAGTGCGGCCTTTGTGTACAGCACGTATGCACTCTTTGCCATGACCGATGCGCAGATGCGCGGGGATATGGCAGGGGCTATGGCATATATGCATGAGTTTTACTTTGAATCCGCAGCTATGATTCTCACACTGATTACGGTGGGAAAAATGCTGGAGGCGCGTTCTAAGGGCAGGACGACGGATGCACTGAAAGGATTAATGAAGCTGGCGCCTAAAACGGCAGTATTGTTAAGAGGAGAAGACTCTGTTGAAGAGACCGTACCTATTGAACAAGTAAAAAAGGGGGATGTATTTATTGTCCGTCCGGGGGAGAATATTCCGACAGACGGAGTGATTCTGGATGGAAATTCCGCTGTCAATGAGGCTTCTCTGACAGGGGAGAGTATTCCGGTAGATAAAGGGACGGGAGATTTTGTATCCGCGGGGACGCTCAACCAGTCCGGAGTCATTAAATGTGAGGCGTCAAGGGTTGGCGAGGACACAACATTGTCCCAGATTATACAGATGGTGAGTGACGCCGCGGCGACAAAGGCGCCTATTGCCAAGGTGGCAGATAAGGTATCCGGTGTTTTTGTGCCGGTTGTAATGGCGGTTGCGGCCGTGACATTTCTTGTGTGGATGCTTTGCGGAAGTACGTTTGGATATTCACTTGCCCGGGCAATATCTGTACTTGTGATTAGTTGTCCGTGTGCCCTAGGACTGGCGACGCCGGTAGCAATTATGGTAGGAAATGGTGTCGGAGCAAAAAACGGAATCATGTTTAAGACTGCTGCGGCGCTTGAGGAGACGGGAAAGGTCAGTGTGGTTGCTCTGGATAAGACCGGGACAATTACGAAAGGAGAACCGAGAGTGACAGGGGTTTTCCCGGATGATGGCATTACGGAAAAAGAACTTATTAACATGGCTGTGGCCCTTGAAAGATACAGTGAGCATCCACTTGCCCGGGCAGTTCTTGCTTATGGTGAAAGTTATCTGGGTGGAAATGGTTCTCAGGAATTTAACCTCAAAAATGAAAATTCCATTTTAGAGGTAGAAGATTTTGAGGCGCTTCCGGGAAATGGTCTGACGGCCAAATGGAATGGTGCGGTTCTTTTTGGTGGAAATCAGGCATTTATCAGCCAGAAAGCGCCGATTCCTGCCTCAGCGGAGAAACGGGGAGAGGAATTGGCCGGTGGGGGTAATACGCCGCTGTATTTTGCCAGGGATAATAAATTTTTGGGAATTATTGCTGTAGCAGATGTTATAAAAGAAGAGGCGGCACAGGCGGTCAGTGAACTGCGCCATATGGGAATCCGTGTCGTTATGCTGACGGGTGACAATGAGAGGACGGCAAAGGCAATCGGTGCACAGGCCGGAGTGGATGAGGTCATTGCGGGAGTGCTGCCTGACGGCAAAGAGCAGGTAATCCGCTCTCTTATGAAAAAGGGGAAGACCGCCATGGTCGGGGACGGAATTAATGATGCGCCGGCTCTTACACGGGCCGACATGGGGATTGCCATTGGTGCCGGAACAGACATTGCCATAGATGCGGCGGATGTTGTGCTGATGAAAAGCCGGCTGACGGATGTGCCGGCGGCTATCCGGCTGAGCCGTGCTGCCCTGCGCAACATCCATGAAAATCTTTTTTGGGCATTTATTTATAATGTAATTGGTATACCGCTGGCGGCCGGGGTGTGGATTCCGATTTTTGGATTGACACTAAACCCTATGTTTGGCGCCGCGGCAATGAGCCTGTCCAGTTTTTGCGTAGTGACTAATGCCCTGCGCTTAAATTTTAAAAATATTTATGATACAAAAAGGGACAAAAAAAGAAAACAGAAAGAAAGTGAGGGTAAAGAAATGACAAAGACAATGAAAATTGAGGGAATGATGTGTGGCCACTGTGAGGCAAGGGTGCAAAAAGCATTAGAGGCACTTGATGGCGTCGAGAGCGCTGAGGTGAGCTATGAGAAGGGAGAGGCCGTTGTGACGATGAGTTCTGAGGTTTCGGATGATGTACTGCGGAAGGCGGTAGAGGACCAGGATTATAAGGTGGTTTCCATGTAGGGTGTTTGGGGGAGTGGGGATTGAACCGCTACAGACAAACAGCGTTGTATAATTTCTAATTGAATATTTGTATGATGTGTAATATAATAAAGAGGTATAGTTGAAAAGAAGGTGGATGTGACTTTCCGGTTGTTTAGATACATAGACAATCATAATAACAAAAAGAAATAGCATCCTGAACCCTAACAAAGTTTGGATGCTATTTCTTTGCATTTAAAATTTTAACGAGGGCGAATCGGAGTTTCATCCGATTGCCTTTCTGATTAGATTATACACTAGGGTGGTTGAGAAATCAACCGCCTTTTTATAAAAGCATTCCTATTTTTTATTTTAGGGCTTTACAATTTCCTAGTAAAGTGATATGATTAATAGAAATTAAACAGAAAAGGGGAATTGTTATGAGCAAGAGAAGTTATGCAGACAGAAATTTAAAGTTTGAGACCTTGCAGCTTCATGTGGGGCAAGAGCAGCCGGATCCGGTCACAGATGCCAGGGCAGTGCCTATTTATGCCTCTTCGTCTTATGTATTTCATGATTGTGACCATGCGGCGGCGCGTTTTGGATTGACGGACGCAGGAAATATTTATGGACGGCTGACTAATCCGACGCAGGATGTTTTTGAGCAGAGAATGGCGGCGTTAGAAGGGGGAGTTGCTGCCCTGGCAGTGGCCTCTGGTGCAGCGGCGATTGCTTATACAATTCAAAATCTGGCGCAGGCCGGAGACCATATCGTAGCGGCCAAAAATATTTATGGCGGAACATATAATTTACTGGCACACACGCTTGTCAGTTACGGAATTGAGACAACATTTGTCGACTGTGCCAACGTGCAGGAAATAGAGGAGGCGATTCAGGACAATACAAAGGCTGTTTTTATTGAGACGCTTGGGAATCCAAATTCAGATGTATCGGATATTGAGGGAATCGCTAATATTGCGCACGCACATAAAATACCGCTGGTTGTAGATAATACATTTGCCACACCGTATCTGGTGCGGCCAATCTCTTATGGAGCTGATATTGTAGTCCACTCAGCAACAAAATTTATCGGTGGGCATGGTACGGCAATTGGCGGCATCATTGTTGACGGCGGGAAATTTGACTGGGAGGCAAGCGGCAAGTTTGCCTCACTCACTGAACCGAATCCGAGCTATCACGGTGTCCGGTTTACGGAGGCAGCAGGGGCAGCAGCATTTGTCACAAAAATCCGTGCCATACTGCTCCGTGATACGGGGGCAACTCTTTCCCCCTTCCATGCGTTTTTATTTTTGCAGGGACTGGAAACGTTGTCGCTCCGCGTAGAGCGCCATGTGGAAAATGCCCTGAAAGTTGTTCAGTATCTGAATCATCACCCGCAGGTGGAAACCGTACATCATCCGGCGGTAACAGAGGACGATGTTCAAAAAGAACTTTACGCAAAATATTTTCCCAATGGGGGCGGTTCCATTTTTACATTTGAGATAAAGGGAGATGCTGGAAAGGCGAAAGCATTTATTGACAATCTGGCGCTGTTTTCGCTGCTTGCCAATGTGGCGGACTCCAAGTCACTTGTGATTCACCCGGCATCCACAACCCATTCGCAATTGAGCGAAGAGGAGTTGTTAGAGCAGGGCATTCGGCCGAACACGATTCGTCTCTCTATCGGGACAGAAAATATAGATGACATTATTGAGGATTTGGATGAGGCATTTAAGGCTATATAAAGGAGATTATCATGACTATTTATAAAAAAGTGACAGATTTAGTTGGAAATACACCGCTTCTTGAGCTTGGTAATTATGGAAAAGCTCACGGGTTATCTGCGGTATTGCTGGCAAAACTTGAATATCTCAATCCGGCGGGAAGTGTAAAGGACCGGATAGCGAAAGAGATTATTCTGGACGCACTGGCATCCGGTAAGCTTGGAAAGGATTCCGTTATTATTGAGCCGACCAGTGGAAATACGGGCATCGGGCTGGCATCCATTGCGGCGTCTCTCGGCATCCGCATTATTATTACAATGCCGGAGACAATGAGTGTGGAGCGGAGAAATCTGATGAAGGCTTATGGCGCTGAGCTTGTGCTGACGGAGGGCGCTAAGGGGATGAAGGGAGCCATTGAAAAGGCAGAGGAGCTGGCGGAGAGTACTCCGAACAGCTTTATCCCGGGCCAGTTTGTCAATGCCCTGAACCCCCAGGCGCATTTTCGCACGACCGGGCCGGAAATCTGGCAGGATACGGATGGAAAAGTAGATATCTTTGTGGCCGGTGTTGGTACCGGCGGCACGATTTCCGGTGTCGGAAAGTATTTGAAGTCGAAAAACCCTGAGATTAAAATTGTGGCAGTCGAGCCGGCAGATTCTCCGGTTCTCTCAAAAGGGCAGGCAGGAGTGCACAAAATACAGGGAATTGGAGCGGGTTTTGTTCCTGATACACTGGATACAGATATATATGACGAAATTATTACGGTGGAAAATGAGGCGGCCTTTGAGACCGGGCGCGCGATTGCGAGAGAAGAGGGGGTTTTGGTTGGGATTTCTTCCGGTGCGGCTGTCTGGGCAGCAGCAGAGATTGCCAGGCGGCCGGTAAACAAAGGCAAGATGATTGTTGCGCTTCTTCCGGATACGGGTGACAGGTATTTATCTACGCCGATGTTTAGTGAGCAGGGGTAGATAAAGAGTTAGAAAGGATATTTGCCAATAAAATATGGCTGTCCAATGATTAGAAATAATAGATGGGCAGCCATATTCCTTGTGGCAGGTTATTCTTTCTTTGTCAAATCAACAATCAACTCTGACATGATTCCCGAAACACAAAGTTTGTTTTCACTGTCCGCAGGATTCTCATACTCTACGATATTATCTTCTTTCTTATAATAAATATCACATTTCCGGCCCTTGTTTATGACATTTACTATAGTATCTTCCGGAAGATGAACAATTGCCTTTGCCTTCCATTGGTTGATATCCAATGTCCCTGTTATTTTATCTGTTGTAATATCGTAATCTGTTTTTGAAGTAAATTCCAGACTGCCGCTGCTGTCTGAAATCAGGACTTCTTTTGCAGAACCATCATATTCCAGGCGGCGCAGGTGAAGCCCCTTTATTACAAGAAGTTTCACAGAAGCCGATATCTCGCAATGGTCAGAGTATTTATCAGGAAGAGTGATTTCGATTGTCAGAGAATCTTCCAATTCGTAGCGGCTCAGTTTGTTTTTGTTCAGGCAATTTACATCCAGTTTGTTTTTCTTTTCATCCAGCTTAATCTTAAACATTGTGTCCAGGTTTTCAAACGTCTCAGAGGACAGCTTGATATGCAGCTTTTCATCGGTCCCCGAAGACAATATGATGGCAGCCGCATTTCCGATATTGACGTCAAAATGTTTCTCGCAGTCAATATCATAAATGGTCTCGCTGATAAAAACGGGGAATGACTGCTCCTGTCTGGCAGCAGTATCCCTTAGCAGTTCATCCAGGGTCGTTTTAAAAATTTCTGCTATGATCATCATATTTTCCACATCCGGCAAACCTTTTCCCGTCTCCCATTTTGTGATGGCCTGCCTGGATACACCGATTTTCTCGGCAAGCTGTTCCTGTGATAAACCTTCGCTTTTTCGTATCTCTTTTAATTTTTCTGAAAAATTCATGATTAACCTCCATAATTCTTATTCCTTTAAAAGGGAATATGCTGTAATTTTTTTTATTGGTGCCGCCAGCAGTACGCTGATGAAAAACGCCGCCGCTGTAAAAACAAGTGCCATGACAAGCAGGGTCCAGATGGATATCACGAAATGATTTTTGATTGCTCCAATCTGGCGGAAAATAAATTGATTGATTACAGGAAGATACCATATTCCCGTCACAGCCGACAGAACCGCTGACAGAGCCAGGGCAGGCACAAACCGGGCCGCTGTCATGAGGGTGAGCTGCCTGCTTGTATATCCGATTGCCTTATAAATACCAAATTCCTGTCTGCGTCTGCTAATCACGGAATGAATAATGACATACAAAACAAGCAGTACCATCAGAACGGAAATCAAAAATAGAACAACGGTCACTGCTGAAACAATTCCTGCATACATAGTTCTGCTATTTTCGTTCAACTGTTCATAATTTAGAGAAGAAGCAATCCATGAATCATGATGTTTTCCGTATTCCTCAATAAACCTATCAGCAATTTTGTCGTGCAGATAAACATTGATTGTATTCACTGTTCCGCCGATCCTCTTGTACCCATCTTTGGTCAGTTCACATGCCTTTCCGGAATTATTGACACTTTGAATATAACCGGTTACTACATAGGGAGCTGATCTGTCGGAGACTGTAATCTCTATCGTACTGCCAATCGGATAGTTTTCTGCCAGCATATTTCCCACGGCAATTTCATTTTTCCCGGCAGGATTTCGCCCCTCATAACATATGTCATTGGTTACTTTTTCAAAATCCTCACATACAAAGGCAGCAAGGCTTCCATCTGCGTAACTCACTGTTGCGGAAGAGTATTCCAGTGCGAGTTTTACCCGGCTGTCTCCCTGGAGAGCTTTTTTACACTCGGACATTTTATCCTTTGGCACTGTAAAAATCACAGAAGGGGTTTCTTCTAAAAGCGTATTGATAAAATTGTCAGGATTCACACTTACATTGTAAAGGAGTGTTCCCGCAAAGGATAACAAAACCATTATACCAATTGACAAGACAGACAACAAGATATTCTGCCCGGCAAATTCCGCACCTTTCCTTCCCCTTATAGCGTCAATCGGCTCTAGTTTATGTATTTTCGCTGCCGAAAGATAAGCAAACAGAACGATTACGGATACAGGGATGATAACTACAATCAACAGTGCTTTGGCATCAAAGACAGGAGTATAGGTAAAACCTGATTGAATGGCCAAAATTTCTGCTACGCCGGGCAAAACCGTATAAGATACAGCCGCACCAAGGATTGTGGAAATTATACCTGTCAGAGCATAAGGTACGACAGTAGAGCGAATCATCAGCCGGCTCGTATAGCCTACCGCTTTTAGAACTCCCATCTGTGCCAGCTCATCCTCAATCGTGCTGCGTATCCGAAAGCTGCTTAAGAAGATGCTCACTGTCAGTATAATGGCCGCAAGCGCCAGAAATATAACAATCAGGAGTGTACATACCATCGTCCTGGTCTGTTTAGCGGTAACTCTGTCATTGACAACAATTGCAGCAATCTTCTTGTCAGTCAACAGAACCGTTATCGCATTTTTAATTTTAGATAAGTCCGCATTGTCAGTAGTTTTTAGAGAATATTCTGCAATCTTGTTTTCACCATGCATCTCCACCAATTTCTCGTAGGCAGCCGTGGAAAGATATCCGCCAATCAGCCCGGTGCCGTAATTGCCATATTGCATTTCAGACACAATCCCGCCAATTTCGTATGTGCAGTCTTTGCCGTTAATAGAATAGGTGATTTTGCCGCCCTCCGAAAAACCTCCCAGCTTCTTCATATACATTGGGACATAAACAGTGTTTTTATAAACACTGTTTTCATTGCTTTTCTTCAGATATTCTGAAACGTCAAGCCGGTTCAGTGTTCTTGTCTCGTCGAGGTTATAAAAAACGGTATTCATGTCAAAGTCAGAGCCTGAAAATTCACGGATAGTTGCAGAAACAAATACTCCGTTATGTTTTTCAACCGCTGAAACGCCATCGATTTTTTCGATTTCCGTGATGAGTTCACTATCATCCTGAAACTGCGGAATCATAAAATTGATATCTGCCGTATCCAGTTCATAAAACCGGCTGTCATAGGCGCTGAAAGTCTGAAAGGCAAGCACAAGCGCGGTATTCATAATCAATGCGGTCAGGCAGATAATAATGCCAAAGGAAAGGTACTGTCCCTTTGCCTTTTTTACGTTGTGTTTTATCAGCGTTGCTGTCTTATTCATTACTACCACCCCATTTCCGTAATGAATTTTTCAAAGCGTTCTGTTCTTTCGGCATGATCCGGCTCAAATTTCCCCAAATGGCACTCACCAAAAATTTCCCCATCTTTGATGTAAAGAATACGGTTTCCCCTCAACGCTGATTTTTTGTCATGCGTAACCATGACAATGCTCTGTCCTTTCTCATGGAGAGAACTGAAAACATCGAGAACCGCTGTTCCATTCGCTGAATTTAATGCACCCGTTGGCTCATCCGCAAAAAGTACATTCGGATTATTGATGACTGCCCTCACAATGCCCGCTCTCTGTGCCTCACCGCCGGAAATCTGGGAAGGTGTTTTCTTCCAGGTGGTTTCCGGAAGATTTACCAAAGAAAAAAGCTGCCTGGCACGGTTTCTGATATCCTCCTTGTTCTTATTGGTAAGTACCCCTGCCGTCAGAACATTGTCCATGAGGCTCATGTTATCAATTAGATAGATTTGCTGGAATACGAATCCACACTGGCTCCGTCTGAAGACCGCCAGCTTATCACTATTTAACTCTGTGATATTCGTACCGTCAAAGTCAATTTTTCCACTGTCCGGCTTATCCATTCCCGACAGGGAATACATCAGGGTAGATTTGCCCGCTCCCGATGAACCCATAATAACCGTAAAATCGCCTTGGTATATGTCAATATTCAAATCCGAGTAAATTGTCTGGACATTTTCCTTTTTACCAAAAGATTTTTTTAAATGCTTTGCCGATATAACTGTTTGTTTTTCCATGGTGCAACCGCCTTTCTGTTTTGATGAGGCAATCATAACGCGAAAGAGGAAGTGGCACCAGCAATCGTTGTGTACAAAGAAGTTTTTCTTTGCTACTTTCCGTTGCATCCCCGGGAAATGGGGCTTTTTTCCCTTTTTAAAAATATGGATTTATGCGGAATGGCATGGTATACTGTTATGGAACTCCGAACGGTAAATCGGGACATCAGGCACTATGGAACGAGCGGAAGGGACGGTATATAGATTATGGAAATAAAATTGCTGGAGATATTGGAGACAGCGACAATCTTTGTCAGCGGTTTTCTAATAAAAAAATATGTATTTTTAGAGCCGGATATGGAAGAGAAAAAGCAGCGGATTTTTTATTTTGTCAGTTTTTTTCTGCTTGGCATACTATTTTTTGTTTTCGGGAAAGATACTGCCATAATAGCAACTTTGTTTATGATTGGCTTAAATATCGGTCTTGGCAGGAAAAAACACAGACTGCGGGGACTGTTTTTAATGATACCGTTTCCGGGCATTATCAGCGGCCTTTCGGTTCCGGTTCTGCTTGTGCCACCCTATTTGTTTGCCTTTACGGAACAGCAAACACGGATTTATCAGTTTATCATGTATGGCATCTTATTGATACTGCTTCTTTTATTCTATGTGAAAGGACGGGACTGGCGCCGTTGGTTTCGTGAGAATATGCAGCACAGAAACCTTCGGAAGTCCGAGAAATACCTGCTTTGGGTAATCGGAATTGTGATGCTGTTTTTTTCCAATAATACAGCAATACAGATTGCGGTGTATAACGAGAACGCACAGGCAAAAGATGTTATCTATGAGCAGGGACTGGTTTCCTTTATTGGAATCAGCAGTATTGCCGCCTTTGTCATGACGATTACGATTATTGTTCTGATTATGCAGGGCAATAAGCGTTCTTTTTACCATGAACGGATTTCCGGTATGCAGTCCGGTATGATTACGTTTATGGCGGAGGTTGTGGAGAACAGGGACGATAATACGGGCGGGCATATCAGGCGCACGGCGGAATATGTGTCAGGCATTGCAAAAAAGCTGAAAATACAGGGTAAATACAATGATATTCTGACGGACAGGTATATAAGTGACATGGTAATAGCAGCGCCGCTTCACGACATCGGGAAAATACATATACCGGATGCTGTCCTGAACAAGCCGGGGAGGCTGACGGAGGAAGAGTTTGAGGTTATGAAAACGCATACTACGGCAGGAGAGGAGCTGTTGATCCATGCCAAGGCAGAGCTGGGGGAATCGGAATATCTGAATATGGCCGTAGAAATGGCCGCGTATCATCATGAGTGGTGGAATGGCAAAGGTTATCCCTATGGCATAAGCGGGGAAGAAATACCACTTTGTGCGAGGATTATGGCGGTAGCGGATGTTTTTGACGCACTGACTTCCAAGCGCTGTTATAAAAGCGCCATGCCGCTGGAAAAGGCGTATGCGATTATCCGGGAGGAATCCGGCATACATTTTGACCCGGCGGTTGTGGAGGCGTTTCTTGCGGCGGAGGGAGAAATTGGGGAAAATTAAGAAAATCTGGTTTACTTGTGTTATGCTGTAAAATTTGCTGTTGAATTTTATGCCAAACATTAAACCTATTTCTGATTTGCGTAATTACAGCGAGGTATTGCATGATGTTGCAGTAGGCGCTCCCGTATTTCTGACGAAAAATGGCCGGGGGAGATATGCAATTATTGATATACAGGACTATGAAAAGACACAGGCAACAATCCGGCTGATGAATGAACTGGCAAAAGGACGGAAATCCGGATGCTGCTCTTGCAACCGTGAACAGAATCATAAACAAATATGAAGTGACCTCACATTTGT
>DKUB01000020.1:0-2235 GCA_002490465.1 Lachnoclostridium sp. UBA7215
TTCCAATCATATTTGACCTCCAATTGAAATATAATTTAATATATTGTATTAGGTAATAGCGGCTATAAATTCTTTACATGCCTCTTTGTTATAAGCATCCCAATCAAATACATAATTATTTGGTACCTTTCCATCAATAAATGCTTTCATTCCTTCATAAATATCTTCCTGTTCAGTACCAATCATATATTGTCCTTTGTTTAACTTGATATCATTTGCAGATGAAAATTCTGAACAGATTATAGGCATTTGCAACAATCGTGCTTCGTGAATTACCATAGGCTGTCCTTCATGGAGAGATGGAAGAATAAAACAGTCACAGTTTTTCATTATAGATATTGGATTGTTAATTTGTCCCGTCATAATAATATGTTTCTCCAATCCTAATGATTGAATTATGTTTTGTTGCCGTCTGTAAAGAGGACCGCTACCGACAATATATAGATATGTATTTGAAATTTCATGTTTAAGTTTATTAAAAGCATATATTAAGTTTTCATGATTTTTTTCGGGAGATGGACGCCCTACAGTAATAAAACGGTAATTTGGATTACCATATGTATCATAAGGGGGAATAAAGGGAATTAGTTTTCCGGTAATAAAATTTTGTTGTTGTAATTCATTTTCGATGATATATATCTGTCCCTCATATTTTCTTTTTTCTGAAATTTTTTGCATTGAAAATACTTTTTGGGGATTTACACAATTTTTAGTATATCGGAAAGCCTCATAATTCGCATATTTCCCTGCTAGATTTTTACGGTTAACACTCATAGCAGCTTTGCTACAGGATACAATTCTATCAAAATATTGATAGATTCTAAAATAGTTTTCAAGTCCTGGTATTCTATCGCATTCGGCTAACATATCACTATGCATCCAAATGGATTTTATAGCCTTTGGACACTGTAAAAGAAGACTAGAAAAATAGCGATTATAACCTTCAAAATCAATCGCATAATCAAATGAAACATTGCCGTAAGAGCGCAAAAAGTCATCTCTTAGTAAAGAGAAATTTGGGTTGTATATGCTATGACGATAACGATACAGTAAACATATTTCCTGCATTATAGTGGCATTATATGTAGAATTGCGGTAGAGTACACGAACATTAGGGTTTATTTCATTTACCAGTTTTTTTTCTTCTATTGTCTTGGCACCGCACACCATAAGCGATACATCATAGTGTTCATAGTCAAGATTGTTTAATAGACTTATTAAGGCTGAAAAGACTCCGTTAACATATACAACTCCACAGTGAATTAGTATATGTTTTTTAATATGTGTCTCCTGAATAACGTGATATTTATTTTCTTGTCCACGAAATATTATATCCACAATTTTTTTAGCAATACTGTTATGCCACATTCCAGTACTCCATTCAAGTGCAGAACGGTATTTTTCCGCATATTCGTCTTGTATGGTTTCGATAGTATTAATCCATTTTGCTAAGGTAGATATTGTATCGGTGTGGGGACCTGGAAGTGAATTAAGTCCCAAATAAAAACCGCGTTCTTCTGCATATTGATCTTCATCTTCGATGAAAAATAATATGGGCCTGCCAGTTGTGAGAAAATCAAAATAAATACTGGAAAAATCACTGATTAATATATCTGTAATACATAAGACCTCGTTTGCATCAATCATGGCAGGTATAATAAAGTTTTCCGTTAGTTTTTCTTTTGCAACCTCATATACACGCTGATGTACTTTGATAAGTATTTGGTATCGAGTTGTATCAATTTGCTGTTCTAATTGTTTTTTTAATGAATAATAATCATTTATATTAATGCTGACATCTGTGTATGATACTCCGCGCCATGTTGGTGCATATAAAATTATTTTTTTTGATGAATCCAAATGTACCCCGTATTTTTTTAATTTCTGCAATACTTGTTCCCTAGAAAATTGGTATAGGATATCCAACCTTGGGTATCCTTCTTTAATAATTTTACCTTGATAGATTTCATGCAATTTAAAGGTATCTTTATATATCTTTACCATAAAAGGATTAGCTGCCAATAAGAAATCCGTATGTAAAAAATCACGTATTATATTAGAAGCAACTATATTGCCATTGGGTACATCGTAGCAAACATGTTTCATTGGAATACCGTGCCAGGTATTCAAATATATCTGTTCCGGTTTTTTTATAAAATATGATGGGAACGATACATTATTAACAAGGTATTTTGCCTTGCACAAATATTTTAAGTATTTTCTGCTTTCTCTTTG
>DKUB01000020.1:2452-19333 GCA_002490465.1 Lachnoclostridium sp. UBA7215
CTCTTTGTATAAAAACCACATTGGAATATTTAGAAAATTCTTCTATTAATATAGTGTGATTTTCAATTTTATCTAAAACCCATACATGTTTAAAATGATGAAATTCTGGTTCTTGTAGTAATTGCAAAAAAATAGCATAAGGGTTGCAAAGCATTCCCCTGCCAAAAAAAGATTCATATAAAACAATGTTTTTTTGTACTTTCTTTTTTTTATAATATCGAGCATACCGGGCGCGCTTGCGAAACGCACCATAGTTAACCCATTTTGTAAGTGCCCGATATACACAGCCTCCAGTACATTTCATTTCAAAAAATATTTTATTCATTGTTATATCTCCATGTTAATTCCTGTACTAATCGTATAAGTTGAAGGCAACAATTTGCCCCAAAATGTTGCCTTTGCGATAAAATAACAAGAGAAAAAATAGCAAAAAAAGGAGGAAATTAATCATGTCAACAACACAACCAATTAAACAACTGGAAGAAATAACAAAGTTAAAGTCTTTTTTTAAAGAAAAAAATGATTTAAGGAATTTTGTAATGATAGTAATGGGGATTAATACTGCCTTGCGCATAAGTGATTTATTAAAATTACGTTGGAAATCGGTATACGACCAGGAAAAAAGAAAGTATTACAAACATATACGAGTGATTGAACAAAAAACTGGGAAAACTAATATAGTTGCTTTAAACCAGGCTGTGTTAGAAGCATTGGAGGAATTGCGTCAGATGTGTCATTCTTCACGGGATGATTATATTTTTCAGAGTAGAACAGGGATAAATCGTCCAATTTCACGAAGCCAGGCTTATAGAATTATAAATAATGCAGCAAAGAATATAGGGCTAGAGGGTAATATCAGCTGTCATTCCCTTAGAAAAACTTTTGGATATCAAGCGTGGAAAAAAGGGATTCCCCCTGCTGTGATTATGGAAATATATAATCATACTTCTATAGATATAACAAAAAGGTATCTTGCCATAGACCAGGATGATAAGGATGAGGTGATGTATTCAATGAATTTATGAATTTGAAAATGCTCTCTTTTACCAAAGTTGCGACATTGCCACAACTTTGGTAAGAATGTTTAAAATGATGACGGTCTGTCCTGCGTTTAGAGGCAGGTTAAAATAAATCGCTAGGTGTTCCCGTTCTTGTAAGATATAAAATCAACTCTCCGTTATCAATTTTATAAATCAATAGCCAATCAGGTATAATATGACACTCTCTGTAACCGGTGAATTCTCCACTTAACAAATGATCTTTATTCTTTTCCGGCAGTTGTTCACCGTTTGCCAATTTTTGAACAATATCCTCTTTTTATGATTCCTTTATAATCTCTCTTAAAAGAAGTATGGTATCTAATCTTCAGCATTTAAGTCCTCCATTAGTTCTCCTACAGAAGAAAAGGAACGACTTAGATTTCTTCCTTGTCTTATGTCATCAATAGCTCTGATGATATCTGCGTTAGGAATATTCATAGAAATTGCAAATGGTATCCTTTGTTCTCTTACGGCCTGTTTTGCTGATATTGTAAAAAAAGTTGTCATATCCATTCCAAGATTAGATACAAGTTCCTGTAGCTGGGCTTTTAAATTCTCATCCATTCTCATCGTGATATTGGTTGTTGCCATACCATCACTCCTTTCTTTACAACATTATATTACGCAAAAAAACACAGTGTCAATACGTTGTTTGTGCAATGCACAATTAATATCTGATTTTACCTCTGTGTGTGGACAGAGCTGATATGCAGGTTACCCATTTGAACCTGCAGCAATTATAATCGACTTCTCAATGGCCACTAACGTCATGATGTTGAATCCGGCTGTAACCGATGCATTGGAAAACTGCACCAGGTTTGCGATCCTTTGCAGGAAGATTATATTTTTCAGAGCAGAACAGAAGTAAACCGTCCGCCATTATTATGGAGATATATAATCATACTTCGTTAGAAATAACAGTAAAAGCAGAATGAGAAAAATATACATAAGTACTTGACAAGTTCCCTCATATTTATATATACTATAAGTTATGAAGGCAACATTTTGGGGCAAAATGTTGCCTTCATAACTTAGTATATCCAACTTGGGAAATTTATTTCGATGAGAAATAGTTTACGGCATGGAGGTGCAGAGTGAAAGATACAGTGAATCACATTTTAGAGGACTTGATTTTGCGCTATCCCGTTTTGGCCCAAAACAAAGCTGGAATTGCAGATGCAGTTGAAACAATTGTTACAGCAGTAAATGCTGGTGGGAAGCTTCTTGTTGCCGGAAATGGTGGCAGCGCGATGGATGCTGAGCATATCGTAGGGGAATTAATGAAATCATTTGTGAAGAAACGCTCTCTTGCAGATTCTTTTCAGAAACAGCTTGTCAAGGTAGACGAAGCGTATGGAGGGGAACTGGCTTCTTCGTTACAGGGGGTAGTTCCTGCAATTTCACTGGTCAGTCATCCGGCCCTTTCGACGGCTTTTTCCAATGATGTCAATCCCCTGCTGGGGTTTGCCCAGCAATTGTATGGTTTTGGAAGCAGCCAAGATGTTTTTCTGGCTCTTTCCACATCCGGTAATTCTAAAAATATTTTATATGCGGCGGTAGTAGCAAAAGCAAAGGGCATGAAAGTCGTTGCCATGACGGGGAAAACAGGCGGTAAGCTGGCAAAATATGCAGATGTTTTAATTAATGTGCCGGATACAGAGCCATATAAAGTACAGGAATTGCATCTTCCTATATATCATGCACTGTGCCTGATGCTGGAGGAAAATTATTTTGAAGAGTAATTACAGATAGATGGAGGCAAAACAGGATGATGCTTACAATGACAGAACCTGATTTTATATTTGAGAATGAGAGCGGCAAACTCGTGCAGCTTGTGCGTGAAGGGTTCTCCCAGTTTAATGTTATTACTTCGGTTGCAGGGAGCAAACGGGGAGGGCATTACCACAAAATCAATAAAGAGGGATTTTACATTATCAGCGGTAAGTTCAAGCTCATTCTGGAGGAGGATGGTGAGCGGGAAGAGTATTATCTTGGTGCCGGGGACATGTTTGTGATACAGCCCTATCAAAAGCATTATTTTGAATATCTGGAAGATACGGTACTGGTTTCCATGTATGACAAAGGTGTGGAACTGCCAAGGGATAAAAAAGATATATATACCGAGTAGTACACTTTGAGGAGAGGAACTTTATGTATGTAATCGTTGGAGCAAATGGATTTCTTGGGTCGTATCTGAGAATGGCAGTAAAAGAAATGACAGAAGAAAGGATATTGGCACTGGCTACCCGTACAGATTCCGTAGAAGAAGATGACAGGACAGAATGGCTTGCCTGTGATGTGACAAAGGCGGGTGATGTTGAGAAAGTCAAAAACAGGCTTGGACAGGAGGAAGAGGGACATAAGATATTATATCTTGCTGCCTATCACAATCCTGATTTAGTAGAAAAAAATCCACGCCATGCCTGGAATGTCAATATAACCGCATTGTCCAATTTTATAAACACAATAGAAAATGTCAAATGTTTTTTTTATCCGTCTACGGACAGTGTATATGGCGACGGGGGCGATACCTGCCATTTTAGTGAATGGGACAGGCTGTCACCGGTAAACCGTTATGGACATCATAAGGTGGCGGCGGAATGCCTCGTGTATTCATATGGTTATAATGTCGTTCGCCTGCCGTTTCTGATTGGGCCGAGCCTGCTTTCTCATAAAAAACATTTTTATGACCAGATAACAGAAACGATTGGTCAGGGAAAAGAAATGAAAATGTTTGCTGATTCCAAAAGGTCCTCTCTGGATTTTGGCACAGCAGCGAAATTAATTGTCCGGCTGGCAGAAAACTATCGGGAAGATATGCCGGAAGTAATTAATGTGTCAGGTGATGAAGACCTGTCCAAATATGATGTGGGGCGAATGATTGCTAAAAAAATAGGAGCTGACGAAAGCTTGATCGTGCCCATTACCTCAGAACAGACAGAGGGGATTTTTGAGGCCAGAAGGGCGAAGTCCACATTGATGGATAATTCACTGTTGAAGCAGTATCTGGGTTTAGACCAGGTACGGATAATGATATAAATGGAGAAAAAATGAAAGTAGTGATTATGGCTGGAGGAAAGGGAACAAGAATATCCTCCATGGCTGCGGATATTCCCAAACCAATGATCCGCATTGCAGACAAACCGGTCCTGGAACATCAGGTGAATCATCTAAAGGAACAGGGATTAACAGATATTATATTAATAACAGGACATCTGGGGAAAATAATACAGGATTATTTTGGTGATGGCAGTAAGTGGGGTGTTTCTATTTCGTATTATCAGGAAGAAGAGCCGTTAGGAACAGCCGGAGCGCTGTATTATTTTAAGGACGTGCTGAAAGAGGATTTCCTGCTTATGAATGGAGACCTTGTGGCAGATATTGATTTCGCGCGGTTTATCCATTTCCACAGGGAGAAGGGGGCACAGGCAACACTGTTTACCCACCCAAACCATCACCCATATGACAGTGCGTTGATTGTTGCGGATAAAGAGGGAAAGGTGACCCGGTGGATTCATAAAGAGGAGAAGAGGACGCGGTATAAAAACCGTGTAAATGCGGGAATCCATATATTATCACCGATTCTTCTGGAAAATATTAAAAAACCTGAGAAACTCGATTTAGATAGAGATATTTTAAAACCGTTAGTGAAACAGGATGTCGTTTATGCCTACAACTCTCCGGAATATGTAAAAGACATGGGGACGCCGGAGCGCTATCAGATGGTCTGTGAGGATTACGAAAAAGGAAAGATAGCAGCGCGAAATTTATCGAGAGAGCAAAAAGCGGTTTTTCTTGATAGAGACGGCACGTTGAACAAATATATAGGTTTTTTAACAAGGCCCGAACAGCTGCAGCTTTTAGATGGTGTTGCAGAAGCAGTAAAAAGAATCAATGAAAGCGGTTATCTTGCCATTGTTGTTACAAATCAGCCAGTGGTTGCTCGGGGAGACTGCAGTCTGGAAGAGCTGGAAGAAATTCATAATCAGTTAGAAACAGAGCTTGGAAATAACGGAGCATATGTAGACGATATTTTCTTTTGTCCTCATCACCCGGATAAAGGATTTGAGGGAGAGCGGCCGGAATACAAAATCGACTGCGAATGCCGGAAACCCAAACCGGGCATGCTACAAAAGGCTGCAGAAAAGTACCATATTGATTTAAAGAATTCCTATATGGTTGGTGACAGCATGAGGGATGTGCAGGCGGGACTGGCGGCAGGCTGTCATGCTGTATATGTAGGTAAAGAGGATAATTTCAAAAGAAGTGGAGCTGCGCAGGATGTGGAAATTTATCCGGACCTGCTTTCATTTGTAAAAGAAAAAATTATATAAACAGAAAGAGGAAACGTATGGTTATTACACAGACGCCGTTTCGTATGTCATTCTTTGGTGGAGGAACGGACTTTGAGGGGTTTTATAAGGAACATGGGGGGAGTGTTATTTCGACAACCTTTGACAAATACTGTTTTGTCACGGTCAGTCATCTTCCGCGTTTTTTTGAATATACCAATCAGATAACATACAGCAGGATTGAGCGCGTCAATGATGTGTCCGAAATAGAACATCCTTCGGCAAGGGAAGCTATGAAATATCTGGATATACGGGAAATCCGCATGACTTATGAGGCCGATTTGCCGGCCCGGTCCGGGCTTGGGACAAGCAGTTCTTTTGCTGTTGGAATGCTGAATGCATTTTATGCGTTAAAGGGAAAGCATGTGGATAAAACAAAGCTGGCCAAAGACGCCATATATGTAGAACGGGTATTGTGTAAGGAAAGCGGCGGTGTGCAGGATCAGATTGCGGTATCCTTTGGGGGATTGAACCGGATAGATTTTACAGCGGAAGGGTTTACAGTAAATCCTATTATTATACCGCGGGAGCGCAAACATCAGCTTGGTGAAAATCTTATGCTTTTCTTTACCGGGTTTTCCAGATTTTCCAGTGACATTGCCCAGAGCCAGGAAAGGGCAACGAAAGATAAGACGAAGGAATTACTTGAGATGCTTCAGTTAGTGGATGAAGCGGAACAGGTATTAATATCCAAAAGAACAGATTTATGTGAGTTTGGGAAATTACTGGATTATACATGGAGGCTAAAACGCGGCCTGACAGAAAAGATTTCTAGTGATTCGATTGATATATTGTATCGAAAGGCGATGGAGGCCGGTGCAGTTGGAGGAAAGCTTTTAGGGGCCGGCGGCGGTGGATTTCTTTTGTTTTATGTAGAAAAGGAAAAACAGGAAAAAGTGAAAGAGGCGTTAAAGGATTTGCTGTACGTTCCTTTTGAATTTGAAGAGGGCGGAACGAGAATTTTATATTACAAATCGGAAGACTTTTGTCTGGATGAAATGACAATATCATAATGGTATTGTCATAAAGAAAAGGGGTTGCAGAATGATAAGTTTTAATTGCCCGCCTTTGCTTGGCAGTGAGATAAAATATGTGGAAGATGCCATGAATCGTCACAAAATAAGCGGTGACGGTGAATATACAAAGAAATGTAATGCATTGTTAGAAGAAATCAGCGGCTCTTCCAAGGTTCTTTTGACGACAAGTTGTACTCATGCGACAGAAATGGCTGCATTGCTTGCCGATATACAGGAAGGCGATGAGGTGATTATGCCAAGCTATACCTTTGTGTCAACGGCAAATGCATTTGTTTTGCGTGGGGCAAAGGCTGTATTTGTTGACATTCGCCCCGATACCATGAATATGGATGAGACATTAATCGAAGAGGCAATAACAGAAAAAACTAAGGCCATTGTTCCGGTACATTACGCCGGTGTGGGCTGCGAGATGGATACGATTGTGCAGCTGGCAAAAAATATAATTTACAGGTGATAGAAGATGCCGCTCAGGCAGTATGCGCTACCTATAAAGGAAAGCCATTGGGAAGCATAGGCAACTTTGGCTGTTACAGTTTCCACGAGACGAAAAACCTGTCTATGGGAGAGGGCGGTGCTATTTTAATTCAGGACCCCCTGAAAGCAGAGGCGGCGGAAATCGTCCGTGAGAAGGGCACAAACCGCAGCAAATTTTTCCGCGGTGAAATCGATAAATATACGTGGGTAGAAAAGGGCAGTTCCTATCTTCCAAGTGAAATCAATGCTGCGTATCTGTACGCACAGCTTTTAGAGGCAGAAAAAATAACCAAAGACCGCATGGACTCGTGGGAATTATATTATAAATCCCTGGAAGAGCTGAAGGACCGCATTGACCTGCCCCATATTCCGGAAGAATGTAAACATAATGCCCATATGTTTTACATAAAGGTAAAGGATATAGAAGAAAGAGGGCAGTTAATTGCCTGGCTGAAAGAAAAAGGAATCGATACAGTATTTCATTATATTCCGCTACATTCTGCGCCGGCGGGAAAACGGTTTGGAAGATTTTCCGGTGAGGATAAGTTTACGACAAGAGAGAGTGAACGCCTTTTGAGGCTTCCAATGTATTATGGTCTGCAGGCAGAGCAGATTGAGTATGTATGCGATAGGATAAAAGAATTTTATAATTAGATTTTACAAATATATTTGGAGGGACATAGAAGATGAGTAAAAAGGCATTAATAACAGGAATAACAGGTATGGTTGGTTCTCATTTATGTGATTATCTTCTGGAGAATACAGACTGGGATATTTACGGTGTGTGCCGGTGGAGAAGTCCCTTGGATAATGTGGAGCATCTGTTAAACCGGGTCAATGAAAAAGACAGGGTATATTTTGAATATGCAGATTTAAATGATCAGATTTCATTGTTTACGGTTGTACAAAATGTTAAACCGGATTATATATTCCATCTGGCTGCGCAGAGTTATCCGCTCACCAGCTTTACAGCGCCAATTGATACATTGAATACCAATATATTGGGAACATGCCGTCTGATGGAATCCGTGCGTGCCGTTATGGAACAGGATTCTGACTATAAGCCAGTGGTACATGTCTGTGCATCCTCCGAGGTCTTTGGGAAAATTCCGCCAGAGAAAAAACCGGAAACCGGAATCCATGAGGAATGCCCGTTTCACCCGGCATCCCCCTATGCCATTTCCAAAGTGGGAACAGACCTGCTGGGGCGGTATTATGCGGAAGCGTATGGCATTACTGTTATGACGACAAGGATGTTTACCCATACCGGGCCAAGGCGCGGCGACGTCTTTCATGAGTCCACGTTTGCCAAGCAGATAGCCATGATAGAAAAGGGATTAATCCCGCCTGAAGTGAAGGTTGGGAACTTAAAGTCTCTCCGTACTTATGCGGATGTAAGAGATGCGGTCCGGGCTTATTATATGCTGGTCACGATAAATCCGGTCGCCGGAGAGTATTATAATATCGGGGGCTCGTATACCTGTGAAGTAGGGGATACCCTGGAGGCGCTGTTAAATATGTCAACGGCAAAAGACAAAATAAAAGTTGTCACTGACCCGGAAAGGCTCCGCCCGATTGATGCTGATTTGCAGGTACCGGATTGCAGTAAGTTCAAAAAGCATACCGGCTGGGAACCGGAAATCTCCTTTGAGCAGACAATGGAGGACTTGTTGAATTACTGGAGAGAACGGGTAGACAGAGGAAACTTTTTGACAAGATAAAAAATGGGAGCGAAAAAATGGGAACAATACGAGAAGTATTTGCTTATCGGCAGATGATATTCCGTTTGGTAAAAAGGGATTTGCGGGGACGCTATAAGGGGTCTGTCCTTGGCTTCTTGTGGACCTTTTTAAATCCCCTTTTGCAGCTTGTTGTATACTCTCTTGTTTTTTCGGCGATTATGCGTGTTGGAATAGAAAATTATTATATTTTTTTGTTCGTCGGTCTGGTACCCTGGCTCTTTTTCAGCAGTTGTCTGACCGGAGGAGCTAGTTGTATCTGGCAGCAGCAGGATTTGGTAAAAAAGATATATTTCCCGAGAGAGGTTTTGCCGATTGCTTTTGTGCTCAGCCAGTTTGTCAATATGCTTTTGACATTTATAGTAATATTTATTGTATTGTTTATTTCCGGGCAGGGGGTGAATCCTGTGGCACTTCTCTTTCTGCCTGTCATAATGTCAGTGGAGTTGGTGCTTGCCCTGGGAATTACTATGATTTTGTCCGGTCTTACCGTGTATTTCCGGGACTTGGAATATATCTTTTCCATTGTTTCCATGGCGTGGATGTATCTGACCCCGGTTATGTACTCGGTGGACATGGTGCCGCCGGAGTATGAGCATTTGTTTTATCTGAATCCTATGACGCCGATTATTATCGCTTACCGCGACGTTTTGTATTATCAGCAGATTCCGCAGCTTCGCACACTCCTATCGGGATTTTCCGTGGGTGTCATTATATTTGTGGCAGGCTGGTTTGTATTTTCCAGGATGAAGAGAAATTTTGCGGAGGAACTTTAAATGGACAGAGAGACAGTAATTGAAGTGCATGACTTAAAAAAGAAATTTAAGGTTTACCGTGACAAAGGAAATACGTTAAAGGAAAGAGTACTCTTCTGGAATCGAAACCGCTATGAGACGCGCTGGGTTTTAAACGGTATTTCATTCCAGGTGCGTAAAGGAGAGGCCGTAGGGTTAATTGGCCCGAATGGCTGTGGAAAAAGCACGACTCTGAAACTCCTGAACCGGATTATATATCCAAATGGCGGAACGGTTAAAATATCCGGCCGCGTATCCAGTCTTATTGAACTTGGGGCAGGATTCCACCCCGACATGAGCGGCCGCGAAAACATTTACACAAATGCCTCTATTTTCGGACTGGATAAAAAGAGCATTGATGAAAGAATTGATGATATTATCGCATTTTCTGAACTGGAAGAATTTATGGACAATCCGGTGAGGACATATTCCTCCGGCATGTATATGCGGCTTGCCTTTGCAGTAGCTATTAATGTAGACGCAGATATTCTCCTTATTGATGAGATACTTGCCGTAGGAGACGCCAACTTTCAGGCGAAATGCTTTAATAAGCTCCGAGAGATTAAGAAAAAGGGAACGACAATTGTGATTGTATCACACTCTCTCGAGCAGATAGAAAAAATATGTGACCGCACCATCTGGCTACAGGATGGTGAAATCAGAGAAGATGGAAAACCGCAAAAAGTCCATGTCTCTTATACAAACTTTATGATGGGAAAAGCGGAGGAACGCGAGAAGAGGGAACAGAATAGAACCAAAGAGTCTGAAAATGGTAAGGAAATTAGTAAGGCAGCGCCTAAATTTATCGAAATAGGAAATAAAAAAGTAGAATTTACGTCGGTGAGGCTCTTTGATGCCAAGACAGAAGAGGAAAAAGACGAGTTTGAAATCGGGGATTCCATCATTGCGGAGCTACAATATGTGCAGAATGATGAAGATATAAAGTCAGCGGAGATTGGAGCATGGATTGTCCGGAAGGAGGATGATTTGTGCTGTATCGGCATGAATACGCAGGCAGATGAAGTGGAAGAATTTATTTTAGAGAATAAAGGGATTATCTGTGTTCAGATTGACCATCTGCCTTTGTCAGTGGGGCGGTATGCATGGACGTTTACACTTCGAGATAATGCCAATGAAATTTATCACCGGATATTTCAAGTGGGAAGTTTTTTGATAAAAAGTGACCGGAAGGATTTCGGTGTGGCAGTGGCAGAACATGAGTGGTTTTATAATGGGAAAATAGCAGAAAAAGTAGGCGATACACTTTCAGAAAATGTTGCGGATTACCAAGTGCGTATAGAGGTTGATATGTTAAAAAAGGCAGTAAATCCCGGTGAAAGTGTTCCGTGTATTGTACATGTTACAAATTTGTCAGACAAGGTTTTGGAAGGAAATCGGCTTCATCCGCTGAATGTTTCTTATCATTTGTATCGTGATAAGGGGGAACTTGTTGATTTTGAAGGGAAGAGATTTCTCATTCAAGACAAAATTGAGCCAGGCAGCACAAGTGATGTAAATGTCTTTATCGACACAGAAGGGATTGAACCCGGTGATTATATAGCAGAGATTACCCTAGTGAAGGAAAGTATTGCATGGTTTGATGCTTTAGACAGCGGTATGGCAAAGAAGGCAGAGTTTCAGATAATGGAGGGTTGATAGATGGATTATAAAAGTATAGTTTTGTCAACGGAAATTCCAAGTCTTGAGTTTGAGAGGGGAGGAAGGGAGTTTACAATTCCTGTGAAAGTACAGAATGGGAGTGATGTAGACTTATTTTCTTCTCAGGACATTTATTTGACTTATCATGTTCTGGATTCGAACAGTAATGTTATGAGATGGGATAATGAGAGGACGGAAATTGCTATTTTGCCAGGAGATGAGGAGTCTGTAAGTGTAATATGTACTGCTCCTAATGAAGCAGGTGATTATTACCTGGAGATAGATATTGTAAGAGAAGGAGTAGAATGGTATTCTGCACAGGGGATGCATGTTATAAAGGTTTCTTTTAAAGTACAAAAGAATGGTTCAAAATATCTGGATGAACTTGAAAAAGAAATTCAAAGGCAAAATGAAATAAGCAATATCTTTAAAAAAGAGTTAGCATCCGGACAATATAAGTTGGAAAAGCCATATGTTAGTTTGAACCCATATGGAAATTCGCCGTTGACGGCAATTATTCTTTTCCAGACAGAAATGCCTATGTGTATTACGGTAAAAGTTGAAGGAAAAACAAAGGAAGCGGATATAAAGGGAGAAATTAAAAAATATACAACAGAGCATACTATACCTATTTACGGTTTGTACGCAGACTTTTTAAATATTGTGGTTATAACTGGTGAAACGAAGGAAGGGATAAAAAGAAAGAGTATTCTCAAGATACAGACAGGGGGTCTTCCTGAAGATTTTAGTGATATTAATATTAAAACTTATATTGGTGATTCTGTACAATATGAACTGGGTATGAATTTTTGTTATACGGGACTTGAATGTAAAGGTACAAAAATGGCATATGATATTAATGGTGATATTCGTTGGTGTTTTCTAGGAGAATTTGCGTGGCCGACAAATTATAATTCGAGTACATCTGTGTGGGTGTTGAAACAATCGGATGAGATTCGGGATTTGTTAGAGGGGATGTATTGTGAATATACTTTACTTGGTCAGATTAGGACAGCTATTTTGATTCCTTACTGGGTACACCATGATATATGGTTTACGAAAAGGGAGACACTTTATATGTTAATAAATTCGGAGGATACTTCGCATGACGCTGCAATAGAAGTAAATTGTAAAACAGGAGAGATTATACATTATTACAATTATAAAAAAATGTTTATGCGAACAAGAAATACAAGTGAGTTGTATACAAATAATGATTGGCTGCATATGAATGCGCTTGTTGAGCATAATGGGGATATTATTGTATCCGGCAATACACAGTCTACGATTATGAAACATGATAAAGAAGGGAATATCAAATGGATACTGGCTGACCCTATAGGATACACAACGTATTGGAAGAATTTGGCGCTTACGCCAATAGGTGATAATTTTGAATACTTTTATAACCAGCATGCGATAGAAATATTGCCAGATATGGATGGGAATCCAGATACATTTGACATGCTTCTTTTTGATAATGGAATTAGCAGAAATAAATGTAACGGTTTAGATAAGGAGGAAAACCCGCCATATTCCCGGATTGTTCATTACCGGATTGATGAAAAAAACAGGACAGTAGAACAGATATGGGAATATGGAAAAGACAGAAAAGAACTGTATTCAATGTGGAGGGGAGATGCGAATCTTCTTACCAACGGCAATATATTAGGGGTATTTAATTTGCGTGATAAAAATGATATTGATGGAAAAGCGTATATGGAAAGTTGTGTTTGTGTTGAGGTGGACAGGGATAAAAATGTAATATGGGAGAGTTACGGATGCAGCGATAAGGCTAGAAACAGTTACCAGAATTACCGGATGGAACGAAAAGAAATGTATGATACAGAAGAGGCAAATATAGATTTATCCCATGAGGTAAAAATAGTTGAAGTCAGGAGGAAATCCTAAAATGATTTTACAGGAGAAAATAAATCAGGTAGAGGTTGTTTCGTTTGATATATTTAATACGCTTATAACTCGGATATACAGCGAACCGGTGCAATTATTTTATCATCTAGAGGAAATATCGGATCGTCGGGGATTTTGTGAGGCCCGGATAAAAGCGGAAGCCACGGCAAGAGAAAAGGCTATTGCGCAAAAAAAATTAGAGGTAACTTTAGAGGAAATATATGGCGAGATAGATAAGAGTTATTGTGATTTAATGGAACAAGAGCTCTCTTTAGAATTATTTGCCTGCAGGGCGGATGCTGAAATGAAAGCCGTTTATGAGGAGACACTTAAAAGCAAACGTATATTTATTACATCAGATATGTATCTGCCGATAGATATCATTGAGAAAATATTATTAAAAGAAGGTTTTAGCGGGTATGAAAAAATATTGTTATCCTCGGATCAATTAAAAACAAAGGCGGACGGCTCCCTATATGATGAGCTTATTTCGTGTGCTCAGGTTTCTCCGGAGAAAATATTACATATTGGGGATCACGAATACACGGATATTCGAGTAGCGCAGAGGAAAAAAATTAAAACACATCATTATGTAAATAATAAAATTGCAGAATGTCAGCTTAAGAATTCTCAATTTTTTACTACAGTAAAAAAATATAATCAGAAAAATGCAGCATTGGCAGTATTGCCGTCATTGATTAAAGAACGGGAAACAGTAAACCCAGAAGATTACTGGTATCATTTTGGATTTCAGTACCTGGGAATGCTTTCACTGGGTTATGTTAGATGGTTAAAGGAACAGTTTGAAAAAGACGGCATAACGAAAGCGTTCTTTATGTTACGGGATGGTTATATCTTTCAAAAAGTATTTGAACGGTTATTTCCAGAATTTCCGTCTGAAAATATTTATGGTTCTCGCAGGATGTTTTTGTTTGCCGGAATGGAAAATTATGAGGATATTAAATTTCATACAATAGGGATTCACACTGCCGGCCTGACTTATAAAAGTTTTTGGACAAGACTATGCATTGAGGATGAAGAATTATTTCAAAAATTTGAAAGCAGATTTCCAAATCAGAATAAAACAATTGCGACGGCAAAGGAGCTATCTGATATTGGAACTTTTTTGAAGGAAAACGAAGATGCATTTATTGCAATAGGTAAGACAGAGAGGGAGTACCTTCTGGATTATTTTGAACAAATTGGAATTTTGCAGGAGAAAGCGGCAGTTGTTGATTTGGGTTGGAAGGCTTCCATGTTAAGGGGAATAGAAAAAGCCTGCCAATTGGGAAATGTTAATACAAATATTGTAGGTTATTACATTGGAACACACGGTACGACAGAGGGGCTTAATGTTAAAACCTATGCGTTAGAGAATGCAAGCGCACGTGATTATGAAATTGCGGATATTTTAAATAATAAGTATGTTATTTCTATATTGGAGTTAGCTTTTAGTGCACCGCACCCCAGTATCCTTAAACTAAAAAAGAAACAAAAAGTATATCAGCCTGTTTATCAAAATGCATGTGATGAAGAAAAGAAAAGAATGGATGCCTGTGAGAGAATGCTACACGGGATTATGGATTTTGTTGATGCCTTTGAAAGTATTTCTGCCCAGTATCCAATAAAAATTGACTTGAATGCCACTTTGGTGCCGTTGGAATATCTGGCAGGGCATATTTCAGCATATGATAAAATGAAAATTTTTGAGATGTCATTTTTTCCTGGTATTGGTGCAGACGATACACATTATCCGATTTCACCAAATGGAATGGTCAATATTGGCTTTATTAATCCATGGCCTGGAGATGTCTCCGCAGAGTTTGAGGTTCTTGAGCGAATAAAGAAGGCTGCTGCAGATATTGGCGTCCGTTGTACTTTGTTAGATGATTTTGGACATATTTTAAATGAAAAACAGGAAAAAACAGCGGAATTAGTTTCTCCGAATGCGCTTGATTTTGTTGTTACCACACATTATGAAACACATAAATCCGTAGATTCATTTTATTATCATACGTTATGGAATCCGCCGGAGATACCTTTAAATCTTGATTATTATTATGATAAGGTGACAAATCATTATATTATTAATGATGACTATTTGATTTATGATTCCGGAGGGATGACCAATCATTTAAAGTCTATGTTGTTGAGAAAAAAACGGACTTTGGAGGGGGCATCCAGGTTGACTGCATCTTGTCCGGGGAGCAGTATGTTGGAACCGGATTTGTCAGATCCCATTATGTTTTATTGTGGAATGAACTGGGAAAAAGCAATACACAATTCAAACCGCCATGAAGGATTATTTAAACGTTTGGATGATACAAAAAAGGTACGTTTTTACGGACCGGAGAAAGTGGACGCATGGGGAGGAATCCGTCCATGGAAGGGGTATAATTGTTATAGGGGCTCTATTCCCTTTGACGGGCATTCTATATTAAAAGAGATTAATCGCTGCGGAGTTTGTTTGGTTTTATCTTCTGACATACACCGGAGAGCAGGGGCGGTAACAAACCGTGCCTATGAAGCCTGTGCTGCTGGTGCTATTATGATATCGGATAATAACGAATTTATGAAATACTGGTTTAAAGATGCAGCCTTGTTTATTGATTATAATACGAATGATTCCAGGGATACCTTTAATCAGATTATGGAAAAATATAATTGGGTTAAAGATCATCAAAAAGAGGCTGAAGATATAATTAAGCGGGCCCAAAAAATATTTCAGAAACATTTTGCTTTGGACAAGCAGCTTTTGGCATTCATTAATAACCATGCGAAACGTTTTCGAGTAATAGAAAAGGATTTGTTTGCTACAAATGAAAGTAAACGTGTTTTGGTGACTTATGTTATTACAACCCAGGATACGGATAAGGCATTCAGATTTTTAGAGCAGGTGATAAATAATATTGAAAATCAATATTATCGGAACATTGTGTTAGGTGTTGCATGTGATATCTCGATATATGGGGAAATCAACCTGTATGTAAATTCTCGTACATCAAGAGCCTGCGTTTATCCTATGGGCATATTTGATTTTAAAGGGACACAGATACTTACAACGGCAGAGTGCACAAATTATTTATGTAATGTGTCTGATTGTGATTATTTCATGAGTACAACGGCAAATGAGACGTGGTTTTATGACCATGTTACTTCATTAGTCAGGACTATAGAAGATGATAACGTAATCGCGGCATATTCCGGGCGGTTACTTATGGATTCCGGTTATAGGAGAGAGGATTCATTTCGACCAGTTACAGTTAATACTGTATATTATATGCAGCCTCCGGATTGGCTTCCAGGCCCGGGACAAGTTCTTTTTCACAAAAGAGCAGAAGAAGTTCTGAAAGAATATATGTTGCCTTATTTGGATGGTTATGAACACTATGCTATTTTGGCTTTATGTAAATTGAAATTTAAGGAGCAGTTCTCTTTTTCTCGAAGAATGACATTTGTATATGAGACAGATTTGCAGGATAAGAAAAATTCCTTATTAGAGGCGGATTACCAGATTCGATTTATTCGTGATTTGGTGAATGAAGAGTATATGGAAATTGTACAAGGAGATGTAACAACATCAGAGACAAAAAGAAGAGAAGTAAACCTGGCACTAGCGAACATGCCTTTAAAGCTGTGGATTAAGCTTAGAATTTATAATGCCAGGGTAAGGCATGCGAATCCAAAAACAGAAAAAGGAAAGCAGGTAATAGAGAAATATAAAAATATTCTCGAGAAATTTTTAAGTATTTAACAAAATATTGTAGTGTTATGTCATTTTTAATCCTGTATATCTCAATAACTTATATATATACGCGTACTGTAAGAAACGTATTGAATCTTATGTAGAAGTGTGATTTATTAGAATATCTGTC
>DKUB01000003.1:0-5371 GCA_002490465.1 Lachnoclostridium sp. UBA7215
ATAGCGTTTCGCAAATGCCTAAAACAGGTAGAAAAGCGAAAGGAGGAAATGAAAAATATCGAACTATCAATTGATACCATGTATGAATTGATAGATAAACTTTAAACTTGAAACCTGGCAATAAAAACAACTTACCGAATAATAGAGCAGCAAAATATGGGTTATTCAAATTGGCATGTTAAATTCAAATATCTTGTTCATATCACACTGCAAGATATGGCAAACGGCAAACAAAAACGATACTGTCGGATTCTGCGTGCCTTTTTCTATTCGGTTATACAAATAAATGGATACGTCTACTCCGTTTGTTTGAAGTTTTGCGACCATATCTGTTTGTTTAATGTTCAAAGCTTTGCGCATGTTTGCAATATTCCTGCCTATATTAACATTGTTTACTTGAATAATTCTATCAACACTTTCACTATTTTTCATATTCTTGCACATCTATGCAATATTTTATGGATGTTTAAGCAAAAATAATAGCACGAGAACACAATTTTTGTTATAATAACTTTAAACGTCCAAAAGATTATAAATTTATATTGGAGGGTAATTATGAAAATTCTAAAAAAATTAGTTATATGCCTTTGGGTTATATGCCTGGTATTGCCAATTACACCAGGAACCCCTGCGTTTGCGAAAGGAATTAAATTAAGTAAAAAATCAATCACCTTATACGTGGGACAGACCAAAAAAATAAAATTAAAAGGGACTGCAAAAAAACCAAAATGGAGTTCCTCAAAAAAAAGTGTTGCTACTGTTACAAACAACGGAAAAATAAAAGCAAAGAAAAAAGGGACTGCTACAATTACGGCAAAGCTTGGGAAAAAGAAATATAAATGTAAGGCAAAAATAAAGGAAAAAACAGTTGTTCCTCCGAATCCAACGATTGAACCAGACGATTCAACGGTAGCAGGTAATTATCGAAAATTATCAAATTATCTTCAAAATTATGGGGAATATGATGCGGAAGAGGGTTATTATTATATTGATGATTTATTAACTATGGATAATGGAAGAACTTATATACAAATTTGTTATAACATTGAAGGTACTTTTGACTTTTCAACACTGGTGACTTTAGATACAGATTATGGAATATCAACTAACCTTTTAACATTATCCATTACACCACCGGAATATTCCGAAGGGACATTGGCAGAAATATTTGTATCAGACCCTTCCATTTTATATTATGCAGACGGAACTGTGACACTCACAGATTTATCCGAAACAAATACAACAATTACCTATACATCCACAAATGCAACAACAATTTCTGAAAGAAATTCATTGTATGAATTGGGCGAGACAAGTCTTCGTTTTGGATTATCCAATTGGAATACATTATTAGAAGAAAGCGGTTCTGATTTAACACTCTCAGATTTGGGATTTACATCATATGGGACTAATGCAGGAGGGTAACATTATACAGGGGATAAAAGAAAAATTATCAAAATTAAACAAAAAAACTATATTACTAAAAGTTATTATACCTGTCCTTATCACATTTGCTGCTATTACAGCAATGTTTATTTGGACCAAATTTAACATTCAAAATGAAAAGGAAACGCAAACAGATGAATTCTCAGCAGTACATGAAATTTGCGAACTGGCAACATTAAGATGTTACTACCACGATGTCGCCGAATTCGAAAAGCAGTCAAATGGTTTATTTAACTATGCTACAAAAAATTCTGGATTGAATATGATGGGATTGTTGATGTGGGGATTGATGTTGGAAAAGTTCATGTTGATAAACCGGATGAGGGTATACAGAAGGAAAATTAATTCATATAACTTTACTGCAAATACTTTTTTTGCTATAATGTAATTACAGTAATTGGCGTATTCTAACAAGTAGAAAGCGGGTGATTGCATGACAGAAGGTGAAATGTTAAAAATAACAATTGAAGAGTTTTCAAGATTACAGAGCTATATGCTTCTGGTAGATAAAGAATCCGATGCATTTAAAACCATGAAAGTACGTTATGTAGAGTTAAAAGTTATCCTCTCTGCCTCTGGTGTCAATATAACGGACATTGACAGGATAAAAGAATAGCATTCTAGCAAACACGTGGTAGATAATAGCCGAGCATCAGAAAGCGGGTGATTATATGCCAACAGGTATTGAAGTTACAAAAGTGGCACTTGACGATTTCAAAAAAATACAAAGATATATGCTTTTAGCAAAAGAAGAAAATGCAACTAAAACATACTCAGAGCTGAAGGAAGAATATTTAATAATAAAAGCTTTATTGCAGGTGTCGGGTGTGAATCTTACAGAAATAGATAAGATAAAAGAATAAAAGAGAAAAATTCATATGCTACGATATCTTACATCAACAGCCAGAACCACTCAGGGCCTGAGTGGTTCTGGCTGTTGATATTGGAATAATTGCGGGGAAAATGAGAGTTGCTTTCCCGAAAAAGAAAGATTATAATAAAATTAAACAGAAAGGGGGAGTTTGATGCATAAGAAAAAAGAATGGGTGGAATGGTCGGGAATATTATCAGAGGAATTAAACCAACAGGCACAAAAATCTTTTCAGCTTGGTTTGTTTGAGGAAATTACGGACGCTGCGCTGTTAAAAATGGCACCTGAAACGATGAAATCCCTTAATCATTTATTGCAATGTGCCAATCTCCTCCTGAATCATGCCAGAGAAAATATGACTATGCTGAACCGGATTAATCATTCCGGTATGTGGTCTATGTATTTTGGGGAAGATTCACAGATTAACCGTGTTGTGTATACGGAGGAATTCCGTGAAATTGCGGGTTACACAAACCAGACGGAATTGGAAGATACATTAGAGGCATGGACATCTAAAATACATGAGCATGACTACGACAGAGTTATGAAGGAATTTTATGATACGATTAAGGATACAACGGGGCAAAAGCAGTTTGATGTAGAATACCGTTTTCAAACGAAAAATGACGGGATACGCTGGATGCGGATGGCAGGGGAACTTGTGCGGCGTGGGGGAAAGCCCTTTGAATTTATCGGCATTATTACAGATATTACAATTGCACATAATAATGCTGTGGAACTGGATATTTCCAACAAACGTCATGATGCGATTGATTCCATACTCAATGAAGGCTCATGGAGCATGAACGTCATTGATGGCGATATCGCGAATCCAGAGAACCCTTTTTGGTACTCTGAACAATTCAGAAAACTGCTTGGTTTCCATGATGAGCAGGACTTTCCGAATTCTGCGGCTACTTATTCTAACCTGTTACATGACAAAGACAAAAAACATGTCATGGAAGCAATTTTGCATTATATAGAAGCAGGCATACAACATCCGCCGATTCAATTGGAATTTCAAATTCAACACGCCGATGGCAATTACCGATGGTTCCATATGACTGTGACGGCGGTGTTTGACTCTGCGGGGAAACCAATCGTGGTGGCAGCGACAGCGCTGGATATTACGGAACAGAAGCGCAGCAGGGAAATTTTTGAAGCAGATATGGAAAAAAGCATTCAAAGCCTGGCAGCAGGCCTGGATGAAATAAGTGCTGTTGTGGCAGAAACTACAACAGATGTTCAGGACCTAAATGAAAAACAGGGCAGTATTACTACTGCGGCAGTAGAAGTAAATGAAAAGGTAAAAGAATCCCTGGAGATTATCTCCCTGATTCAGGGGATTGCCACACAGACGAACCTGTTGTCTCTGAATGCCTCTATTGAAGCCGCCAGGGCCGGAGAAGCCGGGAAGGGATTTTCTGTAGTAGCAGATGAAGTCGGTAAACTGGCGGTTTCCTGCAATGAGACGTCAGAACACATATCCCGCAGTTTAAATGAAATGCGGCAGGTAATTGAACATATTCTCTCCAGAATAGAAAGTATGGACAAAGCGGTGCTGTCCCAATCTGCTAATATGGAGAAAATTAATCATATGACACATGAGCTTAATATTCTGTGTGATGAGGAAAAAGAAATTGCACGAACTGTTTTTTCGTAGGATTCAGTGTGAAAAACAATTGACATTTTTTAACACACGTGGTATACTCCCCCTTAAAAGGGGGGGATTTCTATGACAGATAACGAACTACTACTTACTATTTCCGACATGCTGGACAAGAAATTAGAACCAATTAAAAATGATATTCATTTTCTAAAACTACAAAACGAAAATGATATATTACCCAGACTGCAAAATATTGAATCCTGTTATATAACAACTTATAATCGTTATAAAAATGGCGTATCACAAATCAATACAATGCAGGATGATATTGATATCATGAAAAAAGTTATAACAGAACACAGTCAAAAATTACAACAGATATCATAGAAAATAAACTTGATATTCTTAAATACTACCCTCGTCATATAAAATTAATATGCTGTAATTTGACGTTCCTACATATTTTTATTGTAAAATTCATTCTCCCCCAATCAACCTGTCAATTTTTGAAATAACATAGTGATTAATAGTCCTCAGCAACTTTTCCTTGCTTTTTATTCCTTTTTGTGGTAGAATTAAATTCCGTGATGTAAAAATCATATTCCTTGTTCTTTTCTGAAAACAGAGAAGGGCCAGAGACCAAAAGGAGGTGCAGACAACTATGAATCAGTATGAATTAGCTTTAGTTGTTAGTGCAAAAGTTGAAGACGAAGTAAGAAATGCCACCGTCGAAAAGGCAAAAGAGTATATTACTTCTTTGGGCGGTACAATTACAAACGTCGATGAATGGGGCAAGAAAAAACTTGCTTATGAAATTCAGAAGATGGGTGAAGGCTTTTATTACTTTATTCAATTCGATGCCGAGTCCGATACACCGGGCGAATTGGAACAGAGACTTCGCATAATGGACAACGTGCTCAGATACTTATGCGTAAAACAGGAGGCATAAGATAAGGAGGAGTCTTCCATGAATAAGGTAATTTTAATGGGTAACCTGACCCGTGACCCTGAGATCCGCTATTCACAGGGTGAGAATTCATTGGCTATTGCCAGATTTAGCATCGCTGTAAACCGCCGTTTTGCCCGTCAGGGAGATACGGATGTCGATTTCTTTAACTGCACGGCTTTCGGACGTCAGGCTGAATTTGTTGAAAAATATTTTCATCAGGGTTCGCGTATGCTGTTATCCGGCCGTGTACAAAATGACAATTATACCAACAAAAACGGTGAAAAAGTCTACAGTGTTCAAATAATTGCAGAGGAAGTGGAGTTTGCTGAGAGAAAAAGTACCGCAGATTCTAATGCTGCCGCCGGCCAGGGAGGCTTTGGCGGAGGCGCCCCACAGCCAAACGCTGCTGCAAATGATGATTTCATGAATATTCCGGATGGAATCGAAGATGGTTTACCATTTAATTAGGAATGTGCGCTGAGGCGCACGCAGGTCA
>DKUB01000003.1:5693-61076 GCA_002490465.1 Lachnoclostridium sp. UBA7215
CGCTGAGGCGCACGCAGGTCATCAATTCCTGCGGAATTGGTGACAAATAATAGGAGGTTTGAAGATGGCTTATAATAAAGAAAGAGGCGATTCTCCTATGAGGAGAAGGGGACCTCGCAGAAGAAAAAAAGTATGTGCATTTTGTTCTGATAAAGAGTATAAATTTATTGACTACAAAGACACAAATAAGTTAAAACGCTATATGTCAGAGCGCGGCAAAATCCTTCCTCGAAGGATTACAGGCACATGTGCAAAACATCAGCGTGCTCTTACCGTTGCAATTAAGCGCGCGCGCCACGTTGCATTAATGCCGTATACAATTGATTAAACTGCATAGCAAAAAAGGTCAATGGTATTGTAATTACCATTGGCCTTTTTCATCTGTCTGCCAAACTTTGCAGTCAAATACCCCGCGGCAGTCGCCAAATGCGAGCAAGCTCGCGCTTGGCTCGTTGCTTCGCGAGAGTCAATACAGGAGCGAAAACATGGATATTAAAATAAGAGCTTATGATGAACAGGACCTTCCTGAAATGATTAATTTGTGGAATGAAATTGTGGATGAAGGGATTGCTTTTCCGCAGGAAGAATTATTGACAAAAGAATCGGGAAAGCAATTTTTTGCCTCCCAAACTTATAGTGCAGTTGCCACAGATACCAAAACAGGAACTTTATATGGACTATATATACTGCATCCAAATAATGTAGGGCGGTGCGGCCACATATGCAATGCCAGTTACACAGTTTCTGCCCAAAAACAAGGGTTGCATATCGGCGAAAAACTGGTATCTGACAGCTTAGAACAGGGAAAAAGGCTTGGATTTGACATCTTACAGTTCAATGCGGTAGTAGCTTCCAATACTCACGCCAGACACCTTTATGAACGTCTTGGCTTTATCCAGTTGGGAACTATCCCCAGGGGCTTTCGGATGAAAGACGGCCACTACGAGGATATCTGTCTTTACTACCATGAATTATAGACCCTGCTGAGAAGGCACAGGGTATTACTGGCTTTTCGCATTCGGGTAAATACGGCTCATCCTGGCATCCCCAAAATGTTCATCCATCGCCCGCTCCCACGCATACCCGGCTTTTTTTCCATCGGCCCGCGTGTCATAACGAACTAACGCCATCACGGAAACGCCAACGTCCAGAATCATAAATATTACCAGAACCCAGGTCAGAACTTTTCCGGTCTTTTTAATTATAAGTTCAATAAAATTTGAAATCTTCGGATACATGCCTTTCATCCAGACAACTGCGGCAATCCCCCAGAAGAAACAAAACAGCAGATTTATCCTTCCCCCCAGATTAAATGGAATATGGCTGTAATCCCAGAAAATTTTGCCAAATACAAGCTCAGTAAATACACTGCAGATATATTCGTATGTCCCGCCCAAAAAAGTACCAACCCAAAAGAGATGGTGCTCCTCTTTATCCCTGTCCTTATAAAGCAGTGCTGTCATAAAGGCAACTGCCAGTCCCCATACGACGCTGAACGGTCCCCAGACAAGGCTTGACCGGCTCATCCACACCCCTTCCGTAATCCGGCAGAATATCGTCTCAACAATATCCCCCAGGAATGCGCCAATGAAAAAGAGCCAGAAAATATGCGTAAGGCTACATCGTGCAGAACTGCACGACGCAGAATTGCACGACGCAATTTCTCCCCCTTTTTCATCCGCCTCTGCACTAACAGCCGTAGCGGGATAAGACTTTCTGATTCGTTCTTCAATTTTTCCGGATATTTTTGCCGCAAAACGATACGTCCACCCCTGAAGCCTGTGATTCCAGCCAAGAAGCCTTGGAAGCCGCTCTTCCAAATGATAAAGGGACATAAAAGAACCGGCTATATCAACAAAACCGATTACAAAAAGTCCCCAGACAATTATCCTCCCAATATATTCCGGTAAAACACCGTACGCTGCCAGGAGAGCATTATTTACATACCGCACTGCCAAAAATCCCAACAGACCCCAGAGCAGCGAATAATGCAGACAAATATATCCACTAAAGTTAAATTTTTTGTTTGAATAATCCCACCATTTTTTCTGTTTCACCCTCTCAAGCATTTTCCCGACAGACCACTGTATCGCAATGGATACCGCCATACTCCCCAAAAAGAGGAAAAATGCATTATCCTTCAATTCCCTGAAAAAGACAGTCAGAACAACTGCTGTCAGACCGTAAGCAAAACAAAATGGTCCCGACACAAACCCACGGTTTCTGAAATCCTTTTCTTTTATTGTGGCAACTGCTGTCTCCGCCAGCCACGCTAAAAAAGAATAAGCGAAAAAGAGGAGGGAAATTTTATAAAACAAATCATTCACGCTGATTTTCCTCTGTTATGTTCTTTTTTTGGCCCAGAACGGCACGCCTTTATTTGACAGACCACATATCGCTATCGTTGGTCTGTCGCACTCCACATCCCACACAGCGCTGACAAATGCCTCCTCTGTGTGCGGGCCGTAATGAATCGTCAGTTTCCTGTCTGCATATTCCCAGGTCCCCTGAATGGAACAGCACTCATAATAACCATTCTCCCCAAGCTTCATAGGCACTGCTGTCTGTATCCCCTGAGGAAGGGCGGACACCAGCGTAATTCTCTCATATGTTCCAAAGAGAGCCTCCTGTGGTATATCCTGTGGAATTTCGCCTGTATAGGGCTGCGCTGCTGCAACAGGCCATCCATTTTCTGTCCAGTAAACTTTGCGCACCTGCATGGTAGAGGGCTCTAAATATCCTTCCGGGAAGAAATTTTTCTGCCGGATGTGGCACACGATAAACCACTCGTCATCCTTGTTGTGAAGCACAGAATTATGCCCCGGCGCCATATGCGGAATGCCCTCATTCCACTGATATCCACAAAGCTGCATCAGACCAAGGCTTCCATCCTCATCCGAAATATCCGTCATATCCCTCCCATTATAATCCAGAAACGGGCCTGTAATATTTTTACTACGCCCAACGCGAATCTGGTAATCCGTTTTTAGTGAGCCATAGGAAACAAACAAATAGTAATACTCTGTGTCCGGATTATAAATCATATATGGCCCCTCAATGGCACCGCTTGTCCACGCCGGGCGGCGCGCCAGACACTGACCGATTCCGTCATCAGCAGCAAGACCTGTTTCCCTGTCCAGTTTCAACACATAGCAGCCGCCCCAAAATGAACCATATACCATATATTGTTCATCTGTTTTGGCGTCAGTGATAATATTGGCGTCAATGGCATTGACCGGCATCTCATCATGGGTTTTTAACACACATCCGCGCGGAATGAACGGTCCCTCCGGATTGTCTGACACCGCAAGAAAAATACAGGATTTTCTGACACCCCAGGAAGAGTTGGAACAATACAGACGGTACTCCCCTCCCACTTTCACAATGTCCGGCGCCCAGATTGCCTTACCGCCAACCCATTCCTGTGATTCCTTCGGCGGCGCCTCCACAATCTGTCCAACCATACTCCAATGGATGAGGTCCGCAGATTTTTGACAAATCGCATCCGTAGAATATATGTAGTACATTCCCGTTCTGTCATCCTGATAAATAGCCGGGTCATGTGTCAGCCACAGACCCAGCTCCGAATCAAAACGTCCCGGTTTTTTATCAAATATTGCTCTATCCGGCTGCTTTTCCGGCCTCTCCGGATATTGTAATTCCCTCATTCTGTTCTCCTTTTTAGCGGTAGAAAACCTCTCCCAGCATTAAATCGCGCTTAAAGTCACGTATCTTAGTATCTTTATCAATATAAACTGCCTCAATTCCCATCGCATTTGCCCAGTCACCCATCTGCTCAGCATCCAAATCATAGGTAAATGCTGTATGATGAGCACCTCCGGCAAGAATCCATGCCTCTGCACCCGTATACATATCCGGCTGCGGCGTCCAGAAATTCGTTGCCACCGGAAGTTTCGGCATTGCCTTTTCATTTTTCTTGCAATCTACATCATTGATAATCAGGCGGAAACGGTTTCCAAGATCAATCAGGGAAGTGGCAATACCCTTGCCCTCTTTCGACGTAAAGACAAGACGCGCCGGGTCCTCTCTGTCACCCATGGAAAGCGGCTGGCATTTGATGCTAATCGGCCCATCTGCAATGGATGGACAAACTTCAAGCATGTGTGCCTGCAAGATTCCCTCTTTTCCCTTCACAAGATTATACGTGTAATCTTCCAGCATGGAAGTGCCCTTGGCATCCTTCATTCCGGCAGTCATTATTTTCATCAGACGCACCATGGCCGCTACTTTCCAGTCGCCCTCTGCGCCAAAACCGTAGCCTTTTTCCATCAGACGCTGGATAGCAAGTCCCGGAAGCTGTTTAAGCGCCCCCAAATCACCAAAATGCGTAACAATGGCCTGATAATTTTTCTCCTGTAAAAACCGTTCAAAACCAAGCTCTATCTGTGCCTGGACAGCAACATGTTTTTTAAATTCCTCCGGGTCCCTTCCCTCAAGAAGAATGTCGTATTTCTCATAGTATTCGTCTACGAGCGCATTAGTATCTGATTCGGACACAGCCGCTACGCTCTCTGCAATTTCATTAACCGGGTATGCGTCAATTTCCCAGCCAAATTTAATTTGCGCCTCAACTTTATCACCCTCGGTAACAGCAACATTTCTCATATTGTCTGCCACACGCATAACGCGGATATGGCTGCTCTCCATAATGCCGACTGCCGTGCGCATCCACGAAGCAATTTTTTTCTGAATGACCGGGTCTCCCCAGTATCCGGCAACAACTTTTCTCTCAATCCGCATACGGCTCACAATATGACCATATTCACGGTCGCCATGGGCAGCCTGGTTCTCATTCATAAAATCCATGTCAATGCTGTCATAAGGAATTTCTTCATTGTACTGCGTGTGCAGGTGCATCAGCGGTTTCCTGAATTCCTGCAATCCGAGAATCCATGATTTGGCAGGGGAAAATGTGTGCATCCATGTAATCACGCCGGCACAATTTTCATCTGCATTTGCCTCATTAAAAGTTTTACGAATCAATTCATTGGTAATAAGGGTTGGTTTCCACACCACCTCATAAGGAAGAAGCCCGGATTTGTTCAGAGCCTCTACGATTTCTTTAGAATGTGCTGCCACGTGAGCCAGACATTCATCTCCATACAAATCCTGTGAACCTGTGCAAAACCAAAACTTATACTCTTTTACTCCAAACATCATAATCCTCCATTCCGAAACGTTTTTCTACATTGTCTTTTAATAGTTTTATTTTACAATGAGGAGGAAATATTTACAAGCTGTTTTTTCGCTTGAAATCCGAACATTTGTTTATTATAATAGAAAAAGGGATATACTAAACCAAACGAACAAGGCTGGTGATAATTTTGGATAACCGTATTTATATTGCCATTGATTTAAAATCCTTCTATGCCTCTGTAGAATGTGTGGAGCGGGGGCTGAATCCCCTGACAACCAATCTGGTTGTCGCAGATGCCTCCCGTACAGAAAAAACAATCTGCCTGGCTGTTTCCCCGTCTCTGAAAGCCCATGGCATTTCCGGAAGGGCACGTTTATTTGAGGTTGTGCAGAAAGTGCGGGAAGTAAATGCGATAAGAAAAAACAACTCACCGACAGGAAAGCTGACAGGGGCATCCTCTGATGACACGGAGTTAAAAGCATCTCCCGAGCTTGCTGTTGACTACATTATTGCCCCGCCCCGCATGGCTTATTATATCGACTACAGCACAAAAATATATAACATTTACCTGAAATACATCGCTCCGGAGGATATCCATGTGTATTCCATTGATGAGGTATTTATGGACGTAACGGCCTATCTGAACACCTATGGCCTTACCCCCCATGACCTGGCAATGGAAATCATCCGCGATATCCTGAACACCTCCGGCATAACGGCAACGGCAGGAATCGGGACAAATCTTTATCTATGCAAAATCGCCATGGACATTGTTGCCAAACACATTCCGCCAAATTCCGAGGGTGTGAGGATTGCACAGCTGAACGAGATGTCCTACCGCAAACTGCTCTGGACCCACCGGCCCCTTTCGGACTTCTGGCGGGTTGGAAGAGGATACGAAAAGAAACTCGCTGAGGCAGGTCTATACACAATGGGGGATATTGCACGCTGTTCTATCGGCTCCGAGAGTGATTATTATAATGAAGATTTACTGTACCGTATGTTTGGTGTAAATGCGGAGCTTCTTATTGACCACGCATGGGGATGGGAGCCGTGTACGATTGCCGAGATTAAGGCTTATAAACCCTCCACGAACAGCATCAGCTCCGGACAGGTCCTGTCCGAGCCGTATACCAATGAAAAGGCACGGCTTATTGTGTGGGAAATGACCGATTTGCTTGCACTGGATTTGACAGAAAAGGGGTTGGTTTCCGACCAGATTGTGCTAACCATCGGATATGATATCAAAAACCTTGCCGATGTAGCAAGTCAGAAAAATTATCACGGCGAAATTACGACTGACCGCTATGGGCGAAAAGTCCCAAAACACGCCCACGGTACAATTAACCTCGACCGGCAAACCGCCTCGTCACGCCTGATGACAGAGGCCGCACTCTCCCTGTATGACCGCATTACCGATAAAGAACTGCTTGTAAGAAGAATAACCGTTGCCGCCTGCCATGTCGTAGACGAAGCCTCCGCCGCACACACAAATAATTACAGACAGTTAACACTGTTTGATAATGAGCCAGCAGAGGAAGACCATCGGGAGCAGGCACTTGAGAAGGAAAAAAAGATGCAGAAGGCAATGATTGAGATAAAGAAAAAGTACGGCAAAAATGCCATACTAAAAGGAATGAATTTAGAGGATGGAGCTACTGCAAAAGCGCGTAACAGCCAGATAGGGGGACACAGAGCATGATACAAATGGATGACGAGATACACCGCTACGACGATATTATCAACCTGCCACACCACAGGTCCGCCCGGCACCCGCATATGCCTATACAGGACCGGGCCGCACAATTCGCCCCCTTCGCTGCCCTGACCGGACACCGGGAAGCAATTGAGGAAGCTGCCCGCAGGCACGACAGCTAATTTTTTACTTTCGGTGGTTCAAAATCATAAATTTCTTCATAGGATTCTATTTCATCCTCATTCTTTGGCGTGCGCCACATTAATCCTGTGCAGTCTGTTGTAGAGCATGCATTCAGATTATCAATCTGCTCTCCAAACTCGTACTCGTGATAATTCGTCTTTTTTTCTTTTTCCATGGTTTCCTCCTTTTTTACCGGACCTTGTCCGAAACTATCTACCAGAGTAATACCATAATTATTTCCAAAAGAAATTATTTCATTCCAAATCAATCTGACGCCGTATTTCCTGCATCCGGAAATCCAGAGAGGCACTGATTTGTGCACACTCCATTAATTCTTTTCTAAGTTCCACATTATCCTGCCCTTTTTTGTAGTAAATACGATGTTCAAGACTCGCCCAAAAATCCATGGCAATTGTGCGGAGCTGAACCTCTACTTTCATTAACCGCTTTCTGTCATGGAGATATATCGGTGTCTCCACAATCAGATGCAGGCTTCGGTATCCATTCGGCTTTGGCTCTTTTATATAATCTTTCATTTTTAACAGACGAATATCATCCTGTTTCAAAAAACAGTCGCTAATCTCATAAATATCTTCCGGAAATGCGCAGATTACACGGATTCCGGCAATATCTGAAATCTGCTCCTCAACCATACGAATATTAAGCGGAATGTTTTTGCGGTGCAGCTTTTCAATAATGCTCTCCGGAGACTTAAGCCTTGATTTGATGGTCTCAATCGGATTGCGGTCATATTTCAAAGAAAATTCCGTATTTAAGACATTAAACTTTGTCTCCACCTCCATAATGGCACAACGGCAATAGGCCATTAATTCCCGAAAAGCCGCCCCTTGTTCCATTAACTGCTCCATCGCTTCATTTTCCATAAGCTTTTCAACAAATGCATTATCCAAAAAAACTTCTTTCTCTTCTTTTCCCATCCATCGTCCCCTAATCCATCTCTACGGTATAATCTAAGTCAAATAATGTGCAGTACGTCAGAAAGATTCCGCCACACACAAAAAACAAGTAATATCACTAACATAATGGTTACTGCTGCTGTATGAAAACCGCTTTTCTTTTTGCCATATCGAAAATAAAAATAATGAAACCAGACAAAATCGGCAAGCGCAAGAGGAGCAAGCCAGAATATCGCCTGGTTATAAGAATAAGCACGGGCAAAGTCACCCGCTGCCAGTGACATACACGCACGGGTAATGCCACATCCGGGGCATAAAAACCCTGTTATTGTATAAAACGGACATAATAAAGCGAGTCCTGTAAATTTTACCCACAAATAATAGAGGAACAGGACTCCCAAAACCACCCCATATATTTTTATCTGCCGATAAATACGTTGCTTTATTTCCATTTATTTTTCCAAAAAATCTCTGGCAATTCTGCCAAAACGCATACGATCTGCATATTCCAGCAAATGGTCCACATTTCTCTTGCTGTAACGCGAATATCCCTCTAACACAAGAGAAAGCCGCTCTTCTCCTATTTCTTTTTCCAGGCGAATGCAGTCACATACACTTCTATCTATACCATATACCCGGATTTTTCCTTCCTTTGTTTCAATATTCATCAAATCCTCATCAAATGAGGTCACAGAAAAATAATGTCTTGACACCGGAAACTGCAGTTTCATCCCACCGCGGTCAGTACGCTGCGTTGCCACATAAAGCTCTTCAGGTTCTTCATCAATAATTCCATGAAAATAACAGGCACTGAGGGAGCAGATAACAGCCCTTGGATTTGTCATACATGCTTCTAACATCTTATAATTTTTCGGTTTGCTGCGGCCACTCATTAAATTCCAATAAAGCCCATGAGACACTTTCTCAATCTTACCCTCCTGCAAAAGAGTTTTGATTTGAATTGTGGTAATTTTGTTCTCAAGAAATTTTCTAGTTGGCATATATCCACCGGATTCCTCAAATAATGCATTAACCTTTTCATATGTTTTAGCCAGCACGGTTTTCCCTCCTTACGTATTTTTAGAATCAAGTTTGTCATTTTCTTTCACAATCCTGCCACGGTATCATTATACCGAAACCCCGTCCATAAATCAACACCCTCTTGTGCAAAGTGTTGTAAAATATATCGTTATTTTCCCATAAGTACAAAATGTCCTATAATACAAAAAAGCTGATGGCAATACCATCAGCTCTTTATGCGGAGTATGGGACTTGAACCCACACGCCCTAGGGGCACATGATCCTTAGTCATGCCTGTCTGCCAATTCCAGCAACTCCGCATTTCATATTGCTGAAGCTTTCCTGTCAGCAATATATATAATATCAAACAAGGCAGACAATGTCAAATGTTTTTTCTCTAAATTATAGTTTAGGTCTTCAGCTGGCTGAAGATTTCGCCGCGCGTATCCCTACATCCCCACTGACAGAATCAAAGTCAAATTCATTAACGCCATCTCCACAACTAATGTAATAATTGCCGTCCTCCTTTTCCTGGGAGTTTGTTGGCAGCTCACATGACAACCTGCCTGATACCGTGTCAAGCTTCGCCTCAAAAGAGGCAGTTTCCGGCAGCACAACGGTAATATCTGCACTGACACTGTCCGTAGCGAGCTCTTTTGGTGCAGCGGACAGATTAAAGGTACCTTCGCCGCTGACACTGTCGTAGTCAATTTCTTTTAACACAGTGCCAGTAAATTTTGTCTCTCCGCTTACAGTGTCCAGTAACAGAGAATCGGTATGCAGATTTTGAATTGTAACATCACTGCTGACAAAATCTCCGTCAATATTCTTGAGTCCCTTCGCGAGTTCAGCAGGGATCTTTACCTTGAGATGTTTATTTCCAGGCGATGATTTAAAGAAATACCAACCGCTTTCTCTGTACTGAATTTCCAAAATACCATTGTGGTAATAGGAATGCACCCTGTCACTTTCCGCCATATCTGCCGAACCCTCTTCTTCTATACTAATCTCCCTTAACCCGTCAACGCTGCTAACCTCCACTGTTCCATCTATCCAGTCAACCCGGATTTCAGACAATGCATTTTCTGTATCGGAATCCGGCTGTATCGTTACATTTCCCGCTGTATATTTTTCTGAATTAGAATAATGTTCCCCTCCCATAATGCTAAAATTAAAGGATGGAAATGAAAATCCCCCTTTTGTCAAAAAATGAAACCCTAAAAATACCACCGCAAACAATAGCACCGCTCCCGCTATAATTCCACAGACAATCTGAACCGTACGGGAACCGGCGGTATCATTCCTGTTTAGTATGATAACCTTTAAGATTGACTGAGCTGCTGCCCCCAGCAGGAAAATAACCCACGTCACATGCCATGCCATAGTTGTAAAACTTATAACAAAGTATAAAACAAGCACAATGCTCCAAAGCGCACTGTTAATACTGCGCCAGGATTGTTTACGGACATCTGTGTTGTGTTTCCATTCCATAAACTCATCAGCAACTGTTTCCCCTTTTTTGGTGTATGCCGGTTTTGACATACTGTTAAATACAAGAATAGCAGTGGCAACCGCTATAATAAAAAACATCATACATGGGCCGACTACCTCATCATGCATCAATTCACTTGCGATAATGGGCGGCACAATACTGAGAATATATAACATAACCGCCACTGCCGTGCGGACAGCGGATTTTTTCTTCCACTCCATATATTCTTCCCGGTATACAGAATCCTTTTCCTGAGTGCTGCCCGTCGTTTCTTCCTCCCCGGCTTCTGCAGATGTAGCTGCCGCCCCTACGCCGCCTGGCGTATTTTGTTTTAATGAATCTATCAGCTCACTCAAATCACCGATTCCCTCAATGGCAATATTGTAAGCAGCTTCCTCAGATTTTCCTTCTGCCAGGAGGTCATTGTATTTGTCAGTAATATTCTGTAATATCTCTTCTTTGATTTCTCTCGCCTGTTCGCTGTCCGGCACATCCCGAAACAGCTGTTCCATATAGGTTTTCAATTTTTCTTCCATGAAATTCTCCTCCCTTATGCCTCAATCAGCAAATCAATCATATTTTTTGACTTTTCCCACTCTTCTTTACGCATACGGTAATTCCCCCGCCCCTCGGTTGTTATCGTGTAGTACCGCCTGCGCGCGCCACTCCCCTCATTTCCCCAATAGGAAACAATGTAACCGGCAGCTTCTAAACGGCGAAAGGCAGAATACAGTGTTGCCTCTTTTAGCTCGTACTCCTGATTCGTTTTTTCCTGGATTGTTTTATTGATTTGATAACCATAGCTGTCCTGAACCATCAGCTGCGCAAGAATAATAGTTTCTGTATTGCCGCGTATCAAATCAGATGCAAGTGACATGGGCACCCTCCCCCTCCCTTTCAGGATCTTTTTCATATAAATCATGTACATTATATCGCAATATACCTCACCTGTCAAGGTATATCACTCAAAAAAACCTGCGGCAAAAGCCGCAGGCCTCATCACTGTTTACCATAGCATCAGTTTATCATGCTGACTATAATCTCGCTGACAACTCCTTGCCAAGCTCTTCAAAGCCCGGTTTTCCAAGAAGAGCAAACATATTTTTCTTATAGCTCTCTACACCCGGCTGATTGAATGGATTTACTCCGAGCAGATAACCGCTGATACCGCAGGCATATTCAAAGAAATAAAACAGCTCTCCGAGATAAAACTCGTTCTGTTCCGGAACGCGGATAACAAGGTTTGGCACATTGCCGTCCGTGTGAGCAAGCTGTGTACCCTTCATGGCATTTTTATTAATAAAATCCATTGTTCTTCCGGCAAGGTAGTTCAGGCCATCCAGATCTTTCTCCTCTTCTTTCAAGGTGATGTCAAATGCCGGTTTCTCAAGCTCCATAACGGTCTCGTACATAACACGCGAACCGTCCTGAATAAACTGTCCCATAGAATGAAGATCCGTTGTTAAATCTACAGATGCCGGGAAAATTCCCTTTTGATCTTTTCCTTCACTCTCACCGTAAAGCTGTTTCCACCACTCACCTACATAGTGGAAAATCGGCTCATAATTTGCCAGCACCTCAACAGCCTTTCCCTTCTGGTGCAAAATATTCCGCACTGTCGCATACATAATAGCATCGTTCTTTGCATATGGTGTCTCCAGGCAGAGCTTCCTCATGCTCTGTGCACCTTCCATTAATTTGGTAATATCGGCTCCACTGGCTGCAATTGGAAGAAGCCCTACTGCCGTAAGAACAGAAAAACGTCCTCCTACATCATCCGGCACGACAAATGTCTCATACCCCTCTTCTGTTGCAAGTCCCTTTAATGCCCCCCTGGCTTTATCCGTAGTAGCATAAATACGCTTTGCTGCCTCTTCTTTTCCGTACTTCTTTTCCAGCATTTCTTTAAAAATACGAAAGGCAATCGCAGGCTCGGTCGTCGTACCAGACTTACTGATTACATTGACGGAAAAATCCCTGTCTCCGATCGTCTCTATAAGCTGTGACAGATATGTGCCGCTGATGCTGTTGCCGGCATAATAGATCTCCGGTGTTTTGCGGACAGACTTGTCCACACTGTTATAAAAACAATGACGCAGAAACTCAATAGCTGCCCTGGCTCCCAGATAGGAACCTCCGATACCAATAACAACCAGAACTTCTGAGTCCGACTGAATCTTTTCTGCCGCTTTCTGGATTCTGGCAAACTCCTCTTTGTCATAATCCACTGGCAAGTCAATCCATCCAAGGAAGTCATTTCCCGCCCCTTTTTTTCCCTCAAGGGTATCTCTTGCTGTAGCAACCATTGCCTCCATCAAAGACAGCTCGTCATCACGCACGAAAACTGAAGCAAGAGAATAATCAAAGGTAACATGTTTTTCCATCTTTTAAATCCTCCTATTATGTAAATTTTCCCAAAAACTTATGCATTAATTATACTATTTTGTAATTCCACCTGTCAACCACTAACCCATATATTCACGGATTACATCCCGGATTACCTCTTCCTCTTCCTTTGTAAATTCTATCGGATACTCCGGAACTTTCTCCTCCTCTCGGCTGTTCAGGCTGACCACTTTACTTTCACGGCCCGTCTCTTCAAAATACTCCTGCTGGTATTCTTCCAGCATCTGAGAGTGAAATGTTTCATTTTCAAGCCTCGGTTTATATATATTTTCCAAAAAATCCAAAATATCTACACGAAGAAGCTCCCGCTTATTATTGATCCCATACAGGCAGTCAAAAAGCAAAATAATACCATTGCCGGCAATCCCGCAGCCAAGACTTATAAATACAACCTCCTGTGCCATACCGAGATATAATGTAAAAATACCTCCACCCAGGCTAATCAGCATGGTAAGAAGCATAAACAGGTTACAAACAGATTCCCACGTCTGTAAGTACAGCCCAAATACCCGGTAATGCCGCAAATACTTCTCGACAAATATCTCCACATTTGGTACTCCAATTTTTAACTGGTAACAGGTATCAAATTTAACCCGTAAAGCCTTCATTAAACGATGTTTTGACTTTCCGATGTTCCCTGCCGCCCGTTCCAGCCGGCAATATGTTCTGTGAACCATTCCCTTTATTACTACTTCCAACAGACACAGCGCCGCAACCACGTACGCTATCCCGTAATGCTCCAAAAACCACAACATATGTCATCCCCCGTTTCTGCTTTTTACAGCTAGTATAACAGCAGGGACAGGCATCTTCCAGATGCCTGTCCCATTTTTTTTAACTTCTATATGCGTGGATTTGCTATTTTTTCATATAATTCGACAAAATATGTCAATTGCTTTCTTTTTTCCTCTTAAAGTGCCACACTGTCAATAATATCTGCCACCTTTATAACAGCATCCTGCTGGCTGCTGGCTGCCATTGCCGACTTATACTGCTCTCTGTTATCATCGACATGCTGCAACGCTTCTAATAATCTGTCACTTGTCAATTCCTCTTCTTTAATGACATAACTAAAGCCCTGTTTTTCAAAGGATTCTGCATTGAGGATCTGATCTCCCCGGCTCGCCTCCAGAGACAGTGGAATCAGAATATTGGGTTTATGAAGCGCCAAAAGCTCGCAGATCGCATTTGCTCCGGCACGGGATATAACAATATCCGCTGCATCCAGTAAGTCGCACAACTCCTTTTGGATATACTCATATTGCACATAACCCTCCATCCCCTGCAGGGACTCATCAATTTTCTCTTTCCCACAGAGATGGATAATCTGATAACGTTCTAAAAGCTGCGGCAATATTTCCCGGACAGCCTCATTGACCCGGACTGACCCAAGACTTCCTCCGATCACAAGGATTACCGGCTTATTCGCAGTAAAACCGCAAAAATCCAGTCCCTTCAGGCGATTCCCCGTAAAGAGCTCATGCCGGATAGGGGAACCGGTCAAATGTGCCTTATCCTCTGGCAGATGAGCAAGCGTCTCCGGAAAGTTCGCACAAATTGCCGCTGCTGATGAAATACAAAGACGGTTTGCCAGCCCCGGTGAAAGATCCGATTCATGTAAAACACACGGCACATGTCTGCGCTTTGCCGCTTTGACAACCGGTACCGTAACAAAACCTCCTTTTGAAAATATGACAGAGGGTTTTAGTTTTTTTATGATTTTATCCGCCTCCGAATACCCCTTTATTATCCGAAACGGATCCGTAAAATTTTTAACATCAAAATAGCGTCTCAATTTTCCAGAGGATATTCCGTAATAAGGAATACTATTCCCTGAAATACTACTCCCTGAAGTGCCATAATTCCCGATTAGTTCTTTTTCAATCCCTGTTTTAGAACCGATATAGTGAATCTCATATCCCCGCTTCTGCAGTTCCGGAATCAGGGCAATATTAGGTGTAACATGTCCGGCAGTTCCGCCGCCGGTAAGTATAATCCGTTTCACAGCAACCTCCCTCTTCATGGGCATCTACATAAGCCCGGCTTTAATTTCTTCAGCGATAGCCTCCATATCCTCCGGCATTGGCCCCTGTTTCCAGCCAATATCCACCGTATCCCCACTAAATCTGGGAATGACATGCACATGAAAATGAAATACCGTCTGTCCTGCTGCCTCGCCATTGTTCTGCAAAATATTAACACCGTCACAGCCATACGCTTTTTTCACAGCCATAGCAATTTTCTTTGCAACCGGCAAAACCTTTCCTGCCTCTTCATCCGGCAACTCCATCAGATTCTCAAAGTGGCGTTTAGACAGAATAATAACATGTCCCCTGGCCGCCGGACTCACATCCAGAATTGCTTTAAAATTTTCATCCTCATATACGGTTGTTGATGGTATCTCCCCAGCCAAAATTTTACAAAATATGCAATCTTTCATTTTTGTGCTCATGCTACGAGCCTCCTTTCCAGCAATCTCATGCTAAAAGCGGAAAATTGTATCAAAGTTTCTCAAAATTTTAAAATTCCCCTGCGCAGACAGCTCACCAGCCATAAATGCGCCCTGAAATGTTTTGTTACCCTGCAGAATCTGATTGAAAATCTCCGAAGAGACTTTTGCTGTCACATCCGCCTTTTCTGCAAAACCTTCACTCTTTCCCCGGTAACATTCCATCTCATCTTCTTTTATCTTGATGGTCAGAGAAATATTTTCATCCGGTATATCAATCTGGAACACTGCCGCCAAATCATCAATCGGGTAAAAATGCTTTTTCATCTCCTCCGCATATTGAGCACTGTTATCCGAATCGGTATCTCCAAGCATTCCTTTAAACAAACTCGCCAGCTCCTCAATATCCTCTTTTTGCTGCTTAACATAATCATCATTTGAAACATATTCCGACAACTGCTCGCTCTCCTGGGGGGTCAGGACAAGCGTGTTACTACGGAGTACAGTTTTTTTCACCTGCATGCTGCTGTTTGGAAACGCCACCGTCCGCTTTGATATTGTACGGTAAAAATTCTCCGTTTTCTTTTCTATCAGTAAATGATACTCGGCATTTGCCTCGAACTCAACATGGTTATCCACATAGGCACACAGCCCCTCAATCGGCATACCGCCCAGCATCTCCCATGCCCGAATCAGCGAAAACTCTGCTTCGCGCTCCCCATACGTTGTTGCCATAACAACCGGAAACATATAGGTATGTGAAATACTTTCCTTGTCCCCATAAAGCCAGCAGGCATCTAAAAACTGCTGCAAAAGCCCCCCAAAACCGAGCCACTCAACAGATGCTGCCAGAATAACACCCTCCACATCCTTCAGTGTTTTTGGCAAAACCATAATATTTCTTTTCTCTTCATATAAATTATAGCGTTCTACATTTACGTGAAGTTCCTCAAGAACTTTTGTTATTTTTTCCAATGCAAAAAGAGTGGGATCATCAATCAGCCCTCTGCCACCATAATAAATATTAACTCTCATAATTCCCTCCATTCGCGCATATCCCTTTCAACACGGCGCAGTTTCCGGTTGCGGTACATCACCAGACAGATAATAAATCCTGCAATAAATCCCCCTATATGGGCCGCATTATCAATGCTTGTATCCATCATACCGCTATACAGGCTCAGACCCAAAAATAAAATATATCGCGGAACCTGGGAGCTTCTTTGACCCTGATTCCCTATAAGAAGGAGAACTAACAGCGCTCCCATTAAACCATAAACAGCACCGGATGCACCACAGGACAACGGCGCATTCTCTGGCGGTATACATAAGAATGTATATACAAGAGACGCGATTCCCGCAAGGATTCCGGAAAGAAAATACAAAAACAAAAAACGGCGCCTGCCAAGAATTTCCTCTAAGGAATATCCCAAAACCAAAAGTGAAACCATATTATTAAACAAATGGTCAAATCCAAAATGAATAAAAAAATGGGTAATAATACGGTAATACTGGTGTTCATATATAATCAACGGCCAGTAAGCTCCCCCCTGGTCCGCAATAAGGTCTCCGGTAAATGTTGTAATTATATATACACATACATTCGCTGCGAGCAAGAGGATTGTTATAATAGGTAAATTATTTTCTTTCCGCATAACCAATTCTCCATTTCCTATTCTTGCATAGATGTGCTATGATTATAACACAGAATAAATAACTGGTCAACGAAACACGCCGCTGACTACAAAAATGGGAGGCAGCAATGCAAATAACAATTCAGGCCGATGCCCGCAACACAAAGAACATTTTAACGCTGATGGAGGAGGCAGGCTGCCGTCTTCCCTGCAACTGCCACGGAAAACACCACTGCCCGGGACGCTATTCTTTTGACTGTGACATGGTTCCAAAAGCCACTGTTACCGTAACCTTGCCGGACACGGAGCAGGATATACAGGGTATTGCCCTGGAAAACCGCCCCCTCGTACCCGGTCCGGCCGATACTCTTCTCATTGATCTCGGCACAACAACGGCAGCTCTTGTTTTGATGGATAAAAAAAACGGTGAATTGCGCCAAAGCTGTGTATTTCCCAATCCTCAACGCAGTTTCGGCACAGATGTGATCTCCCGCATTCAGGCCTCGTGTGAGGGATGGGGCACAGAACTGACAACACAAATCCGCGAAGCCCTGCAGCGCGAAACTGCTCTTCTTTGCCAGAAAAACGGTCAGAAAACTGAAAATATTACACACTGTCTGATTGGCGGCAATACCACCATGATTCACCTGCTCATGGGCTATGATTGCGCTCCGCTTGCCGCCAGCCCTTTCATCCCACACGAAAAGAGCCCTGCCCCATTTTCCGCTGACGGCACTGACATTTGGATTATGCCATGGCTGTCCGCTTTTGTTGGCGGAGATATCACTGCCGGTATTTACGCCTGCGGTCTGGAAAATACCGATAAAACAAGCCTGCTGATTGACCTTGGAACAAATGGTGAAATGGTACTCTCCCACAAAAGACACCTCTATGCTGCCGCCACGGCAGCAGGTCCGGCGCTGGAGGGTGGAAACCTTTCCTGCGGCTGCGCTGCTGTTCCCGGAGCAATTTCACAAGTCCGCCTGCAAAGAGGCCGGGCACAAACTACAACGATTGGAAATAAAATTCCCGTCGGCCTGTGTGGTTCCGGCGCTCTTACACTATGTGCAGAACTTTTGCGTCATAATTTTCTGAGCCCGGAAGGAATTCTCTCTGATTCTTTCCCTGTTGAAGGCATTTATTTAGGACGGACAGCAGATGGACGCAATCTGCATTTTCTTGCCGATGATTTGCGGCAGCTGCAGCTTGCCATTGCCTCTATCGGTGCCGGAATTGATACGGTCTGCAAAGAAGCCGGTATTCTGCCGGAGGAAATAGAGTGTTTATATGTCGGGGGGGGCTTTGGTTTTTTTCTTCCTATACAGGATGGTATTCTTCTTCGGATGCTCCCTGACCTTTCACTGGATAAAATACACATCATGGGCAATACATGCCTGCAGGGACTATATTTATGCTCACATAAAAATGCAGTGGAGCATATGATATCCCTGCCCTATACTATTGTAAACCTTGCCTCACATCCTTATTACAAAGAACGCTTTCTCCATCATATGACATATTCCGAAGACGTAAGCTCTATTACAAATTCATGAGAGCCAATAACCAAAATATCCCCATCCCTTAATTTCTTTTTCTGCCACGGGACCATTCGGCTGCCATTGTGCAAAGTTCCACCAACCGATTCCTGGTCAACTGCGTAAAATTCCCCGCCTTCTTCTGCTATCTGCAAATGACTGCCGCTCACATCATGTCCTTTCAGCACCCCGTCAGCACGCACCTCATCACTTCCTAACATAAACGGATAGTACCCGATTGGCATCAGCTCTTCTCCGCTTTTTCCCGGAATCAAACAGAGCTGCCAGTTATTTTTTTCCTCACTGACGATGACGCCGGCAGAATTATGAATGTTCTTTTTTTGAAATCCTGCCGCTCTCCATGCCCCATACCCGGATACTATGAGAAAAAAAGCCGTTGCCGCCAGACATTTACCCCAATCTATTTCTCCAGATAGCGATAAGGTAAATACACCGGCCCTCCACAAAAGAACCGGTACCGCCATGCCAAAAACCATCACTGTAACCGCTAATAGCGGAACCTGCTTATTAGAAAAAGATTTACGATTGCCAGATTTGTTTCCGCTGACCGGAGAGTTTATCTTTTCCTGACCACATATAGGATAAGGCGGCACACTCTTTTCTTCCGGCAAAACAGCCCCCTTTTCTTTTTCAGTAAGATAGGCAGCTACATCTCTTCTTGTACAGGCTGCACCACGGGTAAGCTTATGCATCCCATAAACAAAAAATACAAGTTCTCTGTCCGACTGTTCCATGTAGTCCATAATATATTCCAGAAGTGTTCCCACTGCCGTCATATTCCCTTTGGTTCTCTCCCCATGATAAACTCCCCACACTCTGCCGGAATTACGGTCCAGATAAAGGAAATCCTCATGTATCATTAACCCTGTTCCCTCAAGCAGATATTGCTCCAACGTCTCTTCCATATCAAGAATCTGCCGAAATATACTCTTTACTTCCGTAAGATGAAACCGTCCTTCCCGCAAATAATCAGCAAGACTTATTTTCCCAGTGATATCATAAAAGGATTCTTTCTTACCATTAATCTGACGTGTCTCAAAGGGTAAAAATCCCGGGATATCCTGAAAGGAAAAAATTTCATCCGCATATTCGGTCCTACCCTCACACACTGTTTTCAGGTAGCTGCCGCCCCCCTCTTGAACAACTTCCCATTCCATACTATCCTCCATTCCGAAGCGTAGCGGAGGATGCACGAGCAAAAAGCAGCATAGCTGTTTTTGCTCTGTGCATCAATACTATTTGTGACGCTTCACCACAAATAGAGGTGTGAAAAATCAGCACTTCAGTGTGATTTTTCACGCTATCCTCCATTTCCTTTTATCAATTCATAATCCCAAAGATATCTGGCTGCCCGAACATTTTCACGTTCTATATTGCCCACCAGCTCTGACTTACCCTGGGACAACATTTGTTTCAATCTTTTCCACGAAATTGGCAGCAAAAAACGCACCTTTACTTCTATTCCGGTTAATTTCTTTTTCACCTTGATACTCTTTACCCGAAATAAAAACATTTTTTTCTGCAATTCTTTTTTTGTTCTCTTTTCCCAATCTCCCTGTTTTTCTGCCCCAGCAGCTATCCAGGCCGCTGTCTGCTCATTACCGGCAGATTCTAACAAAAGGCTGTCATGTACATATAAACCTGTATAACAGAGGGCAATTAACACCCATATACAAATAGAAATAACAAAGACAGCTTCCACCGTATAATACCCACCCCGTCTCATAGGCAAACCACAAGAACAAAGGCTACTGCCGTAAAGGGGACAAAGGGTATGGCATAATTTCTCCTGACCCGCCGCACAATTATTAACAAAACTGCCGCTATTGAAGCCAAAAACAGGCTTGTCGCCAGAAGTTCTATGTTTCTGCCAAACCCCAATGCCATACCGGTTACGGCATAAACAAGGGCGTCACCAGCACCCACTCGCCCCCTGCTCACCCGGCTCACCACGTACAGGAAGATACCGACTAAAATTCCAGGCAGCCAATATTTCCAATCTCTGCCGTCAATTATATGAACCATTACCATGGCTGCCATACAGACAGCACCAGGCCAGACCGGAATCTGTTTTGTTCGCCGGTCAATTGCCGCCATTACAATCAAATACACCCCTGCTATAAATAAATTTACTTTTTCCATGTTTTCACTCTTCCTCCTCCCTTTACTCACCGCATTTGCTGCAAGGTGTACGGCTCCCCGCCTCAGAAAGTTTAATTTTCTTAATTGTTCTTTTTAAACCGCTACAGGAACGAACAATATGATAACGATCACCAAAATTCGTAATCCACACATCCGCTTTTCCCACAGGCTGATTTTCTTTACAGCACTTTTCACATGGTTTATATTTTCCACCGCCCTCGTTGCGCAGCTGTCCTATATCATTAAATTTCAACCGGGAAATACTTAATTTTAAATATGTACACGCAAGCGAGGTGTGATAGACACGGCCTGTCTCTGTAATATATACATCCTGTTCTCCACTATTTCCCCCCTCCTTTCCCCGCTCTGTTACTCCAACAAATGCACGGGTGTGAACTCTGGCACGAAAGGCAAAGCTGTCTTTTGCAAGCAATCGAAACGGAAGTTTTATGCGGTAATCCGCCACAAAATCCATCTCGTCCCCCTCTTCACAGATGTGCGATTGCAAAAGAGAAATTGACATTGCACTGCTATCCAGATAACCAGCTAACTTCACGCTGTAATATGCCTTATTTAACAGCACCCTGTTTTTAGTCGCTCCATACTCTGCCGATGCTTCCCTTGCCATTCTTGTAAGAGCCCACTGCACGTTGTCCTGACATCTTGCCATCTGACCCAGATAGGCCAGAAGAAGCATGGCAAATAAAAAAACAGGAAGAACAAATGCTGCCTCTACCGTCATAGATGCTCTTTGTTTCAATTATATCCCCCCTTACCAGGCTGCTCAAGGCGGGAAAGGGTATCCTATATGAGTTCCAGGGGAAACCAGAACCCGATGTTCAATGAATTTGATTTGTTTTCGGATTGAATCTCTGTTTTTTTATTTTAGGATACCCTTTCCCGCCTCGATAAAATAGTTTATTAAAACAGTTTATATATAGGAGACACTAATCTCGCATACAGACTGATACTGCCGCAAATCCCGCCCTAAAAGCTTTCCCACCGGGGCAAGACAAAACAATCTGGCCGGGAAGTACATGTTCCCCTGCACCGTAAGGGAACACACACTGGTCCCTATCTGAAAACTGCGGTAACCGTTTTTGTGCATATCCCATTGAATGACATCCATGATGCGAAAACGTCGTTTTTCACTTCCTATAGAAAACAGAAAAACCTTTACATAATCAGAATAACCAAAAGATTTTTTACCTGCTTTAGGAAATTTTTTGGCACGTTTCGTAATTGCATCTCCCGACAGAATAAAAAGATCGGTAAAAGAGGTTAACACCTGCCCAGGATTTTTTATAAGAGCAACCTCCCTCTCCTGAAGCAGGCCCGCAATATCCACAAGGCTTTCCACCATTGACCAGGCAACAATGATAAGCGTCTGCGTAAGACGGATCAACGGTTCCATGCCGGTAAAACCCACAATGGCCGCCGCTGCCGTATATGCTTCCCCCTTCTTTCCTGCATCTCTGTAAATTGCCGAAAAATTCACTGCCGTCCGTATTAACAAAATCCGGTTCAGCACCGCCTCAAGATTTGCCTTGTCTGATTTCTTTCCTCCGATAATGTATTCTCGCTGATAGGAAAGGCGGTGTTTCCATCCCTTTATACTACTTTTCTCCATATATCCGGAAAGTTTATCTGATATATAGGAATTAATGCAGAATTCACTCCATGCATAAGATGCCCTGCCATCCATGACACCAGACAAATTAACCTTTTCCTCCTCCGCAAACTCACGGACACGTTCTCCATAATCCTCTCCGTCTTTCTTTTCCTCCCCATAAAGCGAGGCATAACTGTCCGGGACAGAGACCGTTTTTTTTGACAGGGAATCCGGCTTCTCACACACAAGGTTTAAAATTCCATTTCCCCACATACCCGAGAGAGTATCGAGTGGATTAGCAGCCCCTCCTCTCTCATTTATCCCAGTATAGTCAAAAACAATACTTTTGGTATCATAATCTTTCCAGAGCAGATTTAACCGGCTTACAATCTCCGTCTCCGGTTCTTTTTCCAAAAGAAATACTGTGTCTTTTAATACACGCAGATTCCCTCTTAATACCGGCAGCTTACTAACAAGATGCTCCACCAGGGCGTCATTCCCGTTTTTTTCTGCATTACCTTTTCCAGCACAGATATTCCGGTATTTATTTTGCAGTCTTTCCCCTGCTTTTACCGCCTGATCTGTCACTTCAGCTGCCTTCTTAGCCTTTGATAAAAAAACGGGGATAGAAATACGTTTCCAGTTCGCAGGAGTAAAATCAAGCTTTTTTTTCATTTTCTGAAAAACAGCTGCCTCCGTTACACCAAATTCCTTTGCCTTTGCCTTCTCGCTCTGCGAAAACATTTTTACAAAATACGGCTTACACTGAACCCTTCCGCCAGACACAGATACCCCGTCAATTAGCTCCATCATTTCTAGGATAAGCACATCCAGCTGTGCAAGTTTCTCCTGTTCCTCCACCGTTTTTTCTATATTTTTCGCCTCTCCCTCTGTCTCCCGCATTTCATCTGTCTTTTTCATGAATTTATTTAATTGGTCCTTTGCCAGTTTCCGTTCCATATAAGCAGTAATTTCTTCTGCAAGAGCCCTTGCCCCATTATCCCCGGCACAAACTCTTTCCGTCACGGATATTTCCCGAAAAGTCCCACGCAATAAATCCATTTTCCCACCCTCTGATGCCTCCATGGTATCTCCGGCATAACGTGCAATAACCGTCTCATAGGGCGTTCCTGCCTGCTCCAAAAAAAACAGCCCATAATTTTCATATAAGGGCCTGCTGTACTCTGTCAACAGAGCCTCTGTAGAGGTACGCAGTGTCCTTGCCGCATGATTGGCACATATTCCAAAACGGGCAATTTCTACCATTGTTCCGATCATGGCAAATATCAACATTCCCGCCATGGTCAGAAAAACAGTAATACTGCCTTCCTTCCGCCTAACCAATAATGTCTCCCGAGTCCTTGGTAAAGCTCTTAAATGCCTTTGTCATAACCGTTGTAATTTTGTTCTTAAATAAAAGCACAAGAGCAACCAGTACCACAAGTATCAATATGATTTCCACTACACCGATAGCTTCTTCTTCCTTACAAAATAAATTAAAATTTCCCATAGTTACATTTACCTCCAATCTACCTTTGTCCAATTACATTGTCATAAATGCCGGAACCATAAGAATCCCCATAACAATTCCAAGCATTATTATCATAGGAAACAACAACTTGGTTCCCGCCAGTTCGCCCAGCTGAAGCACCCGGGCCTTTCTCTTTTCGAGGGCATCCATGGACTCCCTTTCTAATATGTCCAAAATCCCTTCTGCCCCTTTTTTCAGATTTTGTGTAATTACGGAGGCAAAGCGCAGATAGGGCAAAAGACCGCATCTTCCACCAAAACGCTCCACAGCCCGGCTCTCCGAAACTCCATCACGAATCTCCTGTGCCATAACGCATATTTCTTCATATACATAACGAATTTCACCCCCTTTCTTCCGGCTCTGCTCATACTCATCCGCCAGCCGTTCAATTACACGTCGCACCGTAAGTCCGGCACCAAGAAGCAGCATAACGCGGTTTACCAGTGCAGGATAGTCGAGAAGAAGCTGCGTCTTCCGGTCCTCAAGCTCTCTTTTTTGCCTGCGGTACCAGAGCATTGGAATAAGGAATAATACAAATAAGCTAATATATAAAATAGTAAAATCCTTTTTCTCCTCACCCATCTCATAGCGAAGAGCCGTATCTCCGATTCGGTCCGGCAGTTTGACCATTTCCTCTGCCGCCTGTTTTTTCATTTCCTTTTTTATAATATCCCGAACGCTCTGTTTTGCCGCCGCCTCCTCCGAGAGCTGCTTCGCATACAGATGCACCTGAAAATAAAAGGTATGTTTCCAGTTTTTCCATTCGGCGACGGCCATCAGTTCTGTCCAGACTCCCTCTACAGGAACCGTACCACGTTTTATTTCCCCGGATTCCTTTAAATAGGTATCATCCACTGTCCACGACAGGGATATTCCAGTATCCGGAACAGAGCGGACAAGCTGCAAAGGCACGTTCACCATCTGAAGGGACTCATTTTCCCCGGGCAGCATTTTTGTGATATACTGTTCCGTCTGTTCCATAAGCTGCCCCTTTTCTTTTTCAGAAAACTGCCTCTGTTTTACCAGGAAAGTCATTCTCTTTTTCCAGCTATTTTTTTCCGTTGTCCCGATGACCGTAAGTTCTATCGTCTCATCCTCCTGCTCCCGGGTAATGAAACGCCCTCCTGACAAACCGGACTTTTCCGGTTGTGACAGGAAAATATATCCGGCAGAAAACATTACAAATACAAGCAAAATGCCTATGCACAGAAGTCTTTTTTTCCATATAAGAGAGCTCACTTCTTCTCTGTTTTCCCTTGGATATATCTTCTTAATATACTCTCCTGTGCTCTTTTCCCTGCCACACAACTTTAGAAGGCAGGAAATGATGTGTTGTATTCTCCTTTTCAAATTATCCTCCTTTTAACAGCGGATGTTCATGATTGCCTGACTCCAGCATGCTGCCAGTATATAGACAATAAGCGCTCCGCTCATAAAAAGCCGTCCGCCAACCCCCTCATAGAGAGGGTCCAGAAAACCCGGGGAAAAAATCTGCATATATAAAATAATCAAAAGGGGAATTATGGTCATGCAAAGAGATTCCATCCGCTTTCCCGCAATCATGGTCTGGATTTCCTGCTGAATTTCCATTTTTTCACCAATATGATCTGCCGTGCGTTTCATAATTTTGACAAGATTCCCCCCGCTCCGTCTCGCTGTCGCATAAATCTGGGCAAATGTCAAAATATCCTCTACATCGCTCCGCCTGCCAAATTCCAGCAGCAGTTTATCAAGCGGCTGCTGAAGCCGGACTTTTTCTCTCATGCTCCTCAATTCCCAGAGCATTGGCGTCTCTTTTTCATTCATAAGTTTTAAATCTTTATACGCCTCGGATACCGCATTTTCCATTGAATATCCCGCCACAAGAGCAGAAACCATACTATCCATTACGTCCTTAAATTCCACCATCATCTGCCATTTACCATGACTAATTATCTGTTTTTTCTTATAATGTGGAAATAAAACCGCCCCAGTAACTGCAAATATGGCACTGATTATAATATGATGATAGAACAAATAGAAAAGAAATGCTGCCCCTATATAACCGATTAACGCATATATTATTTTTTTGCGCCGCCCCCATTTGTAATATGAATGTTTCACTCTAACCTCCCTCACTGCTAAACCCGGCCCTCTGGCATTTTATTGTATCTGACAGCTGGTGTCCGGTGGCTTTTAACTGCCCAATCACTCTTCCGCCTTCTTCTCCCTCTTCCTCAAAACGATAAATCGGATATACCTGAATTCGACCATCCTCTATCCCACCAACCTCTGATACCTCAAGAACGCGGCGGCTCTTATCCCGAAGCCGGCCCAGATGTACCATAATATCCAGTGCTGATGAAATCTGCCTGCGCACGGCAGCAAGAGGAATATCCAATCCCATAAGAACCAATGTCTCCAGACGGTTCAACATATCAGCCGGACTGTTTGCATGTCCGGTTGACAAACTTCCATCATGTCCTGTGTTCATGGCAGACAAAAGGTCAATGGCTGCAGAATCTCTGATTTCTCCAACGATTATGCGGTCGGGGCGCATTCGTAATGCGCTCTTGACCAGTTCACGGATGGTCACCTCATTTTTTCCTTCCACGTTGGCATTGCGGGCTTCCAAACGCACAAGATTATCTATATTGCGGATCTGAAGCTCTGCGGAGTCCTCAATTGTTATCACCCGCTCATGTCTGGGAATGAAATTTGACAATATATTGAGAAATGTTGTTTTTCCCGCCCCTGTTCCCCCGGATATAAAAATGTTATACTTTGCCCTGACCAATTTCGCCAGAAAATCCCTTACTTCCTCTGTAACCGCCCCGGAGTCAATCAGTGTTTTCATTGTCATAGCCTCTTTCGGAAATTTTCGAATTGTAATGACCGGTCCCTCTATAGCAATTGGTGGCAAAACAATATTTACACGGGAACCGTCTTCTAACCTTGCATCCAAAATTGGATTGGATTCATTTACAATCCGGTTTCCGGCAGATGCAATCTGCTGCACAATATCCTCAAGCCTTCCCCTGTGTTCAAACTGTATTCCGGTCTCCACAATTGCCCCCTCTCTTTCCACAAAAATATGCTCCGGCCCATTCACCATAATCTCTGTAACATCCTCATCCTCGAGAATATCCTGTAAAACATCCATTTTGCGAATAGAATTAAAAATAGAGTGCCTGAGCATACGCTTTTCTTCCAGACGCATATAATCCTGTCTTGCCTCTTCCTCTACCGTTCTCTCAATTAACTGCCACAGCTCATCATCAGTAATTTCACCACCAGCGGGTATTTCATCCAAAACCCTATCCCGAATACGCTGTTTCCTCCCCTTCATCTTCACTGTAGATGATATCACTTCCATCCTCCCTTCCTACCTCTTCCAGCCACCTCTCTGCCTGTGCCATAAGCGCTGTATCCGCACCTATCTCCTCCGGCGTCATGTTTGACAACAGGGACATCCCCGGTTCCCCGCCTATTGGATTTTGAACTATGTGGCAGGATGTTATAAGCTGCTCCTTTTGCTCAAGCCTGCAATACTGCCGAAATACCGCTGTTCGTATTCGCCCGCACAAATCCGTACTCCCGATGAGGCACGGAAATTCGCTTTGTGCCATAAGTCCCAGTGTATATTCAAAAAGCTGCCCCAGTTGTATTACAATACTGTCATAACCACACTCTTTCCGAAGCCGCAAAAGCAGGCTGTCCCACTCCCTTATACCACAGTCCAGTAAATCCTTAAAATGAGGAAATGGCGCCATCATCTCAGCATAACCAAAAGGTTTTGCAAGGGCACTGACATGCTCTGCCAGATGCTCCTCATCCATACAAAAGAACAGCTCCCCCAACCCTCGCTCGGAAAATTTTGGCTCTTCCTCCAGCCCGCTTCCATAATATAGTGGAAACCCTGTTAAATTCAGATACAGACATTTCCCTTGTTTCCCAAGATATTGAGACAATAAAACAGCAAGAGCACTGCTGTCTCCTCCCGGATCAAGCAGACAAAACAGCCCCTTTTTTACCATTATTCCTCCTGAATGCCGCTGGAGCTTTAAAATCTCAAGTAAGTCCTGGTAAAGACCGTCTGCCCTTTGGTACATAAAAATCCTGTTGTTTGTCCGGACACCCTCTCCGGACAGATAAATTACTTTTCTTCTGTCGTTTTCCTTTATTCCGGCATCATCTGTCAGCACAACCAATTCCTTGTCTTCAAACTCATTTTTTTTCTTTAAATGTTCCCGTTCTGTTATCAACTCCGGATAAAGGGATGGATTTTTCTTCCCTGCGAGAAAACGCAGAAGCCTTTTCCCATACGCTTCATCCTGAATGAATAAAAGCAAAATTACTTTTTTCACACCAACCTCCATTCTGGAGCGTATTCCGCAGGGGACACCTTATATATTTGCGACGCTCCGGCACAAATAAAGATAATTCTCAGCATAGGCAAAAAATAGCTGCCAATGTAATTGCCACAGTAAAAGGAATAATGCTGTCATCCCCATCTTTTTCTCTGTCGTAGTATTGATATGGTTTTTTATTCTGTTTCCATTGATAAATATATTGAAGGAAATAATTGAGACGATATCGCAGATTTTTCTTTCTGACAACTTTGATCAAAGCAAGAACAGCACCTGTAAAAATAGATACAAACATTATTTTCAGACAGGCTTCTACTCCGGCAAAGCTCCCGACAACACAAAAAATCTTCACGTCAGATGCGCCTATCATACGCAATTTGTAAAAAAAATAAGTTAGGAAAAATGGAACGATGATTCCGATAAACCAGAGACCTACTCCAATTAGTCCCTGCATTTCAACGTGCCTGACAAGGCTGATTACAAGAGCGGCTATCACAAGTGCGTTTGGCACTCTGTACCGCCAGATATCAAATAGAGATGCCGGCAAAAGAACGAGCAGAATCCACTCGCTGCCTGGAATATTCCCACCTCCTATTGTGATGTGATATAAATAATACCACATGATGTTTATTTTGTCAACAAGAATTTTGCATAAAGCTGGAAATTTTTGACTATACTTTTAGTAATGAATGTAAATCCTGGAAAAGGAGGGAAAACATGAGACAGAAAAAAAAGGATCCTTTATGTCAGGTCCGGGAACAGCTGGAACAGGAAATTGAACGCCTGCAACAATCTTTGGAAACAGTAAACTCTAATTTTGATAATGTATCTGACCCGGATTTGGTAGACAGTTACATCTATGAACTGAATGCTCTCTCTTTCCGGTACAAATATTTATTACGGCAGATGCGGGAGCTCCACTAATGCAAAACCCCCCATAGAATTCAGCAGACAGTATACAATACATGTATCACCGTCGCAGTTATTCTATGAGGGGTTTAATTTCACTAAAATATATAAAGAGCCCCAAAAAATTTCTCACCCTATTATAATTGCATAATCTGTGTTGGTTTTTGAAGTGTGCGGCTTCATTTTCTTTTTCAGGTACTCTTTAAAATATTTTTTCATCCCTCCTTCTTAAAATACAATTGGCATCTTATGATGCAAAATGCATTTAAGTATGCATTTACTTATATAACGAATCATAACCTTAAAAAGTTGCAAAAATATGAAAAAAATTTGTTATTTTTTTGGTATCTTGCAAAAATAATGAAAATTTCAATATTTCGTCATAAACCAGCGAAACATTTTATTATTGCGCTTATAAATAGCGGCAAATTGCGAATGTGGAAGAGGACACTCTACCGTCCCTGTCTCGATGGTTATACTGGGAATCCCTTTTTCGTAATTCAGCCAATCCGCAAATCCCCCGGTAGCCCGCGTACTCCCGTTCGGCGGCATCATCATATATTTGTTGAACGAATTCACCTTTGATGCAAACTGATAGAGCTTATCATGAAGCTCCTCATCCACATCAAAATCCCAATAAATCACACTTCCCGTCGAGTGAAGATTAAGAACTGCCTTCGGCTTAATTTCATTTACCAGACGCATGAGATGTTTTGTCTCTTTTTCGCTGGCCGCCTTTTTGCCAGGATATGCCATATAAGAAGGTTTCTTTTTTTGTGATTTCCTCTGAAATCCGGCAGGAAAATTATCGTTAAGGTCCACCCCGCGGGCATTCGCTTTCCATTTTTTCGCGTTGCCGATTTTTTTGCATTGCTTACGCAGCTTTTTATTGCGAATTGCATCAAAACCATATTGGGAAATGCTGACACCATCCGGGTTATCCATAGGAATGATATAAATACACGTTTTCTGAAAGCGCTCTTTGTAATCCCGGTAATCCCGAAGCATATCTTCCGTCTGACGCATAAGAACCTGAACATTTTTCCATTCCCGCGCATGAATGGCCGCATTAATCATGAGTTTACGGGCTGCACCCGGCTTTCCGATACGAATACACCAGATGTCACGCTTATCTGCTGTTTTTCCAAGACTGTACAAATAAGTTTTCGCAGGGTACTTGGCATGGATTTTCTGTAAATCCATTACCATTTTTTCATAATCATATTTTCTATTCTTTATGCTGACAATCCAAGGTTCCTCTGTTACCACCACGCGGATTCGCAGACGGTTTTTCTCCGAATCTTTTACAGAAACCGTAATATATGTCACACCGCGCTTTTTACCTGTAACCTTTCCCTTTGCGTTTACCGCTGCAATCTTAGCATTTGAGACAGAAAAAGCAAGTCTCTTTTTTCCATAATTAAATGAGAGAGGCGTTGTGTGCTTCTCATATAGCGAAATGCGTTTACCGACTTTACTGTACAGCCTCTCCCTGAAATAAATATATATATACCTCTTCTCACCAGTAAGTTTTGAAACAGCCTCCACTATTGTATACAGTTTTTGTCCCTTCCCCCTGCGCCGGCTTCTGACGATACCTTTTGCCGAAACAGCGGCATATTTTTTCTTCACTTCTTTTTTACTGCCACCGCCATAAATCCGAAATGTAGATGGATGGCTCATATTCAGGGCAACAGAATCCGTCGTGTATGATTTTATTTGATAAACTTTTTTCCCTTTTACTTTTTTATAATGGATTCCTGCCTGTCCGCCTTTTTTATACCGGACACCCTTATTCAACAGTTTATATTCTGCCGGTGCCGGTGTGTTTGTAGGCATAGCCGTCTCCGAAGGCATAGCCGTCTGCGAAGGCATAGCCGTCTGCGTTGGAAGCGGCATCCCCGTTTCTGTCGGCGGTACCGAAGTTCCATCAGAGGGAGTCAGCTCCTGTTTTCTGGCCGCCTCACTATGTCCGACACCAAAAATACATCCGGCCATAACAGCAAAAAAAATTATGCAAAGAAAATGTCTCTTTTTATTGCGAAAATGTTTCTGGTTTAACGACATCCTGCATCCCTTCCCTTTTAAAATTTGAAAAGGGTATCTCAAAAAGATACCCCTTTGCAAACATTATAAAAAATTCCTATATAAAAATCAAGTAAACTATGCAAGTTTTCCCTTAGCAACTTCTACCAGGGATGCAAATCCATCCGGATCACTGATTGCCATCTCGGACAACATTTTACGGTTTACGTTTACTTCCGCAAGCTTTAAACCGTACATAAATTTGCTGTAAGAAAGACCATTCATCCTTGCAGCTGCATTAATCCTTGCAATCCAAAGACTTCTGAATTGTCTTTTCTTCTGCTTTCTACCAGTATAAGATTCCTCCAGGGCACGCATAACCGACTGTTTTGCCACACGGTACTGCTTACTTCTGGCGCCACGGTATCCTTTTGCAAGTTTTAATACTCTTTTATGTTTTTTCTTTGCGTTCATTCCGCCTTTAATTCTAGCCATTTGTCTTTTCCCTCCTTCGCGCCATTAGCTGTATGGCATAATTTTCTTCATTGCCTTAACATTTGAATCATCTACCAATGTCGATTTTCTGAGGTTTCTTTTCCTCTTTCTCGTCTTCTTCGTCAGAATATGGCTTTTATTTGCCTTATTTCTCTTCAATTTACCGGTTCCGGTAACTTTAAAGCGTTTTGCAGCAGCTTTTTTTGTTTTCATTTTCTGTTTTGCCATGATTTCATTCCTCCGTTATTATTTTGTGGCCGATAAAAACATTACCATACTTCTTCCTTCCATCTTAGCAGGCTTATCGATTACCGCAACATCCTCTAACTTTTCAAAGAAAGAATCCAGAATATCCCTGCCAACATCTTTGTGTGCCATTTCACGTCCGCGGAACCGAAGGGAAACCTTAATCTTTGCTCCCTTTGATAAGAATTTACGCGCCTGATTTACTTTCGTATTCAGATCGTTCGTATCAATGTTGGGTGAAAGACGAATTTCCTTCGTCTCAACTATTCTCTGCTTCTTTTTTGCCTCTTTGGCTTTCCGGGCCAGCTCATAGCGGTACTTTCCATAGTCAATAATCTTACATACCGGCGGTTTTGCCGTAGGCGCAATTTTAACTAAATCAAGATTTGAATCCTTTGCCTTAAAATAGGCTTCTTTTGCTGACATAATGCCAAGCTGCTCCCCGTCCGGGCCAATTACGCGGACTTCTTTGTCGCGAATCTGCTCGTTAATCATTAAATCGCTTATTGTTCTTTACCTCCTAAAATAAAAAAAGTAGATAACGGTTTCTACGAGCCGGCTATCCACATAAAAAATACCTTTACTTATCAAAAAAGTGGTTCTGACCATTACCACGTGATAGCATGTAAACTATGTGGCAAGGTGAGAGTGGATAACTCTGCTTTTAACACCTGTAATAGGATACCATAAGAAAAGACAGCTGTCAAGACTTCGCAAAAATTTAGTTGCAACCTTTTAAAAAACTGTTGACATTATGATTTAATATGATATCATAATGATATCAATTAGAAACAATTCACAGAAAAGGAGGACAACATGAAAAATAACAACGTAGAAGAAAAATTTATACAGGGCAGGAAAAACGGACTGCTGATACTGTTACTGACTATCCTGCTATATGCCCTGGCACTAACAGGAATCATCACCGGTGGCATCTGTTTTGAAAACGGAGCAGCATCGTCCCATATGATAACACTTTTTATCATCAGTGTAATTTATGCGGTGCTTGGCTGGATACCACTGTGCGGACTCAAAATTTTAAAACCACAGGAAGCACTGGTTCTTACTTTATTTGGGAAATACATCGGAACTCTCAAAGGGGACGGTTTCTATTTCGTCAACCCATTCTGTTCCGGTGTCAACCCCGCCTCTCGAACAAAGCTGAATCAGAGCGGCGATGTAAAAGGTACATCCGGCATAAGCAACGGACAGGATATCACGAACAAAAAGCTTTCCCTGAAAATCATGACACTCAATAACAGCCGGCAGAAAATCAATGACTGCCTCGGCAATCCGATTGAAATCGGCATCGCTGTGACATGGCGGATTGTTGACACGGCAAAAGCGGTTTTTAATGTAGACAATTATAAAGAATTTCTGTCATTACAATGCGACAGCGCCCTGCGCAATATTGTGCGTCTTTACCCCTATGATGCCGCTCCTGATGTAGACACCACAGGCGATGGCGTGGCTGACGAGGGCAGCCTGCGGGGTTCCAGTGAAGTAGTTGCCGCAAGAATACGGGAGGAAATTCAAAACAGAGTAAATGAGGCGGGTATTGAAATTATAGAAGCAAGAATCACATATCTTGCCTATGCACCCGAAATTGCAGCAGTGATGTTGCAGAGACAGCAGGCATCTGCTATTATTGATGCAAGGAAAATGATTGTGGACGGCGCCGTAGGCATGGTGGAAATGGCATTGGAACGGCTTAGTGAAAACCACACAGTAGAACTGGACGAAGAGCGCAAGGCCGCAATGGTCTCCAATCTGCTGGTCGTCCTGTGCGGCAACCACGATGCTCAACCTATTGTTAATTCCGGCAGCCTTTACTAAAAAACTTTAAAACAGAACGGGGGATTCTATGGGCAATACTGGTAAAAAACAAGTACCCCTCAGATTATCTGCAAAACTTTATGATGCCATCGCTTCATGGGCGGAGGATGACTTCCGCTCCGTGAACGGCCAGATTGAATATCTTCTGACCGAATGCGTCAGGCAACGCAAAAAAAACGGCAAATATGTATCGGATGAGATTGATGTGCCACCAAAACTGGATATAAAATAGATGTATTTTGAAAGGGAATGAGAAATATGAACCGGACAGACAGGGTCTTTTTTGCCATCGGCTGGCTGCTCTATGCACTTCTGGCAATTGTGGCCATTTTACAAAAAACAGATATGTTTTTCCTGACTGAAATTCCCGCGACATGCTCTTTCCGGTATGTCACGGGACTATACTGCCCCGGCTGTGGCGGCACACATGCGATTGTATCCCTTGCATCCGGGCATTTGCTCGAAAGTTTTTTATATCATCCATTTGTCCCCTATACGGCAGCATGTTTCTCCATTTTTCTTCTATGGAATAGTGCCTGTCTTCTGATAGAGAATTTTCATCCTTTACAAATCCTACAAAAAAAAGCGGGCAGAGCCCGCTTTGTCCATTTCCATATCCTCTACGTCTATGTCGGAATAGGAATTATCTTCCTGCAATGGATTATAAAAAATATTTTATTATTTATTTCATAACCAGCCTGACCTGAAACGAAATCAATTTACCATTCCGCTGATATCCATTTTGAAAAACTGCTGCAGCCACTGTTCAATCTGATGCGGATCATCCGGATCAATATACTGAATCTGTGACAGGTTATACAGTGTTACATTGTCCCAGTTAATAAGAGAAATAAAATACATAAGGACTACCAGGGCCATCACAATACCGACAACTCCGAGAACCAGGCCGATCGCCCCCATAATGCGCGCCCTTCCCTCACCGGAAATCACCGAAATAACACCGAAAATCACAGCAATCAATCCAGGTATAATGCCAAGGCCATACGCCCAGCAGCAAAGCAGGGACAACCCGCCAAGAACCAGAGAGGCAATTGCCAGCCCCTGCCGTTTCACTGTTTTATTTCCCTGTATTTGATATTCCATTCTCCCTACCCCCTATTCATGTAAAATGATGTGGAGGCAATATCTCCCGCAGCAATCCCGGAATAAACAAGGATATACATAACAGCCACCGCTATTCCCATGGCAATTCCTACGCCGCCTACAACAATACCGGCAATCGCCACATCACTTTTGGGAACTTTGTTATCCCGCATGGCCAATATACCAAGAATAACCGCTGCAATCCCCAAAATCATTCCCACATACCAGATACAGCAGCATATAATGGACAGACAGGCGAGTACCAGAGATATAATCGCCTTAACATTTGTTTTATTTTCCTGCATTTGTTTTTTCCTCCATATTTCCAGTTAGTTTTCTGTCTCTGTCTTGCGGATTTCCTTTGTATTGATTTCTTTGAGGACTGCCTCTAAAAAGACTTCCAGAGACTTCTGACCCTCGTCACCCAAAAAGCGGCTGCGGACCGATACGGTATTTTCCTCTTCCTCTTTCTGTCCGACAACTAACATATACGGAACCTTTTTCAGACGCGCCTCACGGATTTTATATCCGATTTTCTCAGAGCGCTCATCCACTGTACTGCGTATCCCGTTTTCAAACAAAGTCTTCTGCACTTGATTGGCATAATCCAGGTATTTTTCAGAAATCGGAAGAACACGCACCTGCTCCGGCGCAAGCCATGTGGGGAAGGCGCCCGCATATTTCTCAATAAGCCAGGCTAACGTCCTCTCATAACATCCGAGGGAAGTTCTGTGAATAATATAAGGCCGTACTTTTTCACCCTTTTCATCAATATAATACATATCAAACTGCTCGGCAAGAAGCGCATCCCACTGTATGGTAATCATCGTGTCCTCTTTACCATAAACATTTTTAGCATTAATATCTACTTTTGGCCCGTAAAACGCAGCTTCCCCTACCTCTTCGGTAAATGGAATGTTCAATTCATTGAGCATATTCCGGATATGTCCCTCTGTCTCCTCCCATACTTCCGGTTCTCCGATATACTTCTCACGGTTTTCCGGATCCCATTTCGAGAGGTGATAAGTCACATCCTCCTCCACGCCGAGTACCTGCAGACAATACTGGGCCAGAGCGATACAGTCTTTAAATTCCTGAACCATCTGGTCCGGGCGCACAATTAAATGCCCTTCTGATATCGTAAACTGGCGCACGCGGGTAAGTCCGTGCATTTCTCCAGAGTCCTCATTCCGAAACAGTGTAGAAGTCTCACCATAACGGCATGGCAGATCACGGTAAGATTTCTGGCTGGCCTTGTACACATAATACTGGAATGGACATGTCATTGGGCGGAGGGCGTATACCTCTTTATCTTTCTCCTCATCCCCGAGTACAAACATTCCTTCCTTGTAATGATCCCAGTGGCCGGACATTTTGTACAAATCTGATTTTGCCATAAGAGGAGTCTTTGTTCTAACATAACCTCTTTTCTCCTCTTCATCCTCGATCCAGCGCTGCAGAGTGTTGATAATCTGTACACCCTTTGGCATAATCAGCGGCAGGCCCTGCCCAATTACATCAACGGTTGTAAATAATTCCAGTTCCCGTCCAAGTTTGTTATGGTCACGTTTTTTAATTTCTTCCAAGTGCTCCAGATGGGCATCTAAATCTGCTTTCTTTGTAAAAGCTGTACCGTATACACGGGTCAGCATTTTATTTTTTTCGCTTCCTCTCCAATAAGCTCCGGAAGAAGAAATCAACTTAACTGCTTTCAGCGGTTTTGTACTCATTAAATGAGGTCCGGCACAGAGGTCTGTAAACTCTCCCTGCTTATAAAAGGAAATTTCTGCATCTTCCGGCAGATCCTCAATTAATTCTACTTTATATGGCTCGTCCCTCTCCTGCATCAACTTGATTGCCTCGTTTCTCGGCAGAGTAAAGCGTTCAATAGACGCGCCCTCTTTTATGACTTTTTTAATTTCCTTTTCAATGTTGTCAAGCGCCTCCCTGTCCAGGGACTCCATATCAAAATCATAATAAAATCCATCATCGATGGATGGACCGATCGCACATTTCGCATCCGGGTACAGCCTCTTTACTGCCTGCGCCAATACATGGGAAGCGGTATGGCGGTATGCTGCTCTTCCTCCCTCGCTGTCAAATGTGAGTATATTCAGCTCATGGTCGCCGTCAGCCACTGTCCTCAAATCTACAACTTTTCCGTCCAGCTCCGCTGCACAGGCCACTCTCGCCAGTCCCTCGCTGATATCCTTTGCAATATCGATAATCGGCATTGCCTGGGCATATTCTTTGACAGAACCGTCTTTTAATGTAATCTTCATGTCCTCATATCCTTTCTTTTCAATAATAGTATTCCCCGAAGCAAAAAATGTCAACCAATTTTTGAATGTTGTCCAGGCAATCACTTAGTTATTTGCGGTGTGCAGGCGGCAATACCGTACTATTCCCTGTCCGGCATAACACTCCCTGTATCTTCCAATAACGCCAGCAGTTCTTCTCTGCTGAACCCGGCCGTCCCGACCTGCTCCCCTCCGAGTACCTGTTCGGCAAGTTCTTTTTTCATTTCCTGCAATTTTAATATTTTTTCTTCAATGGTATGTTTCATAACAAGCTTGTACACCGTTACTACCTGTGTCTGCCCAATACGATGGGCACGGTCTGTTGCCTGGTTCTGCACTGCCAGATTCCACCACGGGTCATAGTGAATGACAACATCTGCTGCCGTCAGGTTCAGGCCAGTCCCCCCTGCCTTTAACGAAATACAAAACACAGAAGTGTCATCCCTGTTGAACCGGTCCACAAGCTGAATCCTTTTCTCTTTCCCTGTATTTCCCGTGAGCGTGTAAAATGTAATTCCCCTCTCATCCAGCTTCTCCTGCAGCAACTGCAGCATGGAAGTAAACTGTGAAAACAGCAAAATTTTATGCCCGCCCTGCACTGCATTTTCTACCAGCTCCAGGCATACCTCCATCTTCTGGGCATTGCCCTCATAGTTTTCATAAACCAAACCCGGATCACAGCATATCTGGCGCAGCCTTGTAAGCTCCGAAAGGATTTCTATTTTAGAAGTTTTAAATTCCTGTTCGTCTTTTTGCTCTAACATCATCTTAATACGCTGTGCATGTGCTCCATACAGTTTCTTCTGCTCTCCCTCCAGCGGCGCATAAACATGTTCTTCCAGCTTTTCAGGCAGGTCTTTGAGAACTTCCCGCTTTAAGCGCCTCAGCACAAAGGGACCTATCATTTTCTGAAGGTGCAACAATATATTTTCATCCCGGTTTTGTACAATTGGAATTTCTATTTCTTCACGAAACCTCTGATATGTGTATAAAAATCCCGGCATGAGATAATCAAAAATACTCCAAAGCTCACTCAGCCTGTTTTCCATCGGCGTACCCGTCAGGGCAAGGCGGAAGGACGCCTGAATTTTCTTTACTGCATGGGCAAGTTTTGTATTGTGGTTTTTAATGTACTGCGCCTCATCAATCACCTGACAAAAAAATGGAATTCCCCTGTAACATTCTATATCCCGGCGCAGCAGGTCATAGGATGTCAGAAGAATATCCCTGCTGCCGGATTCACTAATTATACATTTGCGCTCGGACGCCTTTCCTGCCACAATTCTCACATTAAGCTCCGGTGCAAAACGAAACAGCTCATTCTGCCAGTTAAACACGAGGGAAGCGGGAACAATAATCAGGGTTCGGCGGTTTTCCCCTTCCCTGGCAGCCGCCATTTCAGATAACAGCAGTGCCGTGACCTGCAGCGTCTTTCCAAGGCCCATATCATCTGCAAGAATTCCACCAAACCCATGGCGGCACAACACTTTCAACCAGGAAAATCCCTGCTTTTGATATGGACGCAATATTCCGTCCAGGGAGGGCGGTACGGGATAATTGGAGTCCCAATCGTCCTCTATCGAGCGTACAAAGTTCCGAAAAGCCTTATTTCTCTCAAAGACAAAGGCCTGTCCCCGGCTCTTCTGCCCTTTATCATCCAAATACAAAGCACGGTATTTCGGCACAGTAACCGCATCTTTTTTGAGCTGACTGACCGTCAGGTTCAAATCCCGCCGGATATCCTGCAAAACAGCAATTCCGTCATCATCAAGATGTACAAACTCTCCATTTTTCAAACGGTAATATTTTTTCTTTATCTGGTACTTCGAGAGTATCTCTATTAATTCTCCCTTTGTCAGTTCTTCAGATGAAAAAGACAATTCCAGCGCATCTCCTGCCAGAGAGACACCAAGGGTCACATGCGGGTTTTCACGAACCTTAATCCGCTTGATGGCATCAGAGACAAATACTCTTCCTATCCGGCAAAAAGCCTGTATTCCCTCTGTCAAAAGAGCATATAGAAGCTCTTCGTCACCTGCTAATGCCATGCTTCTCTCCCGATTGTCAAAAGCATTCGCATAGCGGGATACCAGTTGCCTCACAGATGCTTCCCCTGCTAAATCCCGGATTCCGGACAGCGTATCATCAAATACTGAGAAGCGCTTTTCCCCATAGATTGCCTCTACACGAAAAAGAACTAAGTCCTTATTGGGAGCATCTAAATAAAATTCATAACGGGCGCTCTCAACACCATAATCAGATATATGGAAGGATTCTTTTTCACAGTCAAAAACACCTTCTAACTCCGGAAGTAAATCCCGGCAGAATGCCGGAGCGTCATCCCCGTCAATAAATACAGTCCGGCTATGATTCTTCATCATAAAATCAAGAAAATCCTCTACCATGCCAAGCGGCTGGATGGGCTCCAGAAAAATCCGGCCGTCACGGAAAAAGATATAGTTCCCGTTTCCCTTATAATCAGCGCACTCCGATAATTCTACCTCTATTCCACCTGATACACCCCGGATATATACTTTTCCCGGCAACTGGACATCTGCCACCTGCCATACGGATTTGCCCTGCTTATACTCCTCAATAGAAAATGGCCGGTGTTCCATTGCCAGCAAGAACTTCTCTAAGTCCACTTCATCCAGCTCCATCTTCCGAACGTCAGCCGCCCCGGTATAATAGGAACCGCCCAGGTATTTCTTTGTATTCCTCTCCTCGTACCGATGTGCCCACCAGAGGATGAAATCAACCAGTGGCCTGGATTCCTCATCAAACGCCTCCCTCGTATGGACAAAAGAGAGCTGTTTTCCATATTCATATTCCTTTCCCTCTTTCAGACAATCCGCAAGTTGCAAAACATTTTTCACAACATAATTCCTGTCTGCACCAATTTTAAACTCCAGTGAAAAGTGATAGTTTTTCCAAACAAATGGTGTTAAATGCACTTTTCCGTGCAGATTGCTCTGAATCACCGGAAGTGCTTTTACCCTTGCTCTCTTCTGGAGAATTTCCTGCAACAAAACCGGGGTATGGCCTCTCCTTTTTGAGTTTTCGTTTGCTATTTCATCCAAATGGCCGCCCTTTTCCCCCTGATACTTAATTTCCCGGTATTTCAACAGCGCTGCCACACAGTGTTTACATAAACTCGGATAGGCGTCATAGGCGGGACATTCACAATAATAATCCCGAATCATATTATCTTCGGGATTCAGCTCAACCTCAGACAGATAAACATTTCTTCCGCTTCCCTTTACATTCGCTGAAATTGCCTCTGCTCCGTCCTCTGAAGTCTTGACTTCACAGGATAGCACCCGGCCCTCCATATAAATCCGTTTTCCCCTCTCATAGCTTACCGGACGAGTCCATTTGCGTATATCAAACCTCTGCCCCACTCAATTCACCTCCGGTCTTTTCGTCCGGAAAATTTGCTGCAATAATATCGCAGGCATCCCCAATTAATTCCGGACAGGGACGTTTCTTATAATATTCCTTTGTTCGGGGTTCCGGCACTGACCCTTCCCGGTATGAGGCAGCAACTACATCCGGCCGGGTTCCATCAAGCCCTAACAGTGTCCGGCAGATAATGCTCCCATTCTTTTCCCTGAAGTCCTCAGCCAGCTTTTGTACTGCCGCATAGTTCCGCTTTTTCCCCTCCGTATCTTTTGGGTCGGAACTCCCGGTAAGCGCTCCCGCAATCATAAACATGGCAGATACCGTACCGCATACTTCCCGCAGTCTCGCCATTCCTCCGCCAAAAGACTGGCATATCTTCAGTATCTGCTCCGTATCTACCCCCAATAAATCACTATGGGCAAGCAATACGGCCTGTGTACAGTTATATCCTTCGTAAAAATAGGCAATTGCCTCTTCCCGTCTTGATTTCATACTTTCCCCCATCTGCACATGTCTTTCGCGCAAATTATAATAATACCGACAATAAAATCGGCACAATAAATGCCACAAGAGCCGCTGTCACGCTGAGAAACATTGCCAGCGCCGCCAATGCTAACACTTTTTCCGCCCCGGACTTCCGAATGACAAAAATCTGTAAAATCCAGGCTGCTGCAATACAGGCAATCCAAATCAGTGCCACTGTCATGGAATCCATCTCCTGCGTACTTCCCGGAATCTGATAAGATGTCAGAACAAGTCCCGCCTCTACAGCAGCAAGCTGGATAGCCAGAAACAAAAAAAGATTAATATTGCAGCCGGATATTTTCGATATCAGAGCATTTACAAAACATATCAGCCCCATTGCCATAAATAGAAATGGTATCTGCGCCAGTGTCTTTGTCGAAAAAGACTGCGCTATCATTCCGGCCAGCAAAAGTACTGCTCCCACTATCATTTTTTTTCCGTTACCCAGTATCCGTTCCATTCTCTCTGATCCCAAACTCCTTTCATATGTATTCCAGCAGTTCACGAATATGCTTTACTCCAATCAGCCTTACTCCGGATATATCCACGTTTCCTGCCTTTTCTATTGATATTTTATTCGTCTGAGGCAATATACATGTCGTGTAACCGGTTTTCACTGACTCTGCCACACGCCGTTCCGCCTGGGAAACAGCACGGACCTCCCCGACAAGTCCCACCTCTCCAAAAAGAATCGTATGACTGTCCATGCTCCGCCCATGGTAACTGGACAATAGAGCTGCTACAAGTGCAATATCGAGCGCAGGCTCCATTACCCTCATCCCTCCGGCCACATTGACATAAGCATCACAGTCCGCCATCCGAATGCCAAGACGTTTCTCAAGCACCGCCATAAGGAGATTTACCCTGTTATAATCGGTTCCAACTGCCGTTCTCCTCGGAACAGGAAATGTAGTCTGGCAAACCAGAGCCTGAACCTCAATTAAAAAGGGCCTCGTCCCCTCCATCGTACAGACTACTACAGAACCGGCTTCATTTTCCGGCCTGCCCTGCATCATATAAGCTGACGGGTCAGGAACTTCCACAAGTCCCTGATTCCGCATTTCAAAGACTCCGATTTCATTTGTCGGCCCAAAACGGTTCTTTACCCCCCGGAGCATACGGTACATAGCAGTTTTATCCCCCTCAAAGTACAGCACAGTATCTACCATATGTTCCAGCATTCTGGGACCTGCCACATTCCCCTCTTTCGTGACATGGCCGACAATAAATATGGCGGGCCCCTGCATTTTCGCGAGGTGGAGCAGAATTCCGGTTATCTCCCTCACCTGGGTGACACTGCCCGGCGCCGCGTCAGTATTTTCATCATACATTGTCTGGATGGAATCAATAATAACCACTGCCGGTTTGACCTCGTCCACCGCCTGCATAATTGCAGACATACCTGTCTCCGGAAACAAAAAAAGCTCATCCGTAAATGTTCCTATACGCTCCGCCCTCATTTTTATCTGACTGGCCGACTCCTCACCTGAAACATACAAAACCTTTTCACCCGCCTGCGCCAAAAGACGGCACATTTGCAGCAGCAGGGTAGATTTTCCAATTCCTGGATCACCGCCTACTAAAACAAGTGAGCCGGGTACAATTCCGCCGCCCAGCACACGGTCAAATTCGGGCATCCCTGTCGGTTTGCGGCTCTCCTCTCTCATCTCAACTTTATTAATTTTCGTAGGTTTATTCTGAGCCAGTCCGGCATCTGGCTTTTTCCGCCCCCCAAAAGGGGATCCCTTCGGGGCAGCCGGGGCTTCCACCAGGACATTCCACGCATGGCATCCCGGGCACTGCCCCTGCCACTTACTGGTCTCAAAGCCGCACTCTTTGCAAAAAAATAATGTTTTCTCTTTTGCCATTAACTTCCCCCTACCGTTTTGCCAAAATATGGAAACGAGCACCGACATTTCCGGCCGGTGCTCATCCCAACAACCGCATCTCCACCCCACAAGGCATGGATAGCTTTTTTCCGTAATCCGTATTATTCACAATGATTAGCACTTCATAACCTTTACACTGGCTTTTAATCCTTCCTCCAGAGATAAGCTGGCATTCAGCTTTCCTCCCACATTTGTCGGGATACGTCCTGCAGAAATACCATTTACTACCAGTTTATACTCACTGGATGGCTCCATCTCCAGTGTGAAACTAATATCACCTGCTGCCTCAACATCAAATTCTGCTACCGAACGGTTTCCCCTGAAATTTGTCACTGCTGAACCGGGAACTGACTCATAAACCAATGTTCCGTTCTTTTCCAGTTTTGTAATCTCCTTAAATGTCTTAATCTTGTAGGAGTCTCCTTCGTACATAAAATCGGCTTTTTTTGTCTTAGTATCCAAAAGGTAATTTCCAAAACTCAGCGCGCCCGCATCCTCCTTACGGATTAATTCTTCTACAACGCCCATGTCTTTGTCCTCCTTCGTTCACTTATGTTTATACTATAATAACAGTATACAATATTATCATCTGTTTTTCTATCTCTTTTTTGTGTTTTTTATTCTACGGAAACGTTTCTCAGCTGAACCTTTTTATCCTTATCCTCTGACATAAAAACTTTTACTTCATCTCCCATGGAAACCTCGCCATTTAACACGGCCTCTGCCAGAACATCTTCCACATGCGTCTGCAGGGCACGACGGATTGGCCTTGCACCATAATCCCGGTCAAATCCCTCCTCTGCCACAAAATCTACAACGGCATCTTCTATTTCGAGGCTTATATCCATCTGCTCTTTCGCCCGTTTCACAAAGGTCTGAATAAGGATATCGGCAATATCGCGTATATTTTCTTTATTCAGCGCATGGAATACAATCATCTCATCAATACGGTTAATAAATTCCGGCTTAAATATATGCTTTACTTCTTCCATAACGCCTTCTTTCATGCGTTTATGCGATTCCTCCTCATCCATGGTCTGTCCGAAGCCCAGCGTTTTCGGCGAAATAATGCGGTTTGCCCCGGCATTGGAAGTCATAATAATAATCGTATTTTTAAAATCCACCCTGCGTCCCTGGGCATCCGTAATATGGCCGTCTTCCAGCACCTGCAAGAGCATATTGAATACGTCCGGATGTGCCTTTTCTACCTCATCCAAAAGAATCACAGAATACGGTTTTCTCCGCACTTTTTCACTGAGCTGGCCGCCCTCCTCATAACCGACATAACCCGGCGGGGAGCCAATCATTTTCGATACACTCTGTTTCTCCATGTACTCTGACATATCAACACGTATCATATCTTTTTCTGAGCCAAATACAGCTTCTGCCAATGCCTTTGTTAGCTCTGTCTTCCCTACACCGGTCGGCCCTAAAAACAGGAAAGAACCAATTGGGCGTTTCGGATCCTTTAAACCGGCTCTTCCCCGCCGGATTGCCCGTGCGACAGCCTGTACGGCCTCTTCCTGCCCTACTACACGCTTGTGAAGGGTCTCATCAAGATGCTGCAGACGCTCCCTCTCCTTTTCTTCTAATCGCTGCACGGGAATATGCGTCCACTTGGCAACTACCTCTGCAATTTGGCTCTCACTGATTTTACCTGTCTGTTTCTGATTCTTTTTCTTCCCTTTTCTTTTTTCTTTCTCGTATTTCTCCTCTAACACGCGCTCATCCTCACGAATTCGCAGAACAAGCTCCATGTCTCCGTCTATTAATGCTTTCTCCCGGGCATCATACAATTCATCCATTTTTTTCTGAAGTTTCCGAAGGGTGTTATTTTTCCCGGAAATCTGCTGCAGCCGATATCTGGCGGCCGCTTCATCCATTAAATCAATTGCTTTGTCCGGCAGATAGCGGTCATTAATATAGCGGGAAGAAAGACGCACGGCAGCCTCAATTGCGGCATTCGTGATTTTTACATTATGATATTCTTCATATTTTTTTGCCAGTCCCTTCAGCATGCCAACCGCCTGGGCCTCCGTCGGTTCCTCTATGACTACCGGCTGAAACCTCCGCTCCAGTGCAGCATCCTTTTCCACGTATTTGCGGTATTCCTCCCTCGTAGTAGCACCAATGACCTGAATCTCTCCCCGGGCAAGAACCGGTTTCAATATATTGGAAGCATCAATCGCCCCTTCTGCCCCGCCAGCTCCGATAACTGTGTGGATTTCATCGATAAACAGCAGTATATTCCCCATTGTGCGGGCCTCTTTAATGGCGCGCTTAATGCGCTCCTCAAATTCACCGCGGTATTTGGAACCCGCAACCATACCGGATAAATCCAGAGCCATCACCCTCTTGTTCGCAATGGACTCCGGTACTTCTCCTTCCACAATACGCGAAGCCAGTCCCTCAACAATCGCTGTCTTTCCAACACCCGGCTCTCCTGTCAGGCACGGATTGTTTTTTGTTCTACGGCTGAGTATTTCAATTACATTACTGATTTCATCCTCACGGTTTAACACCGGATCAATTTTTCCGTCTACGGCGTACTGGTTTAAATCTCTTGCATATTGGTCTAACACCGGTGTCTGGGACGCATTCCTCTTATTTTTTGAACGGCTGGCAATCAGCTCGTTCTTGGCCGCCGTCACATCTCCGCCAACCGTTGTAATAATATCCATAAATATTTTCTGAATATTTGCCTCCGCCGACAATAAAATCTGATATGCCATACAGCTGGTATCCTTCAATATTGCCAGCAGCAAGTGCTCTGTCCCGACCTTTGCCGCATTCCCGGCCAACGCCTCGTCCCCGCTCCTGATGAGCAATTCCTCTAATTTCGGCGACATACCTCCATCTGTCCTGTCGGCAACCAGCGTTGGGCCATTCCCTGTATACTGCTGTATCTGAAACCGGATTACCTCTTTCACAATCCCGTTTTCTTTCAAAATGCGGGATGCCAGGCCCGGCGCCGTACTCAGTCCATACAAAAGATGCTCGGAACCAATGATGGCACTCTCCATCCTGACTGCAAACTTGGCAGCCTTATCAATTGCTTTTTCGGCCTCTCCGGTAAACTGTCCTCTCATAATTCCTGTTATTAACTCCTTTCATGACTATCGCAAATTCGGCTCATATCTGTCATAAATCCCATCCACCAGTCTGTGTACATCTCCCCGGTCCACACGCTTACATATTGCCTGTGCCAAAATGAGTTCTAAAGTATCTGCCAGCTCCATCACCGCCTTTACCTGGTCAATATCAACAGAGACAACAGCTCCCCGCCTTCTATCCAGCTGCAGATATCCCTCTTCCCTCAGAAGAGAGTACGCTTTATTTACCGTATGCATATTAATTCCTATCGTACTGGCCAAATCCCGCACAGATGGCAGATTTTCACCCTCTTTTATTTCTGACTTTACAATCGCAAGTATAATCTGGTTCCGCAACTGCAGATACAGAGCCTCGTCACTGTTAAAATCAATTTCTATTACCATCACTGCATCTCCTCCTTCCGCCGGATTGCCATTTTCAGCATGGCGATTAGAAGGCAGAGTATAAGGATTACCAATACTACAATAACCGCAAGCATAACATATTCTGATGTGCGGCCTGAAAACAGGTGGCCTGAAATCAGGCTGTCTCCCTCTGACGATGCACTGCCGCGGTTAATACGCTCTACCATATTTCCTGTATAGCGCTGAAGGGTTTTCTCCTCCCTGTCATACTGGTACAGGCCGCGCTCTCCGGACGGACCTTTCAAATATAAAAGAAGATAATTACTATCCAGCTCCTCCTCCATTGTAAATGCCGGAACAGAAACTCCGTCCAAAACAATTTTTGACTGGATATACCCTTCCGGCACTTCTTTTAACCCATCGGCGTCCAGCACTTCAAATTCATAGGAATTCTGAATAAACACCGTATCAGCCCTCTGCAGCACCGAAAAGGACACATCCTTTTTCTTTTCCTCTTTTGTTTCTGTTCTCTCTTTGGTCTCCTCTTTTGTTTCCCGATATACAGTGATACGATATTTGCGGACCTTACCGCTCTCTGACGTAACCTGAACCGTCACCTGATTATTCCCAGGCTTCAAGTTTTCATTTCCATATACTCTCACTCTTGCTTTTTCATCCTCCGGCACAAAGCTGACATAGAGTGTTTCTGCAGAACTGTCCACAGAGGCATTGTACTCCATCACATCCCCTGAAAAACCCGGAGTCATCGTATACGCTGTAGTTTTTAAACTCTTCAGCCGGTTATTTTTACTCAATACCGGAGAGGGCGTCACAACAGGCGGTGTAGAGGAAACGTTCTCAACAGCCTTTTTTGCCTTTTGGGAAACCTGAATGGAAAGCCGGTTACTGGAAACAGAGAAGGCATTCCCCTCTGCATCAGTAACCTGCGCAGCGTCCTTTACCGATATAAGTCCGCTCCCATTTCCTTTCCCCATAAACTGCAGGGAAAATGTCTTTTTATACGTTTCATCCGAATTCCCGCTGGAGTCAACGAGCAGCTCCCCATAGCCCCCGGATACCTTTTTCCCTCCCTTTACAAACTGCATAATATTATCGTCATAATCTATAGTAAACGATACGTCTAAAAACGGATCTCCCGATGTCACCTGACAGACAATCGTAAACAGCTCCCCTCTCTTCACCTGCGCAGATGCCGTTGAAAATTGAATGACACAGCTGCTTGCCTCACATCGGGCAGGAACGGCAAAAACCGCGAGCAAAAGGACAAAAGTAACCAAAATGAGTCGTCCTCTCAGATACGCCTGATGCATCATCATTCCCCCTTTCCGGCAGATGCCTGATTACTGTGGTGCCGGGCATTTGCTTGCCGGCATTTTTTCATATACCGGAATAGAAAAGATAATCGGCGTCTTGTCCATACTCTCGGCATAGGCCTGTTTTGTCTTAATGGCCTCTGAATAAGCCGCCTCGACATTTGTCATATACTGATGTGCATATCTCTGGTATGAGGTAACATTAAACTTTTGCAGATATCCGGTATTCTGCCCCTTGCTTATATAACTTGTCCCGATATACATGGCCCCGCCTACAATCGAGCGGTAGGGGTCTGTCCATGGACGAAGGTAAGTCGTTCCGGTACTGGCCCATTTTAAACCCCTGACAGCCGGGTTTTTCCCGCTGGTAGCACCTATATTATAAAAATTATAAATGCCCGGATACGTCTCATTTGTTCCTGTCACGGCAAGGCTCGTCGTTGTCGCACTGGTCACCACTTCCTGCTTCACCCGTGAAGCTAAGTGGTATGGGCTGACGCCGGATTCTTTTGCCGCATGGACAAATGCCGTGACATATTTCATGGTTTCCTGTTTGCCCGTTGTCAAATCCTTGTAGGTAAGATTCTTTTTATAAAACGGCGTATTCTGGATAATTGAATTAATTCCATCCTTTGTCTGATACTGCGACTGGTACTCAAGCAGCTCAAACTGGAAAATATTACGCTCATTTAAAAAATTACGAGGGTCCATATAATAAGCAATCGCCGCTTTTGAGGCTGCCACCCATGTACTCCCGTCAAATACTTTCCATGTTCCGGTTTCAGAGTCATAAGCCCCCTCTTCCATAGACTTCCACGCCTGCCCCTTGGAATTAGAAATCAGGTTCACACCCAGCTCACACTCTGCCTTTAATGCCGCATCCCAGGTCACTCCGGTATGGAATGCCTTAAACTGCCAATACGGATAAGCGGCATGAAGTGCGCGCAAGCTCTGTTTATAAGAGTCCGGAAAGCCTTCGGATTTTAACATTTTCTCAAAATCTTTTTCAGACAGCGCCAGTACCGGTTCTTTTTTTACCACCTTTTTTTTGGCCAGGCTGACATATTTTGCCCGGATAAATCCATTTGCCTGTTTACCATTATGTGTAAAATAAATTCTGTACCATTTTACTGTCCCTACTTTTTTATCCTTGCCGATATTTACCGCCGTATTCTTTAAAAGTTTTACATTTTTTTTGTTTATTTTTAAATATGCCGCCCCCGGAGCCGCTTTTGACGATATCAGGCGGTCTTTATTTATTACTGCGTATGCCTTATTTTTCAGTGTCATCTTTACACATGAATTTTTTACATAGCCCTTCTGCGTCTTTTTGTTGTACTTAAACGATATATAAAACCACTTTTTATCGTTCTTTGTTTTTTCTCCCACAATTGTCACTGCTGCCTTTTTGGAGAGGAAAACCTTCTTTCCCGAAACAACAAGCTGCTTACCGCCCGCCTTCTTATACACCGGTGTTTTTTTCAGTAATGTGGCAGGAACCTTAATATCCTTATATGTTGTTACCGTCCGGTATGCTGCAGGAGAGGGAGAAGGTGTACTGGCCGGTTTGGGCGAAGGGGTTGCATCCACTTCCACAGCTATATAATCAGCGCTGACATATCCCTCCAGCTTTTTGCCGCCAAAAGTAAATGACACTTTATGCCATCCTCCGTCCGAAGACAGAATTGTTACTTTTGTCCCGTTTTCCAACTGCACTAATGTCCCATCCTGTTTCAAAATGTCATAAGAAGTGCCGGCCCCTGTCCTTACATTCAACAGGCTTGCCGTCACAATACCAGTCTGATTTGCCGCCCTTACCGCCCTGTCCGGCAAACAAAAGAACATAAGAACAGACAATACTGCAAAAAAACAGCATAATACCACACGGCAATTTAATGTCATTCGACAGTTTACTGACCTACGGCAGCTTGCTGACATACGACAGCTTGCTGACCTGCGGCAGCTTGCTGACGTTATATTCCCTAAACGTGCTGTCTCGTTTATAGCGCTCACGCTATCACTCCTTTATCTTTGCAACGACATAAACCCGCTCGCTGCTCTCGGTTGGTTCTTTTTTAAATGTCTCATCAAAACACTCTACAATTTCCAGTCCGTTTTGCTCTAACAATTTTTTTACATGGGGAATCTCGTATACTTTCTGATAATGCGCTTCCTCAATTCTCTCATACAGCTCACTGTCCATCTGTTTTTTGAAAATCGTCAGCATATACTCATTGACACCGCTGTCTTCATAGAAATAATTCTCCCATATATAGCTGACTTCTTCATCCTGTTCCACCCATGTCTGGTTGCCGATAATATTCTGATAGCAATAAGCCGTTTTCATATCAAAAATGAAATATCCCTCTGGTTTCAGATATTTCCGGACCTGGCGGAAAACAGAACTCAATGCATCTTCCTGCACCAGATAGTTGACGGAATCGCATACACTGATAACCGCATCTACCTGTTCTGCCAACTCAAACGACTCCATATCCTGTTGCAGATACAGTATGTCAGAACCCGTCTCATAACTTTTTCCCGACGCCAGGGCGAGCATATCACTCGAATTGTCCACACCAATCATCCGGAACCCCGCCCCTGCAAAAAGCTCTGTCATAATTCCTGTGCCGCACCCAAGTTCACATATCGCCCCGGATGTCAGCCCATGTTCTGCCAGGTATACCTTTAACCGCTCAAACCACTCCTCATATGGAATATGATTCATTACGTGGTCATATACGTTTGCAAATCCTTCATACATTTGTTTCCCCCATTTCTGGCAGGCATACCCCCCTGCCCAATGAAAATGAATACAGGACACAGGCCTTGACCGGCCGGTCCAGCATAGTTTCCAGTGCCTCTTTATAAAAAGCCATTTGGGTAGCATAACGCTCCACAAGCTTTTCTTCTTCTCCCTCCCGTATGGCATCTGTCTTGTAGTCAATTAAAACAATACCATTCTGGTTTTCATAATACGCATCAATAATTCCCTGTACAAGTACCGGAGTTGTCCCTGTCCGCCCGGGAAAAACCCGATAAGCCGGGCAATAGATGACAAATGGCTGTTCCCGGCATAGTTTCCCTAAGGCAGCAGCCTTACGCATTTCTTTTCCCAATTCAGAAGTAAAAAAGCGTTTCAGCCTCCCATAGTGCAGTACAGAAGTCTCTTCAGACCGAAGCTTTCCCTGTCGTACCAGCTCTTCTATGGCCTCCCTGATTTCCGCCTCTGTTCGGGTCCTGGAAAAATCAATCGCCGCCATAACCTGATGCCATATTGTTCCATATGCGGTTCCTTTTTTTATATCTTCTTCCCTTCCCTCCGCCATAAAGGATGGAACCGGCATCTCTTCATCACTGACTGCATTTTCAAATATATTCGGTACAACCATTTCCTCTGTTTCTTCCATTGAAATTTTTTTGAGGTCAGAAACAGAAACTTTCACCGGAAGCTCCTGGACATCCTCACCACTGACAGAGTCCATTCGCTCAAGGAGTCTGCGTATTTCTTTATCATAACAGATATCTGTGTCAAAATTGTAAAGTGCCTCCACAGAGGCTCTCTCCTCTACTATACCAGAAACTGTCTCTTCTAGCAAATTTTCTTTACTGACAAATTCCAGATGAAAAAAACTGCATCCGTTCAGCACCGCAGGCATCAGCATGTCGAGGTAGCTTTTCATCTGGTTTCTTCGCATATAATTCATTTTGCCGCACACAGGTTTTTTCCCATCCGCCGATCCAATCAGAATTAATTTCTCACCGGCCCGCGTCATAGCCACATAAAGAACCCTGAGTTCCTCGCCCAAATCTTCTCTTGCTATGATCTTTGATAATGCTGAACAAAACAAATTATCTTTCTTTGTGTGTTTCTCTGTGTTCCATATCGGGGAGGCAATACCAAGTTCCGGATGGACGGTAATAGGACTGCGGCTTCTCTTTCGCGTCAAATCCCTTCCCAGTCCCATTAAAATACATACCGGAAATTCCAGTCCCTTACTTTTATGCATCGTCATAATGTGAACAGCATCCTCTCCCTCGCCCACGATATTGACTTCGCCCATCTCCTCTTTTTGTTCCCGTATCCGGTTAATATACCGCACAAACTGATACAGGCCATGATAGGCAGTCTCATCAAACTCACGGGCAAGTTCCATCAGCAAATCCATATTCGCTGTTCTCTGTGCACCATCCGGCATCATCATAACCGTTTCGTAAATTCCCGTTTCCCGATATATATCCTCCATCAGCTCTGTCACCGTAACATAGGGAATTTTTTCCCTGAGCCCGGAAAGAATTTCCAAAAAATGCGCTGTCTTTTTATCCTGCACAGCAAGGAGCGAACCGTACAAATCCTTATCCCTTGCCTGCAAACGAATGGATGCCAGTTCCTCTTCCTCAAAACCAAACATGGGACTTACCAGCACTGCCGCCAAGGGAATGTCCTGCCTCGGATTATCCAGAACCTGCAGCATAGCTGCCATCAGGCTGATTTCCCTCGTCTCAAAAAAGCCCTGGGTATGTTCCATCACAACCGGAATCCCCGCCTCGGACAGCGCATCAAAAACAGGCTGCCCCAATGACCGCACGCTCCTCACAAGAATAACAATATCACGGTATTCGACCGGGCGGTATCCATCTTCCCCAAGAATAAAAAGCGGATTCTCTTTATCCATCATTTCCCGGATACACACGGCTGCCTGCCGGCCCTCCCATTCCATTTCCTTATTATCCATAAGCACATATAAATCAATGCTGTCCGCCGTCCTGCCGTCCGTCTCAGCAAACACCCTTCCCGCCAACAACCTGGCATCAGCATCATAGGAAACACCGCCGATATCCGGCTTCATTACCTGATCAAATACGGCATTCACACCCTCTAATACAATCTCCCGGCTGCGGAAGTTCTGATGTAAATCAATCCTCAGGTGTCGCGTCCCCTTCTCTGTCGGGAAGGCAACCTTCTCTGTCGGGAAGGCAACCTTCTCTCTCGAGAAGACAACCTTCTCTGTCGAGAAGACAACCTTCTCTGTCGAGAAGGTATGAAGTTTTTCGGAAAAAAGCTCCGGACAGGCATTGCGGAAACGGTAAATGCTCTGTTTTACATCCCCCACCATAAAGAGATTGGGAAAAACATCATCACGACCGTCACGTGACACTGCATACAAAATTGTGTCCTGCACCCGGTTGCTGTCCTGATATTCATCTATCATAATTTCTACAAAATAATCTGAGAGTTCCTGTGCCGCCGCCGACCTCCGGCGTCCTCCGTTCCCATCCCCTTCGTAGAGAATCTCCAGGGCAAGCTGTTCCAGATCATTGAAATCAACAATATTCCTCTCCCGTTTCGCCTCTCGATAGGCTGCGAGAAATTTCCTGGTAAGACGCAGCAGCGTAAGAAGCGGTGGAGCCATTTCCGCAAGGTCTGCAAGCTGTCCATCCACATCCACAGCATACAATTTCTCCTGCAATGACTTGAGTTCCTTTTTACACAAATTGCGCCCATCTGCCACAAATTGTTTTTTTTCCGGATTTACCGTATCATCTGTTTTTCCCCGCATAACAGAAAATTTCATACTGCTTAATTCTTTTTGCAAAGAAGAATAACTCTGACAGGAGAGCAGTAACTCCAACAGTTCAGATAACTCTGTCAGCTGTTTTTCAAAATAATACGGACCATCTGTCTCCTGGCACACAAAAAGAAGCTCCTCCTGCTCCTCCTTCATTCCCTCAAGAAGCCTTCTCGTATCTGCCAGCAACGCCCTGACTAACGGACTTTTTTCCCACTCCTCTTCACTGCTCACAGAGAGCATCTGCTCCATACGACCAATCCATTCTTCCGGAAAAGGCTCACTCATCGCCTGATCATACAGCTGAAATACCATGTCTGCCATTGCCGCATCCGAACGGTTAAACATAGAAAGACCGGCAAAGGCAATAAAATCCTCTGCTCCGTTTGCATACTCCTCCTCTAAAATTTCTTCTATCGTCTCATTCCTTAAAAGAGCAAGCTCACTCTCTGTTCCCTGACGATAAGACGGGTCTAAACCAATCCTGTGGAAAAAGTTCTGTATCACATATCCACAAAAGCTATGTACCGTTGAAATATGAGCGGAAGAAACCAGCCCAATCTGCCGCTGCAGATGCCTGTCGCCAGGATGTTCTTCCAGTTTTCTCATGAGCCTTTTCTGCAGGCGCTGCTTCATCTGCGCTGCCGCTGCCCTTGTATAGGTAACAACAACAAAACGGTCTACATCTGCCGGGTTTTCCCTGTCAAGAATACGCTCCAGAATACGCTCTACAAGAACCGCCGTCTTTCCAGAGCCGGCAGCTGCCGATACAAGTATATTAGCATTCCTTGCATCAATGATCCTCTTCTGGTCTTCTGTCCACCTGATTTCTGCCATCTAATGCCTCCCATACTTCTTCTTCTGTCATTTTCTCAAGCTCCCGTGCACAGAACCTGATTTCCTTTTCTTCTACCCCGCACACTTCCGAAAAGCGACAATACCCGCATCCGTTTTCTGTCTGTATCTGGTATGGGGACGCACCTGTCTCCCCCTCATAAATACGATCGCCAAATTCTGTTATCCTCTCACGCACATGCCACATCAGCCGCTCCAGCTGCTCTTCACTCAAAATATGGGAATGGCTGTCAAATGCCCCATCTTTCTTAAATTTTACCGGATACAGGTCAGAGCGCCCTCCCTCCCCCATTAGAGCAGAATCCAAATTTTCCAGTACATCAGCATCAGAGAGAACATATCCCTTGCATTTGAGCGCTGAAAGCATCCGTTTTTGCCGCCCTTCTTCAGTTTCCTCTTTCCACGCAATTTCGGGCTCCTCCATATGATAATACAATAGCGCAGCCGGAACCGGCCTGCTGTCCGGCACTTGCTTTTTGTGTAGCTCCATTGCCGCCGCCATATAAGTGAAGAGCTGCAGCTGCAGACCGTAGTACACACGGCACAAATCCAAATCCATAGCCCCGCTCTTGTAATCCATAATCTTCAGCAGGTCTTTACCGTCTGTCTCACAGATATCTACCCGGTCAATTTTGCCGTTCAGTATCATTCCCTTTTTGTCCTTAAGGGAAATTTTCAAACTCTGCAATCCGTCTTTTCCGGAAAATGACTGCTCCGTATAGAGCTGGTAAAATCCCCCCGCCTGCATCTGTCTCCATATCCCCCAGACAGATGCCCGGAGCATCCGTTTCATACGCTCACGCATAAATTCTGCGCGCTTCGACTGATGGAACAAATCTCCTTTATAGCTATCCGTCACGTAGTCCACGCACTGTCCGGCAAGAGACAGCGCTTCCTGCTCCGACAAATCCTGCCACTGACTGTCCCTGTCCTCCAGTTCATGGGAAAAGTGCTCCATTGCCGCATGGAAAACATTTCCGAAATCAATCATGCCAATCTGAAATTCTTCGCGCTCTCTCAACCCCAGCCCATATACAAGAAAGTGTGCATACGGACACCGCGCAAACTGCTCCAGCCGCGTCACGCTGCCGTACAATTCCATACCATATAATTTCTCTGCGATTTCCTTTGATATTCCCACCTGGCCTTTTCCTGTTTCACGCACCCGGTATAGGCGACGGATCACACCCGGTTCTTTTGCCTCATACCAGGCCGCCAATTCAAGAAAGGCCTGATCTTCCCGCAGGCTGCTGTCTCCTGCAGCATAACCGCCTTTTGCAAGGCAACCGC
>DKUB01000003.1:61385-72844 GCA_002490465.1 Lachnoclostridium sp. UBA7215
CAAGGCAACCGCCTTTTGCAAGGCGGGTAATAAAATAAGTTCGTCCGGCATCACTCCCTAATATTGCTCTGGCCGATTTATCATCCCTGACATTCTTAATGGCAAGTCCCGGAAACATCCCCCTTATCTGCCCTATCAGATAAGCAGGCCTGCGGCTGCTTCCATCCTCGCCAATATGGGCATAGGTCAGGATTAACTGTTCCGATGCCTTTGTCAATGTCAGATACATATAAAATTGTTCGGTCAGCGCCTGCTCTTCCGGCGTCGGCGCCAACACCACTCCCTTATCGGCAATTCTTTTTCTCTCCTGTTCCGATAAGATGCCCGGTGCCCCCTGTGCTGCCGGAATACGGTCATCCGTAACCCCAAGGAAAAAAAGAGCCCTTATGTTCGTAAGACGGGTTCTTTTAACATCCCCTACGGTGACCTGGTTGGATGCCGGCGGAATAAATCCTACCAGCCCCCCGGAAATCCCCGCTGACAGCAACTCTTCGTATTCACGGAAACTAACTATCTCTGTACCGAGAAGTTCTACCAGTTCATCCATTAATTCCATTAAAAGCCGGTATGTACTGCGATATTCTCCAGCCAGTATGTCATTCCCCGCCTCTTCCCAGCGCCGGCTTCGCTCCAGCACTTTCTCATACAGATGGTTGCGCACAATTAAACGGTATAATATCTCCGTAAATTCCCGCACGGTTTTCTTTCCGCCGGAGAGCTCCCGGAATGCGTCATCAACAGATTCCATAAATTTAACACGATATTCATTGACCTGCACTAAATCCAGCCGCTCTACCGGAAACTCCCATTCCTGCCGATAAGAACGCACGCCTCTCCGGCCCCTGGCGAGGACATAGTTTTCTAATATATCCGTTTCCTCTGTCTCTAACGGCGACAGTCCATTGCGCAAAAAACGAAACGTACTTTCGTAGTCCAGTCCTCTCCTGTACATATGTAAAAAGGATAATATATACTCTGCGAGGGCATTTGCACCAATGCTCTTCTTGTAATCCATAAAATAACGGATTCCAAGCCGGTCCATTTCCCTTGTAAGAGCCTGTTCATAGGCGGCGATATCACTTGTCACAACAGCGATATCCTCATAAGAATATCCCTCTTCCTCTACCAGCCAGTATATACGCCTGGCCACATAGGCAGCCTCCTCGGATTCTTTGCGGCATGCCGCTATTTCAATCGCCGACACGGAACCATCCCACGTTTTCCCGTCATAAGCAAAGAGATGTTCCTCAAGAAAACTCAATTCTGCATTCCCGGCTATGCGATATGGTATTTTCTGCGTCCCTTTTCCAACCAGCACGGGCTCCTCGATCCCCTTACCAGTTTCACGTGCCAGCCTGCTTAACCGTGTTATCGTATTCCGGCTTAACGAAAAGACGGCCCCTCTTTTTTCTGTACGGTCTATCGTCACTGCCACATACATTTTCTCACTAATTACAAGAAGTTCCTGCAGCAGCTCATACTGCGCAGGAGTAAATCCGGTAAAACCATCTAACACGATAACAGCCCCCTGCAGCCATTTCACGGAATGCACAACACGGGTCAGCTGTGGTATAAGCTCCTCCACCATCCGGTAGCGCTCTCCCATTTTTTCACGGAATGCATGGTAAATCAAGCGTATATCCTGAATTTTCAGGGACGTAAGGCTCTCGGGACCGCCCCCTTCCTCCATAATATCAAAGTCCTCCTCCTCTATCCGGTACTGCATTAATTCGCACAAAAAGGACTTGCACTCATCAAGAAATCCCGGTTTGTGCAGTCCTCTGTGAAAATACCGCAAATTCTTTTTCTGTTCACTGAATATACTGCGCAGCAGCATCAGCTTTCCCATATCTTCCAAAACTGTCTTCTGAAGTACCGGAATCTCCTCAAAGACGCGGTACGCAAGCCTGTGGAAACTCAGTACATCTATATTTAAAATACCGCCGCTTTTCGCAACAAGTGCTTTCTGCGTTTCCAATGTAAACTGGTCCGGCACAAGCACAATATACCTTTTGTCTCTGTGCAAAGCTGCCTCGCGGTCCAGCATGTCATACAGCCATGTGCTTTTTCCACTGCCGGCACCGCCTAAAACAAGTTGCAATCCCATGCTTTTTACACTACCTCTCATTTCTGAGCGACTTGTCGCGAAGAGGCGATGAGAAAAAACTGTAATACAGTTCGCGAATGCAGTTTCTCATCTGCCATCAAAGCTATTTGTTTTCGCTCAGAAACAAATAGCCGTGTGAAAAATAAGCTATCAAGCTTATTTTTCACACTACCTCCCAAGTTACAAACTGCCTGGCGCAAAAGAAATTCACCTCTGACAATCATACCGAATATCCCTCCTGCATACAATTATATTAAACACAGTACGAAATCCGAAGGAGGCTTTTATTTCATGGCCAAGACCAAAATTGTAGTTATTCAAATGAAAGAGCTTATTTATACAGCTATTTTTGCAGGACTTGGAATCCTGTTAATTGTGCTGCTTATCATTATGTTTTTTCCCTTTAATAAAGAGGACAAAAAAGCGGACCAGACTGCCGATAACGGGATGTACCAGCCCGGCGTCTACAATTCCCAGATTGAACTTGGCGATACCACGCTGAATCTGGAAGTGGTCGTGGACAGCGACCAGGTCAAATCGGTGTCACTTGTCAACCTGGAGGAATCTGTTACGACCATGTATCCGCTTGTAAAGCCTTCTCTTGAAGCAATTGAGAAGGAATTAATTGATGGCAAGAGCCTGGATGATATCCCGCTGTCGGAAAAGAGTAAATACACAGAATCACTTCTTCTGGAGGGAATACGCACCGCTCTATCCAAGGCCCAATTAAAGACCGCAGGCCTTAATTCGTGACAGCTCCTCTTTCCAGAGTGTGTCACAGGCATCACTCGGCATACGCAAATCCCCACGCGGTGAAACAGATACCGTTCCCACCTTTGGACCGTCCGGCAGACAGGAGCGTTTAAACTGCTGACGGAAAAACCGATGAAAAAACGTATTCAGCCAATGATAAATGGTTTGTTCCGAATACTCGTCCCCAAAAGCATATTTTGCCAGCCGGAATATTTTTTCCGGCCCAAACCCTAAACGAAGCACATAATACATAAAAAAGTCATGAAGCTCGTAAGGTCCCACAATATCCTCTGTCTTTTGTGCTATTTCTCCATTCTCCGGCGGCAGAAGCTCCGGGCTCACCGGGGTATCAAGCACATCGCGCAATACATTCTTCAACGCATCACTGTCACATGTATCCGCAAAATACGCAACAAGATAACGGACAAGCGTCTTTGGTACGGACACATTCACACCATACATCGACATATGGTCCCCATTATAAGTAGCCCATCCGAGAGCCAGCTCGGACATGTCCCCAGTACCGATTACCATTCCACCGCATTGATTGGCAATATCCATCAATATTTGTGTCCGCTCTCTTGCCTGCCCATTTTCATATGTGATGTCATGGACGGATATGTCATGACCAATATCTTTAAAATGCATGGTCACAGATTCTTTGATAGGAATTTTCCGAAATGCTATCCCGAGTTCTGCTGCCAGCAGCACAGCATTGTCATACGTGCGGCTTGTCGTTCCAAAACATGGCATTGTCACACCGATAATTCCCTTTTTGTCCAGACTGAGCCTGTCAAAAGCACGCACCGCCACAAGCAGGGCAAGCGTTGAATCCAATCCTCCGGACAGCCCTATGACAACGTTTTTACATCCTGTGTGGTCTAACCGCTTTGCAAGACCGGCCGCCTGTATATTCAATATTTCATCACAGCGCTCCTCACGGTGCTTTTTATCAGACGGAACAAAAGGAGTTTTTTCTATCTTTCGTGTCAGCTCTGTCTTCTCACATCCACCAATATCAAACAAACGTATTTTGTAATCTGCCTCATTTTCCGGCTCGGCCATAAGGGGAAAAGAAGTCATGCGCCTCCGCTCACTGGCAAGACGCCCCAGGTCAATTTCCGTTACCAAATCCTTGTTCTCAGCAAATGGTGCACTCTCTTTTAGTATATTTCCATTTTCAACAATCAGATTATGTCCTGCAAACACCATATCCTGCGTAGATTCGCCCTCCCCTGCATCTGCATACAGATAGGCTGACAGCGTACGGGCTGACTGGTTCTTTACAAGCTCTCTCCGGTATACCGCTTTTCCTGTCAGTTCATCACTGGCAGATGGATTGACAATAACCGTTGCTCCCGCCATTGCATGCTGACCGGATAACGGCGCCGGCATCCACAAGTCCTCACATATTTCAACAGCAAAACAAAAATCTGGCATCCCCTCTGCCTGAAACAACAGATTTGTCCCCATTTCCGCCGTTTCCCCCCAGGGAAATGTATGTGTCCCCATCCTTGCATACCCTGGTGCAAATTGCCTTGCATCATAAAATTCCCCATAATTGGGCAGGTGGACTTTTGGCACAATGCCGAGAATTTTCCCCCTGTTGACTATTACTGCGGAATTATAAAGCCGCCCTCTATGCATAAGTGGAAGCCCAACTACTGATACGAGATTTAATTCGCATGTTTTTTCTGCATATCTTTTTAATGCCGACTGCGCTCCCGCAAGAAGAGAATCCTGCAAAAATAAATCCTGACAGGTATAGCCGGTCAGACATAATTCCGGAAACACCAAAAGCTTTATATGCTCTCCGGAATAAAGTCTGGCCGTTTTTTCTATCATTTTTTCCACATTGTATACGCAATCTGCCACCCTGTGTCTGGGAGCAGAAACCGCTACTTTAACAAACCCGTTTCTCACTTGTTCCTCCCTCCGTGCAAATCCGGCTCCTTTATGATTTGAAAAGGGCAGCGTATTACGCTGCCCCAAAAATCTTTCGTATAAATCCCCAAAATGCCGGCTTCTGATTTTTGACTCCTAGCGCACAGCTAGGTGGGCAACCGCACGTAATCTTCTGCCTTCCGTTGTATGTCGCCATAATGCCTTGAAGCAGTGACGGCCTGGCATCCAACTACAAATATAGGAATCCCGTTTAAAGTATTGTAGGTTCAAAAATTCAGAAGGTATCGAACATTTCAGGATACTTATTTATATTTTTAGTATACCGAAAATCCTCCTATATATCAAGATAAATTTTCAGAATTTTCTGGAAAAAGATTTTCCTTTGAAAAACTTTTCCTTAGTTTCCTGGAAAAAGATTTTCCTGAACTTCCGGAAAGAGATTTTCCGAAATTTCAGGAAAATCTACCAAAAAACACGTTCCTTCTTTCTCTGAACTGGAAACGGATATCTCTCCTCCATGCCGCTTTACAATGTTATCCGCCACAACAAGCCCTAAGCCGGAACCGTCTTTTTCCCCATGGTTACCCGCCCTGTAAAATTTTTCAAAAACATGTTCCCACTCTTCTTCCGGAATCACGCTTCCGTAATTTTTAACCTGTGCCCGGACCCGGCCATCCGCATGTTCAACCAAAATTTGAATTTTGCTTCCCTCCTGTCCGTATTTTACAGCATTTTCCAATAAAATTACAAACAGCTGCCGGATACGGTCATAATCTCCGTCTATCAGGGAGCAGGCATCCCTATATTCGACCACACCCGTCATATCTTTCTCTTTCATTAATATACGTAAACTCCGCATAGCGTCCTGAGCTACTGCAATTACATTCAAAACTTCTTTATTCAATTGAAAATCCGGGTTCTGCATACGTGATAAAATCAGCAGGTCTGACACCAGCCGTTCCATACTGTCACATTCCCTGCGAATTCTGGCTAAATACTCCTGCTGCTTTTCCGGCTCATCCACACTTCCATCTACCAGTGTATCTGCGTAACCTTTCATTACCGTAATCGGCGTCCTCAGCTCATGTGAGACATTAGAAAAGAAATCCCGCCTTGTCTGCTCGATTCCCTGCCGGAGCTTTTCACCCTCAACAAGCCGGTCAGACAGGATGTCCATGCTCTCTGCCAATGAACCTATCTCGTCCCTGCGCTCAATACCCGTTTTGTAACCATAGTGTCCCGCAGCAAGAATCAACGCAGATTCTTTGATCCGTATAATTGGTTTCGATAACTGGCTGGAAAAATAGAGCGCCAGCAAGAGAGCCAGCAATAAACCTACCGACACACTAAACAACAGATATTTTTCATATTGGACAATGATGTTTTCCTGCATCATCATAGGACCGGAAACAAGTACTGCCCCAATCACATATCCACGGTTATTATATACCGGCATGGCATAGTGTAGCATTGTTTTTTTATATATATCATCAAAGGCACTGTAGCTTTTCTTTTTTCCACTGTATGCAGAATCCAAAATGCTGTGCGTCTTTTCAGGAAGGTCAACCGACGAAATATCTACATTTGTAAAATCCTCCGAGAGTGGTTCTTTCGCATCCCGATGACTTATTACCCAAACATCTATATCCTGCATTTCTGCATAATCCTCAATTGACCGCAGATAATTCTGAAATTTATCATTATCCCCCTCTTTTGCCGCCTGGCTCGTCTGATTGGCAACACTGGCCGCCAGACTGCCAAGCTGTTTTTTGTAAGTCTTAATAATATTTGTTCGGTTAAATCTCGTAAACAGCATACCGATTAATAAGGTAAAAACAATCAGCACAACACCAAAATAAACAAGGACACGCCAAAAAATTTTTTTCATTGGAGAAATCTCCTCCTTTGCCGGATTGGCCGCTTATATATTAAGCTGCTTATACATTAAGCTCAAATTTGTAGCCGAGCCCCCAAATCGTCTTTATCTCCCAATCCGGATGCTCCACCTTATCTAACTTGGCCCTCAGTCTTTTGATATGGGAGTCTACCGTGCGGCTGTCCCCAAAATAATCTTGTCCCCATAAGCTGTCAAGCAGGTTGTCCCGGGTAAATACTTTGCTCGGATTACCGGCAAGTATCCACATTGTCTCTACTTCTTTTTTTGTCATTGGCAACTTATTTGCTCCTACATAAACCGTGTAAGCCTCAATATTAATTGTGAGGTCATTAATATTGAGCACCTTTTTTTCCTCTGTCACATCCATACGGTCCAGACGCCGGAGCACAGCCCTTACTCTTGCCATTACTTCATCCCCGCTAAACGGCTTCACAATATAATCATCTGCACCAATATCCAATCCCATTACTCTCTCATAATCCTCACCCTTAGCTGTTACAAGAATAATCGGCACATCCGATTCCCTGCGAATTGTTTCACACACTTTGTACCCATCCATTCCAGGCATCATGACATCCAGCAAAATCACAGCCGGATTGGATTTGCGGAACATTTCAAGCGCCTCAAATCCATCCTTCGCTGTGATTGGCTCAAACCCGGCCTTTGCCACATATGTCCCCAACACTTCCCGTATATCTTTGTTGTCATCCACAATTAAAATTCTTTGCATCACACATCCCTCCTTAATCTTTCCCCATTATAGCTTGACAAAAAACAGATTTCAACCCCTTGGCACAAAGTGACATTTTTGTGCCATAGCCGGATGATACATTGATGATAGGAAGTTTTCCGAAAGGAGAAATTTTAAAAATGAAAAAGAAAATATTTTTATTTTTAGCAGTGGTTTTATTCTTGTGTACAATGTCCATAATGCCTGCTTATACATCTGATGCTGCTGCCAAACCAAAATTAAATATAAAAAAACTGGATATGACCCTTGGAAATACTTTTTCTATCAGAGTTTATAATATGAAAAAGAAAGATACAGCTGTTTATACGTCTTCTAACCCCTCTCTCGTTTCTATTGAGAGTGTTTCTTCCAATACAAGACGCGCCGTTATCCGTGCTCAGGGAATTGGGTCAACGAAAATCACTGCCTCAATACAGCGGGCAAAAAAGAAAGCGATACTTTTAAAATGCCGCATAACCGTCACACCGGAAGCTGTCTCTATTAAGTTTGCCAAAAAGAAAGTTAATATTACCATGGGGCAGAGTTTTAAGGCAGAAACTATTATTAAACCCGCCTCATCTACAGAGCTTCCGATTTTTGAGAGCAGCAATCCTTCTGTTGCCTGCGTCAATCCAATGGGTATGATTACCGGCGTGACCCCCGGCACTGCAACAATCACGGCAACACTTCTCTCATCAAACCGCACTGCTACGTGCAAGGTTACTGTTCTGCCTCTTTATAAGGGAAATAGCGCAAAAAAGAAAAACCTCACACAGCATTTAGTATCTGCCTGCTGCTTGACCCAAAGCCGCTGGAGATTAGAATAATAAAACTGTATTCAATAGAGCAAGGCCTGGACTTCCGCTTAGCTCTATTTTTTGTATCCATATAATTTTATTGTAATATTTCCTCAATAAGCACATCTATTTCTTCTTGTATCGCGGTTCTATCCCCAACCGCATTCGTATCATTTGCCGCTTGTACAGACAACTCCCGCATTCTCTGCAAAATAGCGTGTGATTCATTCAATGCTCCCTCTGCCACTTGGCATAGGGAAATCCCATCCCGAATATTTCTGGATGCCTGATTTAATCCTCTAATCTGACTTCGCATTTTTTCAGATATTTGCAATCCCGCCGTATCATCCGCACTTCGGTTAATTCGATAGCCAGAAGATAATCTTTCGGAAGATTTTTGTTTTTCTGCTGTTGTCATGTTTAATTGTCTACTTGCAAACTGTGAATCTAAATTATGTGCTACCATCTGCATAGCCAATTTCTCTCCTTTTTAACACTTAGATTGGAGTTTTCCAATTTTTTTACAAATATGTATACTATTCAAGATTTTAATAAGCCAAAAATTAATTTACAAATTTCTGCATTAACTCATTTATTTTATCGGCATTCTTCCAGTAATTGCTTATGTATTATCAAATAACCTTATCCTGGCTCAACTTTATCCTCTCGTAAATCACCTCAAGCCACTTACGGACAGCAGTGTGATTCCCCTTTTTAACCTCATTTTTCAGACTGTTGTTATTCCATATGATATCTGCGCTCCAAAATGCAGATATTATAGCTTGCAAATATGGAAACATATTTTTTTGCACATCTGTAAACGGACGTATCTCCTGATAGCCTTCCAAAAATGCTGTTAAATAAACAGATTCATCCGCTTTGGTATGTTCCTCGGGATAATCCATCAGGCGGGCCTCAAAAACGCCCTGCATAACAGCATCGCAATACAGGCTATTATCCCCGCAGCGGTTAAAATCAAACAAACCTACATCCCCGTTTGCTGTAAGGTACAAATTACAATTGCTGATATCTCCCTGAACCGCATACCTCGGTTCTTTTTTCAGCGGCTCAAGGTTCTTCATGTACTCTCTGTATTTTTCCATAATGCTTTGGAACAAATATTTATCCTCATCCTGTATCTGGTCTTCCAATGCAGAAAACGCATGAACCGAAAACAAATCATTTTCATCAAAGGCATCAAACAACACCTTATTCCTTACATGAAAATGATTTTGCTGTGCAATTGCATGCGTCCTGGCAAGCAGTCTTCCCGTCTTTTTGGCAAGTTCCAGTTCAACACACTTTATTTCACCATCCACATATTCTTCGACCGTTACCATTACCTCATATCCGTTTATGACATATTGTCTGACAAAATGTCCGGCCGATTGATACTGCATAGGCGTGGGAATCCCGCTTTTCAGCAATAGTTCAGCAAACTCACTTTGTTTGTCTATTAATTCCAACGTTACATCATGTTCATTTTTAAAACGCACGACAAGCGGCATCCCATCTGACAGTTCCACTTTAATAATCAGACGCACTTCCTTCGATTTGGCATCGTTCTGTTTATAATCGTACCGCTGAAGCTCTGCAAAGGATACAGGCTTTGATAAGACACCGTAATCGCTTAAAATATTCTCTATGTCATAAATGGAAACCTGAAACATATAATCATCCTTACTTTTTACCGAAAAAATTCTGTCTGATAAGCTTCCAGTAAATTCCTAATTGATATGACGTTGGTTGGAATTTCTCTTTGTGAGCGGTTTACCCATATGGTGTTAATCCCCAGAACCGAGGCTCCCCTCACATCACTGCTCAGGGAGTCCCCAATATGTACTACCTCGTCCGCCTGTAATTTCACAGATGAAAGCGCCAGCTGAAACAGCTCTTTCCGAGGTTTATATGCTTTTGCATCCTCACTGGTAAAAACTCCTTCGACTCGTCAAAAATCGGTGGCTTTACCCAATGCGCAAACATCCTTTCACTCAGTTCTGCCGCATTGGCATCGGATTGAAATCTCGTTAATGCATTTATGCAATCGTTGCAAAGAATAATCCAGAATACGTTCTTTCCTTGCCGCTAACATCTTCTTATAAAATTCTTTCTGCACATCACTAATTGCCGGAGTTTCATCAATAATTCCGGCAATCTTTTCCATGTCTATCCGCGGAAGAATCCGTTCTAATGCATCGTTACATCCCTCATTTTCCAAAGAAGAAATAAATTCAAAATAATTAATTTTTTTCCCATTCTTCTGGATAGCCGACAGGGGGATATTAAAAATCCGATGATGAATCTCCCGTTTATCCGCCAGTATATTTTTAATCATTTCTTCATCTGCTTGAGGAAAAAGACTGCTCCCACAGTCGAATACAGGAGCAAGCATCATAGAATCTTCCCGCACGTCATACAGAAATCCCCAGTTTCCATTGTGACGGTCCCAATTTCCTATCAATGCATCCACAATAAACATATCCCAAAAACGACCACTGATTTCTTCCGGTTCCACTGCCGTCTGCTCAAAAAAAACGGACACGATATCATCAAGGTCCGTGCCATATCCATTCCGCTCCGAGTCGATAATCTGATTTTTTAACGAAGCAAAATCCTGTAAGACTATTCCGACAGAAGTAAAATCCTTACAGGCAACAACAACTCTTTCTCCACCTTTTTCTGTAATATAAGTACCTAACATGGTTTGCTGCACGGGGATTCCCACGCTTTCAAATATCCTGCATCCAAGATATTCTGAAATACAACTGTTACTGTAACTCATATTCTCATTCTTTGAGAGATGTGGCGGGAACTTTAGCATATACTGTTCTCCCTCATAGACAACTGAAATTTTGCTCCCATTTGCTCCCGCATAGGCCTTATTTTTCTTTGGCAGACCTGTAAAATCTATCATGTTCAGCCCTCATTTCTCACTTTTCATCTCTTTCATTCGACTCCCCCCGGCCGTTCTATCCGCAAATATTCTTCCCGCAGATACCATGCTTGCTCACTGGTTATGATTCCATTTACTTCAGCACTGTTAATATCACTCTGGAGATTGCAAAAATCACAGTCCCAACGCAAATATACTTCTCCCGCATCCCGTTTCGCCCACGCCGCCTTCATTTGTTCCAAAGACTCCTGCAAAAAGCCCGGCAGCCCACACTCAAGATAAGATTTATCAAGGGGCCGTCCGCTTTTCTTATCATATTCGTCTGATAACACACTCATCCGCTTCCCCTCCCCTTTTTCTTTCATTCTATCCATTTC
>DKUB01000087.1 GCA_002490465.1 Lachnoclostridium sp. UBA7215
GATATATCTTCAGGGCAGGGTGAGATTCCCGATTGGCGGTAAAGTCCGCGAGCGTGAAAACGCAGGACTTGGCAGGTGTCCAAGTCAGGATTTGGTGTGATTCCAAAACCAACAGTATAGTCTGGATAGAAGAAGATGAAATTACATTATGCGGTATGCTGCTGTTTCCATACTGCCGTATGATGTTGCTTTGATTTCCCGGCACCTGAATGATATACAGATTCAGGTGCTAATTTTTTATTTTCAGGAGGAAATGGTATATGGACAGCAAGACAAAAAAGATAACTACTACCGCCATGCTTTGTGCAGCAGCCTATGTAGTGGTGGTGGTTGGACGGATTCCCGTCGTGCTATTTTTGAAGTATGATCCCAAAGATATTATTATTACGCTGGGCGGCTTGATATGGGGACCGATGACTTCTTTTATCGTATCTGTGATTGTGTCATTGATTGAAATGGTGACAATCAGCGAAAATGGAATTTTAGGGTGCATTATGAATATGATATCAACCTGTTCCTTTGCCTGTACCGCTTCTGTTATATATAAAAAGAAAAGAACATTATCAGGTGCAGTCACAGGATTGGTAACGGGCAGCCTGGTGATGGTATTAGTAATGCTGCTATGGAATTACCTGATAACACCGATTTATATGGGGTATCCACGTGAGGCTGTAGCAGAACTGCTGGTTCCTGCGTTTCTGCCATTTAATCTGTTAAAGGCAGGGCTGAACGCAGGATTTACATTTCTTCTTTATAAACCGATAACAACGGCATTACGCAAAGCAGGGTATATTTCAGATTCTCAAAATGTGCTGAGCAGAAAACCGATTGGTTTGTGGCTGTTTTCAGGAGTTCTTGTGATCACCTGTATCCTGCTGATATTATCATTCAACGGAATCATATGAGGAGCAGTTATGGAACAGATTTCAGAGAGGAAACCCTTACATATTATTTCGGGCAATGTGATACATGGACGGGGGATTGGTAAACTGGTCAGTATGCCGACTGCGAATATGGAGATATCAGATCAAAGCGCCCTGCCGCCAGTCGGTGTATATATTACTGAGATTTTGCTGGACGGTCAGGTGTATTACGGTATCACGAATATCGGGAGAAGGCCAACTGTTGACAATGACAGGGAAATATCTGTTGAGACACATATTTTAAACTTTAACAAGGAAATCTATGGGAAAAGCATAAGGATACAGCTTTTTAGCAGGCTGCGATCCCAGAAGAGGTTTGAGAACTTTTCCCTGCTGTTGGAACAGATATGGACGGACTGCATTGCAGCACGAAAGTTTTTTGGCATAGGGCAGACCGTTTCACGGTTGTACATGAGTGCCGCAAAACGTCAGGTTATAATTGGTGGCAATGAGGTTTATTTGTCGGTAAAGGAATTTGATATTTTATATATGCTGTATGCTAATCCAGATGTTGCCTATACGAAAGAACAGATTTATGAAGCTGTCTGGCATGAACCATCAAATGGCTACTGCCATGCTGTGGAAAATACGATTTTCCAAATAAGAAAAAGGATCAGAGATTATTCGCCAGGACATGATTTTATTAAGACGGTCATTGGATTTGGCTACAAATTCAATGCAGGGTAAGAATAATCGACATTAAATCGAAACCTGTTCGTCTATTTAAGGCAGAATAAAAGCCTGTACTCGCAACGCCTGTTTGATTATGGCATTGCAGCGCAGGCTCTTTTTACGATTCAGCTTACATTAAATGTGTTTCGCTCCATTCCTTCATCTGTTCCAAAATAGGGACAAAACTCTCAGCCAATTCTGTAAGGGTATATTCCACTTTGGGTGGTATTTCCTGATATATCCGGCGGTTGATCCAGCCGTCATTTTCCAGTTCTCTAAGCTGCTTTGTCAGTGTTGATTTTGTGATTTCATCCCCGATTCTTCTTTGCAATTCTCCAAATCTCTGGACTTTATATACTGCGATGTACCATACGATTAAAATTTTCCATTTGCCGCCAAGAATGGATTGTAGTGTCGTCATCGGGACGCAGCTTGCCATAAGGCTCCGGCTGCGGGAAAATTTGTTATCAGCCATACGAAAGACCTCCTTTGTACGGTGAAAATTATACGGTATTTTCCTCCGAATATCAAGATAGTGTCTTTTTTCATACCGGTATTTCAAAAGATACCAGGTGTCAAAAAACGGTCCAGGACAACAAAAAGACAGTACTTGTAGGATTGTTTTTTTCGATTTAGACTATGCTTGAACGGAGGCGAAAGAGATGAAACAGAATATTCAGATCTTCCTTTTAGGTATCCAGAATGCCGGAAGTGAACCAGAAGCAATTCTGACAAAGACAGCCGGAGACTATTGTTTTGAAAATGGGTTCCACAAAATCCTTTACTGTGAACTGGATGAAAGTGGAACCGCTACAGACAATCTCCTTTTTCTTTCAGAAACAGAAATGCGGCTGAGTAAAAGCGGTTCTGTTGCCGGACAATTTTTATTTATTCCAGGCGAAAAGACAGTGGCCGATTACCTCACACCCTTTGGGAAGATTGCTTTTGAGGCTGAAACGGAAACTTATTACTTGGATAGGAAAGAGGATGAGCTGAATGTACAGCTGAAATATAAGCTCTACGCAGACAATCAGTTGTTCTCAGAAAATACTCTGACTATCCACGTCTGTAATGCGGATTTAGTCAGCGGATAAGGCAAGGAGGGATCATTTTATGAAGAAATTGTTTACTTCTGAATCTGTAACAGAAGGCCATCCGGATAAATTGTGCGACCAAATAGCGGACGCTGTTCTGGATGCAATTATACGAAAAAAGCCTGATGCAAGAGTGGCCTGCGAGGTATTTGCCACAACAGGGGTTGTCTTTATTATGGGTGAAGTATCAGACGGTGGGATGAATGGAATTGACATTGAAACGATTGCCCGTGATACGATCCGTGAGATCGGATACAGCGGCCATCGCTTTGGATTTGATGCGGATACTGTGGCAGTGATCACAGCCATTCATGGGCAGTCCCCGGACATAGCACAGGGCGTTACCAGGGCGCTAGAAGTCAGAGGAGGCAAAAAAAGGGAACTTGGAGCCGGAGATCAGGGAATGGTATTCGGATATGCTTCGGATGAAACGGAGGAACTGATGCCAATGCCGATTTATCTGGCCCATGCATTGACAAAGAAACTTGCTCTGGTAAGAAAGAATGGATCTATTCCATATCTTGGACCGGATGGGAAGGCGCAGGTGTCGGTTGAATATGAAGATGATAAGCCCGTGCGGGTGGACACGGTGGTCATTTCCACACAGCACCTGCCGGAAATTGACCATGCTACGATTGAAAAAGATATGATCGGACAGGTCATTCGGGAGGTTATCCCGGAACAGCTTATGGATGAAAATACTAAATATCTGATCAATCCTACCGGACGTTTTGTGATTGGCGGGCCGCAGGGAGACACCGGCTTGACAGGAAGGAAAATCGTGGTAGACACTTATGGCGGATTTGCCAGACATGGCGGCGGTGCTTTTTCAGGAAAGGACCCGACGAAGGTTGACCGCAGCGCCGCATATGCTGCCCGGTATGTGGCAAAGAACCTGGTTGCAGCCGGAATTGCCCACCGGTGTGAAATCCAGATTGCGTATGCCATTGGTGTTGCACGGCCTGTTTCCGTTTCGGTAAATACCTTTGGAACGGGAACAATTTCAGATGAGAAGGTTTTGGAACTGATCGATACTTATTTTGACCTGCGCCCATCTTCCATCATCAATGGCTTAGGGCTCAGGAAACCAATTTACAGGCAAACGGCTGCTTATGGTCACTTTGGCCGGAAAGATCTGCAGCTGCCATGGGAATGGACAGATAAAGTGACAGTGCTTCGCAATGCATTAGCAAAAACAGAGGATGGAAAGGAGAAATGATCTATGCATTACACAGGAACGATTTGGAGACCGCCTTATGAGGCTTATAGTGCGCTGGTTCAGGTGACGGCTGGCTGCACCCACCATAAATGCAAATTCTGTACTCTTTATGAGGATGTACCGTTTAAATTCCGTATGTCCCCTTTATCAGAGGTGGAAGAGGATCTGAAAGAGATCAGCCGCTATTACCGGAATGCGAAACGTGTATTTTTTACCGGGGCAAACCCGTTTGTCCTGAGTTTTGATAAACTGAAAACTCTGGCAGGGCTGGTCAGAAAATATTATCCAAAGGCAGAGTCCATTGGCTGTTTCGCCCGCATTACCGATATTACGCCTAAGACGGATGAGCAGCTGAAGGAACTGCACCGGCTGGGGTATAACAGCATTACGATTGGTGTGGAAGCCGGAGATGATGAAGCGCTGTCTTTTATGCATAAGGGTTTTGGTACAAAGGAAATTATTCGTGAATGCAAACGGCTGGATGAGGCTGGGATGGAATATAACTTTTTCTACCTTGCCGGAATTTATGGCCGCGGACGTGGAGAAATCGGTGCAAAGAATACGGCGGCAGTTTTCAACCAGCTGAATCCTAAGATTATTATTAACTCTATGATGACGATCTACCGTACTTCTGAACTCTATCAGGAGATTCAGAACGGCAACTGGAAAGAAGAAACAGAAATCGAAAAGCTTATGGAGCTGAAAGTGCTGATTGGCAATCTGAATATCGATACCTATTTTGCAACGATGGGTGCATCGAATTGTGTCAATGTGGAAGGACATTTGCCAAAGGATAAAATGAGGATGATAAAATGGCTGGATGAAGTGATCGATTCCGTGGACGAAAAAGAGCTTAGAAGGTATCGTGAAAATCTGCGGCATCTGTAATGGGAGGACTGGACAATGATACAGGATATTTTCCCTTACCGTTTAGACAATACATTTCATAATGCAGCACCTGTATCAAGTGATTTTTTTTTCTCTTTCCAGGGAGAAAAGGTGCTCCTGCAAATCCGGAAAGATGGAGGCTGTGCGCTTCCTGCCTTTCGGGACTTGCAGTGTCCTATGAGTGAAGTAAGTGATGGGACGGTATATCTATTTTCTGTGGATGGGGTGCCGGTTTATCTGATCCGGCAACAGGATACAGCATTGCTGGATGGGCAGTGCTTACACTATGTCCCTATTCAGAGTTTAGAAGGCATTTTCCCTGAGTGGGCATATTTTGCCGGCATTACAGCACTGCATTTGGGACACTGGTATGAAAGGAATGTTTATTGCGGCAAGTGCGGAGATGCGATGGAGAAGGATGCGAAACAGAGAGCACTGGTCTGCAGGAAATGTGGAAACATGGTTTATCCTGCCATTGCCCCGGTGGTGATGGTGGCAGTAACAAATGGAGATAAGCTGCTGATGACGAAGTATGCTGACCGTCCCCTTTCCCAATGGGTTCTCATATCCGGCTTTGTGGAAATCGGAGAGACATTGGAGGAAGCGGCAAAAAGAGAAGTTTTTGAGGAAACGGGTATCCGCATTAAGGATTTGAAATATTTTGGAAGCCAGCCCTGGGGGTTTTCTGATTCCATTATTGTGGGTTATACTGCCAAACTGGATGGATCGGATAAAATCCATCTTGATACCAGGGAACTGGCAATGGCAGTATGGCATTCCCGTACTGATTTGCCAAAAGAGCTGACGGACATCAGTATAACCCATGAGATGATAGAAGCCCTGCGTATTGGCGGGAAAGGAGGGCAGGCATGAGTACATATTGCACTGCAACGGTGATAAACCACGAAGAAATCATACCGGGAACATGGAAGATGGAGCTGTCGGCACCGGAGATCGCAAAAACGGCAAGACCGGGACAATTTATTCAGTTATATCCACCGGATGAGAGAAATCTGCTGGCACGTCCCCTCAGCCTGTCCTCCATATCCAAAGAGAGTGTGACTGTGGTATATCGGGTTGTGGGACAAGGAACAAAGCAGTTTTCATGCCTGCAGGTGGATGATATGGTCCGTGTTATGGGACCGTTGGGAAATGGTTTCACGCTTCCGGATGCAGGAACACAAAA
>DKUB01000038.1:0-13920 GCA_002490465.1 Lachnoclostridium sp. UBA7215
TATATTATAATATATATTATTTATTATTACAGTTCTGCCTTAATCTGAAAACAGGTGATATTTCTCTCTCTGGTAATCCGTAAACTCCATCCCACTTACATAACTTCTTGCCATCTTTAAGATCTCTTCTGAGGAATACAACGGAATCTTATACAGGGATTGGGCGCCGTCATACACTACCACATTCCCATCCTTTGTTGTCGTTACATAGTTTGGAATTTCTCCTATAATCTCGTCCGGATTGTGCTTATCATACAGGTATCCCACATTAGAACCACCGGCTTTTCCGGTACTCTTTGCATCGCTGTCCTGATACCACACAACAAAATAAGGCAAATCCGGCGTAGTGGCAACACCATATACGCCATTACTGATTTCTGACAGATCTAATACCTTTTTCCATGTGTCCATATCATAAACCTCAAAATAATCATTGAGGAAATAACGGTTTTCTCCAAAAAACATTGTACTGGCATAATTTCCTGTTATTCCCTGGCAGACTACCTTATCCTCTTTCAGGGAATATACAAACCACTCTGTCCCCTCCGCATTCCTGTAAAATACCAGGGCTCGTTCTTCATTAAATGAATATAATTCCGCATCTTTAATTATCTTTTCGTCGCCTAACGCCTTATCGGTAATACAGATTTGCTGGTCACTGCTGAAAATTTCCCGGTCTCCTATAACAATTCCCCGGCTGTAATTTTCAGGAATATCATAGCGTTCCTGTTCCTTTCCGGTCTTGGAATCATACAAAACCACCTGGTTTTCCACTGTTAAAAAAAGCTTTTCCCGGGTTTCATTGTATAAATAATACGAGTCATCATCATACTCGAGCGTAACCTTGTTAGACGGCGCATTAAAATGACGATTGACATATGTAGCATAATCCCTTACTGAAAAATAATCATTGTCTGCCACATCAATAGTTAAATTATCAAAAGTCTGGTAACCAAGCTCCGTAAGGGCAGCTGTCTGTTTGATTTCCATTGTGTCACAATCCATCATCCACAAAAGCCTCGTACCGCCCTTTTGTGTTCCGAGAATAAAATTTTTGTTTCCTGGGGAACAAGTATACCATCTGTCCGGGATTTCACGTTCTGACTTGAAAAGCTGTTTTTTCTGTATATCCTGCCGGCTCTGCTCCTGCTGCTTATAAAGACGCACCATTTTCCCCCAGTAATCCCGCAGGGCAGCATAGGTATCATCAACATAAGTAAAGTAAAACGGTTCGCCATTTCCCGCCTGGGAATTAATCAGCTGCTTACTTACCAAGTCATAAAAATAGATGCTACCATTTCTAAGCGAGACACCAATTGTATTTCCCCCGCACATAACAGAAATAATTTCCGAGGGGAAAGTGTGCTTCCACACAGCATCTCCGGATCTCTGCTCCACCTCATACAGGCGGGTTCCGCGATAATAAAAACAAGTGTCCCTCTCACTCATAGACATTGTCTGAAGGTTCCACTTGGCGTTACACAAATAGTTTTCTTTTCCTTTTTTCAGATCATATTCTACAATATGCTTCAAACTTGCTTCACTATCCGTTCTCAAGAAACACATTCTTTCATTAGACGTGAAAACAATTTCCTGACAGGCACCATCCTGTGCCACAAAGAAGTTATCTCCGGAATTAGCATCCAGCATAAGTATGCCGCTCGTTGTTGTGGTGGAAGCAGCCAGGGCAATCATCGTACTCTCCGGGCTGATATCCCCAAGCGTATAATCGATATCATCCCCCAGTGAGCATTCTAACTGCACGCTGCCGTCCATTCTGTACACATACAGAATGCTTTTGTTATAGTCAACACCGGTCACTACATCCTGCTTTTTGCTAACCGTCAAATCCGACATGACATTTCCCCTGAAATTTTCTTTTCCCGTATAAATATCTACGGATACAAGCGCGTCCTGTCCTGCATAAATCAATGTCCGGCTGTCCGAGAGCAGTGCCGCCCCCTGCGTGCTGTTCGCATAAAAAGAGCGGTTTATGTTCCCCATGGAATAAGAACAGATTTCCTTTGAGTCCTCAAGAGAATAAATAGTAACCTTCCGGTTTAACGTGTTATTAGATGCCGAATAATATTTCTCAACTAAAACTACTTTTTTATCATTACTGACCTGCACTTTTGTATCAAAAGCCTCTTCCTGCTCCTCTATCATCTGTTCCCTCTGATATCCAGTGCTAACATCATAAATGCCCATTGCCTGTGTTAACGCGCGCATAGCATTGGATACAAATGGCCTGTCCTGGCTCTGCAGATTTTCCGGAAGAGCTTCCAGCCCAAGGCGCACTGCTGTTTTCCGGTCACCGTTATCATATGCCTCGTTGGCATATTCTGCCAGATAATAAGACTCTCCTCGAAGCGTCTGCTGATTGGAATGCTCCAACGCTGTATAAGCACTCTCCAGCTGCATATTATTCCGTACCATCACAGCAGCAAAAGCACTGATTCCGAGAATAACGGCCCCTGCCACCGACATACTTCTTCTCAGCTTGCGCTCACGCTCCCTGCGGTACAAATCATCATAATCCACATCCAGCATATCAGCCAGAAAGCGGTATTGCTCCCGCCGTACATTCTTTAATATTTTGCTCTCGCTGTCATCACGGATGTCTACAGCCAAAGGCTCAATGGTAACGATTTTTCCGTCTCTCTCTATTTCAGTCAAAACTTTGGGGAAACTCTCATAGGGCTCCCCCTCTACCAAAATAGTAATAATCCTGTCCCGGCCCCGGATTTCAAGAAAGTGTTCAACCTCTTCCATGCACCAGACAGAATCTTTAAACCGCTTGGTACATATAATGATGAGCCATTCTGTTTCATCCAAAGCCTCTTTGATAAGGGCCGATAAGTCACTTCCGGCTTTCAATTCTTCTGAATCCCGAAAAACCCGCCCTATCTTATTCGTTCCAATTTTTTTGGCAAGTTTCCTTGGCACGCGGTACCGCTCTAATAAACGAAAAACCTGTTTTGCTACTTTCTCGTCAATTCCGCCATGCCGGTAACTGATAAAAGCTGCATATTTCATGATACCCTCATTTCTGCCGGGTGAAAATTTTCACCCTATCTCTTCATAAGTCTCCAAAAAGATTTCCCTCTTCACTACATAAATGTCATGGAAATCATCCTCCCTGACAGCAAGATAATCTCCCACTTTTCCAAGATAATATTTATTTTCATCCCAAGCAGTAAAGACCTTTACATTTTTTTCCAGAGGCTTTGCCATTACCTTTGTATCCCCTGTTGCAATACATGTTTTCATATATTTCATCAATTGATACACGTCCCCAAAAATGTTATCCCTCACCGTAGGGGCATATTCGATTTTCATATTGGGCACACCCTCAACCAATTTATAGGATTTATTAAATTTTTCCTTTTTAATCGGATAGACCTCACCTTCAATACCAATCATCAAGTAAATGTCCTCATCTACTATTAAGTTGACATCCCCCTCTAATGTACGTACCAGAATCGGTGTTCCCACTTTAATAAACTCTGAGGCAACTGCCATCCCAACCATGACGTTTTTTTTCTGATAACGTTTATAACCGGTTATATCCAGTTTATGAGTCTGAGCATATATAATATCATAATCGTGATAATACTGCAGTGTCCTCTCGTATATCACCTCTGCAAAATCCCTGTCCCCATAATTATCTTTGTAGAGATTTGCCGCAATGAACCCCCCTGCCTTATTTGGAAGTCCGCCTCCATTACCAAGGCCGTCACAGAGGTACTCCGCCAAATCGTTTGACTTTGTCTCCTTGACACAGCTGCGGATCGAAAGTTTAAATCCACCCGGATTCGGATTAAATACCACACAGGTATCTATCTCCTGCACCTGTATCGCAAAGTCACTGATAATTCCCAGAATATTGGGGTCACATTCATCAGAGGCTATTACGGTAAATTTGAAATCCTGATTGTATTTCTGTCTTGTCAGCGCCTCGCTGGCAATGCTCATCTCCTGCAGGGAAAGGTTAGTATTCATCAACTGGAACAAAAGAATATCATCTTTTGCCAGCATATCCCTCATATCCTTATCTAATGGATGGTGCATCTCCCCAAACTGATTGGTATCGCTGTAAAGCCCATAATAGAGCGAAGTAGCCAGTTTGAGGTTCCCATTAATATCATATCCCTCTGCATTCAGCAAATCCCAGATAATCGTTGCGCAGCTGCCAAGGTTGCTCCGGATATAGTGCCACTCGTTCTGCACCATGCCGCATTGATGATGGTCAATGACAGCCACGTTATCAGACTCCAGCATGGTCACATTTCCCGAACCGTATTGACAGTCCACTGTAATAAGCATATCACAGGGGGGCAATTCCTCCACATATTCTACCGGTATCTCAAGTTCTTTTATCATAAGAAGCAGATTGGGCTTTGTAATGCGGTTTCTTCCACTGTACACAAGACGGGGAGCTTTTCCCTTTTCCAGAAAATACTGATACAGACCGTGTCCGGAAGCAAGAGCATCTGCATCAGGATTGTCATGGCATTGGATACAGATATCATGAAACTTGTCGAATTTACACAAAAAATGATTTTTGTCTGTCAACTCCTCTTCGTCATAATCCTTATTGTTTTTATCATCAATTTCTAATACAATCCGAAAATCATCTTTCATATCCACTCTTCCTCCTTATCCGTACATTCAACTAATAAAATTGTATCATTTTTTTGCATAATACACAACTTGTTTTTTAGATTAGAAAAAGACGCTCGTACGAGCGTCTTTTTCCGAAACAATAAGAAAAATAATCAAAAAACTTTATCATGCCTTTGCAATAACCACTTTTCTTCCCTGCCCCTTATTCTTGAACAGTGTGCGGTACTTTCTGAGCCGGATCGTCGGAACAGAAATTTTGCAGTTATTCACTCCCTTTAGTGCATTATTTCCAACTGCCTGTAACTTCAAGGACTTGACGAGCACACGCGCCAGCTCCTTGCAGTGCTGGAACGTCCTGCTTCCAATCTTTGTCACCTGGCTGTTAATAATAACAGAACGGAGCTTTACACAATTTTCAAGTGCACTTGCACCAATAGATACTTTTGTACTGCCAGGTGCTGCAAATAAAGTTTTATTCTGCTCATATGCACCAAACAGAATCTGCGCTTTCCTCGTCTTCTTAGGCGCCTTACCAATCGTCATATTCTTCAGTGACTTACAGTTTTTAAATGCCTTTGCTCCAATTGTTTTTGTTGCCGCCGGAAGAGAAACTGACTTCAGTTTTGTACATCCGGTAAATGCGCCTGCCTCTACTTTCCGCAATTTGGCAGGGAATGTAATTTTGGTCAGTTTTTTACAGCCCTTGAAAGCATTTTTTCCTACTGTTGTTACATTTTTTCCAAGGGTAACGCTCGTAACCTTAGAGTTCTTGAACGCTCCGTCAGAAACAGATGTAACCGGATAACTGACACCGTTTACCTTTACCGTAGACGGCACTGTTACTTTTTTGCCTGTAGCAGCAGTTCCCTCATAAGCTACTGATTTAGATTTCGTATCCACTTTATAATCTGCTTTTCCTACGGTTACTGTTTTATCTTTTCCCGTATTTGGTTTCACTGTCGGTTCTGCCGGTTTTACAGTTGGATCTGCCTCCGGTGCTTTTGTCGGATCTGCCGGTTTTACTGTTGCATCTGCTTCCGGTGCTTTTGTCGGTTCTGTCGGTTTTACTGTTGCATCTGCCTCCGGTGCCTTCGTCGGCTCTGCCGTAGGTTTTATTGTTGGATTCACCGTCGGAACCACATCCGGTACTTTTGTCGGTTCTGTAGTCGGCACTGCTGTTGGCTGCTCTGCCGGAGGCTCTCCAATGTCCGGTGTTGCCGTCGGAATAATAAACGATGGTTCGTCTGTGGGCCATGTAGTAGCCGTAGCTGTCTCCGTTGGAGCTGCACTTGGATTGGGTGAGTCTGCCGGAGCAGAAGAGGCAGATGCCTGTGCCACCCCTATCTCATATTCTGCCTTAATAGTTATCGCTGCACTGGCACCCATATAAGTAAGCGCAACGACATACTCGCCTTTCGGAAGGCTTCCGTTATGACTTGTTACATCATTGCCGGATTCATCCCAAATCTTCATTCCATTTTTTACATTAAGAATCGTACCGTCTGTAGAAGTAGCTATAGACACATTTTGAGCAGACACGCCATCAAATGAGTCAATCTCTAGCTCTGCGCTATCTTTGTCTGAGTTTACTTTCCAGCCATAGTCCTTCTTCACTTCTGTATCCGGAGAAGCCGATGGCGTAGCAGCATACTTGCTTGCAACACGAATGCTTTCGGTACTATCCTGAAGCTTTGCATCTGTCTTCCAGAAATCATACAATTCACTCAGCGTCATAGATGAAGAATGACAGACTGCAGCCGCTGTACCAGAAACACTTTGTGTCCTTCCATCCACCTGAAGCCATTCAAAACTTCCGGTTGTAACCGCCGCATTGACAACTTTTGCTGTTAATATAATTTTGCCCTGAGAGTCAACGCTGCCTTCCAATACAATTTTAGGAGCCGGCTCATCAGAATCCGCTTGAATAATCCCTGCCGGAATTTCTCCCAGAATAAGTGCTGAACACATGACAAAAGCCAAAATTTTCTTAAAGCCTTTTGCCTTTCTCAATAATTTTTTCATTTTTAAACCTCCTATCGTTGAGCATTTTGATTACAAATATCAACTAAAATCGGCTATAAATCCGATCCCCTCCACCCTCGATACTTTCTTACTCTTAGTTATATCACGCTTTTTTAAAATAGGCAATCCCTTTTTTACTTATTTTTCCTTTTTTGACAGAAGCCCCCAATTGTTAATATTGTAAACAGAAATCCCATCTGAATCTACTACATAAAAGGACTGGCCAATCCGCAGTCCCCTTACATTCAAAAACGAAGAGAGGTCTGCCTGCTTCATGACACGTTTCCATTTTCCGTTTTTAAACTGGTAAACATGGTAGCTGTCTTCTCCAGTACTGTAGTTTTGTACCGCAAGCCCCACAAGCTTTCGCTCTTCATCCACAAAAACTGCCTTATGGTTTTCCCCTGCCTGAGAACTTGTGTTTTTTGCCGCCAGCAGCATATCTTTTTCTTTTAACTGATGCTCGTCGTCATATTCAAAAAGCGACAGCTTTAGTGCCTCGTAGACAAAGCCGTTTTTCCTCTCGCCCTCGCCCTGGCCAATTCCTAAAAGCATACCCTCGCCAAAAGAATGAAGATAATCCGAAAAGCCGGGCAGTTTCAGCTCTGATACAAGTTTCGGTTTCTCCGGATTTGACAGGTCTACCGCAAATACAGGATCCGTGTTACGGTACGTGACAAAGTAAGCCATATTATCCATATAATAAGAGGAATAAATCGTCTCATTCTTCCCGAGCCCGCTTACCTCTCCCACAACCTCAAGCCGGTCATCCATAACGCAAAGCCCGTTTACCGGAGCGTCCTGTTTATATCTGGTGTAGACATAGCAGAAATATCCATTGTACTCATGCATATAGTAAGAATTCTCAATTGCCCCTCTTACCTGCGTCGATGCCTGTTTATCAAATATGCCATCTCTGTACCCAAAACGTGTAATCTGTGTGCGCTGCTCAAAATTCGGATTATCGGTATCATAAAACCCTTCTGTAGCATAAATATGCTCCTCATTCATATAGTATACGTTAGAACCGCCGAAGGCAGAATATGTGTCTGCCAGCACCTTTGGATTGTCAATCGGCATTGAGGTCATAACCATATAACGGTTATTATCCCTGCCAGAGACCGCAGCGATATCCTCTTCTTTCAGTACTGTTCCGTCTACACATGGAACAAAGGTTTTCGGTTCCTCTTCCTTATGTCCATCCCCCCATACACTGTACCCGGAAAATGTGTACAAAAAACCGTTTGCCAGACGCGATGTATTGTAGTTGCCACTCTGTGTATGGCTTGCTGTTTTTTTCGGTCCGGCAGGATCTGAGACATCATAAACCAGGATCTGAACTTCTGATATATCATTTATCGGCGCTTTTGACTTGGAAGTTGAGCTGGAAACACTATCTTTTCCCCATACCTGCGCAGTCACAATAAGTTTGCTCCCGCTAATGTACATTTCCTGTACATCCATTTCTTTCAATTTAATGTCCGAGACAAGGTCCGCCGATTTTTCTGTCGTATTGTAAATCTTTATCTTACTCCCGTTCACCGTAAAGCATAAAGCAAAAATATGCTTTCCATCTGTCTTTACAATGTCGCCTTCTCCTATCCCTTCCACCTGCTCATCCGTGTCGGAAAAATCATTTTCCCGGGAAATGCTGTTGGAAGAGCTGTCATCAAAAGATTTTTTCACCGCTGATGCGCTTCCAGCAGATTCTGCAGATTTATCAGCGGATCCTGTCAGTACATCATCTGTATCTGCATCTATTGTTTCATATAAATAGTCTTTTTCCCGTATTTCATTATAATTATTTATCGAATCACAGAGAATTTCATACGATGTTCCCGTACGTCCGCTCTTTTTCTCTGCCCTCTGTACATCCGGATATGCGGCACTGTCCGAAGATACTACTTCCTGCCCCCTTGTTGTTTCCCCTGTCATTTGGCGGCCAAACCACATACCACCTGCGACAAGCACCAGACAGGCAGCGGCCACCCCTGCCGCCCCCTTTACAAAACGGCTGCCATCCCTTTTTTGCGGTATTTTATTCAGCCTCTTTTCTATCTGTTCCGGTTTCAGTGATTCCGGAACGGAAATATCCTCTGCCAATTTTTTCATATTCCCCAATATTTTCTTCTCATCCATACGCTTCTATCTCCTTTCAAAAACTTTCTACTCCGCCTGCTGCTCTTCTAAATAAATTCTTAATTTAGCCAGTGCCCTGCTTTTTAACGAGCGCACAGTACCGGCTTTTTTGTGTAAGATCGCAGCAATCTCCTTACTGTTATAGCTTGCGAATACAGACATGGAAATAATCAGCCGCTCCTCGTCGGAAAGCTGCAAAAGCAATTCCTCGAGCTCAAAAACGGCATAACCCTCTTCCATTTTCTGCGGTTCCTGCCAGCTGATATCCTCAAGATAACCCTCTTTGCGCCCGAGCATTTTCCGACACTCGTTGGCCGTTATCTGAAAGATCCAGCTTTTAAAAGAATTATTTTTGCGCAATTTCCGCAAACTTTCATACGCCTTTAAAACTGCCTGACTGACTGCATCCTCTGCCATTTGTGCATGCTTCACATAGCAGAGAGCAAATCGGTACAAATCTGCATAATATTTCTCATACAGCTGGGCAAATGCATGGGTATCCCCCTCTTTTGCAGTTTCCACAAGTTTCCATTCATTATTGCTCATTGTAATCTCCATTCCGGCTATACGTACATTAAGCTGCTTTATGTTTTAACGTCATGACATATATAAGATAGATAACATTGCAAAAGTGTTGCAAGAATGTTTGTTCTGTTTTATACTGGTTTTATTATGAGCGAAGAGAGAGAAACCGTCAAGATATCTGTCCGGGGCCTTGTAGAATTTATTTTCCGCGAGGGTGACCTTACCTCTGCCGGAAGCGGCATAAAAAATACGGAGGCTATGCAGCTTGGAAGCCGCATCCACCGAAAAATACAAAAACGTATGGGACACGGCTATGAGGCCGAAGTTCCTTTATTTACCATGCAGACAATTACGAGTATCGAATACGGGACGCCCTTTACGCTGATGATTGAAGGACGTGCCGACGGTGTTTTTGGAAAAGATGGCATTGTATTTATTGATGAAATCAAGGGAATGTATCTGGATGTCCATTCCCTTACAGAACCATTAGCGGTACACCGGGCACAAGCCATGTGTTACGCCTATATGATTGCGGAGCGCGATAACCTGTCAGAAGTCGGTATACAACTCACCTACTGCAGTCTGGAAACAGAAAATATTAAACGCTTTGATGAATCTTTTACAAGGGAGCAGATTACTTACTGGTTTTCTGTATTAGTGGAAACTTATGAGAAATGGGCTGTTTATGAATACGACTGGAAGAAGAAAAGAAACGCCTCTATCCGCTCCCTGGCATTTCCTTTTCCATACCGCCCGGGACAGAAAGAGCTTGCCGCTATGGCCTACCACACAATTGAAGAAAAGAAAAAACTTTTTATTGAGGCACCGACCGGCGTTGGCAAAACGATCACAACAGTGTTTCCCTCGGTCAAAGCCATGGGCGAGGGCGTCAGCGAGCGCATTTTTTATCTGACGGCGAAAACAATTACCCGCACGGTGGCAGAGGAATGTTTTTCCCTTCTCGGGGAACAAAATCTCTGTTTTAAACCACTAACACTGACAGCAAAGGAAAAAATGTGTGTATTGGACAAAGTTTCCTGCAACCCCGGGGACTGCGAGCGGGCCAGGGGACATTTTAACCGCGTAAATGAAGCGATTTATGATATGCTCACCCACGAATCTGCGCTGACCCGCGATATTATCCTCCACTATGCCGAAATACACGAGGTCTGCCCGTTTGAGATGAGCCTGGATGCCGCACTGTTTGCAGATGCAGTCATCTGTGACTATAATTATGCCTTTGACCCGAATGTCTATCTGCGCCGTTTTTTTTCTGAAAATAAAAAGGGCTCTATGATTTTTTTAATTGACGAGGCACATAATCTTGTGGAGCGCGGCCGGGAAATGTACAGCGCAAGACTTATCAAGGAGGATTTTTTAGCAGTAAGAAAAATTGTAAAAACGATGGAGCGCCATGAACATCGCCCGGAAGTACAATACAATCTGCGGGCATATGAGCAGGCTCTCAGCGCTGCCAACCGCAGTCTGCTCGAATTGAAACATGAATGTGATGAATTTGAGGTTATACCGGAAGTGGGCTCGCTCTCCCTGCACCTTCTCCGGATATTATCTGCCCATGAGCTTGTGGCAAAAGATTTCCCCATCCTCCCGGAACGGGACACACTATTAAATTTTTACTTTAATGTGCGCAGATTCTGCGCCGTCCTGGAGTGGATGGATGACAAATACCGCATTTACACAGACTACAGCCCCGAGGGTGATTTCCGTATCAAACTCCAGTGCATGGACCCCTCCGGCCAACTGAAGGAAGTGATGGAACGGGGCCGGAGTTCCATTCTCTTTTCCGCCACTCTCCTGCCAATCCGCTATTATCGGGAGCAGCTTGCCGGCTCACAGGAGGACGGCGCTATATATGCCACTTCTTCTTTTTCCCCGGAGCAGAGAAAAATACTGATTGCCAGAGACGTCACTACGAAATATACACGGCGCGGCCCGTCAGAATATGAAAAAATAGCCCGTTATATAGAATGCTTTGTCCTGTCACAGGGTGGGAACTATATGGTATTCTTCCCCTCATATTCTTTCCTTGAACAAATCAGGGAACGGCTGGTCCTGCCGGACGAATACCGTATCCTGTCACAGAACCCGGATATGCGTGAAGCGGATAAGGAGGCATTTCTGGCTGCCTTTGATTCCGAAGAAGCGAAACAACAGGCATTTGTTGTGGGGCTATGCGTTATGGGGGGAATTTTCAGTGAGGGAATTGATTTGACGGGAAGCCGGTTAATCGGCGCCGTCATTGTTGGAACCGGGCTTCCCATGGTCTGCCATGAACGGGAGCTTTTCCGGGATTATTATGAAGAAAAAAAAGGCCGGGGGTTTGACTATGCCTATCTGTACCCCGGAATCAATAAGGTGTTCCAGGCCGGGGGGCGTGTAATCCGTACGGCCGAGGACAAGGGAGCAATCCTTCTCTTAGATGAGCGCTTTTTGCAGCGGCAGTACCTGGATTTGTTCCCCAGAGAGTGGTTTCCGTATGAAGCTGTGGATATCCGGGGAATGGAGCAGTCGCTTGAAGAGTTTTGGGGGAACGCTGTTTATTCGTAGCGCCCCTCCAGAGGAATGATAATTCCATACTTCCTGATGAGTTCATTCGCCTCTCTGCATTTCTCATCACCTTCATAAATAACGTATACTTCATCACCTATGATAACACGATTTCGCGTTAAAAATGTAACTGACAATAGATTAGGCTTTTTTCCGAAATAAAACTTGGGACCACTGCTCATGCCTATTCTTTTATCTTTCTCATCAAAATTTATCTCCTCCTCCGTTCTAAAACGCAGAGAAATGCTTGCATATTTACTGTATACCATTTTCAAAAGAACAGGGTCCTGTACTTTATAATATCCACCCAGTTCTATTTTTTTCAACGTTTCAAATCTTTCCTCTGTGAACACATCATTGTTAAAAGTCATCTTTATTTTCGGAGAAACTACTACTTTACACCTATATTTTTTCTTGCCAACCTTTGCCGTCAATTTTGCCTCACCGGCCTTTTTTGCCTTGATTTTCCCTTTTTTGCTCACAGAAAAAATCTCTGAATTTCCAGTTGTCCATTTCACAGTCTGATTTTTGGATAACCCTTTCATGGTTACTGTTTTTGTTTTTCCCCTTTCCAAAAAGACCTGTTCGGTACTTAGCTTAGGTGTTGATTTTGCTGCTGATGGCATTGCGTGAAGTGTGTTTGCAATCATACAGCATGCAATGATGCAATAAATTGATTTTTTCATTTTGCTATTCCCCCTTCTACCTTATTCCAAAAGCTGAACCATTCCAAGTATATTCTGCATTATCAGCTAAAAACATACTCCCTTTATTATTATATGTAATAATACGCAAATTGCCCTCTTCTGAAGGGGTCATATCCGAATCCCAACACATAAGATAGCTTCCCGACGTCAAATTTCTAAAACCATAGATGGTTATAATATGATCACAATTCCCAGGATTTGCTGCTTTACATCTCATAGCGATTGGATATTTTGCTTTGATGTTTTTCATAACATCATCAAAAGACATCATACTGCTAACAGCATAATAGTAAACGTTATACATACGCAGTACATTATTTATATCTGAAATGTCTCCACCGTCATTATATCCTCTACCTAACTTATCAGCAATATTTTTCGCTGTAACACTTTGACCTAAACGATAATTTATAATAGTAGCTGCACTAGCCGCCCAACACAGCCGATAATCTCCCTGTCCCTGCGCATTATACAACTTCAAATAATAATATCCCAAGTCGTTTGAAAACGACGGTGTATAACTTCTTAATTCTTTTTTTGAAATGATTGGAGCTAACTGCTCAACTTCTACCTGCTTTGCATTTTTTAATTCTTCTACAATTTCTTTCTTCTTTTCCACTAACGGTTTTCCAATGAATTTATCCGTTATTTTTCCCTCTGTTATGTTGCAAATTCCACTACTATTTTGTGCTAGGATAGTATCACCCTGTCTAAAAAATATACTCCTCTGCCAATCTCCAATTTTATTTAAATCAAACACCATATCTTTACTTATACTAAACTGTATTCCATATTCGGTGTCTAAAACTGCTATATTGGCAATAACTTCTTGCCCTTCGTTTACTATAGGGAAAAAATACTCCTTTTTCTGGATTTCTTCATCAATGTCATAAATTACATAAGCCTTTTCCCATGTTAGTCCTTCAACATCTTCCTTTAATATTCCAAAATTATCTGCGGAATCTTTTAACAAATTTAATATGTCATCTCTTATGTCTGTAGTAATATAATCATAAATGTCCTGTGGTACTATTTCATTTACACTATATTCGGATATGTCTTTTTTATTACCGTATGCCTGCGAGCTGACCTCTGTTACTTGAACCCCCAATAAAAAGACGACAAAAAACATTAAGATTTTTTTGACCATAGCCTACCTCACTCCTTATACCTAGTCTTTTATATTATCTTAACACAGTGTAATTATACTGTCAATAAATTATATGCTGAATTATTTTTATAAAAACTAATTTATAAAAACATATAAATCGGCAATCGAGTAGGAGGAATTTCTCTTAATTGAGAAATTCCGACCTCTCACACCACCGTGCGT
>DKUB01000038.1:14219-14570 GCA_002490465.1 Lachnoclostridium sp. UBA7215
CCGACCTCCCACACCACCGTACGTCAGACTGTCTAACAATTATGATATATGTTATAATAGAGGTACAATATCAGGTATCGGAGGTGTCTTTGTATGGCGTATATAGTTGGCGTGAATAGAAATCAAATAAGAATGATAACAATATCTTTGGATGATTTAGTTGACAAGGATAATTCAGTTCGTGTTATAGATGCATATGTCGAGTCACTTGATTTGCAAGGATTAGGTTTTACAGAGTATAGCGGTTCAAACAGGGGGCAGTCTCCATACCGGCGTTCCGATTTGTTAAAACTTCATATTTATGGATATCTTAACAAAATCAGGTCAAGCAGGGCTTTAGAAGCAGAAGCT
>DKUB01000100.1 GCA_002490465.1 Lachnoclostridium sp. UBA7215
GGAATATTTATGTTATTTATAGGAGAATCCAAAAACATTTGTTTTCCCACTGCTGTAACATCGGAGGGAAGACGCATTTTCTGTACAGATGTATCTGCAAACGCACATTTCCCTATTGTGGTCAGGTTTTTGGACAGCTTAATTGATTTTAGGCCTTTCAATCCGGCAAAGGCAGTATCCCGTATCTCACGGATGGTATCCGGTAAAATTATCTTTTTTATTTTTTCTACTCGTCTCTCTTGTGCTTCTCGTTGCCTATACGGTTTTATTTCAGAAGCCCAAAACCATTTTTCCTCACTATCTCCATTATACATTAAAAATGTATTCCAGTAGTATGATGAAGAGTATGATGTAATTCCCTTACCTTTTCCAATGGAAACTACTATTTTTCCATTAATAATATTAGGTATCCTTAACACAGATATTCCCTTATCTTTCTTGATACGAATTCCTGTAATCCGGCAGGAATCCTCTCCTTCCGACACAATTTCATATTCAAATGGACTGGAGTTTTCTTTTGTTTTTGCCTTGGCATTATCAGATATTGATATACAAGACAGAAACATGGCAAATACACAAACACAAATTTTATTCATTTTGTTCCCTTTCATTTTAATAATCAAATACAACAGGAGATTGTCATTATCCATCATAACTAACTTCCCCATATACCGTTAACACATCACCGTCTGATTCCCCTGCTGCATTAAAATATTTTCTCATTTTATGCATCCGGTAAGTAGCATCCTCATTTGGAACATCTTGAGTAAATTTTATTGTCTGGGAATTGTAGTACTGCCTAAGATTTCCTGCAACAGTTGTTTTTGATATTAGGAAATCCCGAACCATTGCAATGTCACTCCGATTTCCATTAAAACGGTCTATTATTTTAGTTAGAACAGCTTTCGCTGATAAAATACGCCGTGTAATACAATTCTCATTATCAGCATGACACCAGTCCCCATGTACATGATCGATATGCACCCATTTTGTTCCATTATATCGATAAGATGCATGTGCAAAGGCATCGGTTGCTATATGAGAAGCTACTCCAAAAATATAGGCTCTTTTCTGATTTTGTGTCATTCCCACCAGAACAGGTGCTATATTATCACATAACTCTTGTTTCATTTGTTTAAATACCCCATTCTTATATAATGACATTTGATCATCTGTTTTATTAACATCTCCTCCATCCATACCAGCCATGGAACTTACGCTCTCTATTTTCTCTACAATCTGCTTCTTGTTTGCACTGGTATCCAAATCATGAACGGCATTTGCCACCTTCACCACATAACGGTAATCGGCCGCATAGTTGGCAAAACGACCGCCATGCCACGGATGATGTGTGCCTAAGTCCTTAAGTCCGCTGCTCGCTTTATCCGGCGCAGCTGCCCCATTTTGAAACGCCAAAACTGCCCCGGCATCTTTTGCTTTCCCTGCATGATTTTCCCACTGCCCTTCTACTACATTATTGCCCTCAAACACAGGAACAGTATTCGGATTTTCCGGTATATTACCTATGCTGTTATCCTGCCTTGCTTGGTATTCTTCTTTATATTCGTCATATATACGAAGGGCATACTCATAATCAATAAGCCCCTCTCCGTACCTTTCCGTATCACCACATGGATTGGCGCTTTCTTTTAGCAGGCCTCTTATAAAATCAGCGGAAACACTCATATCCTTCTGCCATAAAAGAGAGGCAACTCCTGTGACATGGGGAGCAGCAAGGCTTGTTCCTGATTCTACGATAGTCCCATGCAAAAGTCCGGTTGATGTAACTTTCTCTCCCGGTGCAACCAATTCCAGCTCCTCGCCGGATGCGCTCTTTTCCGCTGTTTTCCCTTCTGCATTTACAGAGCCGACAGCGACTACCTGCGGGTAAGCTGCCGGATATTCTACCTGTCCATTATTTCCTGCTGCGGCAATCATCAGGATTCCCGCCTGATAGGCGTCTTCCACCGCCTTTCTGAGAATCTGGGAATCAACCGGGCTAGAAAAACTCATATTGATAATATTGACTTTGTTTTCAATTGCCCAGTAAATTCCCTCTACTACCCGGCTGATGGGCGCTTTATTGCCATCTGTCAATACCTTTGCGGAATAAAGCTCCACATTCGGATTGATGCCGGTTATGCCGACTCCGTTATCTTCAGCACAGAGGAAGCGCGTTGATACGCGCGCAGGTCATCAATTTCCTAATGGAAATTGGTGACAAATACTGGCAACACTTGTGCCGTGCCCTGTCGCGTCTGTAAAGAATGGCGTTAATTCTTCTTCCCCGGGAATGAGATTGATTTGCTCTTTATAAACGATATCATTCCCGTAGTCGATGCCAGAATCAAGAACAGCAACTTTTATTTTTGCCGCCCCTTCCTCTTTTTCCTCTGGTATATGTAACATTTCCTGATTCCACGTCTTCTGGTTTTCCTCTGTTATATGCCCCGGTGTTGTTTCTTCTGTACATCCGGTAACGTTTCCATCTGGCTCTACACAGAGGACATCAGTATCTTTTAATATCTCATTGGCCTCTTTTCCGGTCATTTTCACGGATATAATGTTTTTTCCTTTGGCCAATCTGCTGAACTTACTGTGTTTTGCAGACTTATATTTTCCTAATATGGTGTCTGCTTTTTGTTTGTCTTTTGTTATTACAATATACTTTTCCTTCTCCGTTGTTGACGGCAGTTTGGTTTTCTTAAACGTAAACCTGGAAACCGGGGATGCTTTTTGCACTTTTGTTGCTGCCGCATATACATTGCTCTCACTATACAGCAGCAGGGCTAAAAGCACAAGACATGTGAATAGTTTTCTTTGGATTTTAAACATAGTAATCCCTCCTTAAAAATGTTTTCACTATATATAACGTATGAGGGAGGCAAAACCCTACAAACAAATTTAATTTTTTTGAAAAAATTTTAAGACTGGAGGAAAAATGACATTTCAACATCCCTGTATGATAAATGAACCTAAAAGCTGCTTTATTACAATATGTAACAAAGCAGCTTTTACGATTGGAGGGATTATATGACAAAAAAGTTTAAAAAACTGGCTGCAGTGGGGCTGAGCATTGTGCTTGCGGTCGGCACAATGTCAGGATGTACGGCCGGAAACAATGAGGGGAATTCACAGAAGGACGGCGGAGCCGCTACAGGCGCGGCAGGGGGCCAGCAGGCGAAGAAGACATTTCAGTCACTGGATGGGATGGAAATATCAATTGGTGACTGGTATACGGCGGAGGAGGGTGATGCCGGAACATCCGATTATGCCAGGGCATTACAAAAATACCGGAAAGAAATCCAGGAAAAGTATAATTTTAAAATCACGAGGAAGGCAGTAAGTGCTTTTCAGGATATGCAGAGTGATTTCGTAACACGTGTAATGGCGAACGACCCGACCTGTGACCTGTATTATCTTTATCAGGAGGATGTGGCGCAGCCTTTGATGAAAGGGCTGATGAAAAATCTGGCAAACCTTCCGGAGTTTGATTTCACAGAGGAAAAGTGGAATAAGACCGTTATTGACCTTATGACAATAGGTGATGGAATATGGGGGATGAGTGCAGAGAGAGAGCCAAGGGGAGGCATTTATTTTAATAAACGAATGTTAAAAGAGGCCGGAATTCCGGAAAATGAGCCGTATGATTTACAGGCGGCCGGGGAATGGACGTGGGAGAAATTCGAAGAATATTGCAAAAGGCTGACCAAGGATATTGACGGTGACGGTAAAGTAGACCAATATGCGATGGCGAGTTTTTCCAAATATTATCTGCCGATGTGCGTGGCTACCAATAATGCGAATTTTGTTGAGCGGGATGAAAATGGGGTTTATAAAAATGTAATAGGGACCCGGGAGTTTAAAGATGCTCTGAACTGGGGCATGGGATTGATGGATAAAAATTATATTATGCCAAAACCAGCCAGCGCATCTGCTTGGGATTGGTATAAAGCGGCATTCCGTGACGGTGAGGTGGCAATGCAGACATCAGAGGCATATGAGACTACAGCCTTTATGGAAATGGATGACGAGTGGGGGTTTGTGCTTTTTCCATACAATCAGGGTAATTCTGAGGCAACAAATAAATGGATTCCAAATGATAATATTATTGTTATGCCTGTCTGCATTGATGATGAAAAGGCAGAAAAAATTGCATTTGCCTATGATTTATACACAGAGCCAACCCCTGGCTATACGCTGGAGGAGGCTTACCGGGAAGGCTATTATGATAAGTTCCGGGATGACAGGGCTGTTGATGAAACATTGATGATGATGCTGGAGGATGAACATAAACAGGCCTCCTATGTTCCAATGATTTCGGAGATAGAGACCGGTGACATCTGTTATGGTGTATATGCCCGTTCTGTAACGCCTGCGCAGCAGGTAGAAAAAATTTCGTCTGTGTGGGATAAGAGAATTCAGGATGCAAATGACGCCTATGGAAAGTTTGCATCTGAGAATCAATAGGTGGAATAGAGACTTTATAATAGGAATGGCTGCATGGGGTTACTGCCCCGTGTGGCCATTTTATAGTGGGCTGCTTCTCAAAAGAAAGATATTTTG
>DKUB01000024.1:0-288 GCA_002490465.1 Lachnoclostridium sp. UBA7215
AAAGGCAGGCCAGAGTCAGGAGCAAAAACACAGAAGAATACTGGAATCGATGAAAAAGACGCCGCTGAAAAGATATGAAAAAGAGATGAAGAAAAGGATACAAATCCGGTTGATATAGAAAAGGCCAGGGAAAGGAGGTGATGGGAAGACAGGAGAAAACAAAAAAGGACAAAAAAGCAGAGCCGGGGGATTTTACGGCCTAAAATAAGAATGTACCAGGTAACTTAAAATAAAAAGCAAAATCCCGTTTGCCTTGAGAGAGTAAATATTAATTTAAGCGTCAGAGCT
>DKUB01000024.1:624-2806 GCA_002490465.1 Lachnoclostridium sp. UBA7215
ATCTGCACAATACCTTGGAGCATCATGATACGCCCGTGAGAGATATTCCTGCGGTGCATAAATTTCAAAGTGGAGATATGGCTCTAATAGTTCTGTCCCTGCTTTTTTTAAAGCCTGCTCCAATACGATAGGGGAAAGCAGCCGAAAGTCTGCGGGGGTACTTACAGGACTATAATACAATCCATATTCAAAACAGATTTTACAGTCTGTCACTTTCCATCCATACAGCCCCTGCTCGCAGCCATAAAGAACCCCCTCCATAACCGCATTTTGGAACGATTGGTTTAAATATCCAAGTGAAACTCTGCTTTCATACTGCACTCCGCTTCCAATAGGGAGCGGCTCTATGGACAACCCGACAGAAGCCCAGAAAGGATTTGGCGGGACTTCTATGTGGATGGTATATTCTGCTTTTCTAAGTGGTCTTTCCATATATATAACAGTAGGCTCTTTTATTTCTGCCTCCACATGATATTTTTCCTCAAGGATGGCACAAATGACTTCCATCTGCACATTCCCCAAAAAAGAAAGTATAATCTCATGCGTTGTAGTATCCACATAATATTTTAAAAGAGGGTCGCCATCTGAAATTTCTGTAAGTGCCCCAAGCAATATTTCCCGCTGTTCAGATTTCTTTACTGCAATCGTTGTTTGGAGCATAGGGAGAGGATTTTCAATAAATTTTCTCTGCGGCAACAGCATTCCGTTCCCCAAAATACTGTTTAGCTGCAAAACATCATTTGGTAAAATTACAATATCACCAGAGCAGGCTGTATCGGATGAATATAATTCACCGTTTGTCGGAACACACATCTCTGTGATTTTTATTTTCTCTTTTTCAGATATTCTAATAACATCCCTCAAATGCAATGTTCCGCTATATATACGCACATAAACAAAACGCCGCCTTTTCTCTGAATATTCAATCTTAAAAACCTGCCCGCATAGTTCAGATTGACCTTCAGGCGTTGATGAATAAAACTTACTGGCAATTACTTCTATAAGCTGCCGAATCCCCAGATTGTTTTTAGCGCTTCCGTGATAAACGGGAAATAACGTTCCGTTTTGGAATCTCCTGTTTTCTTCCTGTTCCAGTTCTGACATTTTAAACGGTTTTCCTGACATATATTTCTCTAATAGTTCATCGTTTCCCATAATTACCGCATCCCACTGTTCCATATCATCATTGTCCGTTACATTTACATGGGGATGCTGCCCAACCTTTTGCTTCACTATAATTTCCGAAGAAAGCTTTGCTTTCATTTCCCGATATACCATTGGCAAATCAATCCCCTCTTGGTCAATTTTATTGATGAAAAAAATTGTCGGAATCTTCATTGTCTGTAGTGCATGAAACAGTATACGGGTCTGTGCCTGTATGCCATCCTTTGCAGAAACTAATAATACTGCTCCGTCTAATACGGATAAAGAACGGTATACTTCCGCCAAAAAATCCATATGGCCTGGCGTATCTATAATGTTGACTTTTACATCCTCCCACTGAAAAGATGTCACTGCTGTCTGGATAGTGATTCCCCTTTGACGCTCCAAATTCATTGTATCTGTCCTTGTTGTGCCTTTATCTACGCTCCCTAGTTCTGCAATTGCACCACTGGTATACAATAAACTCTCCGTTAATGTTGTCTTTCCTGCGTCAACGTGAGCCAGAATGCCTAAGTTAATTATTTTCATGTGATTTTCCTCCTATCAACACCCAAAAAAGGGCATAAAAATACCCAGTGATAAATACTCCTATCACTGGGTAAATAACTCCAATAGCCCCAAAACACTTATATGTTTTCGGGCATATAAAATTACATGATAAAAGTATTCTTAAACTGGGTACAAAAAACTAAGCCCCATATTAAAAGTGAAACGGGACTGCTACTTTTTGTTCCCACTATCAAATTGACAGTTTATTTAAGAATACCTTGCCGCATATTTATTACCTCCTTGTATAATACTGAATCTAATTATATTCCTTAACCCTTTATTTGTCAAGCTGACAAACTAAAGCAGAAAAAGCGGCAGGATTTCCCCCTGCCACTAATCATCTGTTTATGCAAAAATAATTTCCTTTTCCACAATCTCCCTCGCACAAGCCCTTATGTTATTGAGGTATCCTGTCCATTCTAAGGCGTTTTCTGCCTTTAGCTGTTCCGTTATGCCCTGTGCCTGTTTC
>DKUB01000059.1 GCA_002490465.1 Lachnoclostridium sp. UBA7215
TAATTTGTAAGGGTGTAAAACTTTACCCTATTGTTTCTTGGCCACCAAACGTTTGAGAGTCTTGTTAATTTGTAAGGGTGTAAAACTGAGCGCAGGGCGACTTATCATCACGTCTGTTTGAGAGTCTTGTTAATTTGTAAAGGTGTAAAACAAAACGGACGCTATAAAGTAAAGAAAGTAAAGAAATCCAAGTAGTCATTTTGAAAGGATGATGAAACATGGAAGTAGCAAAGGTTTCCAGTAAAGGTCAGATTACCATTCCCGTATCGGTGAGAAATAAACTGAAGCTGAAAACAGGGGATAAAATTGTTATTTTAGAGGAGAATGGCAGATTTTATTTTGAAAATTCAGCGATGTTAGCATTTAAGAGAGCAGAAGATGCTTTTTCTGGAGAAGCAAAGAAAGCAGGTTTTGCTACCGAGGAAGAAATGCAGGACTATATGAAAGAAATCAGAAATGCGTGATACTAAAGACGCACCAATATTGGCAACAGCAATTATGAAAGGAATTGATGTATTTGCTAAAGAACAGTGGACATACCTTCTAATCATTATTAGTTTCTCAAAAATTGAATATTTCTATTATTTATTTTCAAAACAAGAAATTTCCAACAGCATTTCTTTTGACAATCTCTTATTGTTTTAGTAAACTATAAGTGTTGTTATAAATATCAGACATAAAATATTGGGGGATACTATGCTTTTATCTGAATTATCACCAAAGGAAGTATTTTACTATTTCCAAAAGATAGCCTCAATTCCTCGCGGTTCAGGCAATACGGACCGAATTGCAGAGTTTTGTATGGAATTTGCAAAAGAGCAAGGGCTAAAGGCAAGGCGGGATCACGCAAATAATGTAGTTATTTTTGCTGAGGGAACACAGGGCTTTGAGCAGAGCAAACCCGTAATTTTACAGGGACATCTGGATATGGTCTGTGAACGGGAGGAAGACTGCAGACTGGATATGGAGAAGGAAGGTCTGGAGGTTTGTACGGATGGTATAAAGGTATGGGCGAGAGGGACCACGCTTGGGGGAGATGACGGGATTGCTGTCGCATATATTCTGGCAGTTCTTGCATCCGATTCCATTGCGCACCCGCCGATTGAAGCAGTGCTTACCAGTGACGAGGAGATTGGTATGCTTGGAGCCAGGGCATTAGATGTCAGTGACCTGACTGGAAAACGGCTCATTAATATTGATTCAGAAGAAGAGGGGGTGCTCTGTGTCAGTTGTGCCGGCGGTGTCAGGGTTCACTGTGATATTCCGTTTCGCAAGGAGCTGGTGGAACCATTACCGAGCTGTGCCTATCGCATTGTGGTGAGTGGCCTTTTAGGAGGGCACTCTGGCGTGGAGATTCACAAGCAGCGTGAAAATGCCGTCAAACTGCTGGGGAATGTACTGGCAAGTGTGAATCGGGCGTGTACGCTTTCCCTGGCTAGTGCTATGGGAGGCGGTAAAGATAATGCGATTCCCAATATGGCAGAGGCAATCGTGTGTGTGCCGATGAATCAGGCACATATGCTGGAATACAGTGTGACAGGGTTTTTAAAGTTGATGCATCAGGAGCTGTCCACAACGGAGCCGGAGCTGATTATTACAACGAAACCAGTGAGTTTACCAGAGCAATGTATGGACCAGGAGAGCACAAAGCGACTGATTTTTGCCTTACAGCAGATACCGGATGGAATGCAGAAAATGAGTCCGGAGATTGAGGGATTGGTGCAGACCTCTCTGAATCTGGGTGTATTGCAGACAGAAGATAACCATGTTTCGTTGACCTATCTGATTCGCAGTAATACGGCCAGTGGAAAACAGTTGATTTTAGAAAAAGTGAAAGCATTTGTCGAGTATCTTGGCGGCACAGTGACTATGAAGTCAGATTATCCGGCATGGGAATATCGGGTAAAATCGGAGCTTCGTGAGACTATGATTCGCGTTTTTGAAAAGGTATATCAAAAGGCGCCGGAGGTTACTGCAATACATGCGGGGTTGGAGTGTGGTATTCTTGCCGGAAAGATCATGGATATAGATATGATTTCTTTTGGACCGACATTGTCAAACGTGCATACACCGAAGGAGAGCATGGATGTAGCGTCTGTGCAGAGAAGCTGGGAGTATCTGGTAAAGGTTTTGGAAAATCTGCGATGATTTTTTGAATAATTCGTGTTAATAGACAACAATATAATCAATAAGATGTTTGAGGAGGATAAAATATATGATTCAAACCGGATTTATGTATATTGCGGCTCTGATTTTTATTGCGGCTCTGTTGATTAATCTGCCAAAGATTTTTAAGGGGCCAAAGGCAAAGGTGTTCTTTAATTTCGCACCGCCAATTGTATTGATTTATCTTGGACTGATGATTTTATGCACCGTTCGTTTGTGGGATTTGGATACTACGGCTGATACGTATAATGCCATAAAGAATCCGCTGCTCTATGCCATGCTGTTTATCATGCTTTTGCGCTGCGATTTGAAGAAAATTATTAAACTGGGCCCCAAAATGCTGATTGGCTTTTTTGCAGCAACCATTTCTATTGGATTAGGCTTTGTACTTTCTTATGCTATTTTCCATGGAGGATTGGGAGAGGGTGCGTGGAAAGCACTGGGTGCCTTATGTGGAAGCTGGATGGGCGGCGGTGGAAATATGATGGCGATTCAGGCGGCGCTGCATGTAGATGAGGCGTCTATGGCATATGCACTTGTTATGGACTCCATCTGTGCAACGCTCTATGTTATGTTTCTCTTGTGGGCAATCGGGCGTGCGGAGAAGTTCAACAAATGGACGAAAGCGGATACGCACTTAATTGATGAGGTAGGTGCTGCATTGGAGAAAGAGGCAAAGGCAAATACAAATCCTCTGACATGGCAGAATATTGCCATTCTGATTGGAGCCGGACTGCTGGTATCAGCGATTAGCCAGGAACTGGGTACAATGATTAACGGCTACCTGCCATTTTTTGATAAGGCGACATGGACCGTACTGATTGTGACAGTTGCGGGAGTGCTTATGGCATTGACGCCGTTTGGCAAGCTGAAAGGAACAGAGGAGATATCTAATGTTCTCCTGTATATTGTCGTCGCACTTATTGCATCCCGTGCAGACCTTGCAAGCATGGGTAATGCACCTGTCTGGCTAGTGTCGGGATTATTTATTCTGGTATTCCATGTTGCCATTATGATTATTCTGGCAAAGTTATTAAAGATGGATATCTTTACCTGCTGTGTAGCGTCTCTTGCCAATATCGGCGGTACCGCTACAGCTCCGGTGCTTGCGGGAACGTATTCCAGTGCGCTGGTACCAGTAGGTATTATTATGGCACTGCTGGGGTATGTGGTAGGAACCGGCGGTGGCCTGGTCGTAGCACAGTTAATGAGCTTTTTTGGATAGGAAAGTTATAGTCTATGAAATTTGGTGATTTGAGAAAATATACGCAGAGCGGTCAGACCATATGGTTATTCTTTGAGGAACAGGAGGCCCGGGTAGAGGTATTAACTCCGTATATCATTCATGTATTTTGCAGTAAGGATGGTAAAAGAGTGCCTTCGAAAGCAATCGAAGGAGAAAAGGCCGTTCCGGTATCCGTCCGGGTGGAGGAAAAAGAGGATGGATTGTGGATTTATACAGAAGAAATATCTGTCAGGGTTAGTAATGGGTTTTATGTAGACTTTTTTGACCGTGCCGGGGCAGAGGTCTGTCTGGATTACAGAGAGGAACGCAGACCTCTGCAAAAAGTCAGTAATGAGTCTGTAAAGATTGCGGAAAAGGAAGGTCATGCCATTGCCGATGAGAAGGGGGCGCATGCTTTTGAGGTAGTGAAAAAGATGTGTGGTTCCGAGCATTTTTACGGTTTGGGAGATAAAACAGGATTTCTCAATAAGCGGCATTATGAATATGAAATGTGGAATACGGATGATCCAAAGCCTCATGTAGACTGCTTTAAAGCTCTATATAAATCCATTCCCTTTTTCATCACTCTGACAGAAACCCATGTTTATGGAATTTTTTTGGATAATACATATAAAAGCTATTTCAATATGGGGCAGGAGTCAGAAAAATATTACTGGTTTGGTTCCAGTGACGGCAATATGGATTATTATTATATTGCAGGCAAATCAATGGCAGAGGTGCTAAGTGGTTATACTTACCTGACAGGAACCTGTCCGCTTCCCCAGAAATGGACGTTGGGCTATCATCAGTCCCGATGGGGTTATGTAACCATGGAAGATATAGAGGAAGTAGCGGAGACTTTGCGGAAGAATGATATTCCCTGCGATTCTATTCACTTTGATATTGATTACATGCAGGATTATAAAGTGTTTACATGGAATCAGGGGCGTTACCATAATGACCCGGATGGCTTTTTGAGGAAACTTTCACAGAAAGGCTTTAAACCCGTGGTAATTAATGACCCCGGAGTGAAGAAAGAGAATGGATATGCGGTGTACGAGGAGGGAGTTCGGGAAAACTATTTTGTAAAAACGCCGGAGGGAGAAGTTTATATTAATGAAGTCTGGCCCGGTGAGGCAGCATTTCCAGATTTCGGGAATCCCGCTGTGAGAGAGTGGTGGGGAGAGAAGCAGCAGTTTTTGCTAAAAAAAGGGGTACGCGGCATTTGGAATGATATGAATGAACCTGCCACTTTTAACGGTCCACTGCCGGATGATGTAGTGTTTACTGATGAGGGAAGGCAGACTACCCATCTGGAGATGCACAATGTCTATGGGCATCTCATGGCTAAAGCGTCTTATCAGGGGTTAAAAAAGCTGGACGGTCGCAGGCCCTTTATCATTACCAGGGCGGTCTATGCCGGGAGCCAGAAATATACGACGGCATGGACGGGAGACAATACAAGTATCTGGGCACACCTTCAAATGGCAATTCCACAGCTTTGCAATATGGGACTGTCGGGTATGCCTTTTGTGGGAACAGATATTGGAGGGTTTGGTGCAGACACAACACCCGAGCTTTTAGCGCGGTGGATACAGGTGGGGTGTTTTTCTCCTTTATTCAGAAATCACTCTGCAATGGGGACAAGAAGGCAGGAACCCTGGCAGTTTAACAGGGAAATTATGGATATATACCGGAAGTATGTGAAGCTCCGTTATCAGTGGATTCCATATTTTTACGATTTGTTTTTTGAGGGGGAGCGCACGGGTGCGCCTGTTATGAGGCCGTTAGTATTTCATTATGAAAAGGATAAAGCAGCTTTGGAGTGCAATGATGAATTTTTGTTGGGTAGCCGGATTCTGGCGGCCCCTGTAGTGAATCAGGGTATGACAAAGCGAATGGTGTATCTGCCGGAAGGGGTGTGGTATGACTACTGGACACATGAGAAACTGGAAGGACCTGTGTGGTTTGTGCGGGAGGCTCCTCTTGCTCTTTGTCCGATTTTTGTAAAAGCGGGAAGTATTATCCCTGTGATGGAGCCACAGTCTTTTGTGGGAGAGAAACCATCAGATACTCTGCTGCTGCATATTTATCCCGGTGAAGGAAGTTATGACCATTATCTGGATAATGGGGAGAACTTTGCGTACAGAGAGGGTAAATATCATCAATACCGTTTTATCGTCAGGGAAAATGGGACAGTGAGCGGAAAAGTGATTCATGCGGGTTACGATAAGCCTTATAAGAGGATATTGGCCAGAAGGTTTGGGAATCAGGAAACAGAGGAGGAGATATTTTTGCAGGAGTAAAGAGCAGAACCTACAGATTCTTTGAGAGTGTAATATAAAGTGTGTAA
>DKUB01000033.1:0-143785 GCA_002490465.1 Lachnoclostridium sp. UBA7215
ATATGTATATGCGCTAACATATGATTTTACTTTATCAACGTCAATACCAATTTCTGTTGTTATCGAATTATAGTTTTCTCGCAGATAATTCAAACATATTTTCCAATCAGAAGTCGTCAAATTTTCCCCTGTCCTCTGAGAAACTAAAGCAACAATATAATTTTCCTCTTCTTCCATCTGCTCTTTCGCAGAATTTACTTCTGTGCTGACATCTGTGTCAGCATCTTGAGCATATACAGTATTAACATTTGATATGCAAAATGTACTTATAAGACATACTACAAGTATAGTTGAAAATGCCTTTGTAATTAAATCCTTCATTACAATAATCTCCTTTCTCTGTCAAAGAATTACCATAAGCGAATACTAGTTCCTTCGCTTCAGCAATTAAAACCACAAAACCGTACTCTAATGCATTAGACAATTTTACTCTATCACATTAGACTAATAATGTCAATAACAAAAAAATACTATATAATAAAAGAAATAACAATTTATAATATCTACTATCTTCACATTCTCTACCTACTCCTGCCACCAAAACCGATATTCTCTGAAAAACTCTGCACCCTTTCTCCAACAGATTCCAAAAATCGCTCCAGCATATTCAATCCATTGATGGTAAACTGCTTCATGAAATCATACGCTTTCTGCAATTTTTCTTTCAACGCCCTGTTCTCGTTCTTCAGTATCATATTTTCCCGCTTTAACCGAAGCATATCATCAAACATAGCCGTTCCCCTTTCGCCCGGCTCAACTCTTCGATACTTCTCATACTGCTGTACAGCCTGCTCTTTCACAAATTCTGCCTGTTTCTGCACATCTTCAAAATCATCCACAGCCTCCTGTATCTGCATTTTTACAATATCCAGTTTTATCTCCTCTGCCTGCACTTCCTCCGTCTTATCGAATTTTCTCTGTTCCAACTCTTTTATCTGCCCCTCAAGGGACTTTGCTTTTTCCTCAAACATACTACTTTTTTCGGCATATTCCTCATAGGATTTTTTCTTCTCCTCATACCATGAACGATACAGTTCATACAGCCCTTTTGTACTTTCTTCCAGACTTTTGTAATGTTCATAGGAATCCTGTACCCTGTCCTTATCTGTCTGTACCTTTTCCCAATCTTCCTTCGCCTTCTCCGTCTCCTGCCGGATTTGTTCTGCCTTTGCCTCATTCTCCTCCAAAATCTGCTCTTGGGACTGCAATGCCTCCTCATTGACTTCCATCAGGAAACTCTGGCTTGCTATTTTGTCTTTCTGCCCTGAAATTTCTTTCTCCAGTTCTTCTACCTCTGCCTTCCGCATTTTCTTCTCAAAATCATAGACCGATAAATGCTTTTCATGCGTCCCTTTCTGCAGCCATTCCATCTGATGGCGTTCCATAATCTCCGCAAGGCATTGCTTTTCACTTTCTACCCAGCGTTTCCACTCGGTATCAAACCGCCCTGTCCCTACAAATCCCTGCGCTTTCAATGCCCCTTTTAAGGACACTTTTGTTTCCAATCCACGCTTATTTCCGGTCGAAAACGGCACATAATCAATATGCAGATGCGGTGTCTCCTCGTCCAAATGCATGACTGCATTGAATACTCTCAGATTAGGATTCCTCCCTTGAAATCCCATCATATACTCCTCTAATGCCAGTTGGGCATAGACGCTCTCCACCATATCACAGTTGGTATCATCCCTGTTGCCTATCTGAACAATCAGCTCATGGAATAATTTTTCCTGCTTACTGATACGAATTTTTTCATAATAATTATCAATCCTTCGGTCTGATCTTGTTTGCTTAACATTATATGCATCTAATGCTTCATCAAAAAGTGCATGGTAAACCTGTTTAATACTTTCTTTCACATATATCTGATTGCATTTGCTACGCTCACTGTCCACATTCTTTGCAATAAATGTCCGGTTATTATGATTTAGTGAACCTTTTCCCACCATCATTGAAATCGTTCTCTCCATACATGCTACCCCCTCATTCTGTCCTTATCCGTATATATCTTTTATAAAAATTCACTTTCCATTGCCCCGAAATCTTCTTCATAAGTTCTTCTGCCTATACCTTTCTACCTGTACCATCAGGCGACAAACATCTGCAAAAACAAATTTTTTGTTTGACATATTTTGATACAAAGTTTACTCTTATTGCATAAACTGTAATACAAGCACTATATTCAAATCTCATTCCCATCTCTGGCAAAATATTTCCACTTGCTTTGTGATACAAATTGTAATACAGTGTTTTACATAAAAATCTGCCCACAGCGAATCATATTCCAGCCAAAGACGAGCCGACAGGCGAAGTCTGAGGCGGAATATGTTTTGTTACTTTTGTCAAAAGTAACGCAAAAGCATTTTTGACAGGCAAGCCCATCAAAAATGCAACCCGCAAGCGGGTTTTGCGTCCTGCCGGAGGCTTATACTTCCGCATCCAGCCGATGGAATATTTGTGGCACAGCTCCAAATATTCCACACTGTCTGCCTGGCTTATCTTCATGAAAGCATTTTGAAATCTACCTAAATTCAATCTGCAAGCCAATATGCAAAATGGCAGGCTACCCTCTGCTGTAACAAGGCACCCTGCCATCTTCATCTGCTTATCCCTTTCTCTCATACTCCGTTCCCCGCCAAAGATACTCTGCCCCATCCAGCAAATCTATCAGTACCCTTACAAGACTTTCAAAATCACACCGCATTTCTTCCAATCCGGCTTCGGAAAGTGTCACTTCCCCATTTTTGAAATCCTCCGCAACTTCCTTCAAGATAATCTGCATATTCTGCATTTCCTCCAACATTGGAACGATTGTTTCTTTCTTGCCTACAACACATATCCGGTTGTAAATACAACTTCTTACAAAATAATCTTTCTTCAACAGTCCGCTTGCCTTGATTCTGGTTTCAATCTCCCTGCGTTCCCACTCTGAAACACGAAAACTAATTGTTGGATTTTTGTGTACATTGCTCATGATATCTTCCTCCATTCTCCAGTGGTTCCAGAATCTGAAACCACATAAACTTCTACTGTACTATCTACCTTACAACCACCATCTAAAAACCACACCAACTACTCCTGATTCATAATCTCCAGCCTGTCAGCCAGTTCCATCTGCTTATTGGGGTACAAATGACTGTAGGTGTTCAGTGTAGTTTCAATCTTCTCATGCCCCAGCCTGTCCTTTATTTCCAACGGCTGAAACCCCATCGCAACCAACATCGAGGCGTGTGAGTGACGTATGTCATGCAAACGAATTCGTTTTACACCACTTTCCTTCGCCCCTCTGACAATCTGGTGCTCCATAAAACTTTTGGTAAAGCGGAATATCCTCTCATTCGGCATAATCCCATACTGCTTGCTGAAATACTCCCTCAAATCCTCTGCCAGAAAAGGCGGTATGGTAATCTCCCGAACCCCCTTCGGTGTTTTTGGCGGATGGATTTTATCCTCTCCCTTTACCCGCACCAGATTTTTTGTGATAGAAATAACACGTTCTTCCAGATTTACGTCCTCAAAAGTCAAAGCAAGCATCTCGCCAATACGCATCCCCGTCCAGAATAACAGCTTAAATGCCATATACGCCTCCGGCTTCTTTTCAAAAGCAGTCAGAAACTGGTCAAACTCTTCCTTTGTCCAAAAATCCATATCATCTGCCTTTGACTTACCAATGCTGCCAGCTTTTCTGCATGGATTACTCTCCAAGTCATAATACCGGCAGGCATAATTAAACAATGCTGACATCTGATTATTGATTGTTTTGAGGTAAGTCGGTGCAAAATTCTCTTTAATCAGCGTATTCTGCCATGCCCGGATATCCGCTGCCGTAATGTCACTGATACTCTTATCCTTAAAATAGGGAAGAATTTTCGTATCAAACATATACCTCTTGCTCTCAATCGTGGTTTCCCGCAAGCGGTTTTCCATGTCCTGAAAATAAATCTCCACGAAGTTGTCAAAACGGATTTCCGGGCGGAATTTCGCCCTCTGCCGGAAATCCCTCTCCCACGCATCCGCTTCCGCCTTTGTCTTAAATCCCCGCTTGTTCTTCTTGTGCCGTATGCCCTGCCAATCCTTATAATAGAACTGGCACCGCCATCCTTTTCCGTCTCTCGTTGCCGGCATATAACATCATCTCCTCTCTCCAACATGCCTGTAAATACAGTTACAGCCTTTTTCTCAACAGAACTGCCAAAACTGTAGTCTGCAATACGCAACAATTCATACTGCTCCCACACCACTATGCATCATCCATTCCATAGAACTTTTCCTTGAAAAACTTGGTTGGCACTCTGCCGGCTACTACCCTGTAGCCCTGCTTTTCCAGTTCCCCATTCAGCTCCCGGATAACCACATAGGCATAATTTCTGGACACGCCCAGAATATCCTGCACATCCTTTACAAACAGGAACATCCCCTGCCTGTCCTCTGCTTTTACCTGTTCCATATAACCCCTCCTCATTCAAGATATTTATAGTACACATTTGTGCATTATTGTATTTATACTATACAGTACACATTTGTGACTGTCAAGTGTTTTTCAAAAATTTTTATACACAAATGTGTCCAACTGTGGTATGATGTATTTGGAACACTTCTGTGTACCCTGTTATATCGTAACGAATCAACCAAAAACGCAAAAAGGAGTGCAGCTATGACCGTTAGCGAAAAAATAAAATACTACCGCAATATGCGTGGCATCTCACAGGAAATGCTCGGAGAACTCTCCGGCATCAATTCCGCAACCATCAAAAAATATGAATACGGAATCCGTAACCCAAAGCCAGACCAGTTATTAAAGATAGCTGGGGCATTGGGAATCAGTATTTATCAGTTTATGGATTTCGACATCGAGACCACGTCCGATGTGCTGACCCTGCTCTTCCAGTTAGACGAGCAGATTGATATGAATTTTGAAATGAAAAAAGACAGAAAAGGAAACCCGGTTCCTTCTTCCATAAAGATTTCTTTTGACAATGTGGATATCAACGAACGCCTTGCCAAGTATATAAAGGCAAAAGGATTATGCGATTCCGTCATTGCGGATACCGAAGGTTATGCTTCTGCCAAAGAACATGAAGCAGCCATTGCTGAAATACAGGCTGATGTGGCAGAAATCAAACACCATCTCATTGACAGCAACCGCATTGTCAAGAAAGGTACACATGGAAATGTATTCAAGCTAAATACTGATGCGAAAGAATAACATATCCAGTGGCTCTATCCTCCACTCTGTTTGAAACAGGATTTTTCTGATAGAGCCAAAGTAGAGCCAAACGGCATAAAGAAAGCCCGGAAACCCTTGAAAAATGGGTATCCGAGCTTTTTCATCCGTTACTCGAACTCAATCGTTCCTGGCGGCTTACTCGTGACATCATAGAGCACGCGGTTGACTCCCTTGACCTCATTAATGATCCTTGTCATTACGGTTTGCAGTACATGGAACGGAATATCTGCACTTTCTGCGGTCATGAAATCAATTGTTTTCACTGCACGGAGAGCTATGGCGTAATCGTAAGTGCGCTCGTCCCCCATAACGCCCACACTTCTCATATTGGTGAGGGCAGCGAAATACTGGTTAATATCGCGGTCAAGGCCATTCTTTGCAATTTCCTCACGGTAGATGGCATCGGCGTCCTGGACAATGCGGACTTTATCAGCAGTAACTTCACCGATAATTCGTATTCCCAGGCCTGGGCCTGGGAATGGCTGGCGGAATACAAGTTCCTCCGGAATTCCAAGTTCAAGGCCCACTTTGCGGACTTCATCTTTAAAAAGATCGCGGAGCGGTTCAATGATTTCTTTAAAATCAACATAGTCCGGCAGACCACCAACATTGTGGTGGCTCTTAATGACTGCGGATTCACCGCCAAGTCCGCTCTCAACAACATCCGGATAAATGGTTCCCTGCACAAGGAAATCCACGGCGCCAATTTTTTTTGCCTCACTTTCAAAGACGCGGATAAACTCCTCACCTATTATTTTCCGCTTCTGTTCCGGTTCTTCTACACCGGCTAATTTACTGTAAAAATGCTCCTGGGCATTCACACGGATAAAATTCAGTTTATAATTGCCGTTTGGACCAAATACCTCCTCTACTTCGTCCCCCTCGTTCTTTCTGAGGAGGCCGTGGTCTACAAACACACATGTCAGCTGGTCACCAACAGCTTTCGAGAGAAGGACTGCTGCCACAGAACTGTCTACACCACCGGACAGGGCACAGAGAACACGTCCATTTCCCACTTTATTTCTGATTGTCTGAATTTGCTGTTCCACAAAAGAATCCATGCGCCAGTCTCCGGAACAGCCGCATATGCGGTATACGAAATTAGATAGCATTTCTGTTCCCTTTTCTGTGTGGAGAACCTCCGGATGAAATTGTATGGCATAGATTTTCTTATCGGAATTTTCTGCCGCTGCTACGGGACAATCCCGGGTATGCGCACAAATCCGGAATCCGGGAGCAGCCTCGGATATATAATCAGAATGGCTCATCCAGCAGACTGTGTCCTCGGGCACATCTGCAAACAGGGCGGAATTTGTATCTACATGGACATCCGTTTTGCCGTACTCGCGAATGGGCGCTCTCTCAACTTTTCCGCCCAGAGTGTGCATGATAAGCTGGGCGCCGTAGCACAAGCCAAGGATTGGAATTCCCATTTCAAACAAGGCCTTATCGTAAGTCTGGGCGCCCTCCCCATAACAGCTGTTAGGGCCGCCGGTCAGAATAATTCCTTTCGGATTCATGTTCTTAATTTTATCCAGCTCTGTTTTATAGGAATAAATCTCACAATAAACATTACACTCACGTACCCGACGCGCTACAAGCTGATTGTATTGGCCGCCAAAGTCCAATACGATGACCAATTCCTTATCCAATGGCATATCCTCCTTCATTGTGAAAAACGTGCAAAAATATATTCACATTGTAGCACAATTACTCTGACAAGACAAGAAATTCGTTGCTGCTGTATAACATCTATTTTACCTTATTGAGATTTTCATTGATTTTTGTCACATTGTATTTTCCACACAAAAACATAAACACCCATATGGCAAAAAATATCAATGCAAAAATTCCATAGTAACTAAGAAATCCCATCCATGTGTGCTCCATCCAATGAAGGAAATAGGCCATTGGCATCATTATTACCGATAAAATAAGAAAATTTGCTGTACTCTGCCTGGCCAGGCTCCAGCGCTCCAGCTCCCAGATCACAGAAGACGCCGCAAAGCCGGAACCCAGTATTCCGCATAAAACGGACTGCAGTATGATAGCATTTATCTCATTTCCCATTGTAGAAATGAAGCCAGGATTACATGCCACATAGCTCCCTTTTCCCCAGACTAATGATATAAAAATTGTTATCATATATCCGATAAGGACACCAACGGGAAAACCATGTAATGTGCGTATGAAAACTTTCTTTCTCACAATTCTTCCTCCTTTCTTATATCCCCAAAATTTTTTTAATTTTAGAAACGTACCGCCTGGATACATATGTTATCGTGCCATTTGTGAGTTTCACGCAGATTGTACCGGAAAAACTCAAATCAAAATTTACTACTTTTCTTAAATTAATAATTTCTGAATTGGATATGCGGACAAAACAGCTGGCATCCAGGCGTCCTTCCAGCTCATAAAGTCTGCGGCGAAGCAGGTATTCCCCTTTGTCTGTCACAGCAAAAACTTTCCCTGCATTTGCATAAATCCGAACCATCTCCCTCTGGTCAAGCACCTCAACTTTATCATCTTTGATACCGGATATGATTTGTGGAGATTCCTCTGACAGTTTCTGGATAATCTGATTAATTTCCTCTGTCATGGAATCCGTCAAAATAATTATCCGGGGTTCTTTGCAGGTGCTGTCAATTTTTATTTCTACCTGCATTCCACCACCTTCTTTCTGTAAAGACACTGTACTTCATTCACTGCTGTTTTGCAACCGATTATCAATAACCGGTTCTTTTTGACATATAAATGGTATCTCAAATTTCGCAACTGCCGGTTGTCAAAATTCCATCTTTCGTTGGTAGACCATTCTGATAAAATCACTTATAATCTTCTTATAAATTGTACACAATATGTAAGGAGGAAAAAAATGACAATTGGAGAAAAGATTTATGAACTGCGTGTCCAGAAAGGACTGAGCCAGGAAAAGCTGGCAGAACTGTTAAAGGTATCAAGACAGGCGGTCTCAAAATGGGAACTGGGACAGGCCGTACCGGATGTTGAAAAAATTATCCGAATGAGTGAATTATTTTCCGTCAGCACAGATACCATCCTGTTAAAAGAAACTGCCGAAAGCCGCTCCCAGGACAACCCGCTTCATCTGGGTTCTGTTTATCTTGTCGTTAAAGATTTTGAAAAATCCGTTTCATTTTATGAGAAGCTGCTTGGCACGACAGCAGACAACCGCTGCCAGAGTGGAAATCAGTTTATCGAATTTTTTATTGACAATAAGTGTCTCGCCCTCATGAATGAAAAAAATATTCCGGGGCATATCACGAATTTTGACAGCCCCTATAAATTTGTACAAAATTATTGGGTCGAAAACCTGCTGCCGGAATACCGCCGGTTAAAAAGGCTGGCAATCGGAGAGCTCACAGCGATATTAAGAGCCAATCCCTCCTATTATTATTTTCACCTTACTGACCCGGACAACAATATCATTGAAATAACCGGAAGCCTCCCGGAAGTTGGCGATGAAGTGTGCCAGAGCTGCGGAATGAAAATGCAGTACGAAGACTTTGGAAAAAATGCGGATGGCAGTATCAATTCGAATTATTGCAAATACTGTTTCCCCGATGGAAAATTTGGAAAAGATGAAACGATGGAAGAAATGATCGAGAGTAACCTGGCATTTCTGGATGAGAGGGAAGGTGGAGCCCTTGCGCCAGAAGAAGCACGGGAAGAGATGACCGCCTATTTTCCCCTTCTGAAAAGATGGAGCTGAGAAACGGCAGCCTGAACCACACATTTCTCAGCCACATTTTTAGTACACGCGGGACTTAATGTCCTCAGCGGCATTTTCTGCTGTGTATACGCCCTCTTCCATGTACTGCATTGTTTCCGGCGTCTCACCTGCATGCAGCTTTTGAATTAACTCTGCCACAAGCGGTCCCTCTAACGGATTGCATTCCACATCTACATGGATTTTACCGGCAATCATCTGCTCAAAAGCATTCTTTGTTGCATCAAAAGATATCATAATAATATCACCGTCCGGACCACATGTGAGCCCTGCCTCTTCTATGGCCTCTATGGCGCCAAATGCTTCGTCATCATTCTGGCATACTACAACATCAATGTCCTGGTATTTTTTCAGGAAAGCCTTCATAACTGCCTTTCCGCCATCCTGCGTAAACTCCCCGCACTGTTTGTCAAGCATTTTCCAATTACTGTGGTCTTTGGCAACATTCTCAAATCCACTGGTCCTTCCCAGCGTTGCGGAAGCTCCTTCCGAGCCAAGTATCGTCAGAATATTAATATCCTCTGAGGCGCGCCCCTGCTTATTCAGATAATCAGACAGCCAGTTTGCTGCATCCTCACCCTCTTTGTTAAAGTCGGAGCCGACCCAGCAGCTATACAAACTCGTATCACAGCTGATGTTTCTGTCAACAACAATAACCGGAATTTTGGCATCCTGCGCCTTTTTCAACACATCCTCATATCCCTTCTCAATAATCGGGTCCAACACTATGTAGGATACTTTGTCTTTTATAAATTTCTCCAATGTCTCTATCTGCTTTTTGGGGTCATTATTACAGTCTACAAAATCAAACTGGTAACCATTTGCCTCTGTAAAAGTCTCCTTCATGGACTGCGTCTGTGCCATCCGCCAGCCGGATTCTGATCCAACCTGTGCAAAACCCACATGAATCAATCCGGAATCCGTATTTGCAGCATCTCCTGCTGCCTCCTCCGTATTATTTGCGCTTTTATCTTCTTTAGAAAAACCGCTCATAGTACCCTGATCATCCTCAATCACAGCTTTTCCAAAAGGAGTCAGCACCATATTTTCTTCACTCTGGCATCCCGTCATAATAAAAATCATTGAAAAGCAAAGAAATGCCGATAATAATTTTTTCATCCATGCCCCTCCTCTTAAATAACAAATTTGCTGACTTCCTTCTCAAGGTTGTCAGTTGCCTGTAAATTACTTCCGGACTGCTCTTTATTCTGATACAAATCATCCGATAAATCAGTCACATTATCCGTTACGCTCTCTATATTGCGCGTACTTTCTTCTACGGCAGATAAAATTCCAGACATAGAAACTTTTATTGTATCAATCTCACTCGCCAGCTGCTGTGCCTGCTCCATACAGTCCTGCATGACTTCATGAAAGCGAACGCCGTCTTCACGGTAACTGTTTCCGGTTTCAATCAGCTTTTCATAACCGGCCAGTGTCTGTTCATTTAAAAATGTCAGCATATTCTCCGCTTCTTTGGCAAGGTCACGTACCATCTCCATAACCATATTACTTATTGATTGGATTTCCTGTGCGCTCTGCGTTGTATCCTGCGAGAGTTTGCCAATTTCACCTGCTACAACCGCAAAACCCTTTCCCGCTTCTCCAGCCCTTGCCGCCTCAATATTGGCATTCAGTGACAAAAGCTCTGTCTGGGACGAAATTTCAAGAATCTTATCCGTGAGGGTGGCAATATTTTCTACTTTATGCGACTCTTCAATTTTTTCTTTCAGGGACTGCGCAATCTCGCTTGCCATTCCCTCTACCTGACTGCTTTTCTCCCTTGTTATATCTACAAGGCCTTTCGCTTTTTTATTTATATCGGAAACAAGAACAGAACCCCGACTGACCTGATTTTCCATTTCCTTCATGTATGTATTCATACGTTCCATAGCCCCATCCACTTCCTGGACACTTGCCATCGTCTGTTCCATCGCAGCACTCATTTGCACGACATTGTCAGATATTCCGGAAATTTTTTCATTCGAGTGGTCTGCATTCTCATTTGTCAAAAGAAGATTTTGGTTGAGCTCTTTTGTGTTGGCTGAAATATTTGTAATCACCGTATGTATATAATCAAGAAGATTATTAATATTCTCTGCAATCGCTCCCACCTCGTCCGTTGACTTTACAGATATCTTTTGTGTCAGATCGCCATCAGTCTCAACGATGTCCCGTATCTTTTTATTAACTTTTTTAACACTCGCAAGAATGCCGCCAAGGACAAAGGATATTAAAAGCGAACAAATGATAACAAGAAAAAACGCTACAAGAATTACCAGCCGGGTTGTACTGCTGATAGACTGCTGTAAGGAAGCAGCATCATATTCAATACAAACAGCTCCTACCATTTCACCGGATTTATTGCTTATCGGTGCGACAGCGATAATCTCCTTTTTGTCCCCCAATGTCCGAATGGAATCATACGCAAAAGAGACGTCGTTCTTCATTGCCGCTTTCGCATTTTTCTGGTCAAAAACATCTGCCTGGGCACCCGTATCCATTCCCTGATGAGCATCTGCATATATGTCCATTAAATAACACATTTGACCATTTTCATCATATCCCACCGTATAAATCCTGTCCACTCCAGCCCCCTCAACGATATCCGCAATCGCATCATAGACGATCATATAGCCGGAGGATTCCGCCCCTTCCGAACCTATTTTTTGCATTGTGTCCCCATTAATCCTGGCCTCCGCCATCGTTACAATCGACAGCGCCCCCTGAGCTGCTGTTTCCGTACATTGAAGCCTGAACTCCCTTAGCACAAGCGTACTCAGTATAACCGCAATCAATATATTTACTACAATGACCGGTATCAGTATTTTACTGCGTATGCCAAACCGGATTCCTGAATTCCCCGGGCCCGCTGCTTTCGCATTTCCTGTCACAAAAATACCCCCTTTACCATAAGCTAAATTACTTTAATAATAATTATATCACTTTTGGGTAAAAGAAGCAACGAAAGAAGAAATTTCCTTTCAGCGGTTATCTACAGTCTCCGGGCATATATCATGCTCCGAAAGCCGTTTCCATGCCATGTCCTCCCATTTCGTCCCCGGCCGGCCATAATTGCAGTATGGATCAATTGATATACCACCCCGCGGTAAAAATCTGCCCCACACCTCTATATATTTGGGATTCATCAGCTCCGTTAAATCTTTTCTTATCTGATTTACACAATCCTCATGAAACGCTCCGTGATTACGAAAGCTGAAAAGATAGAGCTTCAGGGACTTGCTCTCTACCATCTTGATATCCGGAATATAGGAGATATAAATAGAAGCAAAATCCGGCTGGCCTGTAATAGGACAGAGACTTGTAAATTCCGGGCAGTTAAATTTCACAAAATAATCGCAGTCCGGGTGTTTATTATCAAATGTCTCCAACAGCTCCGGCGCATAACCGGACGGATAAGAGACCGCTTTATTTCCAAGGAGTGTCAGTTCCTGTTTATTCATCTTTGTGCTCCTCTTCTCTCTTCTTCCAGCTCTAAGGGCCGGACTTTCCTTGCCAGATACATAAACGGTGTATCGGCAAAAGCTACAATAACTTTAAACAGATACGTTGTCACTAAGATGCTGATAAATACGTCCAGCGGGTACGTTCCCCAGAAAGCAAGAGTAGTAAATACCACCGTATCTACAAGCTGGCTGATGCAGGTTGAGCCGTTATTGCGAAGCCACAAAAAACGCTTTCCGCCGCCGCTTTTTTTCCAAATCAGGTGATACAGTGCAACATCAATGCTCTGGGATACGGCATATCCCAAAAGGCTCGAGAGTGCTATCCGCGGCACAAGCCCAAACACCTGCTGCAAAGCCGGATCAATGTAGTCATTGGCATTTGGAATGAGATGAAGGGTACCCTGCGTACCCACAACCCACAGGACAGTAACACAAATACCAATCCACACAGCCCTTTGTGCACTTTTCTTTCCATACTTCTCAGACAATATATCCGTCACTAAAAAAGTTGCCGCATAAAGAACATTTCCCGCTGTCGTGGAAAGTCCAAAAAAATCCACACATTTACAAACCTGAATATTGGCAAGAAGGGTCCCGAAAACAGTGAAAACATAAAGACCTGTTTTGCCAAAAACCTTGTACATTACAATTACCGATACAAGAAAAAAAAGTATTGAAACTAAAAACATAATACTGTTAAACATACTATCACTATCCCTCCATAGCTATTTTCTATCCGGTTTGGCCCCGCGTGAAAGCTCACGTCCAACCACAACCAGCATTGTTGTAAAACTCGCCAATCCCCCTACGGCATTGGAAATGGGTTCTGCCAAAAACACACCGTCTGTACCAAGCCCAAAAAGTCCCGGCAAAACCAGAGTGAGCGGCACTACAATAATCACTTTCCTAAACAGAGAAAAGAAAATGGAATATTTTGATTTCCCGAGAGCGACAAACGTCAGCTGCCCGACAAATTGAAAGGCCATAAAGAAGAACCCGAAAAAATATAATTTTAATGCCCGCATGCCCGGCTCTAATAAAGCACTGCTTTCACTGAACATACGAATGAACTGCTCTGGAAATAAAAGGGTCATTCCCCAAAAAAGCGCTGTAAAACCAATTGTTAGAATTGCCGTGACCATAATGGACCGCTTTACTCTGACATATTCCCCAGCACCGTAATTAAAACCTATTACCGGCTGCGCGCCATTCGTAATTCCCACAACGACAATATTGGCAATCTCTCTCACGGAATTCAGCACTGTCATGATACCGACATATAAATCCCCTCCATATATTTTTAATGTTCGGTTACATACAATCTGAACAATGCCGTTTGTTACTGCCATAATAAACCCGGACAGTCCAAGACTGACAATCTGCAGCACAAGGGCCGGCTGCAGTGCCATGTCTTTCATATGCAGACGAAACAGCGTTTTTTTGCCATGAAAAAAAACCAAAACGAGAATTGCCGTAAATAACTGGGATAATACCGTTGCAATTGCCGCTCCCCTGACACCCATTCCCAGGGCAAAAATAAAAACAGGATCTAAAATAAGATTCATAACTGCCCCGCCAGCTACCACCGCCATGCCGGTTTTGGGAAATCCCTGAGCATTAATAAAGGGATTCAGCCCCGTTCCTATCATGACAAACACTGTTCCCAGCAAATAAATGCTGAGATAATTATCTGCATAAGCATAGGTTATGTCACTGGCTCCAAAGAGATAGAGAAGCGGGCGTTTCCAGATATATCCCACAGACATAAGCACTATTGCCATCATAATAAGCAGAAAAAAAGTATGATTCATAATCCGGGAGGCACGTTTTTCCTCTCCCGCCCCGCGGGCAATCGAAAAAAGCGGGGCACCCCCCATAGAAAAAAGATTCGTAAATGCTGCTATCATTATAATAATCGGAAACACAAGTCCTATTCCCGTGAGGGCTGTGCCATCCGTCCCCGGCAGATGACCTATGTAAACCCTGTCCACCACATTATACAATAGCTGAAACAACTGGGCAACCGTAAGGGGAACTGCCTGCTGTAAAATATGTTTTGCTATACTGCCCTTTGAGAAATCATTTTTCATAAATGGCAGCCCCACCGATTAATCTTCATCATCATAATCATCTTCATCGTCATAATCGTCATCATCATAATAGCTGTCACTGTCAATAACAGTAACAATACATGCGGCATAAACTCCGCTGCCATCCACTGCCTTCGCCTGTACTGTTGCTGTACCGGGCTCTATCGCAACAAGACAGCCATCCTCGTCTACTTCTACCACGTCAGTATCAGAACTTGTCCATTCAATTGTTTTGTTTGTTGCATTTGACGGACTAATAACTGCAGTAAGTTCAAATTCAGAATCAATGTCATTATCAGAACCGGCATCCAGTGTAATTTTCGTCTTATTCAGGGAAATTTTGTCTACCTTAACGGTATCCGTAACAACCACGCGGATTACGGTTTTCTTTTTTGCATTCACTTTTGCCGAGACGGTTACCTTTGCCGTACCTGCCTTTTTGCCCTTTAAAACACCTTTTTTACTGACAGAAACTACATTTATATTGCTGGATTTATATTTCAGTTTTTTATTGACTTTGCCTGTCGCTGTCACCTTAGTTTTTAAAGTAAAGCTCTCACCCTTTGACAGGGTTATCTTCTTACCGTTGACATTTGTAACACTGACCTTTTTTACTGCCCCGGCCTTTGCCTCAGCCAGAGGGGACTGTGTCGCAGCACACACTGTCATAACAAGAGTAAGTGTAAGCGCTATTATATTTGCTGTCTGTCTCTTCATTTTTTCCTCCATTCCGCCGCTCAAGCAGCACATCGTTTCTTATTCAATTATTCTACCGTTGCCCACAGACGGCTGTCAAGCATTATCTTTCTTCCGGACAAGGGCGTTTACTGCCATCCCCAATCCTAACAGCCCCCAATATACAGGTGCAACCGTCACTGTAGAGTCATTGGCAATTCCGGCCACCATATAGGAAAAACATCCAATCATCAGTGCCACTCCTATTTCCTCAAGGGCGCCAAGAGTGCGGCGGTAATACAGCCGCAGGCTGGATATAAAATATATAATAAAAATACCGAGAAAGGCAAGAAGCGAAATAAGTCCGGTCTGAACCCACGTCTGCAAATACATATTGTGGGGTTTTGTAACTGCTACACCATCATAATTCATATTCGTCTTCCCGACATAATCATTATTGGGAAACACCTCGGTAAAAGTATCCGGACCGGAGCCTGTCAGCACATAGCGGCCAAGCAGCGGTATCGTCCGGGACCAGATGTATCCCCTTTTGTCCCCAAAATGAAGATTATCGGCAAATCCAACAGCTGGAATTTCCCGCAGGGAATCCAATTTTTTATGAATGGTGAACACCTGATATTTTTCATTTACTTTTGCTATCGTCCACCTTTTATTGATGGTAGGGTTAAATATCTGCATTGCTGTCAGCTGCTCGCCATCTACCGTAACCGTTGTGGGATAGAGACGGAAATTATCAAACCGTTTATCCGAAAAAGTATAATAGCCTCCCTTTTCTTTTTGCAATGCAAGCGTTTCCCCATCATCACCTGATGTCAAAAACGGATTTGCTATATTGTCTGTACATTTTACATAAAAAACATCTCCATTTACCGTTTCTACCCGCAGCCCTTTCTCCGTATCTGACATCGACTGTATCAGGTGGTAATCCTCTGTGGGATGAAACAGCTTGTCTGTCCCATAGCGTATCTGTTCCGGAAAGAGAAAACAGATAACACCAATAAAAACAGCAAGTCCAACTATACCAACTGCTACTTTCTGATAACCAAGACTTTTTACTATCCTGTGCCATATAAAGATGACAAAAAAGACAAGCCCTGCCACAACACTGACGATACCGGTCAGGGACTGCGAGCCCAGCAGTGTTATTGTTAACAGGCAGGTCGTCACAATGGCAAGTATATTCCAAAAAGGATGGATTTTCTTCCAGTCCATAATGGCTGCTGCGATCACGCAGGGAAGGACAAGCGCCGCATAAGACCCGACATAATTAGGGTTATACAAAGTGGCATAAACCCATCCATCCGAGAAATTAAACCGATAGTTCATTTTCTCTTCACTGAGCAGATTCATAAAAAAACGCCCCATATCGCTGCGGAAAAAATCCATCTGCAAATACTGGAATGTGCCGATTAGCCCAATTATAAAACTGCCAAGAATAAGCGAATTCACAAGTAAGCGAACCATTTTTTCTGTCCCCACTGTCACATACGTATACAGAATGAGCATTATATATGCTGCCAGGACATTAAGCCCCTCCCACTGTTCATAGCTACCGGAAACGGCAAATTCACGGTATTCACTTAACAGAGCAGAAACTGCCGCAAATACCAGGTACAATATTATACAGAGCATCCCGGGACGGCGGACTTTATCCCAAAAAGCCAGAAATTCTTCTTTCCTTGTCAAGCGAATCACCAGCAGGGCAAGCATGAGCACAGCCAGCAGAATAAGTGCCCGTCCTTTCCAGTACAAAAATAAATCTACCGCTTTCTCAACATTTGAAAACCATGCATAATCCGCAAGTCCTGTATCATATTGTTTGACTGTAACAATAAGCGGAACAAAGGCAATCGCTGCCATAATCGGTGCTATCCGCACGATATCCCGGTTTTCCTGCCGTTGTTTCATTATGCTTCCCTTCTTTCCAATATATTCACAGGCTACAATGTAAAAACAGCCCTGATTTTTGATTATAGCAAGAAGTCAGCAACTTGGCAAGTTTCCATGCTTCCTTCATAGGGCAATCACTTAATCGTTTGTGGAAAACAGATGGCGGTGTTATACGGTTTCTTGCCCTTGTATCACTCCCCGAAAAGTATGGCTTTCTCTGTCAGCTAAAAAACGCCATCCGAGCATTGTTTGAGCTGTCTGCCGCCCCATTCCCCTGCTTTTACAGCACGTTTGCACTAGAGCCGCCACGCAGCGGTACTAATGCACCACCTGCTTGATTTATATACATACTGCGGACAGATGCTTTGCATCTGTCTATGGGGGAGCGACGCAAGAAAATAAAATCATTTATTTTTTGCGGCACTCCCCCATAGATTTGCACCTCTGGTGCAATCCGCAGTAATAAATTACTAAAGCAGGTGGTGCATAAAGGACCGGCGGGCGGCTGATGCTGCAAAAGCAGGGGAATGGGGCGGCAGACAGTGAGTTCTGCGATAGGATGGCATTTGGGCTGACAGAGAAAACCATTTACTTTTCGCAGGGAGTGTTATACCGGGCAACAACCGTATAACACCGCCATATTAACGTAAATGACTAAGCGATTGCCCTACTTCCTTCCCGCCTGTACCATTCCCCCAAGCATACCGCCGGAAAGACATAGAAACAGGGCCGGCCAAATTCCAGGAATGCTGGTAAACACCGCACGGTTACAGATCATGGACACAATAAGAAGTATAATATAATATGTCCCTCCGGCCAAAATCCCCCATAGATACCGTCGTCCGGTCTGATGACGGCTCACAATCATTCCATAGACGAAACAGGAAATTACATAGGCAAAAATAACTCCACCGCGCACAACCCCCTCTGCGACATCCCATTGAAACATTAAAAAGGCAATTACCAAAAGAATAATTGCTGAGACCGCATAAGCAAATACAACCCCTTTTATAAACTGTATCATTGTAGCCGATCCTTTCAAAATAACCCCCCTCAGAAATTCTTTCAAGAACTTTTTCTTACTTATTTCATGCATATGCATCTTTAAAAATTTTTATAACTGTGTTAAAATCCTACCATAACAAACTACCACGTTGACAAAAGGAGGAATTGCTTTATGGACACCATTGATTTACATGTACACTCCTGCTTTTCGGACGGCACATCCACCCCGGAGCAGCTGGTAGAGCTGGCGGTGAAAGCTGATTTGAAAGCCTTTGCACTGACAGACCACGACACCGTTGAGGGCGTAGCAAGAGCCGTTCAGTACGGAGAAAAGGCTGGCATACAGGTTATTCCCGGCGTTGAACTCTCCTGCGAACACACAATATCAGCAAACAGAAAAAAAGAAATTCATATACTTGGCTACCACCTTGATTATACAAAACCGGAACTACTGGAAATTTTATCCTCAATTGCTGCAGAGCGGGATGAGAGAAATCAAAAAATGTGCGCCAATCTTGCCGGGGCAGGGTTTCCGATTACCTATGAAGAACTGACCTCACGTTTTCCCATAAAAATAATTACAAGAGCTCATTTTGCCAAATTTTTGTACGAAAAAGGCGCTGTCGGAAGCATTGACGCCGCTTTTCGCAAGATTCTTTCCCAGGACGGACCGTATTTTGTCATGCGCAGATATCTCACTCCTAAAAAAGGGATTGAAATAATAAAAATGGCAGGTGGCGTACCGGTGCTGGCACATCCCCTGCTCTATAAACTTTCTGTATCTGAAATCCGAAATCTTTTATCAGAATTAAAAGAGTACGGCCTTCAAGGAATCGAGGCCATTTATTCCAGAAATCAGGGCAACGATGAAGCATTTGTCCGCAAAATTGCCGCTGAATTTGAGCTGAAAATTACCGGCGGAACAGATTTCCACGGAGACAACAAACCGGATTTATCCATTGGAACCGGCACCGGCGACATGCAGATTCCTGCTACTCTCCTAGAAAACCTTTTATAAGCTCCTCAGCCGCTGCTGTAATATTTTCTTTTCCAATAACGGCAGAAATTACGGCAGCACCTGCCACGCCGCTTCCCTGCAGCTTATGTATATTTCCCTCACTGACACCGCCAATTGCGACAACCGGAATCGGCACGGACTGACAGATTATATGAAGTTCATCCAGTGCAATGCGGCTGGTATCCAATTTGGACGTTGTCCCGAATACATCACCCACGCCCAGATAATCAGCGCCTAATTTCCATGCCTTTTCTGCCTCTTTTATATTATGAGCCGTTGCACCAATAATTTTATCCGGCCCAAGCACATTTCTTGCTGCCTGAACAGGCACATCCATCTGCCCCAGATGAACGCCGTCCGCCCCAATTGCCAATGCAATATCTACACGGTCATTAATGATAAGCGGCACCTCATACGCATCTGTTATTTCCTTGACTGCAAGTGCCAGCTCGTAAAACTCTCTGGAAGTACATTCCTTTTCCCGCAGCTGCACAACGGACACTCCACCCTTTATTGCCAGCTCCACACAATCCTCAATAGACTCCGTCGTCATAACCTTTCTATCTGTACATAAATACAGCGTATAATCAATCTCCGGTTTCATCTCTTCCCCCATTTCCTTTTAAATTCCACGGCTTAGTATTCTCTCTACTTCCTCTGCATAATCCGGGCTTTCGTCCCGTATTTTTTCCATTTCTTCCAGACATTGCTCCATGATTCCGGTATTGTAGTCCATCTGGTCACGGAGCTTCTGGCGGCGTACATTCAAATCATGCCGCACCTCTACCATCTCCTTTGGCTCAACGAGCGCTTTTGCCTGTGCAAACCATATTTCACAGTCTTTTACTCCCAGACGCCCCAGCTCATGCATGAGAATCTGGTTATTTTCATTCAGCCGGATGGTGCTCTCACGCTGCTTGGCCCACTCTCTCTTTGCCTTGCGGTACTCGCCGTACACAAAATCAAGTTCCGCCGCGTTGCGCACCTGATACTTGTGGTACATATAATCCAATGTACGTGTGTTATTTACATGTTTTATTTTGACCCGGTTGCTCAAAAAAATGGCCCGGCTGCACTTTTTTTCCGTAATTGCCATATCAATGCGGTTCTTCCTGGCCTCATTGAGTATAATAGCCAGAATAATAAGGGCAAACGCCACCGTTGCGATAAATGGAACGGTAATATCCACTTTAAACAAAAATACAAGGGCTAATAACATAGCGCCAATTGATATTAAAATTGCTGTCAGGCACTTACCGATTGTCTTTAATGTGTGCTGTCTGCGTATAATACTTTTCTGGTCCGCATACAGCAAATCTTTTTCGCTGTTCAGCTGCCTTAAATCGTTGCGGATTTTCATCTGATAATCCTCGTACCCGCGGAGTTTTTTTATGTCCTCCCCGACTTTATACTCGTAATTTTCCAGTGCACGCTTCTGGGCATCTGTCATCTTATATGTCTGTCTCTGCAGACGCTTCCGCTCCTCTGTCAGCTCAATAATCTGTGCTGCCGCTGTGAGAATTTCAGTCTTTTCCTCTTCCGGCGCCTGGTCAATGAGCTGGATATCCTTCAGATAAGAAGTTACCTGGCCATACTCAAACTTCACTTCCCCGCACTGTCTTTTCGCCTCTTCAATTGCCTCATACAGCCGATCAAGATAGGCCAGCCTCGCCTTGTCATCCTTCAGGTTTATTTTCTCAAACTCGACCTGAACCGGCTGGCTTTTTAATTCTTCTATAAGCTCACTTTCCTGACTCTGTACCTCCGCAGCCTGTTCCGGCGGCTGTTCCACATGAATTGCTTTCTTCTCTGATAATTTCCGAAAAAAAGGAAGTTTCATACTAATCCTCATTTCTGAGCGACCTGTCGCGAAGAGGCGATGAGAAACTGCGAATGCAGTTTCTCATCTGCCATCAAAGCTATTTGTTTTCGCTCAGAAACAAATAGCCGTGTGAAAAATAAGCTATCAAGCTTATTTTTCACACTAATCTCCATTCCTGCTTTTATAACTCAGTTTCACCGAAGCTATTCCCTCATATACGCCATCCGCAACTGCTCTCTGTATGCTTCCAAATCCGTATCCTTTTGTGCCGGATAGACACACTGCAGCTCCGCTTCTCCAAAACGCTTTCGGACGGCATTTTTTTCTTCATCATTCCACCCGGCACGGGCCGCCTCTGCCTCAAAGTCATCTTCCCGTCCCTCTATGAGAAGAACCCATAAATAATGCTCCCAGGATTCTTTTTTATTATTCCTTGCAAATGCCTCCCTGAAATCCCGCTCAGCATCGGAAAAAGATGAGGTATAAAAATGTGCAATACCCTGATTGTGCAAAATATCGCCATATTCCTCTGTTGTAAAATTCACGGCAAAGCTGCCATTTAACAGTTTGCGGTATTCAAACAGGCTTTTTCCATAACAGCCCGCCCTTAAATAATTATCTGCCTTAATTTTCTTTTTCCTGTAAATAGGAAGATTGGCAATTTCATCCATTATTCCTATAAGTCCGCGTATTTCATCCTCTCTGTAATAATCACAGCCGCATAAAAGTGTTACAACAAGATCTTTTAAATTGTCGCCTGCCTGTATCATATTTTCCATTTTCTTTGCCAGAACCGTATGCCCGGTCTGCTCTCTGAGCCAGACGGCAAGGCTCATTTCAAAAAATTCTTCCGTAATGGAATAAATATGATGATAGACATAATAACACAGTTCCTCAAGAGAATAAACCCTTTCGCCCGTATATGGCATTTTATACGGGTCACTGGCTATGCTTCCCTTACAAAGTATCAGCATCTTTACCTCCTTTTGCGGTGTTGTCAAATTGTATCGTCTTTTCCCAGATACGGTTTGAAGTCGGGAACAAATCCCCAAAACCACAATCCTTCACAGTAATGATACAGGTATACACATTAGCAAAACGCACCCGCACCGTCAGGCGGCAATGCCTGTCCACCTTCCCGGCTACCGGGTCTAATTCAATCATAAACTCTCTCTCTTCTTTCGTAAATATATTTTTTGCATGGATGATAAGCTCTGTATCCCCATCCGGTATAAAATCCACCTGTACGTCCACCTGATACCAGGGAGTTCCTGCCCTGGCCAAAAAATATTCCTGCTCTTTTGCATCCGTATAAGCCATCAGAGACAAGTGAAAGGGTATCATCTCTTCATCCAACAAAATGTAATCGGACAATCTGGCAGTCTCACCCATTTCCCTTGCCGCAAAACATGCCCCGCTTACATAGAGATTGTTCCCCTTAAACAGGCGCCGTCCGACACATAATCTCTGAAACGCCTCATCCGCCCATCCGCCGTCAAAACCGTCTCCCGTCATATACAGGGCCGATAAAATCTGTCTGTGAATTGCCCCCAGCACAACGTTTTCAAAAACGGTATCTTTTCTCACTTCATCATCTTCCGCAATCTCTATGGCGTCACTGTAATCCCGCTCCCTGACTCCCGCAAGGGCCGGGCTGCGCCGCCTGTCTACCTGCATCTGATAATACATCAGACGATTTCCACTGTAATCAAACAGCCCTACATCATTTACCCACAACTCTGGTTTCTGATAGAGTGCAAAATACAAATAACTCTGTTTATGACTAATAACTGCCGCCCGGTCTCTCTCAATTCCAAGGCTTGCCAGAGCCTCATACACGACCTGTACAAACTCAGGAGACTGCCCCGGAACGGTAACGACAAGCTGCTTAATGGTCTCAGAAGGATATTTCTGCCTTGTGTAAGACAATGTCTTACGAAAATAACAGGCAAGTATCCGGACAGGAGAATAAATTTCCTCTCCGACAAGCAGTTCCTCTCCACGCCGGATTTTCGGTAAAAATCCATCCAGCCGCACACCGTTATCCATTTCTATTGCAGTATCAAACATGGCATCCGGATTCTCTTCTGTCCGGCCAATAAGCTCAGGCTCCCTTGTCTTCCTGTTATATACGGCAATCTGCGTCTTTTTATTACACAAATTGTATCCTACAAGTAATGTACGCTCACTCATGTTCCCCCTCATTTCTGCGCTGTAAACAACTGATCTGCAAGCTGGTGTCTTCTCAGGTATTCCCTCCGCAGCTTTGAATAATCCTGCTGGTCCCCGGCCGTCTCAATCATCTTATTCAGCATCGTATAAAATCCATCTGCCTCACCTGTCTTCACTGGTGGTCTCAAGACAATCTCCTCAAAGCGCCGGTCGCCTTCTTCTTCATATATATACGCCCTTTTTTCTTCATCGGCAAAAAGCAGGAGCTCTTTTGTATATATCCCATCAAATACCTGCTTCATTGGCTGCCCCTCGCTGCGCCCTTCCTTTTCATCCTCAAAAAACAAAAACACGCCTTTATCCGTCCCGCTATAATGCTGCACGACAACAAAATTCTCTATCTCAAAGGGTACGGCAGCTTTACCAATAAACTGCTTCATAAACTCCAGGATTATCCCCTCACCGGCAAAGTTCTCCAGTTCAAGTTCAATAAAATCCTTTTGCTTTTTATCAAAAATTTTTCTTCCGCTGTAATACCGAAGAGCCGCAAGTGACATAACTCTGCTCTTTTCATAATACGCCTCTTTTTCTATTTTTACGAGTATCGGCTCGGAGAGCTCAACGCGCCCCACTACATAAGAATATGCCATCTGTGCCAGAAATGCCTTAACGAGCACCCGGTTTGTCCCATTTTCATAATAATCCAAAAAGAGCGTCTCATAGGAAGAGACATCCGCTCCTGTAAAAAGTACCTGACCGAGCACGCGCTCTTTACAGCCATCCTCTATAGCAGCTCCCTGGGAGAGCTCCTCACACTTATGGTAAATGGATGTGAGAGTTTTTGTCTCTCCCATAAAATATTTCAAAAGATAATACATGGGGCCCCACTCGTAGTAATGTTCCCGAAAAAGATAAATGGACCATTTCACAAGAATCGGAGAAAAACTGTCCTTTCTCTCCTGTATTTTCTCTGATATCAGCATGGAAAGCGCCTTTTTATCGCACCCCTGTACTCCATGTTTTAAAAATATTTCCTCTGCCTTATCATACATTCCATAATAAACACAATCCGAGGCAATCTCTGAAAGACGCTCCCTCTTAATCAGGTCAATCTGCCATTCATCCAGTATATTCAGTATCCCTGTCACATCTTTTTCTTTTTTATAATAATCATACAAACAGAGCAAAAATTTCCCTTTGGCATAATCGCGCAAAAGATCCATTCTGGATACCTCATACAGAAGTTCCGCCTGCCATGGCATCAATTGTGCTCTCCGCCATGCCTGTACCGCCAGGGAAATCAAAAGAGGAGCATACCGCGCACCATTCTGGTAGCACAGTCCGGCATACTCTTCCATATGCAGCAGCTTCTGCAGCTCAAATTCAATGGAACCGCAATAATAATGCCCCTCACGGTCCACAAAATACAGCTGATAATTTGACGTATAAATCTGTATTTTTGCCGTCCCAGCCACGATCGGATAATAGTTCTCCTCCCGGGCTTCTACATGTATAACCATCACCCCTTCTATTCCCGGGTGACGGCATGTCAAAAGTTCCGTAAACATAACATGAGACAAATCTTCCGCCACCGTATCTCTAATCTGCTCCGGCCCGAATACAGCTTCATAAATCGTCCCCATATCGGCACTGATTCTGTGGCATGAGAGCTGCGCATGTGCAAACTCCCGAATCACCGGCTCATACGCCTCATAATACTCCGGAATCTCCTCCTTATGGCGTATAATATAAGCGAAGAGAAAGGCTTTACACGAAGCATTTAAATGATTTTCATACTGAAAGTATGAGAGGACGGCCTGCGGTAACACGGTGCAATTATCCCTGTCCATCGCATACATATAATACTCAAATAAGTCCGTAATGCGCAAATGAGCTTTTACGCCCTCTTCAAACCAGGGAAAATAACGGCTGCCCTGCTGCTCGTTCCGAATGAGCAGACTGCAGATGGCGCGCAGCATATCCTCCGAATGAAACCTCTCATAAATTCCAACCATCATGCGGAACACCGTTGGCTGAAAACGGGCAGAGCGCTCCGCCAGAAAACTGATAACGAGCGACATATCTTTTGTTATTAAATCTTCTTTTAATCCATAATTTATTACAGCCACCGTAGGCAGATCCAATTCCCGGATCAATGTCGGTTCTTCTCTGTACAGGCGCAGAAGTTCCGAGTACAGCAGCGGACTGTTACTGCCATTATTCACCTGTTCACGTATATCCTGTATTTTTTTTGGAATCATCTGATAAGAGGAATCCGTATGCAGCTTCAGGTAAAAAAGAAGCAGGCTGCTGTAACCGAGCTCCGCATAGGCACTGAGCATATGATCGATATTTTCCCTGTCCTCCTCCCTTCCGGAATAGAAAAATTTCGCATATTGAATCAGGATATAATTTTCTACCTCAACTAAAGACGCACCTTCTTTTGGCATCTCCACCCTCTCTGCTTCCTGATAAAAGGCAAGCATTCCCTGCGAGTCACGCAGCATGGCGGGAATAAATCCCCTCATGGGAAGCTGGTACGTATTTTCTATTTTTAATATTACACGGCGGTTATTCCAGATTAGGTTTTGCAGCTCTTCCTTTGATACCCGCCCCTCCTGATATGCCAGATACATCCGGTACAGCGTGGCAAATACTGCCTGTTTTGCCCTCCCTACTTTGCGTTCCTTCGCCCCTTCCATCTGACGGGCACGGATACGGATTTCCTGCCGCTCATACGGAGATTCAAAAATAAGGGCACCTTCCCGCGCACCATTTGGTACCCGGTCTGCCAATAAAGTGTAATCAAAAACAACGATATCTTTCTCAAATTCTTCCGGCCAGAGAAGATGAAGTTCCGGTCGTATAAAATCTGCGGTCGATGATATACGGATAGGAGTATTTCCCCATGTGCGAATCCGTATCTTTACAGAATCCCGTATATCTTTTCCCTCCATCTCGTATTCAACCGGTTCTGTCCGCCCCCCCTTCGGATGCGTAACATGAAAACTCATGACTTTCTTTTTGCCCATGGCAACAAGAAACTCCTCCATCCCCTGCAGCCGCGTATTTTTTGACGTCAAATGCTGATAAAGCAGCTCTCCAGCCTGGTCACGGTATAAAAACTGTTCCCGGAATTCCCCTGAATAAAACAAGTTCATCCCATCCTCCGCATCTTCCTTTATCCGCTGTAACAGCATAGCGTAATCACTAATTTCCCCTTTTTCATCCCTAAGTTCCGGGGCTTCCACCTGTATATCATACGGCAGGACTGCCTCTCCGCAGTCTGTTACTAAGTATAGTTTCCCCCGCAGATGCTCCCCCGCCGGTATATCCGATGCATCTATTGTTAATTCTATCTCGCTTTTTGCCGCATCAAAAACAGGGAGAAACTCTATCTCCTGTTCCTCCACAACTCCAAAACCTTTTACTTTTGTACCTCTGGCATTGGAAACTCTTATAACGGCAGTATGCTTTTCCCCTGCCATCACACGCATTTCCAGGCTCTCTGGCTCTAAGATAAGCGCTGGTGTCTCATATGTAAATTGTCCCTTTGCAAGCGACAAAACTTTCTCTTTCATTTGTAATTCACCTACTCTCGCGACTATTATAACATTTTTTACAGCGCATGGAAATAGTTAATTGACGGAAAAGCAATTGCGTACTATACTTAAGAATACAAAGGAGATGGAATACCACATGAAATCAAAGGAACACTTTCACGGAAGTGATTTAGAAAAAATTGAGCGAATATACGGCATAAAAAAAGAGGACATCACCAGCTTTTCAGCCAATGTAAATCCTCTGGGAGTATCCTTCCGCCTGAAGAAAACTCTTGCCGAACACCTGGATGCCATAACGACGTACCCGGACCGCGAATACCGTTCTTTACGTTCCTGCATCGCAGACTATGTGCATACCGACTTTGAAAACATCGTTGTTGGAAACGGTTCCACAGAACTGATTTCCCTGTTTATCCAGATTACACACCCGAAGAAGGCACTTATTGTAGGCCCTACTTATTCGGAGTATGAGCGGGAGGTTTCCCTTGGCGGCGGCCGTTCCCATTATTTCAGCCTGACGGAGGCAAAAGAATTCGAGCTGGACATTCCCACACTGACAGAAGAACTGTCCCATGATGTAGATCTTTTGATTTTGTGCAATCCAAACAACCCCACCTCCTCCATTATTACCCGGGCACAAATGCGTGAAATACTGGATTTCTGCAAACGTAAATCCATCACTGTCCTTGTTGATGAAACCTATGTAGAGTTTGTAGAAGATCTGGATGCCGTTACTGCTGTGCCACTCACCGAATACTACAACAATATCATTATCCTGCGGGGCGTCTCCAAATTTTTTGCTGCTCCCGGACTGAGGCTCGGTTACGCCATCTGCGGCAACCGCGACCTGCTTAAGGAAATTAACCGAAATAAAAATCCCTGGACGATCAACTCCCTGGCCGCCATTGCCGGCGAAATCATGTTTACGGATAAGGAATATCAAAAGGAAACCCTTGACCTTATTTCTTCCGAGCGAAACCGTATGTGCAAAAACCTGACTGCCGGGGAGGGATATAAGGTATTTCGCCCCCACGCCAACTTTGCGCTTGTCAAAATATTACATGAGGATTTAACATCAGGGGATTTGTTTGACAGGACAATTCGACAGGGGCTCATGATAAGGGACTGTTCCACTTTCCCGTTTCTAAATAACAAGTATTTCCGTTTCTGTTTTATGAAACCGGAACAGAATGACGCTCTGCTCAATATCCTGCTAAACCCCGCAAAAAATTAAATCCGGTTTTTATCTTAGGACAACGCTGAAGAAATCTCCTGCCTTATCATACTCATAAGTCTTTTTGTCCAGATGATATGGTGCAAGTTTCAATTTATTAACATTATGCCGCAATGCACCATCTATGGCAACAACAAGGCGGTAATTTTTTGTTCCACTGATTTTCTCCAATTGGTATTTGCCGCCAGATACCGTGTTCCCCAAATTATCCACTCCGTCAAAACGCAGATCATATTCAGAGGTTTTCTTTCCCGGTGTATAGGTAAAATACAGCTTGCAGTCTGTAGAGGTAGCAATGACCTGATGCAAAACCAGTAAATCTCCATTGCTCAATTTCATGGTGGTAGTCGTTAGGTCACGCATTGTATGACGGTTTGCCGCATTTACATTGACCGTAGTTTTAAAATTCCAGTGGTCTTCTATCTGCGGTACAGTAAAAACTTTATTGACAGATATCGCCACCTCAACATTGCCGTTCAGAGCCATATCAGGATTGAGATTTACTTCCTCCACCCAGGTCTCCGTATGTCCATCGGCTGTCCATCCAAGACAAGTTGTCTTACCGGACAACAGTGTACCATTGATATATACACGACAGGAGACACCGGAATGGTCTAAAGGCGGACCCCATTCTTCACTGGAACGGATTTTTATGCAGTAGGCCACCTTGTTGGCATCCACCAGAACCTCTTCTAATGTGATTCCGACTCCCTGCCGGCTAATCATCTGTCCTACCCGGTACACTTCATCCTCTGCCATTTCCTTCTTTTGCACATCATCTGTCACATAGACTTCTGTAATATTCCCAAAAAGATGCTCCATCATCGCCTTCACCTGTGGCTGAAAAAAGACACCCGCACAGAAAGCGGCAAAAATCAAAAAAGAACTGACTGATAAACGCAGGCCCCTCCTCCAATTAATAACTTTCCCCGAAACACTCTCTTTTCCCGCCTTATCCAGTATACTCTCATTCAGCGCCTTTGGAGGTTTTTTATCTGCTTTTAATGCCTCTTTGAGAATCTCATCCATTGGCTCTTTTTCCATCTTCATACACCTCCCAGTATTGCTTGATCATATTACGCCCCTTATTCATCCTGCTCTTCACTGTACCGGCCGGAATCCGCAGAATCTTTGAGATTTCTTCCACTGATAATTCGCTAGTGTAATATAAAAGCATTGTTGTCCTGATTTTATCCGGCAGCCTGTCCACTGCCTGACGCACTTCCCGCCGCTGCTCATCCCGTATCACTTTTTCCTCCGGAAGATTTTCGTATGTTTTCACTACCCCCCAGGCTTTTTCTTCCCGGTATTCCTGTAATGGTAAAATCCGCTGTCTTCCTGCCCTCTTACGGCGTTCATTCTGCCAGAGACGGAGCGCAATACCCATAATATAGGATTTAGGGTTCTGATTGACATCGACGCGGCCGCTCAATTCAAATGCCTTTAAAAACGTATCCTGATACAAATCATCGGCATCCTGCCGACAGCCGGTCAGATTACAGCAAAAACTGTAAAGACTGCTGCCATGCTCTGAAATCAGCTGTCCTAACTCCTCTTTTGTCATTCCCTTCCCCCTCTCTGCGAAAAATAGCCCTTTTAAATATATTGTAATAAAAAAAGAAAAGGTTCATTCAAAAAAAGCGCACCCACAAGTTCGGATGCGCTTAGTCAGACAAATCTATTTAACGGTATATAATTTCATGGCGCTTTGGTCCGTTTGATACCATTTTTATTGGCACTTCCAGTTCCTTTTCTATAAACTCAATGTACCTCCTGCAGTTTTCGGGCAGTTTACTGTATTCCGTAATCCCGCATATATCTGACTTCCATCCCGGAAGAATTTCATACACCGGCTTTGCACGTTTTAACTCTGTCGTTGTCGGGAAATCCCTTGTCACCTTACCATCAATCTCATAACCGACGCACACCGGCAGTTCATCCAGATATCCCAGAACGTCAAGTACCGTCAGGGCAGCCTCTGTCGCACCCTGAATCCGGCATCCATAGCGGCTTGCCACAGCATCAAACCAGCCCATACGGCGCGGACGCCCTGTTGTCGCTCCAAATTCACCGCCGTCACCGCCACGCCTGCGCAGCTCATCGGCCTCTTCGCCAAAAATTTCACTGACAAACTCCCCGGCACCGACGGCACTGGAATATGCTTTTACAACTGTCACGATACGCTTAATCTCATACGGCGGTATACCGGCACCGACGGCACCGTAACCGGCCAGCGTTGATGATGATGTTACCATTGGGTAAATGCCGTGATCCGGATCTTTTAATGAACCAAGCTGTCCCTCCAAAAGTATGTTTTTTCCCTCTTTTACCGCCTGAAACAAGTACGCTGACACGTCACATACGTAAGGGCGAATCTTCTCTCGGTAATCCGCCAGTGTCTCCATAAGCTCTGACACATCCAATTCCGGTTTATGATACAAATGCTTTAAAAGGACATTTTTCTGCGCACAGATACCCTCTACTTTTTCTCGCAGAGCATCTTCATCAAAAAGCTCCGAAACCTGTATTCCCACTTTTGCATATTTATCTGAATAGAATGGCGCTATACCTGACTTTGTAGAGCCAAAAGATTTCCCTGCCAGACGCTCTTCCTCATACTGGTCAAACAGTTTATGATACGGCATTACAATCTGGGCACGGTCACTGACAAGAAGTCTCGGCTTTGGAACACCGCGGTCTACAAGCCCCTGAAGTTCCTCAACAATATCCGGAATATTCAGTGCTACGCCATTGCCGATGATGTTTGTTGTATGGCCATAAAAGACGCCGGACGGCAAAATATGAAGGGCAAATTTCCCATAGTCATTGACAATTGTATGCCCTGCATTGCTTCCTCCCTGAAAACGTACGATAATATCCGACTCTTCCCCGAGCATATCCGTGAGTTTTCCTTTTCCCTCATCACCCCAGTTGGCTCCTACAATCGCTGTTACCATAGCCATTCCTCCTATCCATTCTGAAATGCTATCTTATATTGTACTTCCCTGCTGTGCAAACACGCACGAATATTATTATACACGAAAATGACCAAATCATCAACAATTAATTCTGTTTCCCGCAAATGATTAAGCGATTGCCCTACCCCTGCTGTTCCAGCTCCTCAAGCCTCTTTTGCGGCCAGTCTGTAGAAGTGTGGATGTTTAATATGCTCTGCGTCTCATTTGCCGCATTGTAATACCACATGGCGGCCTCTGCAAAGTCTCCCTTTGCATAAAAGTATTCTCCCAGCTCATAACACATCTCTGATGACCCTTCACTGAGCAAATCCTTGAGCGACATTTTCAACATTGTGTGGGAATCATCCCGAAGCCTTGCCGCACGGCATACAACACACGCCGCCTCCTTTACCTCATCAATGCTGCGCGACGTATCCAGGGCTGACTCCGTAAAGAAAGGCTCTGCCTCCAGAAAATCACTGTCATCACCGGATATATAGAGTTCCATGGCATACATATGATGCAGGCGTTTGGAAAGGCGAAGCCCCCCGGCAATATGCTTTTGGAACGTAGCAAAATCACGCTTGCTGTGACTGTTCTCCGGCATATGGCAAATGACGATTTCCGAGTCGTACACAATCGGGTCGAGCCGTACCATCTCGTGAATCGGCTCCGTCCAGATAAACTCGCGCAGGCGCTTAAAGAGTTTGGGACGGTACTCCTCATCAAAATTATATGCCGTGCCGTAAGAGAGCTGGTTGCCGTATTTCATCTGAACAATGTCAATCTCCGGCAGAAGAATTTGTTTCAGCTCACGAAAACGCTCCCTGTTCTCCTCATCCACTACCTCATCCGCATCGGCAGAATAAATATAATCCCCTTCCGCTTTTGAAAAGGCAAAGTTCCTTGCCGCAGAAAAATCATCAATCCACTCGAAATCATATATTTTATCTGTATAACGTGAAGCAATCTCCTTTGTTTTGTCCTCTGAACCAGTATCTACTATAATTATCTCGTCCATCAAATCGGCAATGCTGTCAAGACACCTCGCCAGAATTTTCTCCTCATTTTTTACTATCATGCAACAGCTAATCCGTATCATTTCTTCTCCTTTCCCGCAATCAGGCCATGCTATTTCACGCGGCAGTATCCGATAATCTGAATCTGTACCGTACATCTGCCTCGGTACTCATTTATCTCCGGATAATAGGTAAGCGCTGCATCAAGCCTGTTCTCCTTTCCCTCATACATCCGGAGAAGCTCTCCCTCTCCCCACTCTTCTCTGACAAACGCATCAAACTCATCCGCTCCGCGAAACATAATGGCATCACACTGGCTTCCACCCTGATTCTCTACCCGCAGTTTCAAGACATTCTTTTCTCTGCCAAGCCTCTGTCCGCGTAAGATACGGAAATGCTGCTCCGCAAAAACCGGTTTGGAATTCCCCACGCCAAAGGGTTCCATCTTGGACAGCTCCCGGATGAGCGTCTCGGTCACATACCCGACAGGCATAGCCGCATCAATTCTTACTACCGGGCGGAAATCCTCCTCTGTCAGTTCTGCCGCCCCACAGAGCCGCCTCTCAAGCTCCGGCAGATTTTCCTTTCGCAACGTCATCCCCGCCGCCATTTTGTGTCCGCCAAACCGAAGCATCAAATCCTTACACGCCATGAGGCTGCGAAACATATCATAGGCCTCAATCGAGCGCCCGGAGCCTTTTACACAGCCATCCTCCGTCTCTGTAAAGACAATGACCGGGTGGTTATACTGCTCTTTCACCCGCCCCGCTATAATTCCCACAAGGCTCTCATGTACATCCGGCAAAAGTACAATCAGCACGGGCGGCAGCTCTCCCACACCTCTCTTTTCTTCCAGTATGGCAAGCGCTCGGGCCGCTCCCTCATCTGTCATGGCGCGGCGGGACTCATTAATCTCTTTCAAATGCTGCGCCTTCTTTTCGGCCTCCGTGGCGTCCTGTTCCATCAACAGTGAAAAAGAATCCTCTACCGTGGCAATCCGCCCCGCTGCATTAAAGCAGGGGCCGATAATAAACCCAATATGCCCCGCCGTTATTGTCTTTCCGCTCAACCCCTGTACCTCAAACAGAGCCTGAAGCCCCGGATTATCGACTTCGGGCAGCATGCGCAGCCCCTCTCTCACAATAATCCGGTTCTCTCCCCGCAGCTCCATTACATCTGCTACCGTGGCAACTGCCGCATAGGGAATCAGCTGCCACTTCTCCTCTTCCGATATTCCAAAGGCACCATACAGGGCATCGATCAGCTTGAACGCCACACCCGCACCGCAAAGTCCCTGAAAGGGATACGTGTCATCCTCCCTCTTCGGGTCTAGAACGGCATCTGCCTTTGGCAGCGCCTCCTGCACCTCGTGGTGGTCCGTCACAATCACGGTCATGTCTCTGTCTTTTGCATACCGTATTTCCTCATTGGCAGCAATTCCGTTATCACAGGTTATCAGAAGTTTCCGTCCATCCGCCAGTGCCTCATCAATAATACGTCGGTTGAGGCCATATCCCTCCTGCACGCGGTCAGGAGTATAAATCCTGACATCCATCCCGATACGCCGGAATGCCCGCCATAAAATATATGCCGAAAAAATACCGTCACAATCAAAATCGGAGGACACGGCCACTGTCTCTCCCTGCTCTTTTGCCTCCCGGATTATGTCTAACGCCTTCTGCATATCTCTCATAAGGAACGGCTTATGTAAATCTTCTTTGGTGCCAAAGAGATACTCCCGCATTTCCTCCTGTGTGGAAATCCCCCGGTTTACCATACACTTAACAACAAGCGGCATAACGCCAAGCTGCCTGGAAAGCCCCTCAAAATCAGCTCTCTTTGTCTCCAGTATCCATTTCTCGCGCACGCTGCTACCGTCCTTTCTGTAAAAATTATTATGCAAAAAGCAAGAGGTATGCTGTTACCCATACCTCTTACCTGTAGCATTTTCCTGTCTGCGCTACGCATACCTTTCTACCTATATTGTACGGTTTTGCATTCGCTTTTGCAACAAAATTTTTATAATCCCCGTCCGGATTATTTTACCGTGACTTTGATTTTCTTTGACACCCCGTTATTGGCAATAACATAAACCAGGCATGTTCCTTTATGCTTTGCCGTAATCTTTCCCTTCGCTGACACAACGGCAGTTTTGCGGTTGCTCGTGTAGTAACGCAGTTTGGCAACATGGGACAGGGCTTTCTTTTTCCTGTTCTCCAACTGAAGTTTTGTCTGAATCCGGAATGTTTTTCCCTTTTTCAATGTAATTTTTGCCTTATTTACCTTGATTTTTTGGATGTTTGTCCGCTTGTCATACTTCATTGCCACATGAATCGTGGGGGATTTCGTAATATAATGCTTTTTCCCGTCCTCCATTTTGTAGGCGGTAATAAAGTATTTGTAGGTGCGGTTCGTCTTTAAGTTCCTGTGGAGCCACGTCCGCTTTCCGGCGGCCTTTATGGTTTTGGCTTTCTTATAATTGTTCCGGCCGTCACAGTATGACCAGTATACCTCATATCCGGATATGTTTTTGCATTTCGTCCAGCTCAGTTTAATGCCGTTCTTTCCGCTCTGCTTTCCGGATGCCAGTAAGAGTGATAAGTCTTTTCTCTTTTCAAGCTGGTTGCCGGTCTGTTCTGTTTCATCCGGTTTCGCCGTGTTGGCCGGCTGTGCCGGTGGCGTTACTGTTGGCTGTGCCGGCGGCGTTACTGTCGGCTGCACCGGCGGCGTTACTGTCGGCTGCGATGATGGCGTTTCCGATGGCTGTGGTGAAGACGTTTCTGTCGGCACTGCCCCGCTGTCTTTATATACGATTCCATAAGTGGAGAAACGGTCTGTCTCTATTGTAATCGTATCGGCGCTGTCATCCATGTCCGTCAATAGCTCCGCCCTGCCGTCATGCACCCGGATGACCGCAAATGTCCTCGTCTCGCTGCTGCCCGTGTTTTTCAGGCTGTCCGGCACGGTAATGACGATTCTTATCTTTTTCGCCGTCTCCGTTATATCCGTGCGGACTGACCCTACCAGCTTATACAGGTCGATATTCAGATACTGTCCCACGGTAAAGTCGTTTAATGCCTGCTTTATACTTTCCTTATCCGAACTGCTCACGGCATTTCCCGCCTCCTGCACTTCAAGGACGATTCTGATATTGGTTCCATTTTGCACCTGCTGTTTTTCATCTTCTGTCAGGAACATATCCTTCAATTCCTCGGTCGGGGTGGAAATGCCGGTTGCCGGAGCATTATCTCCCGGTTTCACTTCCGGGGTAACGGTTCCGCTTCCCGGCCCGGTTCCGGTTGCCGGAATCGTCTCTGTCTGGCTGTAATGGCATGTCTGACACTCTCTGTGCTTTGTTCCCGCTTCGGCTGCCGTTGCTTCCCGGTCTGTTATCCAGTCCCCAAAATTATGGTTTGCCCTGTCTGTCACATCGCCGCAGGAGCAGGCTTTCCAATGCTGTGTACTATCACTCTGCCAGCCCCCATAACTGTGGGTGTGGGTTTGGGACTGTGTCCTTACGGTTACCGTAACCGCAGTGGTATTTCCTGCCTTATCCGTGGCAACGATGGTCTGCGCATTTTGCGCTGTCCCTAGAGTAAATTTACCATCTGTGAGGGTAACTTCCGTGCCGTTTACCGTTACATTTTTCACACCGGACAGGGCATCTGTCACAGTAACGGCCTGCGGTGTATGGTATGTTCCTCCGTCTGTCACGCCCGTAATAACCGGGGCCGTTCCGTCAAATACCAGTCCGTCCGAGGAAAGGTATGTTACATTTCCCGCCTTGTCGGTTATCTTTGCGTAAATAATACATTTTTTGTCCGGAGCTATGGAAAGAGAATTCCCCTCTGACCATGCATCCGCTTCCAGCGCCTTTACCTGTGCTTCCGTCATACCACTTTCTGAAAGATACCAATATATCTTATCCACGCCGGAATCTGCATCCTGTGCCGTAATCGTTGCCTGCTTTATCTCTTTAAAAAACAGTTCAAACGAGACTGAATTTAAGAAATTCGTCCACAAATTATCCTCTATTTTAATCTCACCCGTAGGCGCCTGTGTGTCCTGCGACGTTCTGTCATAACCGCAGACATTACAGGTCATATCGCTGTCATTGTCATATTCATGAGGTACTTCAAATTGGATAGCAGTGTCCGTATATCCTAAGGAACAACCGCTGTCGGCACTCATTTCTGATGTGAACATTTCGTACACCTCATCCGTTACTGCGCCTGTTGCGACGGTTACGGGATTGGCACAACTTGTCGGAAGTGTGGCGATGGAAACACCAATTGGTGTATTGGTCGAAAAACTGCTTCCTATGGTGAGTTTGGGTATATTGCTGTCACGAATATTTTTAGCAAGATATATATTGCTTGCCGTGCCGTCGGCTTTGGCATTTTCCGTGATGTCTACAGTTCCATTCAGCGTTACCGAACCTTGTTGTGCGGAACTAAGCGACGCATATATGCCGCCTCTGTCTGCTGTGTTCCCAGAAACTGCGCCTCCGTTCATGATAAATTCTGCATTGTTGTATATGCGTACGCCTCCTCCATTGACTGCCGTGTTGCCGGAAATTTTGCCTCCGTTCATGGTGAAACTGCTAGTGGACACATTTATGCCGCCACCGTTATTTGCTGTATTGCCGGAAATTATACCGCCATTCATGGTGAAACTGCTAGTGGACACATTTATGCCGCCACCGCTGCTATTCGCTGTATTGCCGGAAATTTCCCCGCCATTCATGGTGAAACTGCCGCTTGTATTCACCTCTACACCGCCGCCGCTCTTTGCTGTGTTGCCGGAAATCGTACCGCCATTCATGATAAACCTGCCGCTCTCGACATAAATTGCGCCACCGCCGGTCATGCCGCTGGAGCTGCCGCCGGTCAGCGTCCCTTTCTTCCCGCTGCCACAGTCATAGAGGGTAAGGGAACCACCGCTCTCAATAAAGAAAATACGCCCACTCTGTTTTGCGTCTATTTTACACCCATTGAGGCACAAAGTGAGTGTGCCGGAAATTGTCGTCTGGCTGGACACCTCAACATCTCTCGTAAGGTAGTATGCTCCACTCGAAGGCAGATTGTCCGCCTCCGTCCATGCATCAAGGGTCACGTCGCCATGTTTATGTTTGTCCGTGATATAATCCGCCCAAGCCGTCCATGCAGCTTTGTATTCCTGCTCCTTGCCCTCCGGGACACGGATGCCCCGTGCGTTATTTTTGACAAATCTGCAATTTTCGAAAACCCTTTCGCTAAGGCTTGGAGGCGTCTCTCTTTGCATTATCACTGTTTCAAGGCTGGTACATCCATCAAACGCATGAGAAAATATACTACTCACACTATCCGGTATTGTTATATTTGTCAGTCTGCTACAGTCCGCAAACGCATAAGCCGCTATGTTAATCACACTATTCGGTATCATGATATCTGTCAGACCGGTACAACCCATAAACGCACTATCCCCGATGGCTCTCACACCGCTTTGTAGCTCTACGCTTCTTACCAGAAGCTTATATGCAGTTGTATTATATTCATTATTTCTGCTACGCATCCAACTAATCATTCCATCGTGCGAGCTAATGGTCAGCTTGCCGTCTGCGTCAAGCGTCCAGTCCGTACCGGTGGCAATGTCGTCCGCCTGCGGCGCAGGCGCTGCCAGTACGGTTATCGGTGCTGCATTCGCCACCATGCCTGCGGCCAGCACCGCCACAAGCAGCACCGCCAACATTCTCTTCCGTAAATTGCCCTTTCTCTTTTTCATGATAATCCTCCATTCCGAGAACGTATTTTGTTCGAGGAACCGCAAGAGAAATCTGCGAATGCAGTTTCTCTTGTCGGATAAAAGCTTATTTGTGACGTTCTCGGCACAAATAAGCCTGTGAAAAATTGGCATATCAATGCAATTTTTCACAGTATTTCAACCTCCATCTCTGCTGTATTTTTATTGAACTCTGTCCTCTTATCCCATGCCTTCAACACAAAGATATATAATATATTGTAACATATTTTTTTCCGGTTCTCTATGTCAATTCTGTTCCAAATCGTGTTAATTTTGCTTTTTTACTTTTTTCGGGCGGCAGGCAATACTATTTCACACATTCTCTCAAATTTGGGGAAGAAAAGGGGGAGGTGTTGACTTTCCCCCTTTTTCCCTTTACAATACAAGCAAAAAGGAAACGCCAATGGAGGGACATTATGAAATGGATTCGATTTACACTGGAAACCCACACGGACGCTGTAGACATACTGAGCTGCCGTCTGTATGACATAGGCATTGAGGGCATTGAGATCGAGGACCATGTACCCCTGAGCGAAGAGGATAAAAAGAAAATGTTTGTCGATATCCTGCCGGACCCGGAAGAGAATGACGGCAGCGCCAGAGTACACTTTTACATGGAGCCGGAAAACTGCAATCCGGAAAAGGTCATGTACGACGTTCAGGATATCTTACAGGATATCAAACCATTTTGTGAAATTGGCAAAGGTACCATCACGCTCTCAGAAACAGAGGATAAGGACTGGATAAATAATTGGAAAACATTCTTCAAGCCGTTTCGCGCCTCAGAAGATATTGTAATTAAACCGACCTGGGAAGAATATAAAAAAGAAAAAGACACGGACATCCTGATTGAGATTGACCCTGGTATTGCTTTTGGCACCGGTTCCCACGAAACAACCAGGCTCTGTATCCAGGCGTTGGACAAGTATGTCTCCGACGGTGATTCTATCTTAGACGTTGGCTGCGGAAGCGGCATTTTATCGATTGCCGCCCTGAAACTTGGCGCAAAACATGCCACTGCCATAGATATTGATGAGACGGCAGTCAAAACAGCACGGGAAAATATGGAAGTCAACCGGATTCCGGGAACACAGTATACTCTGCTGGAAGGCGATTTGATTCACAACACCTACCTGAAGGCCCGCGCAGGCTCGCGCCACGATATTGTAATCGCGAATATCCTTGCTGACGTTATCGTTCCGCTCACGGCAATTATCCGCCCCCACATGAGAAAGGGTGGTCTCTATATCACATCCGGAATTATTGATACGAAAGAAAATGAAGTAAAAGAGGCTCTCCTTGCGGCAGGATTTGAAATCAAAAAAGTGGAGAGTATGAAAGAATGGCGCTGCATTATTGCCACTGCGCTGTAATATAACAATACGGTTGTAGATTGTGCATTACTTTGTTATAATCATGTTAATGAATCCAGTAAGGGGGGTGGAAATAGTGAATGTAAAACCTATATCTGTATTAGAGCATTATGACAGTGTGCTGCAAGAAGTTTCCATAGGAAATCCAGTTTATCTGACAAGTGGAAAGGGCAGCGATTTTGCCATAATCAGCAGAAAAGAACTAGAAGAATTACATGCGATTAAAACGCTTTTTTCTGAAATTGCAAAAGGAGAAATTTCTGCCAGACAGGAAGGTTGGCTGTCTGCTGATGAGGTGGAAGCGAGGCTTGGTATATGAAGCTTTTAAAATATTCCCCGGAAGCAGCGAAGGATTTGGAAAATATCAAACGGATAGCAACAGAAGAATTTGGGGAATCTGTGGCAGTTAAGATTATGAAACGGATTGGGAAGGGAATTCATACTTTAGAAATTGCGGAGAATGCCGGGATTGATTTATGTAAGAAATATGGCATTATCTGTGATTACAGAGTGCTTATTGTAGCCAGGAATTATATAATTTATAGAATTGAGGGAGAATTTGTCAGAATTATCCGTGTTGTGAATGAAAAGCAAGACTTTATACAGGTTCTTTTTGGAATAGAAACCCCGTCAGGTGACCCAGAAGGATATTGGGATGAAATAGATGGGAACTATAAAGATTAAAATACTAATACCTGGTTACGGTACCGTTCTGCTTCATACAATAGAGGAAATCTGCTGTTAGCTGCAGAAGCGGCATTTTATCGATTGCCGCCCTCACATGAGAAAGGGCGGTCTCTATATCACATCCGGAATTATTGATACGAAAGAAAATGAAGTAAAAGAGGCTCTCCTTGCGGCAGGATTTGAAATCAAAAATGTGGAGAGCATGACTGGATTCTTACTTTTATTGATACGGCAGCCTGCATTGCCAGTGAGGAAATCCGGGCGAAAAAGGAGAAACGGAACGGACTGAATCCGGTCTCATTCTATGTGCCAGAAGATTTTTAAAACGAGAAGCCGTATAACAACGACCAGCTCACTTTATGAGCTGGTCGCTATTTTGTCTTTATTCAACTGCGTCCTCATCCTTTATGGAATTAAAAGCACCTGCGACTGTCACAGTTACCGCTGCCACTACAACGATAACAGCTATAATCGTCAGCCCGCCAAGTACGCCAATTGCTGTCATTACACTCACAAATGACACCTGCCTTTCCTGCCTGATCCGGCTATTCTGCCAGAACGTCTACAAATATCCGCCACAAATAATATTAATAGTATAACACAAGAATTGTATTTATGCAACTGCCACAGATATTGATGAAACGGCCATATAATCACTTCTTATCTATCCTATTGATATGAAATATTCAATTGCTTTTTAAACTTTCAACTCGCTTTTAAGTGCTGCCGTCAATATTGCAGAGAAATTTATTCCCGCCTTTTCAGCTTCAAAATTCAGCCATGATGGTATTGTGCAGTTTTTCTTGACAGTTTTCATATCATTCTTTTTGCGGTATTCTCCAAAATCCACATCAACAAGTGTTACAATATCCGTCACCGAATTGCCCTTCACCTCCGAAATTGCTGTTGGATTTGGTAAGGCTTCTCCATCATCTTCCATATCAATGCCGACAACCCCTATTGCATCCCTTGCCATTTCGATGGCTTCTGTTAGTGTTTCTCCCTCAGTATTTATATTGAAATCGGGAACATACACAATATAGCCAACCTTATCTGGTGTTAAAATGATTGGATAAGAATTTTTCACTGTAAAAACCTCCTAATTTCTGTGGACTTATTTTAGTCCACGTCTTCTCATAATAGATTTTGCTAAATTTTCTTTTATCTCCTTGTGTCAGAGAAAGCACCCACTCCAAAGTGGATGCTCCCAGATAAGATAGAATGTCCTTACGGACACCGCCTCTCCTGTGGATCAGACAGGAGAGGCATTATTTTTTTTGCTTGTTCCTCTTATTATGCTCTTCCATACAACTAAAAACCGCCTTATTTCAAAACCTCATTGGTTTTCAAAATCATCTCTTCCACATCTTTGGCAAGCTGTGCCAGCTCGTCCATTGACTGTTTGATATTGGAGCTGTTATCCGAAGTGGACTTCACGCTCTCAATGGCACCAAGCGCAGCCGTAATCAAATTCTCAACCGTAGTTTCGAAATTGTGTATGATGCCATTCACGTTTTCAATTGCATTTTTTACCTCTTCATCACTTTCCTTTGCATGTCCGACGGATTCTCTGGAATTATCGGAAAGCTGCCGTATATTGGATGCCACAACAGCAAAACCACGTCCTGCCTCTCCGGCTCTTGCCGCTTCTATTGCTGCATTCAGGGAGAGCAGATTAATTTTTCCTGCAATTTTTTCAACGTTCTGCGTCATTTCCTTATATTTTGCGACACTTGTATTAATTGCCTGCATCGCCTCGTTAATCTGCTGGTTCATCTGATTCAGCTCTTCCATGCGGTTCGACACGTTTGTCATTTCTTTTGAGCTGTTTCCACTCTCCGTCTGTATTTGTTCGGCTTCCTGCTTTACAGTCTCAATATTCTCATGGAGGTTTCTAAATACCTGAATCAACTCATTATTCATTGCCAGGACTTTTTCATTTACCTCACTTACCCTCTGACGCTCTTCCTTGATGGATTTCATCATAAATTCATGGCAGTTTTCCGGCGTATTCAAGCCCCGTGCAACCGCCATCGCCATCTCGCGGCATGACTGGTAACCGCAGGAATGGCAGTCAAATCTCTTCTCCACCTCCGTATGCTTCCCAAGAAGCACATATGCATTTTCTATATCTCTCTCCGAAACATCAATCTTTTTTATGTCATAATGCCTGTATGTCCGTATGTAGTCATTGAGGTTCAGTGTTCTGTCAAACTCTGCAAACTGCGCATCCAGACCTTTTTTTGTCTTGTTTGCACTGCGGACTTTTTTGGCATGCTGCTCTACGTCATGCATAATATTGTGCATCGCAAAGCGCTGATAATGCACGCCCGTTGCCGGACCGCCATTACAGCCGTCCCCACAATTTAACACGTCAAACAGATCCGGTTTGTCAGACTCCCTTAATCCGCTATAAGTTTCCATATCGTGATACAGGGATTCTGTCCCCTCCGATGTTATCACATTCAAATCCGGTGCATGCGTCAAAAGGTTGGCCATCAGACCGCCCGGTTTTGGATAAATGGCCCCCTCTAATCCCTGTTCCCCATCAAATTCAAATCCGCTGTATACCTTTACCTCCGGAAGTCTCACATGATTTTCTTCAAAATAATGCCTCAAGTGCTCCATAGTCACATTGTAATCCACAAGCCCGGTCTCCCGAAACTCCTCAATTTTTGCAATACAGGGCGAAATGGCCGCAATCTTGCCTCTGTAATGCAGCACCTTCTTCATATAGACGGCAAGACAGAGCATCGGGCTGTGTATGGGGGAAAGGTTGGAAAACAACTCCGGTTTATGCCGCTGTACATAGTTCACGACTGCCGCACAAGGCTGCGATATCAGTTTTTTTCCCGGATTTTTTTCGAGATAGCGAAGATGCGCCCATGTACAGATATCCGCACCAAAACTGACATCATAAACTGTCCTGACTCCATGATCCAATAACCACTGAAGGACATGCCGCCAATTCCCATCAAACGCTATCTTGATAGAAGGCGCCGCAATCAGGGCGATTTCCTCCCCCTTATGTAAATCCTCCAAAAAAAGCTGCGTGTCGTCCAGGTAAGAGCGTGCATTATGAGAACACGCTCTGATACAAGCGCCGCATTTGATACATTTTTCATCATCAATTAAAATCTTAAGCCGGCCATCTTCATCTATGCGGGCTATATTGGCATCTCCAACCGGGCATGCACGCACACAGGCATTACACCCAACACACTCATTAACATCTACGTTAATTATACTCATAGCCTCTTTTTACTCTCCCCTTAAATTAAACCAGTACTTTTGACAAAAAGTCCTTCAACCTTGGATGCTCCGGGTTTCCAAAAAATTCCTCCGGCGGCTTTTCCTCGAGAATCTTTCCTTCATCAATGAAAAGAACCCGGTTCGCCACCTCTCTGGCAAAGCCCATTTCATGTGTGACAATTACCATTGTCATTCCCTCTTTGGCAAGCGCCTTAATCAGCTCAAGCACCTCACCAACCATTTCCGGATCAAGTGCGCTTGTCGGCTCATCAAACAAAATAACATCCGGATTCATCGCCATAGAGCGTACAATTGCCACTCTCTGCTTCTGACCGCCGGACAGCGTAGATGGGTACACATCTGCTTTGTCCAAAAGACCAATGCGCTCTAACAAAGAACTTGCCTGCTTTCTGACTTCTTCACGGATTTGTTTCTTTGTCTTATCTATTATATGTTTTTCTTTCTTATTTTCTTTGCTCCGAAAACAGTTTGTAATCGGCAGAAAAGCATTTTCCCATTTCTTTTTCCGCAGTTCCTGACACCCGACATGAACCGGAGCCAACATAATATTTTCTATTACTGTTTTGTTATTATATAAGTTAAAATGCTGAAAAACCATGCCCATATGCCGTCTGTGAATGTTAATATTCACCTTTTGATCCGCAATATTGACACCGTTAAAAATTATCTGCCCGCCTGTCGGGTCTTCCATGCAATTCAGACAACGGAGAAATGTACTTTTTCCTGAACCTGAGGGTCCGATTACTACAACAATGTCCCCTTTTTCCACGGTGACGTTGATACCGTCTAAAACTTTGTTCTTTCCAAAGCTTTTCTGCAAATCAATTACGTCTATCACTTTTTCTCAGGCTCCTCTCCATACATTTAATTCCCAAAGAAATAATCATGACAAGCACAATATAAATCAGTGCCATCACAAGGTAGGGAACCATAAACTCATAGCTGTTGCTGCCGATATAACTAAATGCCACATATAAGTCAGCCGCCCCTACAAAGCTCACGACGGAAGTCTCTTTTATCAGGGCAATAAATTCATTTCCAAGTGTCGGCAGGATATTTTTTATCGCCTGGGGAATCACTATTTTCTGCATGGTTGTGGCAAAGCTTAATCCCATGGCACGTCCCGCCTCCATCTGACCGGAATCTACAGACATAATACCGCCTCTCACCATCTCTGATATGTAAGCACCACTGTTGAAACCAAAGACAAGAATAGATACCTGTACCCCTGTCATATGCACACCCATAAGCGGCAGAAGCACATAATAAAATACCAGAAGCTGAACTACAATGGGAGTTCCTCGGAAAAGACCAACATAAAACGAACAAATGCCATTTAAAATCCTTGGCAGCCAGTTATACTTTGGAACTACCCTCACCGTTCCTATCAATATACCGATTAGAATACCAATCAATAATCCCAATACGGCAATGAGCAGCGTATTCTGCAGGCCCTCCATTACTTTCTGATAGCCGTTCTGCTCCAGAAATACATTAATAAATTGATTCCATTTTGCTTCAAAATTACCCATTTTTCCCTCACAAAATACAGGTCCGGGTATTCCCGAACCTGTACGTAGTTATTTTAATACATTTTATTAAATGCATCAGTAATACATTTTGCCGGAGCAGCATCAATTACTACCAGGGCAATATTGCCGTTTATCAAGTCCTGAACAGCAAGAGAACCGTTTTTATACGGAACCGTTGTCATCTTAAATCCGTCAAATCCCCAGCTCTTATCTCCTTCACAGTAAAACTGTCCTGTCGTACCGCTCTGTACGCCGATTTTCACACTTTTATCTTTCTCTGCAAGGAGCTTATCTACTGCTGCCTTGTCTTTACAGGAATCGAACTCTTTGTTATCCGTCCGCACAATCAGCTTCTGTGTCGCATCATAGTAAGAATCTGAAAAGTCTACATACTTTTCCCGGTCCGGTTTAATTGTGAGACCTGCCATGGCAATATCACTCTTGTGCTGTCCAACGGAAAGGCAGACAGCATCAAAATCCATGTTCTGAATTACAAGCTCTTTACCAAGTTTTTCCGCAAGTCCGGCTGCAATCTCCATATCAATGCCATAATAAGTGTCGCCCTCTGTATATTCAAACGGCTCAAATGCTGCATTTGTTGCAATTTTCAACTGATCCTTGCTGGTATCCAGCTTGGCTGACATAACCGGTGTAGGCTGTCCGCTCCCAAAATACTTACTGCAGATTTCATCAAACTTTCCATTTGCTTTTATTTCTTTAATATAACTGTTTACAGAAGTGAGCAACTCCGGCTGGTCCTTGTCCACTCCAAAAGCATATTGCTCCTCCGTCAATTCCACATCAATAACTTTTACAATATTCTCCTTTTTCGGCTCTGGCGTACTTCCTGCCTCCTCATTTCCACCGCAGGCACAAAGTGTAAATGCTGATAAAACAATAACCATACCCTTTGCTATTAATTTTTTCATTTTTTCCCTCCATAATATCTTGTTCTTTTCGTGTTATCATACCATAGTGTTTAGGAATTTGCAACTGAATTTACATTTACATCCAATTGGTTATACGGAATGACAATATTATTTTTATCAAATTCCTCTTTTATTTCCTCCAGCATCGCCCAGCGGGTTTTATTATAGTTCTCCGGCCTCACCCACATGTGAACTGACATTGTAACGGCGCTGTCATCCAGGGATGACACGACAATATCTACCGGCATATCGGAAAGACGTGCCTCCTGTCTGTCTGTAATTTCCTGAAGCACGGTGCGTACGCGCTTAATATTTTCGGAATACTCAATGCCGACAGATATATCAATCCGGCGCTTGTCCTCACTTGTAACATTAATAATATTAGAATCTGCCAGCTTTCCATTTGGTAAAACAGCGGCACGGTTATCTGTCGTCGCAAGTGTTGTATAGACAATATCGATTTTTTTGACAATTCCCTCTATATCACCAACAATAATATAATCACCAACCACAAAGGGCTTCATTAATAAAATCAGCACACCGCCGGCAAAGTTGGCAAGGCTTCCCTGCAGGGCAAGACCTATTGCCAGACCGGCAGATCCGACCAGAGCAACAATCGAAGTTGTGGCAAACCCAAGAATCTGCGCTGCAATAATAATAAGCAGAATATAGAGCACTACACGGATAGCCGAAATCAAAAAGGAGGTAACTCCCGGCTCCATTCCTCTTTTCTGCATCCCTTTTTTCAAAACTGACAACATTTTTTTTATCAGCATCGTACCGATGCCAAGAACAAGAAATGCCACAAGAAGAGACAGGAGAAACTCCAAACCGCGCGGAATCAGGTTTTTTATATAAAGAATAATTTCCGTCATTCCCCGCTACCTCCCCGTCTTTTTCGCACGGTCTGTCTTTGGTTTCCTTCCGGACGCAGACGGTATTTTTGTACAATTAAAAATCTGCACAGACAGCGGCGCCAGTTTACACTCAATAGAGTTTGGCCGTCCGTCCCACTTCACTCTCTTAGACTGCTTCTGTCTCGGATTAACAAACCCACTCCCGCCGAACTCCTCGCTGTCACTGTTAAATATCTCTTTGTATTTTCCGGCAAACGGCACCCCGACACGGAAATCCTCATAAGCTACCGGGGTAAAATTACATAAAACAAGAAGAGTTTCCTCCTTGCACTTTCGCAGAAAAGCAATTACGCTCCTGTCAGCATCCAGGACACTAATCCATTCATACCCTGACGGCTTCGTATCATCTTCATATAGCGCCGGGTGCTTTTTGTAAAAGGCGTTCAAATGGCCGACATACTGACGGAGCAGCTCGTTTTCGGACGGCTCATCATCCACAGGATTCAGCAGTTCCCAATCTAATTGCCTCTGTTCACTCCACTCACGCTCCATTCCAAATTCCTGTCCCATAAAGAGAAGCTTTTTACCGGGGTGGGCTGCCATATAACCATAAGTCAGGCGCAGGCTTGAAAATTTATCCTTTCTGCTTCCCGGCATTTTCGTATACAGCGAACCTTTCATATGGACTACTTCGTCATGGCTGAGAACCAATATAAATTCTTCGGAATACTGGTACATCATGCTAAAGGTCAGCATGCCATGTCTTCCTTTGCGGAACAGCGGATCCGTCCTTATATACTCAAGATAATCATTCATCCATCCCATGTTCCATTTTAAGTCAAATCCAAGCCCGTCTTCCTGCGGTCTCCCTGTTACTTTCGGCCACGCCGTAGATTCTTCCGCAATCGAAATCACTCCATCCTTACGGGCGTGTATTTTATTATTCAAAACCTGTAAAAAGGCAATTGCCTCAAGATTTTCATTTCCACCGTACATATTAGCCAGCCACTCGCCATCCTGTTTGCCATAATCCAGATAAAGCATAGAAGCAACGGCATCCATACGAATTCCGTCAATATGGTAGCGTTCCAGCCAGAACAGGGCATTGGCAATCAGGAAATTCTCTACCTGCGGCCGTCCATAGTTGTAAATCAGCGTTCCCCAGTGCGGATGTTCCCCCTGCCTCGGGTCAGCATGTTCATACAGACAAGTGCCGTCAAAGCGCGCCAGCCCGTGTTCATCTTTTGGAAAATGGGCCGGAACCCAGTCAAGAATGATACTAAGGCCCTTTTGGTGCAGATAGTCAATGAAATACATAAAATCCTCCGGCGTCCCATAGCGGGAAGTCGGCGCATAATACCCCGTCACCTGATAACCCCAGGAAGCGTCGAAAGGATACTCCATCACCGGCATAAGCTCTATATGGGTATATCCCATCTCCAGACAGTAATCCGCCAGCAAAGGAGCTATCTCACGATAATTGTAATAACTGTCTTCACCGTCATCCGGCTTCCGAAATGTCCCTAATGCCACCTCGTAGATCAGCATCGGTTCCTTCTCGTACTTCCAGGTCTTTCTTGCATCCATCCATTTCTTATCCTGCCATTTGTAGGACTGTAGATCCCACACAATGCTGGCGTTATTCGGGCGTTTCTCCGAATAATAAGCATACGGGTCTGCCTTTAACACTCTTCTCCCATCGTGCCCCCATATTTCATATTTATAAAGATCCCCGGCCAAAACTCCCGGCACAAAGAGCTCATATATCCCGGCATCCGGCAGGAATCTCATCGGATTACAGCAGGCATCCCAGCCATTGAAATCCCCGACCACACTGACCGCCCTGGCATTTGGCGCCCAGACAGCAAACCACGTCCCCTTGACACCCTGAATCGTCACTGGATGAGCACCCAGTTTCTCATAAACTGTCTCATGTATTCCGTGATTAAACTGGCTCATATCCAGCCCGTCAAAAAGAGAATCCAATGCATAGACATCCGGAATCTCTAATGGTTTTCTGGTTTTTTTCCCTTCTACGAGGAAAGTATAAACCGGAATCTTTTTTGCCGGAATAAGCACCGCAAAATAACCACATTCATCCATCTTTTCCATCGGGTATACATCTGACAGCCCTGTCAGCTTTACTGACACTTTCTTAGCTTCTGGGAAAAAAGCAGTGATTAACACATGTGTACGCCCTGCCATTTTAGGTCCAAGAACAGTCTCTGTCCGCCCGCACTCCGCATATTCCAGCGCCTCAATCTCCGGCCACTGCATGTAATCTTGCAATTTTTTCAAAGTTGTCCTCCATTCTATTCGTTGTACCATTTGGTTATCTCGGTTCCCTCACTGTCAAACTGCTTTTCTTCCTTTGGCATATATTTTTTCATCACATGCTCCATGGGAAACGTGTACAAAAATCCGGCCAGCCCCGGCACCAGAAAATTAATGATGATAATCTGCGTATAAAATCCGATAAACATGCCTACCGCCGCAAGCGCCAAGATAGCAATAAGCACAAGCGTATGAAGAAAATGGCGGAATGCGCAAAACAGGCTGAAACGGAGTATTTTTGTCAGTTTCATGCTAAATCTGGAAATAAGTGGAAACACGTAGCATCCAATACAGAAAATAATAACTCCCAATGCCAGATAAGCGCCGGAAAGATAGCCGCCATAGGGATTGGATGCTGTTGCCTCATCCGTAACTCCAAGCAGCTGGATATTCCATGAGAGCAAAAGATATATAACCGCCATAACCAGCCAGATTATCGTAGACTGGGCAAAATTCAGTTTAAAGCAGCTCCAGAATTCCCGCCACACATAGCTCCTGTTGTGGCGCAGAACCTTTGCACTCACATAATACAGCGAAGTAGTAGCCGCTCCAACTGTCACTACCGGCAGACAAAATACCACATAAATCAGTGAAAGCCACCCCATATCAAAAATCTTACTCATTACCCGCATAAAGGGATTGTCCGAGTTAAAAAATTTGTTCATTCTTTCCTCCGTTTTGCGTTTTACTTTATAGGAACATTACCCAATTTCATGGATAAACAGGCCGCTGCGCAGCTTTGGCTCAAACCATGTTGATTTTGGCGGCATTAAAAGATTCTGGTCTGCCACATCAAAAAGTTCAATTATTGATGTCGGGTACATGGAAAAAGATACCTTCATATCCTCATCGGCCCGTTTTTCAAGCTCCGACAATCCACGGATTCCTCCGATAAAATCAATTCTGCTGTCTGTTCTGGGATCCCCGATTCCAAGCACCGGGGCAAGCAGATACTCCTGCAATATCGATACATCCAGTTTCCCAACTGCATCCTTGCCCTCAAACAGTTTGTTCTTTGCCGTGAGGCTGTACCATTGTTTTTCCATATACATCCCCATCTGCCCTTTAGAAGCCGGCCGCACAGGGACATCACTTTTCTGCACATCAAAGTTTTCCTGCACACGGTTTAAAAACTCCTCTGCCGTAAGTCCATTCAAATCCTTTACGGTGCGATTGTAATCCATAATCATCAGCTGGTCATGCGGAAACAGTACTGACAGAAAAAAGTTGTATTCCTCTGCCCCGGTATGTGCCGGATTGGCATTTCTGCGCTTTATCCCAACCTTAACTGCTGAGGCCGCACGGTGATGGCCGTCCGCAATATAAATTCTGTCTATTTGGGAAAAGGCTTTCCTGATTGCCTCCACATCATCCGCCCTGCCGACTCTGAATACCCGGTGGGTAATTCCATCCACCGCTGTAAAGTCATACAGGGGACTCTCTTTCTTTACCCGCTCCACAATGTCATTTATCACCTGTTCTGAGCGGTAAGCGAGAAAAATCGGACCTGTCTGCGCACCACATGTATCCACATGGGTAATGCGGTCCACCTCTTTGTCCTCTCTTGTATTTTCATGTTTCTTTATTACCTGATTTTCATAATCCTCGATAGATGCACAGGCAACAAGTCCCGTCTGGGAACGTCCGTCCATGACAAGCTCGTAAATATAATAAACTGCCTCCTCGTCCCTCTCGTATACACCATCCTGTATATCCTTTTGCAGCAGCTCCCTGGCCTTCTCATAAACTTCCGGTGCATACATGTCCACAGAGTCGTCAAAGGCAGTCTCCGGACGGTCTATTTTCAAAAAAGAAAGCGGTTCCCTCATCACTTCTTCCTTTGCCTCTTTGCGGTTATAAACATCATAAGGCAGAGCCGCTACCCGGCTGGCCGTCTCCGCTTTGGGGCGAACACAGGAAAATGGTTTGATCGTTGCCATAAACTGGTCCCTCCTATAGTATAAATGCAATAATTACCGAAGCAACAAAAATTATTATAACAGATTCATGAATGATACGCAATGATTTGGGACATACTGATGCCAAACATAGTATCAGACAGGAGAACACACCGATGAAACGAGGACTGAAAAAACAGGTTTCCGATTTTATGAAATGCGGGCTGATGGGATGGGGAATGGAATGCTTTTGGACCGGATGCGGTTCACTCTATGAAAAAAAGGATAAGCAGATGCACTGTGCCACCTCCCTGTGGATGTTTCCCATCTATGGCCTTGCCTCTATGATGACACCCCTGTGTCATCTGCTGAAAGGAAAAAACCTGATGCTGCGCGGTTCTGTATACACTGCCTGTATCTTTCTCACAGAATATGGAACCGGAACACTCTTAAAAAAGAAAAACTGCTGTCCCTGGGATTACAGCGGGGCAAAGGCAAACTACAAGGGATTGGTACGCTTCGATTATGCGCCTCTGTGGTTTGCCGTCGGGCTGTTATATGAAAAAATTCTGCTAAAATAACAAACGCTGTCACGCTTCGCGAGCCAGCTTATTGTAATACAAGGGTCAAAACCAATTTGACCCTTGACTTGTTTTTCCGATTTATTTTTTCTTTTTTGTAAACAGGGCATCCTTCACCCAGATGCCAAGCGCTTTCAGATATGGGGCAGCATCTGTAATCACATTAGCTACGACAAGAAATCCTATTGGCAGCGCAATCGCCAGACGCAGGTCCGTCATGCCAATCAACAGTGGCACTGCCCATATAAGACTGAAGACATGGGTAAAAAGAGCCAGTATGTATATGGGCCATCTCCGGCAGAAAATAAGCAGTGTATTATTTTCCCGCCCATAACAGAAACGGCAATAGGCATAAAACAGACAAATTAGTCCGTAAAAAATGCAAAATGCTATTACATACGGAACAAGTGCGGCCTCGTCCGGGGGCATATCCTCCGGTCCTGTAGCAAGACTTCCCACACAATATGCCAGAAACAGGGAAAACACCCCTAAAATCCCACAAAACACTGCATTAATCCGATGAATGACATTTCCTTTCATACCCATACCTCCTGTATTCACCTAAAGCACTAGTCCAACGCCTTAACACATATATGGTTCAGGCAGCATGCCTCACACTTTGGCTTCCTTGCTGTACAGACTTCTCTCCCGTGGTAGACAAGCCGATGACAGAAATCGCTTCCCTGTTCCCCGGGTATTATTTTCCAAAGGGCCATCTCCACCTTCTTGGGGTCCTTGATTCCGTCCACAAGGCCCATGCGGTTTGTCAGACGAATGCAGTGTGTGTCCGTGACAATAGCCGGCTTACCAAAAACATCTCCCATAATCAAATTCGCACTCTTCCGCCCGACTCCGGGAAGCTTTAACAGCTCATCAAAGTCATCCGGAACTCTCCCATCATACTTTTCCACCAGAACCGTCATGCATTTGTGGATATCCCTGGCCTTGCTTCTCCCCAGCCCACATGGCTTCACAATCTCTTCAATCTCCTCCGGCGTTGCTGCCGCAAGTGCCTGCGGCGTCGGATATACCGAATATAAATCCTGCACTACAACATTCACCCTTGCATCTGTACACTGGGCCGCCAGCCGGACACTCACTAAGAGCTTCCATGCCTCGTCATAATCAAGGGAACACTCCGCAAGGGGATATTCCTGCTCCAAAAGTGCAATAATCTCTGCTGCACGCTGCTTTTTTGTCATTCGTTTTCTTCCTCCAGCTGGATTTCTCTCACAAAATAATCAACATACTCCCATACTTCATCCCGTCCCTCTTTATTCAAAGAGGAAAAGGGAATCAGCGGTGTCTCTTCCGCAAGCCCAAGCGTCTGCCGGATGGCCAGAAGATGCTTATTTCTCGCCCCTGATTTTATTTTATCAGCCTTTGTCGCAATGACAAGGGGGTTAAATCCTTTTTCATACAGCATATGGTAGGCTTCCACATCTAACTTTGACGGGTCATGCCGGATATCTACAAGCAGAAAAACAACCCGGAGTGCCTGGGAGAAATCCAGATACCTCTCAATCATTACCATCCACTTATCCGCCAACCCGCGTGAAACCTTTGCGTATCCATAACCCGGCAGGTCAACCATATAACAAATATCATTGATATTATAATAATTGATGGTCTGAGTCTTTCCCGGCTGTGCGGAAATACGCGCCATGGACTTGCGATTCCACAGAGTATTCAGCAGGGAGGATTTGCCTACATTAGAGCGCCCCCAAAACGCCATTTCTATTTTATTGTGCTGCGGCAGTTCACTTGTAATGCCGCAGACTGTTTCCAGTTCCAAAGATTTTATCTTCATGCTTTACTCCTGTCTGCGCATATACTGTGCGTTGTTTACCTGACAATCGCAGACTTTAAGACATCCGCAATACTCTCAGCAAAGTGAATTTCCATCCCCTCTGTAATCTCTGCCTCAAGCTCTTCCACGTCCGGCTGATTTTTCTTTGGTACAACAACCTCTGTTATCCCTGCCAGCCTGGCTGCTAAAAGTTTTTCCTTCAATCCGCCGATTGGAAGTACACGTCCCCGCAGAGTAATCTCCCCGGTCATCGCAATATTGTGTTTTACCTTTTCTCCGGTCACGGCAGAATAAAGTGCCGTCGTCATCGTAACTCCCGCAGAAGGTCCGTCTTTGGGAACAGCCCCCTCCGGCACATGGAGATGAAAGTCATGCTTTTTAAAAAATTCATTCTGCTTTGGCAGAAGAGCACGCACCAGACTCAGGGCAATCTGTGCAGATTCTTTCATGACATCCCCCAACTGTCCTGTCAATAAAAGCTCACCCTCACCGGGCATTGTGTTGACTTCTATTTCAAGCGTATCACCGCCGACTTCCGTCCATGCAAGTCCGCGGACAATACCCACATCATCCTTTTTATTTGCCTCCAATATCCGAAACTTCTTCTTACCAAGAAAATCCGTTATATTGCGGGCATTGACACGAATTGTTTTCTCTTCCCCCTCAAGAATCCGCTTTGCCGCCTTGCGGCAGACTGCTCCTATCTGACGTTCCAGCTCACGCACACCGGCCTCCTTTGTGTAGTGGCTGATAATTGTGCGCAGAGCCGTGTCATTAATCGAAAGCTGCGATTTTTTGAGGCCATGCTTCTTCATCTGTTTGGGTATCAGATAATCCTTTCCAATATGAAATCTCTCATTTTCTGTATAACCTGACAGACGGATTACTTCAATACGGTCAAGCAGTGGCCGCGGTATAGTGTCCAGTGAGTTTGCCGTGCAGATAAAAAACACTTCTGACAAATCCACCGGCAGTTCCACGTAGTGGTCAACAAAGTTCTGGTTCTGCTCGGAATCCAATACTTCCAAAAGAGCAGAGGAAGTATCCCCTTTATAGTCACTGCTGATTTTGTCTATCTCATCCAATAAAATAAGTGGATTTTTCACTCCCGCCCTTTTCAGTCCGTCTATAAAACGCCCCGGAAGAGCACCCACATAAGTCCTTCTGTGTCCCCTGATTTCTGCTTCATCCCTCACGCCGCCAAGGCAGATACGAATATATTTCTTTTCCAGGGCCCTTGCCACAGACCTTGCGATCGACGTCTTTCCAGTTCCCGGAGGACCTACCAGACACAAAATCGGACTCTCACCCTTTTCTGTCAGTGCACGCTCTGCAATCAGTGCACGCACTGATAGAAACTCCAAAATGCGCTCTTTTACCTTTGTCAGGCCATAATGATCCTCGTCCAGTATTTCCTGCGCATGAACAATATCATTTTTGTCCTCAGACATTTCTTCCCAGGGCAGGGCAAGTAAAAGCTCAATATAATCCCTTGCCACAACATTCTCGGAAGAGCTTCCCGGAATAGAGTGCAGACGATTTATTTCTTCTTCTATCCTTCCCCGGACTTCGTCACTGCATTTTAATTTTGCAAGCTTATCCCGGTATTTTTCCACATAGTCATCACCGGATATGCCGTCTCCAAGCTCCTGACGGATAACTTTCATCTGCTCTCTCAGGAAATATTCTTTTTGGTTTTTATCGACCTCTTCCTTTACCTTCCGTCTGTAAGCCTCGCGGATGCGGAACAAATCAACGTCCTCCATAAGAACAGCCGATACAATTTCGTAGCGGCGTTCTTCATCCAAACACTCCAATATTTCCTGACGCTTTTCATACCCCATCGTTACATGCATGGCAATTAAATCTGCCAGGCTGCCGAGATCATCCAGCTTATTTATTTTCTCCAGAGCACTGCGGCCGGCCCGGGGATTTTCTGACAAATAAACCTGATACAGGTCCTTAAGGTTCTGACACATAGCCTCCTTCTCAAGCGGCCCGATAAATTCATCATTTTCCTCCATGGCATATGGCACAATATCTCCCATAGGAAATGGACGAATCTGGGTCATGCTCACCATCTGCCCCCGCTCCCTTGTCAATATCATGACACGGACTATATTGTCCTTTAACCTGACCTCCTGTCGAATATTGGCAATCACACCAATTTCATGCAAATCACTGAAGGATGGGAATTCACTTTCTCCATCTCTCTGCAGGGTTATAAAAATACTCCCGTCATTTGCCATTGCCTCTTCAATTGCCCGCTTTGTTATTTCGCGGCTGATATCCAAATGAACTAACATGCCAGGCAGTACTGCCATTCCCTGCAGGGCAAGTATCGGCATTGTATTAATTGGCTGTTCACTCATAGAAATCTCCATTCTTTTTCCGCTCTTATGCGCTTTCTTCCTCTGATTTTCCTTCTATTGCAGTCCGGTCATTCGCCAAAAGTTTTGGTTCACCGTCCCCGCTAATAACTTCTTTTGTGATAATACATTCTGCAACATCTTCCCTTGACGGAAGTTCATACATATAATCCATCATGCTGCTTTCTAAAATGGCACGCAGACCGCGGGCGCCTGTTTTTCTCTCATTCGACAAATGCGCCACTTCCCGGATCGCCTCCTCTTCAAAACTCAGCTTAACGCCATCCATCTCCAAAAGCCGCTGGTACTGTTTTGTAATGGCATTTTTCGGCCTGACAAGAATTTCCATCAGCGCTTCTTCATCTAAAAGGTCCAGTGCCACAGTTACAGGAACACGGCCAATAAACTCCGGAATAAGGCCAAACTTAACAAAATCCTGTGGCAGCGCCTGCTTAAATAACTCCCCGACATTCTGCTCGGTTGGATCCGAAATTTCTGCCTGAAAACCAATGGATTTCTTATCAATCCGTGTATTGATTATTTTGTCCAGTCCGTCAAAGGCTCCTCCGCATATAAACAAAATATCATTTGTATTAATGTGGAAAAACTCCTGCTGCGGATGCTTTCTGCCACCCTGCGGTGGCACACTCGCCTCTGTCCCCTCCAGAATTTTCAAAAGTGCCTGCTGCACACCCTCCCCGGAAACATCACGGGTAATCGACACATTCTCTGCCTTTTTCGTAATTTTGTCTATCTCATCCAAATAAATGATTCCATGCTCTGCGCGCTTAATATCATAATCTGCTGCCTGTATAATCTTCAGGAGAATATTCTCTACATCCTCACCGACATATCCCGCCTCCGTAAGCGTTGTTGCATCCGCAATCGCAAACGGCACATTCAAAACTTTTGCCAGAGTCTGTGCCAGATATGTCTTTCCGGAACCCGTAGGGCCAACCATAAGGATATTGCTCTTTTGAAGCTCTACATCCATATCTTTCCCGGATTTTATTCTCTTATAATGGTTATAAACGGCAACAGAAAGTGCGCGCTTTGCCTCTTCCTGACCAACCACATATTCATCCAAAAAACTTTTTATCTCTTTCGGTTTAAGAAGATTGATTTCATCCTCCTCTGCAGACTCCTCATAATCATATTCTTCCTCTGCCAGTATTTCATCACAGAGATCTACACATTCATCACATATATAAACCCCATTCGGGCCCGCGATAAGCTTATGCACCTGCTTATCTGTCTTTCCGCAAAAGGAGCATCGCAAAACCGGTGTGTTGTCATTCCCTTTTCCTGCCATAACTTTCCTCCTTAATTTATAAAAGGCGAAATGGTGCCAGTACATCCGACACCACTTCCTCTTTTGTTACCCCCAATTACTTTTTCGCATCCTTTTCTGTCTCTTTCCGGTTGAGCACAATGTCATCTACAAGACCATACTCTTTGGCCTCTTCTGCGCTCATGAAATTATCGCGCTCTGTGTCCTCTGCAATCTTTTTTACCGTCTGACCGGTATTTTTTGCCAGAATCTCATTCAATTTTTTCTTTGTCTTCAAAATATTTTCAGCAACAATTTGAATTTCTGTCGCCTGTCCTTTCGCACCGCCGGATGGCTGGTGAATCATAATTTCTGCGTTCGGCAGGGCAAAACGTTTACCTTTCGCACCGCTTGAGAGCAGAAATGCCCCCATACTTGCCGCCAAACCAATACATATCGTAGACACATCACATTTTACATAATTCATTGTATCATAAATCGCCATCCCGGCAGTTACCGAACCGCCCGGGCTGTTAATATACAGCTGAATATCCTTGTTCGGGTCCTCCGACTCCAAAAACAAAAGCTGGGCAACCACAAGGCTTGCTGTCTGGTCATTTACTTCGTCTGCAAGAAAAATAATTCTCTCTTTTAACAGTCGTGAAAAAATATCGTAGGAGCGCTCACCCCCGCGGCTTGTTTGTTCAACAACATAAGGTACTAATGCCATACTATCCTCCATTCCTATGCTTCCACTGCTTCCTTTACAATCCAGTCAACGGCTTTTTTCACCGCAATATCCATACTAATCTGCTCTCTTTCTGCATCTCCCATCATTTCTTTCATTTTATCTGCTTCCATATGGTACATTTCCGCCATCTTATCAATTTCTTCGTCTATATCCTTATCGGTTGCCTTGAGATTTTCTTTTGCAGCAATAGCCTCAAGAGTAAGCCTTGTGCGAATCCGTTTTTCCGCTTCCGGAATCATCTGGCTGCGCAGCGCCGGAGCTGTCATTCCAGTCATCTGCATATACTGCTCAAAGCTGAGTCCCTGCTGGCTGATTCTGGCCGCAAACTCCTGTACCATCTGTCCGGCCTGCTCCTCCACCATAGGAGCCGGAATTTCAATTGTGGCGTTCTCTACTGCTTTCCCCACAACAGCATCCTCTTTCTCTAATCTGGCCTCTTCTTTCTTTTTCTCCAAAAGGGACTTTTTCACACTGGCTTTATATTCTTTTAATGTCTCAAACTCCGATACCTCACTGGCAAATTCATCATCCAGGGCCGGAAGCTCTTTCTCCTTGATTTCCTTTATTGTAACCTTAAACATGGCCGGTTTCCCTTTGAGGGACGGCTCATGATACTCCTCCGGGAATGTGACATTGATTTCTGCCTCTTCTCCTATTTTTTTGCCAATTAACTGCTCTTCAAAGTTGTCAATAAAGGAGTGGCTCCCAATAACAAGGGAATAATTCTCAGCCTTTCCGCCCTCAAATGGCTCACCGTCAACAAAGCCCTCAAAATCAATAACAGCAGTATCATCATTTTTGATTCCTCTGTCCTCAATCGTAATCATACGGCTGTTCTGCTCACGCACTTTATCAATTTCTGCATTGACGTCTGCCGCCACTACCTTTACCTCTTTCGCCTCAACTTCAATACCCTTGTACTCACCCAGGGAAACCTCCGGTTTTACCGCTACGGTTGCTGTAAATACAAACTCTTTATCCTTCTCTATATCTACTACATCAATTTCCGGTCTGGACACAATTTCCAACCCGCTGTCTTTTGCCGCCTCCTCATAGGCATCCGGAATAGCAAAATTTGCCGCATCCTCATAAAAGATTTCCGGCCCATACATTTTCTCAATCATTTTGCGCGGTGCTTTACCACGGCGGAAGCCCTGGACATTAATTTTAGACTTGTTTTTATTATAAGACTGTGCCATGGCTTTCTCAAAATCCTCTGCACTGACCGTAATCGTCAACTTTGCCATACTTTTTTCCAAATTCTCTACTGTGTAACTCATTTTAAGTCCTCTCTTTCAAAATAGTTCGTTATTTTTACATGTTATAAATAACATGTTATTGATATATGCGGTAATTGCCGCTAAGGGCAAGCAGTGCAAACAGATACAGACAATTGTCATAATACCGCCTGTCCCCTGTGCGAAGCGGCGTGTTCCAAAAACGCTCTACGCATTCCTTGGCATAAGGTCCATCAGCAGCAAGAGACGCCTGGGCATTTGTCGCAATAATTGCAACCGGATGCAGTGCCGGTTTGTCCAAAACGCGGCCATCAATTTCATATGTCATAAAGTCTTCATCTTTATGTATCTCACAGAAGAATCTCTGGACTTTATTATTGTTTTCCACATTCCAGCTGTCTGCTGCAAACCATTCGTAATCCAGTCCAAGATTGGCAACCACCCGGTAAGAATCACTAAAATACCAGTCGTGGCGGCCTCCAAATATATCCTGCTCCTTTTCATAAGGAGTGCCATCATAGTAAGCATATTCCGGTGCTAATCCGGTATCCGGATGACATGCCGTCTTTAGATACTCCCGGCTTGCCTTTGCCGCTTTTTTCCAAAACGGACGGTCCTCCTCATCCGCCCAGAGCGCAAACAACTCATAAAAGTGTGCACAGTGATACGATGGGTCACTGAATGTCCGGCTCGGGATAAACCGTATCAAATAATTTTCCGGCTCCATAATCGGGTCACCCGGCTCTTTCTCACCGTTATGGATACAGTCATGCAGAATTTTTCTTGCCTGCTGTGAATAACAGAAAATCCCCTCACCGTCACCCCATCTGTGGGAGGCAAAAAACAGCGCCATGGCAAAAAACTCTTCTCCATCCGGTGCCGGCCCTGTATCGTTCTTTTTCCCATCTGTCTGGCAGGACCATGCAAAATATCCCTTATTATATCCATCTTCCATGTACATATACGTGCGCGCCCATTTCCACACACGGTCAAACTCCTCTTTTTTATCCATTTGAACACACATCATCATGGCATATGACATTCCCTCTGTCCGCACATCATGATTCCCTGTGTCTTCAAAATACCCCATATCCTCACCAGCCTCGGAATAAAACCGGTTTTCACCATAAAAAATCTCATGGAACGTCTGTGACAGCTTTTGGTCAATTTCGTCCTGAGAATATCCCAGCTCAGCAAATACATTCCGGTATTTTCCCGTATAAAATGCACCCTGCATCTTTCACTCTCCTTTGTTTCCTCTATTCTAATATGTGACCCTTTTCTTTTAATGCATGAACAATATGATTTACATATTTTTTACACATCTCATCCGTCTCCGCCTCAACCATAACACGAATCAATGGTTCTGTACCACTCTCACGCAACAACAGACGGCCGGAATCGCCCAGCGCCTCCTCTGCCTCTCTCTCTGCTTTGCGCACATCTTCATCCCCTCTGGCCGCCAGCTTATCTTTTACACGAACATTGACCAGCAGCTGCGGATAAATAACAAGCTCATTTGTCAAAAGAGACATCGGTTTGCCATAATGCATCCATGCTTCCATAATCATCAGGGAAGTCAGTATTCCGTCTCCCGTCACGGCATGTTCCCGGAAAATAATGTGGCCGGAATTTTCACCGCCAATCGAGTAGTCATTGGCAATCATATTCTCGCAGACATATTTATCCCCTACTGCCGTTTTCTCATAGCGGATTCCCAGTTTATCAAAAGCTTTATAAAGTCCCATGTTGGACATTACTGTAGTAACTACCGTATCTCTGTTCAGCCTTCCCTGCTCCTTAAACAGCTTGCCACACAGGTACATAATATGGTCTCCGTCAATAACCTTTCCCTCATCATCTACCGCCAGGCAGCGGTCAGCATCTCCATCATAAGCAAATCCAATATCTGCCCCTGTATCATATACCAGACCCTGCAGAGTCTCAATATGAGTAGAACCACATTCACGGTTAATATTCGTACCATTGGGCTGATCATTGCGCACGATCACCTGTGCGCCAAGTTCCTCAAATATTTCTCTGGCCATCACGGAGGCCGAACCGTTTGCCAAATCTAACGCTATTGTCCTGCCGTCAAATCTCTCTTTGGCAAGTCCTATCAGATATTGTTTATAGCGTTCACGCCCTTTGGCATAATCATAACAGCGTCCGATCTTTTCCCTCTTTACCAAGGGAATCTCACCCATCTCGCCGTCTATATATCGCTCAATCTGCTCCTCTACTTCCGGCTCAAGCTTGTAACCCTGCTCATTAATTACCTTAATACCGTTATCATAATAAGGATTATGACTGGCACTTATCATAATACCACAGTCAAAATTCTCCTCCCGGATTAAATATGAGACACTTGGGGTTGTCGTAACATGCAGCTCATACACATCTGCCCCGCTGGCTGTCAGCCCGGAAACCAGCGCCGACTCAAACATATAACCGGAGAGCCTGGTATCTTTTCCGATAACAACCTTTGCACGATGGTTTTCTTTATTATAGTAGTAACCTAAAAACCTTCCCACTTTGTATGCATGTTCCACTGTGAGGCTCTCATTAGCCTCTCCGCGAAATCCATCCGTTCCAAAGTATTTCATGCTAATCTCCAATCCGCCACCCCGTGGCATAATCTGTTTGGGTGCGTTCACCCAAAAATCCATATGTAGTACATTATACACAAGAGGCAGGAAAAAAGCAACAAACTTTTTCCGCCTGCAGGGCAATCGCTTAATATGCGCTGTCCGCATATTAAGCGATTGCCCTATCTGCATGAAAGAATACATTGTTGAATACATAAAAACATGATAGAGTAATAGAGTGGTCAACACTTCAGTGATAAATATGATAAGATGTAAAAGGAAGGGGATTTTTCATGCGGAAAGGAAACAACGAACAGGGGCTTTTACACTCTCTGATTGTTTTGTCGGTTCCGACAATAATTGAACAGCTCTTATCCACGCTCCTGCAATATGTGGATACTGCTATGGTGGGCCGCCTGGGCGAACAGGCCACCGCATCTGTCAGCATTACTACTACAATTACATGGCTGGTGAACAGTATCCCCTCTGCCATCGGCGTAGCCGTACTGGCTCTCGTTGCCCGCTATTTGGGAAGCCGGGACAAAGCAGCAATCAAGGAGATCTCCAAACAATCACTGATTCTGGTTGTTATCTCCGGCATACTGCTGGGCGGCATATCTGTACTGCTGAGTCCGTTTATCCCCCGCTGGATGGGCGCTGAAAAGGCAATCCAAGAACAGGCTGCCATATATTTTGCCATCATAAGCATCCCTATGGTATTTCGCAGCGCCAGTACCGTATTTGGGGCCGCCATCCGCGCCACAAAGGATACAAAAACACCAATGATAATCAGTGTACTTGCCAATGTCATAAATATTGTATGTAATGCCCTGTTTATTTACGGACTGCACTGGGGCGTGACCGGCGCCGCCATAGGCTCCGCGCTCTCCTACATCTTTTCCGGTATCGCCATGTACTCTGCCTGCCGCAAAAAAAACGTCCTGTATTTTCGTTTAAAGGAACTAAGCGTAAACAGCAGACAACTTTTCGAATGTGCCAGAGTCGGCGTCCCCATTCTTGGAACCAACCTTGCTTCCTGTCTCGGTTATGTAATATTTGCCAGTCTTGTTTCGGATATGGGTACCACTACCTTTGCCGCACACTCAATCGCTGTAACAGCGGAAACACTCTTTTACATACCCGGTTATGGACTTCGCACAGCAACTTCCACCCTTATCGGGCACGCACTCGGAGAGAGGGACCGGAAAAAGTTTGAGTCCACCGCTTATTTCAGTGTAATTGTAACAATGGGTATTATGGTGCTGAATGGCATATTTCTCTTTTTTGCCGCAAGGCCCCTGATGAATCTGCTGACCAGCAGTGAGGCTGTTGCTGCGCTCGGTGCAAAAATGCTTCGTCTCGTTGCCTTTTCCGAACCCTTTTTTGGCCTGATGATTATTATGGAAGGAATTTTTTACGGCCTGGGGCGCACACAATATACATTTTTAGTGGAAACGTTCAGCATGTGGGCCGTCCGGATTCTCTTTACGGTATTTTGTGTGAAATTCTGGCATCTGCCACTGCTGGCCGTCTGGGTCTGCATGATTGCGGACAATATATGTAAGGCCGTGCTGCTTACCATTCCCATACTGTCAAAACGGTTCCGGAAAAAACTGTTTGTCGCCGATAACTGACAGGGCGGCGTCCATCTGATATGGGTTCAGACGGACGCCGCCCTGTAAACTTATACTACTTCAATTCATTTGCATAATTCGTTTTATCGAAGAAAGGCTGTAGCCCTTCTGAGCCAGACGCCTGGTAACTTTGTTTTTTTCCTCCCATGACATTTCTGAGAGAACTTTTCCGCGCAGCTGTTTTTTTAACTGGTTCACAAGAGCCTCTTCTTCATCCTCTGATGTATACTCTGAAAATGCCTCTGACAGAATCTCCGGGGGTATCCCCCTGGCTGTCAGCTTGTAATGAAGCTCCTTTTTGCTGCGCTTGGCCTTATGCAGGGAAATATAATTTGCTGCATAACGGGCATCATCAAGATAACCAAACCCCTCTACATATTCGATTGCATACTTTGCCGCCTCTTCCGAAAATCCAGCGCGGTACAGCCGATCCTGCAGCTCTTTTTTTGTGCGGTCCTGCCTTAACAGGAGGTCCATTGCCTTTTTGGCCGCTTTCCTGCCCTCTGTTTCATCACTCATATTTCATACCGCCAGCCTATTTGGCCTTTTTCTTTCCCTCTGCCGGTGACTCTTCTACCTGATTGTCAGAGATTTGCTGCGCCTTATCTTCTTCTGTTTCTTCCGGCATACACTTGGCGCGCACTGCCGCATCTACCTCCTGAAAGATATCCGGATGGTCAGAAAGGTACTTTTTGGCATTTTCCCTTCCCTGCCCGATTCGTTCCCCCTTATAGGAATACCATGCGCCGCTCTTTATAATAATATCCTGTTTGGCCGCTAAATCGAGCACATCACCTTCTCTGGAAATGCCTTTGCCAAACATAATGTCAAATTCCGCTTCCTGGAACGGCGGGGCCACTTTATTTTTTACAACCTTGACACGGACGCGGTTACCGATTTTTTCGCCTCCCTGTGAAAGTGTCTCAATCCTTCTGACATCCAGACGGACGGAAGCGTAAAACTTCAAAGCACGTCCTCCTGTTGTCGTCTCCGGATTGCCAAACATTACCCCGATTTTTTCCCTGAGCTGATTGATAAAGATTACCGTACAGTTTGACTTGTTGATTACACTGGTCAGCTTGCGGAGTGCCTGACTCATGAGGCGCGCCTGCAGCCCTACATGAGAATCTCCCATATCCCCGTCAATTTCCGCTTTTGGCACAAGGGCTGCCACGGAATCCACAATCACGATATCCACAGCACCGGAACGCACCATTGTCTCTGTAATCTCCATCGCCTGCTCACCACAGTCCGGCTGTGATATGTAAAGCTCATCAATATTAACCCCGATATTTTTGGCATAGACCGGATCAAGTGCATGCTCTGCATCAATAAATCCGGCAATTCCGCCCCGCTTCTGCACCTCGGCAACCATATGAAGGGCAACTGTTGTTTTACCACTGGATTCCGGTCCGTAAACCTCTATAATACGCCCTTTGGGAATTCCCCCTACTCCAAGCGCCAAATCCAGGCTGAGTGAACCTGTTGTCACCGTCTCTACCTGCATACGGGTCGTGTCACCGAGCTTCATAATGGCTCCCTGCCCGTATGCTTTTTCTATCTGGGCAATGGCAGACTCCAATGCCTTTATCTTGTTTTGATCTTTTTCCATTTTTATTTATCCTCCATTTCCGGCTTTCCGAACAAGCGTTCTGTATGTGCTTATTCTACTCTATCGCTGTTTAAATGTCAATGGTTTTTTCACAATTTCTATTAGTTCCATTATTATAAGTCAGAAATGAAGGCTTGTCTACGGTTGTTTTACGCTGTTTAGTGCGTATTACGCCTTAGTGTGTAATACACACTATTTTTTACGCACCCTTAAATATATTTTTCAAAAATACAACATAGCCTTTCTTTGTCTCATAAATATCCGCTTTGCTCGTTACCTCCCACGGTGCATGCATATTGAGAACGGCAACGCCGCAGTCAATAACCTCCATACCATACAGAGCCATAATATACGCAATCGTACCACCGCCGCCGATATCAACTTTGCCCAGCTCCGCCGTCTGATACGCCACTTTAGAGTCCTCAAGAATTCCGCGTATCTGCGCCATAAACTCTGCATTGGCATCATTGCTTCCGGATTTCCCCCTTGATCCGGTAAACTTATTAAACACCATGCCGCGGCCAAAATAGGCAGCATTTTTCTTTTCATACGCTGATGCATAGGTTGGATCAAAAGCAGCACTCACATCAGAAGACAACATTTTGGAATTTGCCAGACAGCGGCGGACCGAAAGTTCCGAATACTGGCCAAGACAATTCATAACCTCTGCCACTGTATTTTCAAAAACAGCTGACTGCATCCCTGTAGCGCCCACACTGCCGATTTCCTCTTTATCTACCAGCAGACAGCATGTGGTATGTTTTGTGCCTTCCACCTCAAGCATAGCAAGAAGCGAGGTATAGGCACACACCCTGTCATCCTGTCCATATCCCATGATCATGCTGGCATCAATTCCGGATTCTCTGGATCGGCCGGCCGGAACTACCTCCAGCTCTGCCGAAAGGAAGTCCTCCTCCTCCATATCATATTTTTCTTTGAGAATGGAGAGTACATTCTGGCTCACCGCATCTTTTTCTGCTCCTTTTAACGGTATGCTGCCAAAAAGAATATCAAGAGCCTCTCCCTCAATGACCTTGTCCGCTTTTTTCTCCATGCGCTCATGGGCTAAATGTATTAACAAATCCGTCACACAGAATACCGGATCCTTGTCATCCTCTCCAATACAGATATCTATGACTTCCCCATTTTTTTTGACAATAACGCCATGAATCGCTAACGGCATTGTAACCCACTGATATTTCTTAATTCCTCCATAATAATGCGTATCCAGATACGCCAGCTCTGTATCTTCATAGAGCGGATTCTGCTTAATGTCCATGCGCGGTGAGTCAATATGAGCACCTAAAATGGCCATTCCCTGCTCCATCGGTTCTGTGCCAATCTGGAAAAGGGCAACTGCCTTTTTCATATTTACCGCATATACTTTATCGCCGGGGTTTAGCTGTCCGCCTTTTTTTACTATTTCATGTAAATCCTGATATCCGGCCTTCTCTGCCATTTTGACAGCAAGCGCTGTGCACTCGCGCTCTGTCTTTCCTCCATCAAGAAATTCTCTGTAATTTTTACTGAGTTTATCAAGCTCCTTTATCTCTTTTTTTGTATAGCTTTTCCATACGTTTTCCTGTTCCATCTTGTCCTCCATTCTCACATATAATGTACTTCACACAATGTCAGTCCTTTTGCCGGTGCTGTTGCACCTGCCATCGCTCTCTCTCCGGTATTAAGAGCCGCCAGCACACTTTCCCTGGTGCGTCTGCCCGCCCCTATTTCCACAAGAGTGCCCGTAATAATCCGGACCATATTGTGTAAAAAACCATCTCCCTCGAAGCGCAGCACAATATCATTTGCCGTCTCAAATATCGTCAGCTGCTGCAGATTTCTGACTGTAGATTTCTTTTTAGAACTCTTTGAACAAAATCCCTTAAAATCATGCTTTCCAAGAAGACATGCAGCCGCCTCCTCCATGGCATGCACATCCAGCGTCTCTTCCATCTGCCAGCTGTACTTCCGCATAAACACATTATAACAATCTTTTTTTGTAATCCGGTACTCATAGATTTTGCCGGTGGCATTTAACCGGCTGTGAAACCTCTCTCCCGCCGGTTCTGCTTTCAGTATTCGTATATCCTCCGGCAAATATGCGTTTAAACCACTAAAAATCAAATCACTCACAGAATGGCTTTCGACGAAAGCAGCTCCCTGACACTGTTCTCTTAAATGTACAATCTGTTTTTCTGTCAAACGAAAATTGGCAACCTGCGCCCTTGCATGGACGCCGGCATCTGTCCGCCCCGCTCCGTCAATCATAACTGGACTGCCTGCCATTTTCCCCAGTGCAGATTCTATTTTCCCCTGAATCGTATCTGCCCCGCTTTTCTGTCTCTGCCATCCATGATATCTCGTTCCATCGTATTGTATGATCAAACGGTAATTGCTCAAAGCCTGTCTCCCCGTTCTCCTTCGTATTTTGCCCGGATTTTCAGCTCCGAGCGAATCAGCGCCGCAATGTCCACTCCGTCCTCAAGTGGGAGGTCAAGACTGACAGCAATATTGTTCAGCATCGTGTTATCCAGTTCACCCTCCATCATTTCAAACAATTTCAGCTTTTCTTTGAAACTGTCTGCATCAAAAAAGGTAAGCAGCTTCTTCATTTTGGGATCCTGCAATTCCGGGTCCTCCGGTTCTTCTGCCACCGCTCCCTTTGATATCCTCGGCTGTTTATCCGGCAGGTCCTCCCGCTTGCTTATCTGCTTTCTCCCCACAAGCGGCAGTTCATCAAACTCTCTGACATACTCTGCAAAAAACTGGCGTTTTTCCATGACAAAATGTTCATAGGGCTCTGTCAGTTCCTGATAGCATATTACCTCCTGAAATGTAGGTTTTGTCTGTGCGCGTGCAATGATTTGTACGGGCTGTCCGGTCCTCTTGTGATAAAATATTCCGCTATTCATTACAAACACTTCCTTTCCATACGGTCTTCCTTTTTATTATACCGTTCCTGACCAGGAAGTCAACGAAAAGAAAATCCCGGGGGGTTATGTTGTACTTTAGGAATCCTGTGTTATAATGTTTACTATAAGAATTTCACAGGCATTTGTAGAAAGAGGGGATATATTTGGTTCTGTACCATGCGGGCAAAGAAATTGTAGAATATCCGGAAATCAGAAAAACCAGATTTACGAAAGACTTTTCATGGGGATTCTACTGTACTAATAAATATGAGCAGGCAGTAAGATGGGCAAATCGCGGTGAAGGTTCCCCCGTTATCAACATATATCAGTATGAACCGGATAATACACTGCAAAAACTTACTTTTCCAGAAATGAACGATGATTGGCTGGATTTTATTGCAAAATGCCGACAGGGCAGCATCCATAATTATGATATTGTGGAGGGACCTATGGCAGATGATACCATCTGGAATTATGTCAATGATTTTTTGTATGGAAATATTACGAGAGAACAATTTTGGGGACTGGCTAAGTTTAAATATCCAACTCACCAAATTAGTTTCCACACGCTCGCCGGACTAAACTGCCTGACATTTGAAAGGAGCGAAACCATTTATGACAGAAATAAATAAGGATGATTTATTTTATGTCTGCGCACTTATAGAATTTACCGCACGAAAAACCAAAAACAGGCGCAAGGTCATCGTAAATGCATTAGGGATAGAAGGAATTACAAAACAATTGTGCGATGCGCAGGTAAACCACTGTCTGTCATTTGAACAGGTCTCTGAAGAATTGATTGAATATTATAAGATACCAACCGGTAATTTTGATACAATATCCAACTGCAGTTATCAAATTCCCAGTTTTATTTCCATTGGCAGGCTCTACAGCTATATGATACTTGATTGCTCTGAAAAGGGACAGGAAACAGAGGAACTGTTGAAAATTTTTAACTCTTTTATCAGTGACGAAATATCAGATTTCCGAACAGGCGTATACTTTGAAAATCCAAGTTATCTGGAATGCTCTTATCAGGAGGGATATCTTTTGGAATAGGCACAACAACCTTTTGGCTTCCAACCCCTAGAATAAGGGGCCCCTGCTCTACAGCAAATGTGCTGTCTGCCACAGTTTATTCGTCTGAAAAAGAAAAATCAAAATTTTTTATATTTTTGCAACTTTTTTGCTCCCTGATTCGTTATATAGGCATAATGGGTTGGGGAGCATTAAAATTTGGCATAAAAGAGAGGTGAGAGAATGTATAGAGATGCTTTATGCAGAAATTCTATTGAATAGAGCGATCTTTTCATATAGTAGTAAGTTTTAGAAGATAAAAAAATTGTATGAATATACTAAAACCCATAGTGAATCTATTGCCAATTCATTACAAAGTTTCTCGTGTTAATTTGTAATTTTTACACCCTTATCCATTTATAATTACAAAGGGTAAGGAAGTATTCAATTTTAGGAGGCAAGGAATATTATGAAAAAATTTTTATTAGTAATAATACTACTGCTATGTTCTCTGGCAATTTTTTCGGGAAATGCAAAAGCAGCAGGAAAGAAAAGCGGAAGGTACCGTTATAATGTGCTTAACAAAAAGATGAAAACGGCTGCCATCACGCATGTGGGTAATACCGGCACAACAGTAAAAATACCGAAAAAGATTAATGGGTATACCGTTGTACAGATTGGGACAACAGAAAAAACAGATACCAAATTTCGCATCTTTACAAAAAAAGATGCCGGAAAAATACAACAGATAAAACTGCCGGATACATTGCGTAAAATCGGTATAAAGGCGTTCATGGATTGTAATAAATTGAAAAATATAGTTTTACCAAAAAAGTTAAGCAAAATCGGAGAAAGCGCTTTTTATTGTTGTTACAGTTTGGAGAAAGTGGTATTTAAAACGAATAACGCAAAAATCGGGAAATTTGCTTTTCTTACAGGTTCCCAACTTTTGTCATCAGAGAAAAGAAGTCACTTACGAAAAATAGAATTTCCTATGACATATAAAGGAAAAATTATGGAGGGCGCATTTAACGGTTTTATTGGCACAACATTTAACTGGGTAAATTTCACAGCAGATAATGGCGCATTTCTTCGATGGGTAACAACATTAAAACAGATTAAAGTACATCCAAAGACAAATAAAGTAGATATACCAAGAAACTGTTTGGACGGATGTGCTCAGCAGGTACAGATATCAGTGCCCAAATATGTGGAAAGTGTACATATTTGGCAACAACGATATAATATTAAACAGATTACAATTTATGGTATGGACACCACTCTAAAAGGGGATTATTTCATGGGAAAATACCATGAGGAAATTATGATATCTGTGGAAACAGTAAAGTGTAAGAAAAAATCGGTTGCCTGGGAGATGGCATCACAGTATATTTGTCCGGATTTTACAAATGTGGACTGGGAAAATTTCACAGAGGACTCAACGGATTATAATGAAAATAATATTGAGTTTAAACAGGTAGCGTTAGTCGCACTATAAACAGGTTTGGTAAGCAAACCCGAACTTACTATATGAATCGTTTAAAAGGCCCGGCAAATGCCGGGCCTCCAAATTTTTATCATTCCATTCTCTTTTTTATCAGATGCCAGCACCACCGGAGTTTCCGCCAGCAATTCCACTTGTAATGGTTTTCTTACCAACTTTCGTGAGGTATTTAATGCGGATATAGTATCTCTGATTTTTCTTAAGAGCTTTTTTCTTGAATTTTGTAAAGCTGTATTTTGTTGTCTTTGCTTTTACAGTCTTTACCTTCTTATAACCAGATTCGGATTTTGTTGATACATAAATACTATAACCGGATGCCCCCTTAATCTTTGACCATTTCAACGTAATCTTTTTGCGGTTTGCAGAGCGGATTACCTTAATACTAGAACAGGAAGCATTGTAGTCATAGCCAGACCATGCACCATAAATCCTCTTATTATTTACCACGATATAAGCACGGCAACGTGCCTTTGTAAAAATTCCCTTTTTGAATGGGTCAACAGAAATAGAGGTGGAGCTTGTGTCCTTTGTCAGTATGGATTTCCCTTTATAGTCCTGAAGCTGGAACTGGTAACCATCTACGTTGTTTACACTGTTCCATCCAAAAGAAGCGGAATTGGAGTATGACCAGAAATTCGTCATGCTGACATAAGCAACTTTAGCCGGAGCTGTGCGCATATATACGAAACCATTAGGTGTACTGTACGCACTCTGGCCTGCTGAATTTAATTTTACTGCTAAAACAAAGTAAGCAGCTCTTGTGGATGCCTGCAGTCCCTTAATTGTAAAGCTGTTTTTAGCAGAAGAACCAAGATTTGTGTAATTACCATAGGAGTCATAACGGTAAATCATATAGCCGTCTGCACCAGGCATATTATTCCAGCTCATTGTAATAGTAGATGTTGTAGCATCTGTCTGTTTGAGCCCCTGGACTTCCTCCGGACTTGTAATAACGTCAACAGAACCTGACTCTGCAATAGGTGTCTTACTGTCACTGTAATAACTGCCTGAATAGGCAACTAATTTCACATAATACCTGGAACTTGATGTAAGCTGATAAATCGAAGTGGAAGTACCAGTTGCATAATCCATATAGACCCAGTTGTTATTATCTGTACTAAAGAAAATTTCATAGTGGTCCGCCCCGAGATAAGCATCCCATTTGAGCTCAACACTCTGTTCTCCGGCATCTGTCTGCGTAATATTTGCATTCCATGTTTCCAGTGCCTTACTTGTTGTTCCAGACACAAGCAATACGGTAAATGCTACCGCAAATGTCATAAACAACGTTGTTAAAGTTTTTTTCATTTTTTGTCTCCTTTTCCTTATTAATATAGACTATATATCATTGCTGAGGTCAAAACATTCCAACCCCAGTATCTATACAATAAACAATTCCCAGCTTATTGTCAATGGAAAATTTTCTCAGCAGTTTTTTTCTTTTATCATCCGCACCAACTTATGGCGGAATGCTTTTTCGCCGACATCCCCGCCATCAAATGCATATTTATTGAAATCAAAACGGCTGTCCGCAATCATTTCACGCGTAAAAAACCGATCCTCACCGCCCTGGAAGGAAACCCAGACAGCTCCTGCCAGATCCTCCTCTGTATAATCCGAGACATCCACAAGCAGTGGAATGGCCGACTGGTCCATGAGAAATACATGGGCATATGTCCCTACCGTTTCTGCTAAACGGGCAATATTTAACTGTTTCTTTGCGTCTTCTTCCTCAACGGCAAGAACAACAGGAAGATTTCTTCTGTGGTCAGCAATAAAGCTGCTCAGCATCTCAATATCCTTCATATTGCGAATCCGGCCCGGTTTTAATGACATCGGAATTACATCCTCATAACCAATCCGGCGGAAAATCTCATCCACAAAACGAGGCTTGGAGAAACTCTCGCGCACAAGACGGTCCGGGGTGTGACAGTAATCACAATCGACATTCATACGAATCCTGTCGCTCATTTCAAGACTTGCATTCGTCCTCCACACCACACCATTTCTTGTTGTATCTATATAATCCATTGTCAATTTATAAAATCCAAGAGAAATATTCCCTAAGATTTTTAAATTGTATCCGGCCTCATGCACCTCATAGTCCACCGGCTCGTCCGGTATATCAGAGACAATGTTGCGAAATCTCGTCTGCGCCCAGGCGGCAATCATTCGGACAGCCGCCAGAAATTCCTGCTGAACCTGCGTTTTGGAATCATGAGATAAAAGTACATGAAGCTGAAAGGATGGCGTTACATCTAACGGTTTTAATTCCGGGCGCTCTATCTTTAACGCTTTCTCTTCTTTTAACACCTCATAACAGAGTTTACTGAGTTTGCGTTTTGTACGCGCATCATAGGAAGTCACCACATCATTGGCCACTTTCAGCACTAAGTTATAGGTGATTTTATCATGCTGTCCGTCCCGAAGCAGGGCAAAAATAACCTGATCCCTGTCACAATGATACAGTCCATAAGCCACTTCCGGGTTTTTATTTAAAAAATTTTCTAATTCCAGTGACAGAGGCTGCGTGTGAAAACGAAGGCGGTACTTCCCCTTCATCATCATTTCCCAATTTCCCTCTTCGTAATGATAGAACGACAGCTTATCAAAAACACTTAATGTTGACCAGTCACAGAGTTCAAGATTGGCAAGCACACAGTTGAGCGTACGGGACAAATCCTCATTATTCCGCCAAAATTCCTCGCCATGAACAGACTTATAGCGCATATCATGCTCAATTTCATGCCATCCCTCAAAAGATATTGTGCGCAGCTGTACCTCAAAGGTAAAATCTGCCGGAATACCACTGATATCCCCATTATATATTCTCTGATACTCATCCGGAACACGAAACACACCGTTTAATTTTGTGGCTTTAAATTCCTCCTCTGTCGTCCCCGTCTGAGACCACTCTCCAATCCGGCAAAAGGTCTCCTCCAGAATCGTGTGAAGAATTGGCAGGTCATCATTATAATATACAACGATACGCAGGCCAATCAAATCCTGCAGTTTCTTTTCATCCTGAGCAAATCCATATCCGCCCTTTGCAAGCTTCCCGACAATAGAAGCCGGCGTTTTGGCACGATGAAATATACGAAAATAAATCCCCGCCCTGTCAAGAATCCCCGCGATGTCCTCCTCTAACCGTTCTCCGATTCCTTCTAATTGGGCTATGTGAATCTTTTCGCTGATTTCTTCCTCTTTAAACCTCATTGTTTCTATACTCCCATCCTAGAAATAATCCCCGAAGTCATTATCCATGTCAAAGTCATAGCCATCTGCAAAATCATCACTCTCATTGATATCAAAGTCAAACCCGTTATCCTCATCCTCGTCCTCACTCTCATTAAAAATGGGGGCGTTGTTTGTGATATGTTTTCTCGCCTGCGAGCCGGATACCGTTACACAAACAAATAAAATAATCATAATAAGAACACCGATTCCGGCCACAATGCCAACAAATAACCCGGTATTTTTTTTATAATGCGGTTCATTTTCCGAAAACTGTGCCGATTGTGCAGATGAAGCTTTATTCCAACCAAAGTCCGACTCCGCACTCCCATATTGCACCGGTTCTACTCTTCCGGGGTCAGCTGCCTCCTGCGTCGGTTTCCCCGGCTCATTTGCTGCCGCAAACGGCTCTGTCACGGCCGCATTCTCCTCTGTCCGGACTGGCGTTCCGCACTCCACGCAAAATTTATCTTCATCCCCCAATTGATGTCCGCAATTTTGACAAAACACAAGCATTCCTCGCTTTCATTTGCATTATTATATAGAATACAGTATAACACACTACCGACAAAAAGTCCATGGGGGAAAGCCCTAGTTCAGCTGATAATATAAGCCCTTTTTTGCCATCAGTTCCTCATGGCTGCCGGATTCCGCAATGCCTTTATTGGCTATATATAAAATCCTGTCTGCACCGCGTATGGTAGAAAGCCTGTGAGCCACCATAAACGCAGTTTTGTCTTTGAGCAGCACATCCAATGCCTGGCGGATAAGGTTCTCCGTCTCCGTATCAATAGAACTGGTTGCTTCATCCAAAATAACAACCGATGGATTTTTCAGGACAATCCGGGCAAATGAAAGGAGCTGTTTCTCCCCCGCAGATAACCCGGCTCCCCGCTCTTCAAGAATATGGTTGTAGCCTCCATAAAGCTTACGGATAAAAGCATCTGCAAAAATTGTCTCCGCCGCCTTTATACATTCCTCATCCGTTGCATCAAGCCGACCATAGCGGATATTTTCCATAACGGTACCATGGAAGATAAACGGATCCTGCATAAGCACACCGACTTCTCTGCGCAGTGAGTACAGCGTTACATCCCGCACATCTACGCCGTCGATCTCTACGCTCCCCTGCCTCACGTCATAAAATCTGGTCAGCATGTTGATGACCGTAGTCTTTCCGGCACCGGTCGGCCCGACAAGGGCAATCGTCTCCCCCGGCTTTACATGAAGGTCAAAATGCTCCAAAATATCTGTCCCCTCATCATATCCAAAAGTTACATCATTAAAATCAACCTGCCCTTTTACGTGACTGAGTTCCTTCGCATCCTCTTTCTCATCAATATCTACCGGACAGTCAATCGTGTCAAAAACCTGCTCTAAATTTGAACTCACCTGGGCCAGCTGCTGGATAATAATGGCAATCTGCGTTAGCGGACCGGAAAACTGGGTCATATATGTCGTAAAAGCCACCACAGTACCGGCACTCATTGCTGCGTTGCCGCCAAGCATCAAATACAGGCTCAGGCCATAGAGGCACAGGGTACCCACATTCCAGAAAATCTCAACGAGAGGTGTATTTAATTCGTTCCGGTAAACAATCCGCATCCACTGTAAAAGGCTCGCATTGTGTACTTCTTTATAGATGTCCATGCACCGGCTGCTCTGATTATAGCTTTTGACAATTTTTCCCCCCATAATTGTCTCAATCAAAAAAGCTGTACGGTTCGACAGTTTCGCCCTGTGTCCCGCAAACAATTTCCGAATCGCAAATCGCAGAGAAAACACACATGCCATCATCGGCACTACAGCAGCAAAGACAACACCCGTCAGCTGGGGACTGAGACCGAGCATAAAGAACGTCACTATAATAATTTTCACAATATAGCCTAATAAAAGGACAACATAATTAGTAAAAAAGTTTGCCAGATCGTTGATATAATCCGTGACACGAACCACTATTTTCCCATCCGGCTTGGAATCAAAATAATCAAACGAAAGCTTTTGCAGCTTATAAAAAGCATCCTGACGTATTTGGGCAATCACCTCATGCCCCATAACACCCATCAGCCTTTGATGAAGCCATGTCACAATAATTTCAATTGCTGCCAGAACAGCCATCCCGGCAATTACAAGGGCAAGCATCCGGTAATTCTCACTCACAACAACTTCATTAATTATCTTTTTTAACAGGATAGGGCTTACCATTGCCACGGCTGATGCCACAACCATCAGGACGCAGACTGCCACAAAATATTTTGTATGAGGCAGGATATAGCGCACAACCCGGCCAAGCTGATGAATATCAATTTTCCGCTCTATGACCTCATCCTGAAAATATGTATTTCTCTTTGCCATACTAAACCTCGTTTCCAGCCATGCTGTAAAAATCCACAACGGCCTTTTTCTGCGCCTCCTGAATGTTATACACCGATGCAAAATGACCGTTTAACGCCATAAGTTCCCTGAAACTCCCCCGCTCTGCAATCCGGCCATCTATGAGATATATAATCTCATCACAGTCAACGACGGATGACAAGCGGTGCGCTGATATCAGAAGAGTACGGTCTGCATAGGAATTTCGTATTTCCCTCAGCAGCCGTTTTTCTGTCTCTACATCAAGGGCAGAGGTGGAGTCGTCAAACACAAGAACAGGAGCACCGCGAAGAAGTGCCCTCGCAATCGATACCCTCTGTTTCTGTCCGCCGGAAATACCAAGCCCCCGCTCACCGATAATCGTGTCATACCCATCTTCTAACTTTCGGATAAAGTCATCTGCCTGGGCATGTTGTGCCGCACGGATAATCTCCTCATCCTCACATTCCGGATCCGAATAGGCAATATTGGAATCTACGGTGTTAGAAAATAAAAATACGTCCTGAAACACGTAAGCAAACTGTCTGCGCACCGATTCCAATGTGTATTCTTTTATATTTACATCATTCATCCGGACAGCCCCCTCCGTCATATCGTGGACACGAATCAGAGACTCCAAAAGCACACTTTTTCCACTTCCTGTCCCACCTACAATCCCGACACTTTTTCCATAAGGGATATCCAGGTCAATGTTCTGAAGAACTGTCTTCCCCTCTAATTCCATTGAGGCATTCTGCACGCAGATATGCGGCTTCACTTTCCCATCCAGCACCTTTTCCCCATTCGGGATCTTTGTCTCGCACTCAATAAATTTCATCATCTTGTAACCGGACACAAGCTGCTGCTGCATCTGAAACATCATATTGTTAATCATGTTTATGTAATTCATAATTCTCAATACATAATCGGCACATGCCACTAAAAATCCGACCATCATATGTCCATTCATAACAAGGATGGCACTGACGGCAATACTGCCAATATAAGCAAACTGTTTGATAGCATTAAAGACAGCCTCAAAGGTCGCTGACAGCTTTGCCTGCTTCACATAGGATTTTTTCAGATGCTCGTTTGATTTATCAAATTTCTCTTTTTCTTCTTTTTCATTTGTAAAAGAACGCACAAGGCGCACAGCTTCTATATTCTCCTGAACCATAAGATTCATATCGCTGTTACAGTCACGGATTTTCTGAAAATTCATGCGGGCAAGTTTTTTAAAGCGTATCAGGGATACCACGAAAAAAGGAATCATGATAACCGGAATAATAAGCAGATACGGATTTACTGATGCCAGAAGAACAATTGCCGTAATCAGGACAAACCCGCTGTCTATTATGTTCGGAATAATACGGCAGAACATATCTTTAAACATAATCGTGTCCATATTTACTGTCGTCAGAAGCTCACCCGTGTTGTAGTCGGATATTGTGTCAGAATCCAGCTCCAGCAGTTTGGCAAACGTCACCATGCGAAGTTCCGTCTCCAGCTTCAGACCCAGCTTCTGATTCCACACATTTTTTATATAAATCAGTATCAGTTTCAACAATAACAGACCGGCAAATACTGCTGCCAGATTCCAGAACAGCTCCATCGTATGGACGGCACCAAAACGGCCATCCAGCATAAAAGAAAAAATATTATCCTGCTGCACCGGATTGTCCTGAATCACATAATTAATAAACATTGCTGTTATCATCGGTAGCATCAGGTCAGCGGCCAGAGCTGTCAGGCTCATAACCGTAGTGGCAATAATACCAGCAAGATGTTTTTTCCAGTATTTCCATCCAAATTTTAAAACTTCCATTTTTCCTCATTTCCGCAAGGTGAACCTCGTTCACCTTTGCTTTTTGCGCATTTCTGATATTTGTGTCAAGCAAAGCGTAGACACAAATTCGTAGGTTGAAAATTTCTTTCAACCTTTACTCCTTTACTGCAAGGGTTGCCGGAGGCTTGGAAAGTATACCATAGACCGGCAGAATGCTGATGAACATATGCACAGCATAAATGGCAGCTAATAAAACAAACAACGACCACCACGGGAAAATCAGATTCATTTCCAGTGACGGAACAGAGCTGATAAACCGGATAACCCCTCCGGTAATGAGCACTGCCGGGAGGGATGTGTAACAGGTCATCAAAACCATCTCCAGCATATAAGCCTTTAAAATACTACCTCTTGAAATACCCAACAGACGATACACCGTCAGTTCTTCACTGCGGGATGACGCATTGGATTTTATCGTAAAATACACCATTACAAGGGAAATCAATACAATGACAAATGTAATAAGGTTTGTTGCCCCCAGATTATCAGAATGGCTCTCTCTATACGCCTTAATCTGTTCTTTTGTGAGATCCGTAAGCGTAACATCAAATGCATTCTCGTATTCTTTTGCTGCCTTTCTGAAATAATCAATCGCCGCCGCTTTATCATTCGTATAAACCAAACACCCGTAATTCTCATAAATCATCAGATTCCGCATGTTCTGGCAGCCGACATCCGACATGACATAATCTACTGGGATATCATTAGAAAATGTACCTACGATTTTGTACTGAGTCTCATCAACGCCTAAAAAAAATGTCTCACCTTTTTCGGCAATTTCGTCTTCTATTATGGGTTCTGATGATTCATTATAACGGTACATGGATTCATACAATCCCCTGCGTACCAGAACTTCATTATCCCTCAGTTTTAAATCCTTATAGTTTTCTGTATCCTCTAACTGTAGCTCTGCCACACTGGCAATTTTATAGCCATCGGCATTCATTCCAAGCAAAATATTCTGACCGCTGTACAGGACAGGCTGCTCCGTATCACTGATTCCAACCACGTGCAGCTGTTCATCTACGCCGCCAACGGTCAACACCATCCCAACATAGCTCTCCAGACCATCATGGAGGGAAGTAACCGGACCGTTCTGTTCCTCTGTCCTCTCTACGAGCAGCTTGTCAATGACTACCTCATCCCGCTTTTCGGGAAGGCGTCCGTACAGCAAATCCTCCTGCTGCAAATACTCGCTTGATGTGTAGGAATAATTCTGCAGCATCTGAGTCAGATTTCCCAGCTGTGCATAGCCGCTTCCTGTCATATATACCTTCAGCTCCGGGATAAAAAACGGCGTCCCATGTGAAGTATCACTCAGGCTCTTTTCAAAAAATTCTTTTGAACGCAGCACATAATTGCCCGTTCTGCCAGTCATCGTTTGGGACACAGTTATGGAAATGCAGTGTGTATCTGCCCCAACAATCGCATTCTCGTCCACCGCAACGGTATTAATAAATTCTATCATTGTCACGCAAAGAAGCACCGCTGTAACCAACATAATTCCGATGACGAATGCCTGTTTTTTCCCCATGAGATGGATGTTTTCAATGGTCATCCTCCAGATTTCCCTTGCGGACAGCTTTGCCTTGCCCTTACTTTTCAACTTGGGCAGGCTGTATTCCATCTTCTCTACCTCGGTCAAATCCATGTTGGGCCGTTCTTCATCAAGAATCTGCACCCCACTGTCCGCTCCCTCTATAATAATGTCACAGTCCATATGGTTCTGTATGTATAATTTATCTTCCTTCCATGCCAGGGTAAGGTTAATTCTCTGCGGCATGTCCGCTTTATTCTGGTAAAGTTTAATCAGCGCCTGCCCACTCTCGAGCTGGCTTTGCTCCATCTCCTTCAAGTATATATTCGCATCATCACTCCGCTGATATGTCCCCGATGTCTTGTTTTCTTCGTCCCTGATAATTTTCCCATCACGGATTTCAATGATGCGGTCGGCAAAAAATCTGGCAATACGCTTCTCGTGGCTGACAAGAATGACAAGGCACTCTTTGGATATGTTTTTCAAAATGCTCATCGTGCGGATTGTGTTCTCTTCGTCAAGGTTCCCCGTTGGCTCGTCAGCCAGTATTACATCCGGTGATTTTACTAACGCTCTGGCAATAGAAACCCGTTGCTTCTGCCCCCCAGAAAGTTTGGAAACTATTTTCTTTTTATATTTTGAAATACCAAGCGTTTCCAGAACATAATCTACCCTCTCTTCTTTTTCTTCCTCGGTCATCTGGTAGCGGTTCAGGGCAAGTTTAATATTGTAGGCAACCGAATAATCCTGCAGCAAATAATAATTTTGGAAAACGTAGTCAAAATGCTCATTGCGGATCGGCTCCATTACTCTTGGGTTGTATTTTTTAATTGTTGTCCCATCAATTTCAATCGTTCCGCCCGAAAAAGTATCAATTCCCCCTATGGTGTTCAGAAGAGTAGTCTTTCCGGAACCACTCTCACCCAATATACACACAAGTCCGGTTGCCCCAAATTCCACGCTGACATCATTGAGGACATGCTGTTCATTCTTTTTCCCCTTATTATAATATTTTTGTAAATTTTCAACCCGGATCATGCATTTAACCTCCCCTTCAACAGACGGTTAAAAAAGGCAACCGTAAGCACAGATAACAGTAAATTATAAAGGACAAATACCATATAAGTAACCCAATTATAATACCACATAATATCCTGGACAATCGGAATGCCCGCAATGCGCAGTATCCACATCAGGCACACCGTAAGCACCACGGCCGCCAGGCAGTAACTTCCAATTTCGTAATAACTAATTTTTCGGATAATGGGCATCTTGACTCCAATGAATTTCAGTACAAAATAATCCTTCATCCGTATTTTCATCAGCGAGCGGAGAATCAGCAATTCCGCCACAAGAAGGGCAATCAGCCCAAACACGACAATTCCTATTATAATAAGCCGTTCTGTCACTTTTTCTTCCAGGTAATCATTGGCACTCAGGCGGTAAGTGCTAATTGCCTCAAATCCCCTTCTGTTCAGGGCTCGAATGACCGAATCCGTCTTGGCGTAACTGCTTATATATACAGACGCCTGCGGCCTGAGACGGTGATAGTATTTATCAAAAAATTCCTGGCTCACTTCCATGAAATCTGCCGTAGAGGAATGCCCTTCTGCAAGAACATTCACCATTGTAGTAAGCCCATTTCCGTACTCATTCCCCTCGTCATCATAGGGCTGCCAGTGAAATTCTACCGGACCTGCCGGAGGTGCCGTATCCCCCATCGCAGCAGACACCCGCACATCATTGCCGGACAGGGACGGGTTTACGACCGGAATCATGGCTGGTTTCATGCTGTAATCGTCCATCCTCGCCTCATACATATAGTAGATACGGTATACGCCTGCATCAATATTCATTGCCAGCATCCGGCACAGAGCGCCGGAAAAATATACCTGGTCCGTCTCTTCCCTTAAAAGCCCCACCACTTTCAGCTCCGTCTGATAATACGCACCATTCGACCAGATATTATGTGCCACAAAATATGTATTGATTGTATCGTCAAGCTTATAAGAATCACCTGCATAGAGTACAATCTCATTCTGCTCCTCCGGCATGCGCCCCTGCGCTAAATCTTCTTCCGACAGTGTCTCAACAGACATCATAAAACGGTCTTCCTTCAAAAACTGCACCAGTCTGCGCTCGGTATTCCCATACAGGTATTTATAATCCTCATCTTCTTCCATGTAAAAGTTGATATCATTGGCATAATCACAGGGATCCACTACCTCCACATTGGAAAGGGACGCCATTTCCTCTATATCTTCTTTTGTAAATTCCTTTCCATCTTCCCGCTTTGCCACAAGCCGCGTGTTATCCTCTTTGTAAAAGGTCGAATGGGAATAACTCCTTGTCGCATAGTCATCCCGGTTCATAAAGAGTTCTCCAATAAGAAGAAAGGAAACAGCAGCTATTACAAAAAGAAAGGTTGTAAACAAAACTGTCCGGCCCTTTTGTGTTCTCCGGTTTCTATTAGCAAGATAGAAAGCTAATTTATGCTGCCATCCGGCATCCTCTTTTTGGACTTTCCCTGTCTCCGGCTTTTCTGCCCCCCCTTTTTGCGTGCTGGAAGATTCCTCGCCGGATTCATTTACCTGAACATCCGATACCACCTGGCCGTCATGAATCCGTATCTTTCTTGTCACATAAGGCTCTGCTTGTTCATAATTATGCGTTACCATAATAACCAGACGTTCTCTCGACAGCTCACTCAAAAGCTTCACAATCTGTTCTCCTGTCTCACTGTCAAGATTTCCTGTCGGTTCATCTGCTACAATTATGTCTGTATTTTTGGCAAGGGCACGGGCGATAGACAGACGCTGTTTCTGACCGCTTGAGAGTTCCGAGGCCCGATGTGTCTCAAAACCGGCCAAACCTACCTGTTCCAAATACTGCGCTGCTGCCTTTTTTGCGTACTCTTCCTCATATCCCAGGGCCAGCAGGGCACTCATTACATTATCCAGTGCAGAATAATGCCCGATTAAACTGTAGTCCTGGAAAATATAACCGATTTTTGTACGGCGGTACTCCTCCCACTCTTCCTCATCATACTGAAAGGTCGGTTCCCCGTCAACAAACATTTCCCCTTCATCAAAGGTATCCATACCGCCCATCATGTTGAGCAGCGTAGATTTACCGCTGCCGCTCTCTCCCGTTATCGCTACAAATTCCCCCCGGTAAAAAGAGAGATTTACTTTTCGCAGGGCTTGTGTGACTGCTGTTTCTGAGTAATAGCTCTTACTAATTCCCTGCAGCTCAATTCTCGCCTTCTCCATAGCGTCCTCCATCCATTTTCTTATCAAAGGTATTTCTGTTCCCCACACACAAATCTACCTTTATTATACTGTAATGCCGCAATCCGTCAAGGACGCAAATCACAGAAAAAACATTTATCCCACATGGCGTTCAAAACGTCTGAATCCCAATATTTTCTCTATTTCCTCCAAAGCATCCTCCGGAATTTCAAAACCGCTGGCCGCCAGATTGTTCTCCAGCTGCGCCGCATTGCTCGCCCCCGTAATTACACTGGATATACATGGCTTCACCAATATCCACGCAAGGGCCAGCACAGACATATTTGTCCCCAGTTCTACAGCAATTTTCTCTAATTTTTCTACTTTATCCAGATTTTCATCCGTCAGAAGATTGTTAATCTGCTTATCTGCCTGATGCGTTGCCCTTGAGCCCTCCGGATATGGCTGTCCCTTTTTGTATTTTCCGGTCAAAAGCCCCTGGGCCAGCGGTGAAAACGGAGTAATCCCTATCCCGTACTTCTCGCAGACATCCATAATCCCCTGTTCAATATAACGGTCAATCATATTGTACTGCGGCTGCACTACAGTCATTGGATACAACCTGTCTCTCTCAATGATTTTCTGCGCCTCCTCGAGCCGCACTGCCCCCCACTCTTCACTGACACCGTAATAAAGTATTTTCCCCTGTGCCACAAGATCGTTCAGCGCATGCAGCGTCTCCTCCATCGGCGTTGATATATCGTAGCGGTGGCAGAAATACAAATCAATATAATCCATCCCCAGATTTTGCAGACTCCTGTCAATATTATCAAAAATATGCTTTCGTGACAGACCAACTTCATTGACATCCGGCCCTGTCGGGAAAAAAACCTTACTGGATACAACATAACTGCTGCGCCTGAAATCCTTCAGCACCCGTCCGAGAAAACGCTCTGCCTCACCACCGCTGTACGCATCCGCACAGTCAAAGAAATTTACGCCTGCCGCATACGCCTTGCGTATTGTGTCCTCTGCCACAGCCGCTTTTTCACTCCCCTGCAGATCTGTCATCCAGCTCCCAACTGCAATTTCACTTACTTTTAACCCTGCTTTTCCTACACTACGATATTTCATACTCATACCTCCATTTTTTTTGCAACTTCCTTTACAAATCCTACCACTTAAAGTATACTTTAAGGCAAGAGGTTAATGACAAAAAAATATATTGATGCCAGGGGCAAAAGGTCAAAATGCCGTTAACGAAGCAATCCGTGGCATCAATTAGGGTCAAAATGCCTTTTGACCCCAACATCATATATTTTCACCAGCAATGGCGCAAATCCAGCGAGGAGGGGTATCTATGAACAACTACACAATACAGGAAATATCCCAGAAATTTGATTTACCGGCTTCAACCCTTCGCTACTATGAAGAGATCGGTCTGCTGACCTGCGTAGAGCGAAATAACAACAATCAGCGTATCTATAATGACTTTCATATCGGCCAGCTCACCGCCATTAACTGTTTTAAGCGGACAGGCATGCCCATTGCCAAAATCCAGGAGTTCTTTGCCCTGAGCAAAAATATGGAAGAAAATATAGATGATATATTAGCCCTGCTTTATGAACATGAATCCTCCATCCAGCGACAGCTCGCGAAAATGCAGGACGATCTGGCACATATCCAGCACAAGGTACGCCATTACCGGGGAATCAAAGAGGCTATTATCAAAAAAGAGCCCTGGCCCTTATGGGAAGATTTTGAAGAGCCCGTGAAATTATCCAATTGCGACTTTTTACAGATTTTTGATTCCGTTTTTGAAATTTTCCCAATGATTCTTTATGTAAATCTCTCACAAAACACATATTTAATGCTTAAGCAAAATAATTTCCTTGCCGGCAGCGTTCCAAACTCCGGATGTTTTGATGACCTGATTGACTATGGACTGGAAAATATTCACAAAAATTATCAGCAAAATTTTATAAACTGCTTTTCCCGGGAAAATCTGCTAAAAGCTTTTGCCCAGGGAAAAACAGATGTCTATGCTGAGCTCTACCAAAAAGGACACGACAATAAGTACCAATGGGTATCTACCCATGTTATCCGGACACAAAACCAAGATGATGATGTCTGTCATATTTGTCTGAACCGCATCCTGGACGGAATTAGTGAAAAGGATGGCGGAATTCATCGATAACATAACAAACAAAAAAACTCAGTCAAAATGACAACTGTTTGTTACAAACTGTTCACACATTTTAATTATTTTGAACACTTTTTTTTCACATTTCCCTTCTATACTAAAGCCATAAGTTGAACAGAACAACTTAATTAATAAAGCCAATTTCTAATTTTTGATATTTTTTCATAAAACTCCTCTTTCAAAAGGGCAATCGGATTACCGATTGCCCTTACCCTTTTTTTAATCTTTTTCGGAACTGCGAAATGTTTATTGATCAGCGAATATAATTTGTGCGAATGACCGGCTCCCGCTCCGGGAATAATATTCCCTTTTCCTTTCCTGCCTCAATACACTTGAGAAGCCACGCCATATTATTGCCAAGGGTACGCATCGTCTGCATCCCTTCCTCATCCTGTACAACTTCCTCAGGACTATTCCCATGTACCTGATTCCAATACTGGGATGAGACTACCGGCATACAATTAATGGTAAAATATTTATTGATCTGGTCAAAAGATGCCGACGCCCCGCCTCTACGGCAGCTGGCAACCGCTGCTGCCGGCTTTCCCGCCATCCGGCTGCCTCCGGAATAAAAGGCACGGTCCATAAATGAGGTCAGTGCTCCTGACGCCGACGCATAGTGAACCGGAGTACCAAAAACAAACCCATCAAAATCCCCGGCTTTTTCTACAAACTCATTTACAACATCCTTGCGAAAACATCCTTCACCTGTTCTTGCACAGGCCCCGCATCCAATACATCCGGCCAATGCATCCACTCCCAGCCACATGATTTCTGCCTTAACACCCTGCTTTTCTAATGCCCCCGCGACTTCTTTTAATGCCACGTATGTACACCCTTCCTTATGAGGGCTTCCATTTACCAATAATACTTTCATATTTGTGCTCATGCTGCGAACCTCCTTTCCAGCAATCCAAAGGATTGCATGCAGCTTAATGCACCAATGTTTGCGATGCTCGCAGCGCAAACTTGGCAACACAAACTACGTTTGTGTTGTGAAACAATTTATTTTTCACTCTTACCTCCATTTCTACGTACATATTATACTGCACTGTAAATGTATGCACGCTCTTTTTTTATTATTTCAAATCTTTTCCTTTTCGTCAACAGAATTTAATCTGCCAGAAGTCCCTCTTCTTCCAGAAATCTCAACAGGCCATTGCACCCTTCCAGCACGTCCTCATATGTCTCATCAAAATTACCTGTATACCACGGGTCTGCTATATCCCGGCCATCGCTGTGAAAAGCCAGCAGCTTATACACTTTCCCCTCCGGATCACCATCCAGTATGCGGTTCATATTCCGGATATTCCATGTATCCATACCAATAAAATAATCAAAGTTCTTATAGTCTCTCCGATTCAGCTGTGACGCCCGGTGCGGCACCATCGGTATACCCATTTCCCTCATTTTCCTCACAGTACCGGGGTGCGGCGGATTGCCAAGCTCCTCCGTACTGGTCGCTTTGGAATCAATGACAAATTTGTCCGCTATTCCTCTTTTTTCTACCATGTCCTGGAATACAAACTGGGCCATTGTGCTGCGGCAGATGTTGCCGTGGCAAATAAAAAGTATTCTAATCATATAATCCTCCTATCTGAAAATGCCGTGAAATGCCGTGTTTTGCGAGGATATGCCGCATTTTTAAGGCTTGGGATTTTCCTTTCAAAATCCACACAATTTGGCATATCGTGGCATAGGTCAGTACATCATAGCCGTGTGTAGTAGTAAAATCGTAGTTGGAATGGCGGGGTGTATTACTACTCTGTTTTTTGCCCTTTAGTGTGTGCATCTTATAACGATGAACCCCCAGAAAGGTGCATGGCGATTTTGGGGTGTGCATAATTTAACGATAAACACGGTGTAAATTTTCTATATTCAAAACAAAAAAATTCTTATATACCTCATTTTTTAATATATTGAATACAATAGGTTGGCACGAGAAAATGAAACTTGCGTTATTTCTCTTTGCCTATTTTCTGGAACTTATCAACGGCTTTAAGCCCAAACGATTTTTACTTAATCATGGTAGTTTTTGGGCTAATTTAAAAAATGTTGGCATTGGTTCTCTCGGCATCATCATTGGCAATATAATCCGAGGAGATTCTAAACCAATTGGAAACTCAAAATCATCGTTTAGCAAATTGGAAGTCGGAACAGATATACAAATATCTCTAATATTGCCGATATTTAGTGTAAGCGAATCCGAAAGCGAGTCTGGATTGGTATCCTCTTCTATTTTTCCTGGAAATGTCAACCGTGCAAAATCAGTAACATCCTTTAATTGCTCAGGATTGAATCTTCCTTTCGCCAGATCAAGTGCGATTCGAAATTCATTTTGATATGAATATGAAGATGCTTTACAAAACTCATCATATGGCTGCTCTACAGAAAAGTCAACATCATATTCAATTCTCTGAAATGAGGTCCAAAAATCATTTCCAAAACGGTCTAACATAGCATAACAAATTCTACGAAGAAACTCTCTCGTGTTGTGAATAATTACTGCGGTATCACCAAATTCGAGTATCTTATTATCTGGTTTAATGAAACATCCTGTTTTTTCATCAAACTCCAACGCATATAAACAATAGATTTTCTCTCTATAGGTCAGCACATCAATTAAGCCGACCTGATTGCCAAACGAATAGTTTATCCCTTCTAATACATCTCCGCGAAACTCATTTTGAGAATCTGCCGACCTTCTTGATATATCCCCAAAACAAGCAATTGCTCGCATAAACACCTCGCCGTCTATAAGCTTATCTGCCCATTTTTTATCAATAAACTTTACTAAGTAATATGGTTTCTCACTGTTTGACACTTTTAACTCCTCCAATCAATTTCATTTCAGATAACTCAAGCAATATTTCCGGTTGTTTTATTAAGATTCTCCTAAACCTTATCGTATTATTTTATCCATACAAAGACTTCAAATGATCAATCGACATCTTTCTTCCATTAATTTCAATAAACTTATTATTGAACATTAGTATCTGGAGAACATCTCTCCACTTTATAGCAACAGACAAGCCGTCTGATTAACTCGGCTCATTTAGAAAGGAGGCAAGATTGCCTATGGATATGCCCGTAAATGACTTAAACAACCATCGCGCTTTTGACATCAGCGAAGATGGAAAAGTAATCACAATTGTGAGAAAAGGGCGCTTAACTCATATCACAGCAAACCCTGATGGGACATTGCATTATGAGTTCAAACCAGCTTCGGCAGCATGACAACTGAATACACGATATACGCCTGAACGCTCTGACGGCCGTGCGAAATCCATAACACCCTACCTTATGTAGGATGCCAGATTCACATGGCCGTCTTTTTAATTAAATGGAAGTTCATCAGGAATGTTCATGAACCCGTCTTTTTTAAGCACTTCGTCGGGTTCAACTTCTCCCCTGAATACGCCCTCAAGAAGTTTCAAGAAATCCAAAATTTCTTCATCCTTTGGCGGATTGGAAATATTTTGTTCGAAGGCCTTATCAACATAATCGGTCCATGAAAGAATCTTCTGTTTACCATAGCGTTCCAATGCATCAGCTATCCATATGTCATATATATTTCGACTGCCATCGCTGTATCTTAGTCGGTTATCCAAATAATATCGAAGGACTTTGTCTCTGACCCATATTATTCCAGGATCAGGACCTCCATCATATCCAACCTGTAGACATTTCTTCTGATATAGGATTTCGAGCACAGCCATGGCATCTGCATAAGTCAAATTCGAAGATGTAATATTGTGTGCCTGCATACTGCCACCAAGTTCCTTCCTTTCGGACAAGCCAAGCAGCCAGTCCACCGAAACATTGTAATACTTCGCTACAGCAAGCAACACGGATGATGATGGTGTTTTATCTTCCGTAAACATTCTGCTGATGGTAGGTTGAGCAAACCCAATTTTATCTGCAAACTCGCCCTGCGAGTCATTACCCATCAGCTCACAAATGCGAAGAATTGTAGTGTTTGTATATTTTTTATTAGCCATTCGATACACTCCATTTGTTTTTTAATTGAAATATTAGGTTTTCAATAAAAATATTCTACCACGCATTTTTAGAGCTGTACAGCATTTTATTTCAATTAAAAAGCCAATGGAGAATATAGCAACAACCCGGTTACTTATTACATTGGCCGTAACTTACAATTTTATTATAGAACATCAGCAAGGAGGGATGTTCAAAGAACAAACAACAATGCCAAATCGTCCGGCTTGGGACTCATGACCCCACACCGATAAAAGACGGTCGAAGCGGCAAAATAACCTGCTGACTTTATCGGTTCAGCTTAACCAAATTTGAGGAGAAATCCTGATTTTGGATAAGTTTTTGTACCCTTTTTAAGGTCAGCTTTCCATGCAATTTCTCCTCACCAAAAAAAGGAGAAAAACATGGAAAAAAAGACCATACAGGAAATAATTGATACTTTAGGTGTAAATTATGATGGAAGGCCTCTCGCAACCAATGAGGTACTTGTACTCTCCCATCAAGACAATCTCTTTATCAGCACAAACGTGACAAACGCAGACAACATTGTTAATGTTCCTGTTCCGAACACGTGCAAGACTGTCAAGGCGGTTCTTATGGCTGTTGATAAGCAGTTTGAGGATATTGCCAAGGCGCAGTTCAATTCATGGCTTAATGACTATCTTGGACACTTTGCAAGTAAAATGATAACTGAATCCATCGAGGACAGGCAGGAGCGTGAGCTCCCGGAACGCGGTCAGTCTCCCAGCGCCGAGGATGAAGTCATCGGCAAGCAAAATTTTGAAGACAGCATCAGAATTCTGATTCAGGATGATCCGCAATCCGCTTATGCAGCCCTGCTTAAGGTAAAGGGCTATAAGGGTTCCGAGTTTGATAAAGAGATGCACCTTGGACATAATGCATCCAACAAAGCTACGAAAAAGATGGAACATCTGCTCACCGAGCTTCTTGCTGGCAAGGATATCGAAATCAGGACCAACAACACCCAACGCACTACGGATTATCGCATGAAAGCGGAAAAGATTCTCGATGAACTTATAAAGCTTATCTGATTTTACCTGTGAATGACACACCTTTACGAACAAAGAGCCGAGCAGATAATTCTGCCCGGCTTTATTTGTTATCCTCTAACAACATTTATTCCGCCTTGCTCATCCACTTCAAAAACTTTCACATCCCGTAGCAGATGTCCATCAATACGGACATAGTATTCCGCCAAAGTCTCCTGTTTATTGAGATGTACGGCTTTCTTTATACATAAGACCTTCGTGGTGTCATCCGGCAGATAGCTCATGTAAAACAGAGCCTCGTTCATACCCATCATCTTCCCACTCGGCACATTCCCGGTATCCGTCCATGTGTAGCACTTGCACTCCACCACTATCTTCTTGTCATCCGAAACGCAGTCAAACTTATGGTTCTTGGAAGGATGCCCTATCGGGATTGCTACCTCCAGATCAAAGTCTGTCTTAAAATATTCTGACACGCTTTTGCAGACCATTTCCTGAAAAATCTTTCCCACCTTCGGATTTTCGCTGTTGGTATTCATTCTTTTTTCTCCCCGTTTACTTTTTGTGACAGTAAGGCTTTACCGGGCATTCCGTACATTTCGGAGATGCACCGCAGATTTCTCCATACTGCTCGGAACAGAAACTCCAGATGATATTGTCGATTGCAGCCATCGAAAGTCCACTCTTTTTCGACAGCTTCCGCACGGTATTAACAACCTCAGACACCGTTGCCGTTTCGTGATTGCTTGTCCCCATCCGTTTCGAGCCAAGGAATCTCCTCAAGTGGACATCCGGCTTCGCGCCGTCAATACCCACATTCCGCAGATACTCCCAGCACAAAACTTCTCCCATATTCCGCAGCTTATATTTCGACTTGTAATTTGTCAGTATTTTCACTATCTCATGTGCCGGGGCAGATATCACGAAAGCATCAAGACTGCTGTACTCCGCCTCTATGGAACGCAGTGTCGCAATATTGTCCGGCAGATACTTCATCTGGTCATGTATATTCCTATTTCCACATTTTATCTCTCTGATGCGGTCTACAAAATATGTATCGGTCTGTTCCAATATCCTCTCCGCATCGTACCCAAAAAAAATATCATCTATCTCGTCCAGATGTTTCACGACCTCTGCCCAAGGTCTTTGTGCGCTGAGAAGAGAATACACCATCGCCTGCAGATGTTCCGAAAAGCCATAAGTCTTGCCGTCCTTACGAGCCGTTACCTTATTGTCGATAGTTTCATCGTATTTCATGCCGTGTTCAACAAGATAGTCCCGCATGACGAAAAGGTACTCACTCTCCCTGCAGACACGGACGCCTCCCGACTCATCAATCTCCTTCAACCGTTCCAGCCATTTTTTTATACAGCCTTTCTTGAAAAATCTGAGCAACGCACCGTCACAGAACCGCTCCGCCCGGACAGCACCCAGCAGCATCGCTATGACGCATTTACCGTCCAGTATGGACACATCTTTAGCAGACATGGAATCCATCCCCCACTCTATGCCGTTAGCCTCCAAAATACTGCTGTAATGATTCAGTCCATACTCCGGGTGCATCTGCTCAAAATTATATATAACATCCTCAAATTCCCGGATGATCCTTGAGTAATTCACAAACGGCATCTGAATTGGATGTTCCGGGGTTCCGTCATTTACACGATCAATCATCCAATCTCCGATTTTATCTTCTTCAAGCATCGGTAGAAAATCTGTGAGTGATTTATAAACTCCGACCATTCTTTTACACCTCTACTTCCACTCTCCTGTATACAAGTCAAGAAATTGTTCCAATTTAATTTCACTTTGGAACATTTCTCCGTACTCTCCAGCCCTTGTTTGATCATCAAGTTTAAATGAAATATTATATAACTTACCTGTTTTGGTTTTCTGTATCATATCATTGTCCAGGAAAAATTGAATAACTTTCTTATGACTTTCCATATCATCACATTCAAGATAAAAACATGAAACGCCATCCGGCGCATCGCTATGCTTAGCTTCTAAAACAATCCCCTGCTCCACTGCAGCTTTGCAAAGCCCTGCCACTCTTTCTTTATCCTTAAAAAAATACATCCACTTTCCCACCTTATGCTCGTCGAACTGAGGCTTTCCCTCAATGTAGAAAACCCAAGGTCCTAAATTAATAATTTTCATTATAACAGTCTCCTTCCTTTCCTCTAATAAAATCAGTCTATCAAACCAAGTATCCCAAAAAACGGACTCGTTATTTTTCTACACATCTGCCCTTGTATAAAATGTCGCTTTTCCTTTTCCATGCCTGTCAATAATCCCGTCCTTCATCAGTTGTGTCAACGAATTTTCTACAGAAGCCTTAGACAGGGACGGCACAAGTTCCATGATCTCACTCTTTGTAAATTTACCGATTTTTTCATAAACTGCTTTTCTGACCATTTCTATTGCGGGCAGCTTATCATCCACAAAACTGATCCTTGTCTCAAAATCCCTATAAGCTGCCAGCACGATTCCAAGCAAATATTTTATAAATGGTGACGGATCATTTTCATTCTCGTGCCAGCCAATTCCGCACTGTTCCAATACATCGTAGTAATTTTCTTTGGTCTTTTCTATTTTACTCTCCAGGCTGATATATCTCCCCACAACATACCCACACCGATATAAAAGAAGTGTGGTGAGCAGGCGCGACATCCGGCCATTTCCGTCATTGAATGGATGGATGCATAGAAAATCATTGATAAAAATCGGGATCAATACCAGCGGGTCCACGATGCAGGCATCGATTGCCTGATTAAAATTATCGCAGATGGAATCGACTGCCCCTGGTGTCTCATAGGGTGCCAATGGAGTAAATCGTACTGTCTGCGTTCCATCCGGGTGATTTTCGGCTATCACATTCTGTGTATTCTTAAACCTTCCCCCAATATCCTTCTGTGAATATTGATATAAATCCCGGTGAAGCTGCAAAATATAAGAGGAACGAATCGGGATATATTCATAGCTCTCATGAATGGTATTTAAAACATCCCGATACCCCATGATTTCTTCCTCATCCCTATTCTTAGGCGTTGTCTTTTCCATAACAAGCTGCTGAAGTCTGGTACTTGTCGTAACAATACCTTCAATTTTATTGGAAGCCTCAGTACTTTGTATTTTTGCTATCTCGACCAGTTTTTCCAGTGCGGCTGGTTTCTGCTTAAGATATAATTCCTGTTTTCCTTTAAACTCATGGATCTGTGCTACCAATCCAAGAATTTCCGAATCCCATCTGTAATCTTTCAAATTAGCATAGTTAAAAATCCGCATTCGCCTAACCTCCTTTGCTTTCGCCTAATTATATCACTTCTTTAGGCGATAATCAATATTTTGTCCAGCTTCCGCCTAATGTATTCTCAAATTATGCGAAAGCATAAGCATTAGGCGATTTCAGGATCCAAAAATATATATATTTTTTATTCCAACCAAAATTTAAGCCAAATTAAAATAGCCAGCACCTTTCACGCTGACCGCAGTACCTTTATAACGACTATTGCATAATTAAACGACTGCCTTCTGAATTTCAAACTTTTTAACGATACCCCTACTTCATAACGATAGTTTCTGAAAATTCCTACATTGTAACGATTGCCCCTACTGTCTTAACGATAACTGTAATATCCGTAGTTTTCCTTTCTCCATTCGTAGTATTACCGTAGTCTCTATTTTGAAAAGGGAAAGTTATGCCCCCACTCTGCAAACTTATACCAAGATATGCTTCTCACACCACACCCCTGCCGTGGCAGACAAATAGTATCTTTATCATAATTTATCCTTTCTCAAAATGCCCGAAAATGCTATAATATCTTCTATGCAAATAATTTTCTTATCCTATTCATGCCTTTTCCTAATTTCATCCATATCCGATGTCAGTGACTTTTCTTACTAATACTCCTTCTTTGCTGTCTCCATCACACTCTGATAACACGGTTTTTCCTTAAAGTCCTCATCAAATAAGAGCGGATAGCTTGTCTCTCCCTTAAAACTGCTGAGCCACGAATCCTCATCTGTAACACCCCAAAATGTCACATTGGTAATATTGGCAACACCGGTTCGTTTTGCCCTAATAATTATTTCAAAAAATTCCTTATATCGCTCTGCCTGTACCTGAAGCCCCTCTTCTGAATTATCGGTATTGTGCATATCGATTTCTGTCATCTGAATCTCTAAGCCTTTTATTTTCCCATATTCCCGCAGTGCCTCCTCAAGCATATCCGCGGATGGAAAACTCATATCCCAGTGGCTCTGCATTCCCATACCGTCAACAAGTCCCTTTTCCCGCAGGCGGTTTAGAAGCTCCACAATCAGCTCTCTCTTTTCCGGCACATATTCATTGTAGTCATTATAGAAAAGTTTTACATCCTTATCTGCATACTTTCTTGCGAAGGTAAAAGCATCTGTAATATAACTCTCATCCCCATAGGTCTCATACCAGCCGCTTTCTGTGCGGTATCCGCCATTATCTCCCATTGCCTCATTGACAACATCCCATGCATAAATAACACCGGGATAATTTTCCTGACAATATGTGAGCACTTTTTTAATATAAGCTTCCATTCTCTTTTTCATCGTCTCTTTGTCGGCAGGCCCCTTGGATGGCTCATAGTCTTTTCCAAAAAACCAACTTGGTGTCTGGCTGTGCCATACAAGACAATGTCCACGCAGCTTTAGATTTCTCTCCTGTGCCGTCCGCAGTATCTTGTCCAGATTTTCTGTCCGGATTTCCGGCATTTTATCTGCGCTTTTCTCGGTCGCCGGGCCATCCAGCAGGCTTTCCGGTTTCAGCTCGTTTCCCATTGTAATCCGATTGTAGTATTTATTAATAAAATCCATCTGCTCCTCATTGTTAATCGTCCCCATCACAATGGACGCTCCAACTGTAAAATCATTTTGGAACGCATCTTTTAAAACAGTCGCATTTTTAACCTCTTCCGATACAGCTCCTCCGGTGCTGCTCTCCTGGCTTTGCATTGCAGACGGGGAAGTGCTTAACGGTGGCTCATCCGCCCCCTTTGTTCCACATCCTATCAGCGCCACTGCCGCCAAAACCAATACAACGCCCATCAACCAATTATTTATTCTCATATCAAACCCTCCATTTTGATATCTCTCCCAAAATAAAATAGGCAAAAACAGTCACCGCGCTATCGACCTGGCCACCTTTATCACGGATTTATTTAATTTCTGATACTGTTTTGCCGCCTTTTTCGACGCACCCATAATCTGTACATCCGTAGGAAATTCCGCCACATAAGAAACTCCGTTCCAAATGCCCACCCGTTCATAAGACGGCAGCTCCTTATAGGAATCATCCTTATATTTTGAGATAGAAAACAAAAATCCTTCCCCTGTTTCATCATAACATTCCCTGGCATAAAATGCCACAAAAGAATTCTTCTTTCCCTTAACCACCTTATAATTGCCCTTCCAGAATGACGGCAGTTTCAGTGAAAAATCCTTGGCATGATATACATTCTTTCCCGTTCTCTTTACCGGCATTATGGTATACGGTGTATCATATACAGCAGGAGTCAGCTTATTATACTGTTTAATTGCCGCCTTTGTGGCTCCAATAGTCTGGATTTCAGTAGGAAACATTGCCACATAATTCATCCCATTCCATCGGCCGACCAGCTCATACATCGGCATATCTGTATAGGAATCGCCCTTATATCTCCAAATCGAAAACAGAAAACCATCGCCCGTTTCCTTATAAATCTTTTTCGCAGAGAAAAACACATAAGAACCATGTTTTTTCCCGCCACGGCTTTTCATCACATAGTTATTTTTCCATCCTGCCGGAATTTTCAAAGTATAATCAGGGGCTGCTTTTATCGTAGTATTTTTATTCTTTCCCGCAGCCGATACTGTTTTTTCCATCGGAACGCTGCCATACCCTGCCACAAGTGACAGGGTAATAACAGCCGCCAAAATAGAGCGAATTATTCTCATAAAAGTCTCCTTGCTTAATTGTCTCAGTAATTGTATGCTTTTTTACGGTTTCTCCATTATTTGACACTTCAAATGCGGCCTTAAAACAAATTCCCATGTTTTAAAGCATTTTATCTTCACTGGATGTCACAATCTATATCTGATTTCCATAGAAGAAATACCTGTCACTTACATCCGATACCGGAGCAGTGGCAGCATTATGTTGTCTCTTTTTCTAATAAACTTGTATAACAAATATAATTTTTAAAAAATAATACTCCTGATAAAGCTAATGCACAGCCAAGTCCAGAGTAGAAAAAAGCGACAAAAATATCGGGGAATAATCCGGCAGCCCTGAAGCCAATTCCACCGCCCATCATGCAGGCCATGATAATATATGCCTGTAAATCAAAAAAATTCCAAAATGGCCTGTAATCCTCATACTTCAAAATTCTCCTTGTATGCTTTTGGCTCATACTCAACTGAACCTTTCAGCCAGTTTTTGCTCTACGCTTTGGGTACTTACTCATGTTCCTCCTTTTGGACACAAAAGACGCATGGTTTACAATTTACTGTTCCATGCGCCTTTACAAAACCAACTTATACGGAGATATGGCATGATATAAAAGGACAAGCGGAAAACTCTTATTTTAAGCCATTCCTGCAAGATACTATAAAGTAATCTTCACCTCTACCTGAACATATTCAGAATGTCTTTTATTGCGTCTACATTCGATTGGTTTACATCTGCAATTTTAATAATAGAATCAGCTGTTTGGGTAGTCTTGTCATTTTTAACAATGATATCGTCCACCCCTTGTTCATTATCACTCGATGCCATCTTGACATTACTTATCTGATTTCGGATATTCGTCGCACTCTCAGAAAATGCGGATGTTTTTCCATGGATACTGTGAATAACTTCCTGTATATCATTCACAACAACTTCATACTGACTGGCCATACTGGCAAATTCCTGAAATTTACCGGATACATCAGTTTCCATAAACGTGATAATATCTTCAAAACACTCTTGAATGCTTTTTATACTATTGTTTGCATCTACACAGAGCGCCTGTATCTGGTTTACCGTCTCCGATGAGTTCTCCGCCAGACTTCCAATCTCCCCGGCAACAACAGCAAATCCTTTTCCTGCCTCTCCTGCCCTTGCCGCCTCAATGGAAGCATTCAGTGAGAGCAGATTGGTCTGGCTTGTAATATCCAAAATCTGCGTCGCCATCTCGTTAATCTTCACAAGAGACTGTAGATTTTTCATCGCATCCTCAATATTCCTCTTTGTTTCCTCCACTTTTTTCGTATTATTTTCCAACGTATCCGTCGCTGTTTTACTCATAGCGTTTGCCGTCTCAATCAGTGTATCGCTCTTTTCGCTTCCATCCTGGGCACGGCTCGTAATATCTTTTACAATATCATGGATTTTTTCAACCTCACCTGTTACCACTTCTATAGATGAGTTTGTATTAAGGATACTGGCAGACAATTCCTCTGTTGTCGCCGAATTGTCTTCCACGCTTCCCATTAAATCTTTCGAAGCTGTCCGCATCGTCTCCGCACCTCCAACTAAGGACTCTGAACAATCATTCAATGTATTCAGCATCTTGCGGAATGTAACCGTAAGGGAATCCACCGCCGTAGCCAGCTTACCAACCTCGCTCTTGCATCCGATATAACCTTTAATCATATCATCCTCACTTAAATCGAGCGTCTTTATCTTTTCAATCTTTTTTATTACTTTTTTGAGCGGTTTTAAATTTACTGATATCATCACTCCTGATATAAGCGTAATTAAAAGAAAGGCAAGGACGCAAACAATACCAAGGATTATTCGGCTCTTGTATACCGGCTGATACAGTTCATCTTTTTCATTCTTAATTACAAGAGCCCATCCCCTCTCCGGGAGTGACCGAAAGACCGAAAAATATTCCACGCCATCTTCACCGTTATAGGTAAGCTGCCCTATGTCATTTCCGCTATTAATCGTAGAAATGACATCCAGAAGGGACGTGTCTGTAATCTCTGTCAGTATCAGGTCGGCATTATCATCAAAGATATACTGTTTTGTCTCCGTATTAATAAGCGAATATTTCGTGTTCTCAATACCATGTGTGGAAACAGAATTCAGCAGCTGCGCAAGGCCGTCTGTCTGAATTGCGCCTCCAACAAATCCGAGAGGCGTATCGCCGTCATAAATCGGGACATACATGGATATTATGAGCTGTCCCGATGCCGGCGACTTCAGAATACCTGTATTAAACACTCCACCCTTTGCCGCCTTCAAATTTTCGTGAAGCTGCTTGAGCGAGTCACCCTCGCGCAGAACCATTCCCACCGCTGACTTATTAGAGTGGGTCATTGTCTCGGTTTCCCAATTGGACACATACACACCTTCCCAACCTTTAAGAGCTGCAAAATATTCCGAATTATAAGTCTGTAACTTTTCCCGCTTTGCCTTATCATCCGTATTCCTTAAAAAATCAATGATATTTTGTTCTTTTGAAAAAGATATAAGCTGATTCTCCGCATTCAAAATATACTCATCAATCAGCTTCGTCTTCGCATCCAGGGATGTATGCATATTGTTTTCCACATCGCTAATAAGCATCGAAGTAATATTGCTATTGGAGATATAAAATACCACCCCCATTGATATTGCCGTAATAACAGCAACAATTGATGCAATAACAACCCCCATTTTCCAATTTTTCATCATGTTTTCTCCTCCTGTCTAAGGCAATCTTTTGTCACCTTCATCAGCATGTCAGTACACCGGATTTTCCATTTTAAATATTATTACACAATTAAAACTACTTTGCAATCCCCCGACAACCCAAGGTTAATGTCATTAAGCTTATAAGTTTGAAAAAATCACTCATTTTCTTCTCTTTAAACGTAGCAGAGAGACAAAATCAGTCCGGTAATTTATTATTTTTTCACTTAAAAAGTGGCTAACGAATAGCCCCAAGGATTGCACTCCTTTTACTTCACCCAATATCCGATGCAGCATTTTTTATTCAGTTTTTTATTCCTTTATTTCATCAATATCCGTTAGATTGACACCGCACACATTCAAAATTGCCTTTAAAGATAGATATTTCTTTTTTAACTCGGCATATGTTTCAACAGCGTTTTCTTTTTTTGCCAAATGCATATACCGTTGTATTTCTTTGAAATCATCAATAGCAACTTTCGCAACTTCTACACCTGTTGGCATACAATCACCCGCTTTCTTAAATTTAATATGGGCTGGCTGTTACAATTATATTATAACAAAGGTTACCAATCGTGTAAAGACCGAAACGAATTAGAATGGGGTTGCATTTTGCGGAAACTCAAGGAATATAATATATAAAAATATTTATAATTTGAATTTACTTACTTCACTTTTTAATTCGTCTACAATCTCCAAATTAGAATCTGCTTCTTTTCCAATATCACTGACATTACCAGTCAGCTTTATTGCCGTTTCCGTTACATGGGTTATTCCTAACGCACTTTCTCCCACCGCAGTTTTCACCTCTTCCAACGCCAGCTTAATTTCGTTCATATTGTATTTCAAACTCTCGCTTTCCTTAGCGAAATGCTGCATCATATCATTCATATCCCCAACATTGCTCTGGTAACCCTCACTGGTTTCCAACAGTTTTTCATATCCACCAATTGCAGTAACATTCATTAAAGTAATCATTTCCTCCGCTTCCGCTGCCAGTTCATCCACTGTCTGGATTACTTGATCTGTCACATTCTGAATCTCTGCCGCTGACGCTGAGGAGTTCATAGCCAATTTCCCAATTTCACCTGCAACCACAGTAAAACCTTTTCCTGCTTCCCCTGCCCGGGCTGCTTCAATGCTTGCATTTAATGCTAACAAATTTGTCTCGTCGGTAATGTTAATAATATTCTTAGTCAGCTCCCTGATTTGCTCAACATCCTTGGATTTCTCAATTTTTCGCTGAACTGATTCCGCCATATTCGCCACCTGGAGCACGGCATCCTGTTTTTCTTTTACCGCACGGTTATATACTTCAGAAGCCGTTTTCATAATTCCATCAGAAGAATCACTTCCCTTCCTGGCCTGTTGGTAAATGCCCTCAATCGCTTGAAAAATCTGCTGGATTGACTCATTAACCTGATCGAGGGAAGCGCTGGACTCCTCCATTGCCGCACTCATTTGCTCCATCACAGAAGACACATCCGAAATCTCCGTCTCGGCATTAGACAGGCTGGCGGATACCGTACGGGAGGATTCCTGTAGGTTCTCCGAACTTTCCTTTATATTCAGCATAATTTCACGAATATGCCGGAGCAATTTATTGACATTTTCTGAAATCATTTCCATCTCATCGCCTGTATGGACATCCAAAGTCTGCGTCAAGTCACCTTCGTTATGTACCAATTCATAGATTTTGCCATCTACCTTACGGAGACTTTTTATTACCTTACTTAATATAAAATTGAGAATAACCAGGCCAATAACCAGGCAGATGAACGAAATCTGGATTACACGCTCCAGTGCCAAATGCAAACGTTTTACTACCCCTGCCGCATCATAATCACAGCCCACAACACCTGTTACATTTCCACTGCTGTCCACCAAGGGCATATAAGCCGTAATTAAATCGCCGTCATCAGTGGAATCAATAAAATCCTGTACATACATTTCTCCTTCAAAAACAGGTTTCAATTCCTGATACGGCACACCAAAAACTGTGCCAAAACCATTTACGTTTTCCGATTCATCCGCATCAATTCCATAATACACCTTATCCCCATCCGTATATAAAGTATATAAATATTTAATGCTATAATCTTTCTTAATTTCCAACATAGATTCCAGCAATGCCTTGTATTCTGTACTTTCACTTTTCTCCGCTGACAGCCCTGCCACCTGTTCTCCATCAATTATTTTTGTGGAGATAATTGCTGCCATCTGTGCCTCCTCAACGCCCATGGCAACCAATCCCTCTTTTGTGCGCTGATAGGAATTGATTCCCATAACTACACATAATAATATGATTACTACACTTGTCGGAAATAAAATTTTCGCCCGGATACTAATTCCCCTTGTTTTTGCTCTTCCCATAATCAGCCTTCCTCTCAACTACATTAATAAATTTTCCTTTTCTTCAAGAATTATGTCCAATCAAAGAACCAGAATTTTGAATAACTACATATATAATATATACTATATCATTAAAGCATTGTGAATAGTCAAAAAATTATTCCCTGTTTTTCAACACCTCTGCCGGTAAAATTTTATTTACTCGCCGCATCAGAATCTGATTGATGATAAAATATAATACCAAAATTACCCCAAAAAGCCCTGCATACATCTGCCAGGAAAAAGAGAGATTAATTTCACAGGCAATATTGGATACCAGGTATGGATACATGCTGTCCATAATGATCTTGGAAAGTGGAATCCCAATCAGGGCACTGGCTGCCACAATCAACAGATTACCATTCAGGTATAACTTTCTGACTTCCTTTTTCCGGTATCCGAACACCTTCATCAGAGAGATTGACATTGCTGAACGGTCAATCATCACCTTCATCATCAGATACATGACAACCACAAAAATGAGAGCAGAGACAATCGTCAACGTAGATACCATCGGTATCATCTGTTCCACAAAGACGGATGAATTCTCTTCAATTTCTTCTCTAGACGTAGCAGCATAAAGCCTGCCACTGTCAATCGCAAGGGCATGGTCTGCAAACACAATATTATAATAATCCGCATCCGCTCCCATAAGCTTTCGCATACTGTCAATATCCATAAAGGCAAAAAAACTGGTGGAATACGGCACAACCGCCTCTATCGTAAAAGCATAATTCCTGTCATTTTCCTCGTCCTTGAGAACCAAATCATCCCCTGCCCGCAAATGATATTTTTGTGCCATTGCCGAGGAAATCTGCACCGTATTTTCCCCACAAAACGCTACCTCTCCATCTTTTACAATATCGAAATAAGGATTGTTCTTTTCAATTCCCAAAAGTGTTACATCCAGATTATAACCCAGCACCTCTTTTTTCAAGGTAACGCCATAAGCGGCTTCCCCTCCCTCCGGCACTTGTTCTTCCGGATATTTATAGCTGTACATATAGGCAAATCTGGTATCTGCACTGTTCTCTGTTTTAATATGTTCACACAACACATAGCAGTTGAGCGATAGCATGACTACCAACAGAGAGATGAACATTCCGGAAAACATGGTAAAAGCAGAACGTTTCTCCCGAAGTAATTGTCTGACTTGAAAAATATGCACAAAGCTGCCACTATGAATCCGGATATCCTGCGTCTTTCCATTCTTTTGTTCCTTTCGGATCAGGGACAAAACCGGCCGTTCCAATTTCCCCCGAATGACCAGAAAATTAGTGAGCGCAGCTACAACCGGAGGCATCACAATGCCGTATATCAGCAGATAAGGCTCATAAATCGTGTTCAAAGCAGGAATCGAAAAATATCCATAACATTCTTCCATCTGTACCCTGACGCCAAAGTCACTGTAACCCAGCACCGTTCCAACAATGCCCGCAATCAGGGTAATTAACACCGGCAGAGCCAGATAATGCCGCAAAAGCTCATTCTTTCTGACGCCCATGGCATAAAGGGTTCCGATGATGCCCGCCTCCTGCTCAATACTATGTACTACAAAGACGGATATCACATAGGCAAACAGAATCAATACAATCACTCCTGCCACAAGCCCCGCTGCCTTGTCAACAAACTTATCATTGGCAGCGCCTCCGATTCTCGGATTGTCAGCCGCCGGAAGAAACTGTGTCAGCTTAGAGAGCTGTGCATCCTGATTTTCATCCAAAGAATCTCTGGTTTCCGCAGAAAATTCTGAAAGACCGTCAGAAAGCTCCTCTGCCCCGTCTGCTGCTTCGGATACTCCGTCTGTGTATTCTTTCAAGCCGGTATCAAAAGAGGACAGTTCATTCAACTGCCCCAACAGGGATTCCAGGCTCAGCCGCATAACGGCATTCTCACTGCCTGCGATAAGTTCCTCCAAAACCATTTTGTAATTTTTTCTTGTCAATTCAGAAACCCCAAACTCCGAAAGGCTTTCCGATGCCTCTGCCAGATAAGAGTCAAAAATTTCCGATGCACCGTCTCTTAGCTTACTGCTGTTACCGTCAAGTTCATCCAGCCCATCCTTCAGCTCCCCTGCCCCATCTGCCAGTTTGTCAAGCGCTTCCTTAAAATCATCCAGCCTGCCCCCGGTTCGTTCCCAATATTCCTGAAAATAACTGTCATCGATATTTTCTGCCTCAATATCCAGTTCCTGCAGTTTCTCCTTTAAATCCTTCTCTGTCATTTTCCCATTCAGCAGATACGCATAGATATATTCCTCCGAACGGATGCCTTTCCTCTCCTGATTCAGTCGCTGATAATCTTCCCCGCTCAAAAATCCTACACCAAACAGGCTGCTGTCCACAGCGCTGTCTGATAAGTTGCGGTGAGGCGTATCATAATCAGGCGATGAGCCAATACCGCAGACCTGAAAGCGATGGCCTCCAACTGCTATTTCGTCATCAACGGAAATATCATGTTCCTCACAGTATCTTTTTTCCAGTAAAATCTCACCGGATTTCTGTGGCATCCTACCGAAATCCGCCTGTGGCAAATCGATTTCCTTCCTCTGTGAAAACACACGCAATACCGAATTATCCTCCATGGAGTAATCCAGATAAAAATGGGACTCCAGTGTGATTCCAGGCCCCAATGCAGACTTTTCCTCCTCCGTCAAAGGCACAAACAGGCTGAACTGCCCATCTTCTACCCTGTTTTCCTTTGCTGCATCTGCTGTACCTGTTATAATCGTTTCCGCCGCCCCAACCAGACTGATCACCATATACATCCCAAGAATCACAAGAAATCCCAATGCCAGATAACGAAAAAGATTTTCTCTCAAGTCCCGGAGAATTCGTCTTCTAAGAATTTTTTGCATTATAAATCCTCCAATTCTGCCGCCGGCACCTTGCTCTCATTCCGATAATCCTGTTTAATCTGTCCATCTTTTAGGACAATGACCTGATTCACCATATTTTTAATGGAATTATTATGAGTAACAATCAGCATCGTTGTGCCATATTTATGGTTTATCTCCTCAAGCAGTACTAAAATATCTCTGGATGTTTGGGAATCCAGCGCTCCTGTTGGCTCATCACAGAGTAACAGCTTTGGATTCTTAATCAATGCCCTGGCAATGGCGCAGCGCTGCTGCTGTCCACCGGAAAGCTGCGACGGAAATTTATTCTGATGCTCCGTCAGGCCCAGCGTATCAAGCAGTTCCTCCAAAGGCAGAGGGCTGTCTGTCAGATACTCGCACACCTGAATATTTTCCCTGACGGTAAGATTTGACACCAAATTATAAAACTGAAAAATAAAACCGAGATTCTCTCTCCTGTAATCAGATAATTGTTCCTGTGGCAACCCGGCTATTTCCTTTCCATCTACCTGTATCGAACCGGAATCCATCAAATCCAGCCCCCCAATACAATTGAGCAGTGTAGACTTCCCGGAACCACTGGTACCCTGAATCACGCACAGATCGCCCCGATTGACAGATATAGAGATTCCTTTTAACACCTGGGCAAAACTTCCGCCCTCTCCATAGCTCTTTTTTACATTTTTAACTTCAAGATACATGATTCAACCTCCCTATTGCACACGCTGCTGGTATGGCACCGCACAATATCAAAAATATTCTGGCCCAATTTTACGCTCCTTTCTGGTTAGTTGTTTCTAACTGTTATTAATGATAACTAATTTAAACTGATTTGTCAATCACATCTCCTCCAAAAAAAGCGCCCCCATTAATCATGAGACGCTTTTACAAGCCATTTATATCTTCCATTTCCCGGCATATGTCAATAATATCCCAAAGACATACAAAATTTGAGATACTATTTATCTTCCTCACGTTTCTTTCCATAAAATACAAGACTGACAGCATATAAAACGGTCAGCAGGGCGCCAATGACATAACTTGCCGTCCAGGGCAGATGAAAACCAACGGCTGCATTCAGAATAAAACTGCTTATGACGTACATATAAAACATTCCGGGCAGAAGCGCCATTCCATATGGTTGTCTCTTTCTTATCATATAAATGGTAATCACAGCAAAGGAAAATACAGCAATCGTCTGGTTCGCCCAGGCAAAATACCTCCACAGAATATTGAATCCGCCCTCAGAAATTTTGGCAAAAACCAGAAGCGCTGCAACCAGAGCAAATATTATGAGCGCCAGCAACAGACGTTTTCTCTTCTTCGTCTGGTCAATATGAAAGGCTTCTGCCACCATGAGCCGGAGCGATCTCATAGCGGTATCTCCCGTAGTGATGGGGAGCACAATTACACCAATAATAGCTATGATTCCTCCAACTGTACCTAAGAGGTCTTTGGCCACGATTCCAACCACCTGTGTCGTAGATGTATCTGCATTTGCAAGCCCCAGTTTCATCACTCCCATGGCAGCGGCAGCCCATATCATTGCAATAAGCCCCTCCGCTATCATCATATTATAAAAGGTCATCCGCCCCTCTTTTTCCTTTTTCATGGTACGCGCAATCAGCGTTGACTGTGTAGAGTGAAATCCCGATACGATTCCACAGGCAACTGTCACAAAAAATACCGGAAAAAAATGAAGCCCCTGCGGGTGGACATTCGACACGCCAATTTTCCAAATCTCATCCAGCGGATAACCTTTGATAAACAGGCCGATAAAAACACCGATAGCAGATAGTACCAGAATACCGCCAAAAACCGGATAAATTTTGCCAATAATTTTGTCAATGGGCAGCAGTGTGGCAATCACATAATAAATAAAAATGATGCCATACACAAACCAGATGACGGGATTGGAAATACCACTGTCCATCTTCATAATCTGTGTCACAAATAAATCTCCCGGAGTATAAATAAATACTGCCCCCACCAGCAACATAAGGAGACACACGAATATATTATAGATTATGTAAATATATTTTCCCAAAAACTCCCGAATCAGCGCTGGCATCTGTGCCCCATCCTTTCTCAGGGAAATCATGCCGCTCATATAGTCATGAAATGCACCGCCCAGAACACAGCCAATGGGGATGGTGATAAAGGCAACCGGCCCGAATAAGATTCCCTGTATCGGTCCCAGGATAGGCCCCGTCCCCGCTATGTTCAAAAGTTGTATCAGACTGTTTTTCCATTTGCTCATGGGAACAAAATCAACCCCGTCGTTCAACCTTATGGCAGGCGTCTGTCTGTCATCCGGCTGAAAAATCCGCTGGCAAACGGCACCATAAACAATTCCTCCCCCAATCAGAAGAAGCAGACCAAATATAAATGTAATCATTTTTAAACCTCCCTAAAATCTTAATATCTATTGTATCATACGAAAAGCAGAATTGCCAAAAACTTTCGTTTGAAATTTTTAATTCACTATGCTATACTATCACAGTATCAAAAATTCAATAATAACGCATAAACGACACAAGTAGTGCTTTGCATGTAAATCTGATTACGGTACCTATGTATTTTCTAATTCGATTTTCATGTATCTCACGCTTGTGTTTTTTTGTGCAGAGAAAAGGAGAAAAAAATGCCAAGAAATCAATTTCAAAAAATGATATTTGCATTCTTAACTGTTGTAATTACTGTACATGCCTATGTATTCTTCAGCCTTTACGTGGTAAATGGCCAGACACTAATGAACCTTACCGGGGAGAGCAGCGTCTTACATGCCCTCCGCGCCCAGGGCGGCGTATATATGTTTGGAAAAATGTGTCCGATCTGGGCCGTTGTACTGGTAGAATTTTGTTTTGCCTACATACTGGAAATCCTGGTCGGAAGTCCGGTATCCTTCCGGCTTGCATGCAAAAAATTCGACCCTATGAAAGATCACCCCATGATTTTTGAGAGCGCTATTATTAATGCAACCGTAGGAATTATGTGCCCGGCAATGAGCCTTATTGCAGCATTTCTATATTATCCATATTACTCAGGTTTTCATGTTTTGACATTACTGGCCAACTGGTTAAAACTGGTATGCTTTAACTTCCCGTTTGCATTTTTTACACAGATGTATTTTATTCAGCCGTTTGTGAGAACTCTGTTCCGAACAATTTTTGCAAGAGATAGAAAAGAACGGGCGTAGACAACGAAAAAAATTGGAGAAATGAAAATATTGCATGGCAAAGACGGGAGAGATCGACTTACCCTCCCGCCCCCCGCCTTTTAACGAGACGAACCATATCCATTCCCTCTGCCATGTCCTGAACCATGGCCGGCATGATGACCGCCGCCACACCCGTCTGAACTCTGACTCCGAATCGTCCCATCGGTATTATCCGACAATTCCTCTATCTTATCCCATATCTGGCGCATGGTAAGTCCCTGTATGTCCTCTATGGTAATATCCGGGTCAAGCGCCTGCAGCTCTAAAAATGCCCTGTATTTCCCACACGATATTCCCGCCTCGTGCGCTGCGGCAGCCTCCTGGGAATTGCCGGAAGAACAATGAACATTGTTATAGGAGGATGTGCATGCAGCCACCTCATCCATTACTTCATTATTTTTGTCTTCATTCCTTCCGCAGACGGTAACGGCAATCAGTTGATTCTGCACGATATATTCCTGCATGCCCTGATCCGCCAGTATCATTTCTAATGCCTTTTCATAATCCAGATTATAGACATCAATAGTGGACATAAGCGCGTACCCATCTTCATTGTATGTGTCCACGGATACCACTTTATTGAAACAGTTAATGCCGATTTCAATGGATGGATTAACATCAATGCTGATGGCAAATACCGGAGTGGTATAGGTAAAATAGCCTATTCCTGCCGACAACAGCAGTACAAAACAGGCGGCAGCCGCAATCAACCGTTTGGGGGATATAAATTTTCTTTTTCTATCGCTTTTTGTATAATCTGCTATAAAATCCATGGTCCGGTTTTTTAGCTCATCCTCTGCATGGATTTTATCAAATACATCCTGTAACCTACTCTTCATTATTGTCACCCCCTAACTTTTCTCTAAGCAGCTGTTTGGAACGCGTTAGGAGCGTATAGACAGTATTTTTATTTTTCTTAAGAATGCCGGCAATTTCAACAGCAGTATATCCCTCATAGTAATAGAGATATATCACATCCCTGTATTTTGCCGGCAAACATAAAACTGCTTCTAACACTTCGCTGTTGTCCGGGGTCAGTTCTTCCTGCTGTTGAAGCAATTCTTCCAGGGGAACGGTATGGCTGCGGAAGAAATCCCTGAAAAAGTCCCGGCAGGCATTAATCGTAACCCGGATAAACCATGCCTTTTCATGTTCTTCACTGTCAAACTGAACGGAACTCAGGACATACTTCAAAAAGACCGTTTGAAATATGTCCTCGGAATCATGATAATTTTTCAGATGTATCATACAAAGCCGCCGGACAGTATCTGCATACTGTTCTACAGCCCGGTTTACCTCTTGTTCACTCCGCATAACATTCCCTCATTTTTGCTATACACTATTTTTTTCTCCATTTTGCATAGAGCGTCTTTGTTCCATTACTCCCTTTTTTTATCGCCGTAATTTTTTTCCTGCATTGCCTGTCAGCATACCAGCCCTGGAATGTACAGCCTTTCTTTGTAGGATTTTTCAGCTTAATTGTTTTCGTCGCACTGCAATAACACAATGGATTGTTTTTATTATTCTTTCCACCGTTCAAATTGTACTTGATAGCGTATTTTATATGATCACAAACGCCATCTCCGTCAGCATCTACATATCCTTTACCGCATCCGGAATGCCCTCCCTGACATCCATGACCGGAATGCCATCCATATCCATGGGCGTATACCTGTTCCACAGCAAACATATTTGTGCTGCAAACGGAAAAAATAAGTGCTGCTGATAAAACAATTGCCATTCTTTTCATATTTTCCACCATCCTTTATAAATATTTGGTCGTTTCATATATAATACGAATGAAAATGCAGAATCCATTCAAAAAATAAATTTTTTCTTTACAACTCAAATCAAAAAAAATATACTTGTGTTTAGTATTCTTTATCCATAGGAGGAAGACATGTTTGAATGGAATGAGACGGTACAGCACATGATTGACTGGATTGAGGAGAATATTTTGGAAAATCCTTCACTTCTTGATTTATCAAAAGCAATGGGATATTCCCCCTATTACTGCTCAACCCGCTTTCATGAAATCACGGGAATGACATTTCGAAACTATCTGGCAGGACGGCGCCTTGCCAGAGCCGCTCTGGATATCCGTGATACAAATAACAGGATACTTGATATTGCAATCAAATATGGCTTTTCCTCACAGGAAGCCCTGACAAGGGCTTTTGTGGACGCCTATGGCTGTACCCCTGCCGCATACAGAAAAGAACCGGTTCCTATCGCCCTCTCTAATTCAAAAGTTGTTTTTTTCCCGGAACATTATACAAAAAAAGGAGAGAATACTATGAGTAAAACGCTGCTAACTACCCCAAACATCCGGATTGAGCATATTCCGGAACACAAATACATTGGCATCTATGATATAACAGCAACAGATTATGGGAGTTTCTGGAATAAACACGATTGCGACAAAATCTGCGGTATCATTGACAGTATGAGCCATATTTCCCACCCAATTGTAACCTGCCACACTGCCGGCTGGTTTTACGAAAAAAGTACAGCTGATAAGCAGTCTGTTAAAAAAGGATATTTTTATGGTTTTGGTGTTCCAAAAGATTATGACGGTATCATTCCCGACGGTTTTGAGATGAGAAATGTCCCGGCCAGTGATTATATGGTCTTTTTCCATCCGCCATTCGACTATCTGAAAGACTGCAGTGAGGTCATGTCACGGGTTGAAAATCTTGCCTGGAACTTTGATCCCGCAGAAAAAGGGTGGAAATGGAATGAAGAGACAAACCCGGATTACCAGAGGCATTATCCGGAAGTAATCGGTTATGAAGTACTGCGCCCCGTCACAAGGCTCACCTGAACATGCTGCCTCCAGACACTGGTACATCTGGCAATTACGCCAGGTGTACCGCTGCTGCACACATATTTTCTGTCGGGCGGTAATACAATCCTCCCTCTCTTACTTCTATTTCTGCCTTTTGGTCATGGGAATACGTGCTGATGATTTTTGTCCCGCACCCGGATAAGTCTACTCTTATTTCTTCCGGAAGCTCTCCATGGAAACAGTGGATGACAACTAATGTCTCGCCATTGTCTCCCGTCCGGCGCACAACCTGATATCCCCTCGGGTGACGGTCACTGGTTATTTTGGGTCCTATGCGCTTTGTGATTCCCTTTTTAATAATCGGGGCAATTTCGCGGTAAAAAGCAATTCCGCGGTCAATAACATCCCATTGTTCATCGGAAAGCTCTGTCACATCACCGGACAGGCACATCCTCCCAAGAAATGTATTCGCTATGGAGTACCCGATTCTCTTCAGCGAATCACTCTGGCGGATGACCGCCCATATCTGGCTTTGGCGCGGGAGAATCGCACGGTGGAGGTTTGCCGCAATAATCGGAATCTCCTCTGTCTCATGTGCATCGGAAAATGACGCCATGGAACAGATGCTCATCATAAGGGGCTCCAGCTTGTGCCCTCCGGAAGCACAGTTTTCCAGCACAATATCCGGTATTTCTTCTTTTACCTGCCGGACAAATTCAACCGATGCTTCCATATTCTGGCGCAGACCCTCACCAAGGGAATCCGAACCGTCACATCCAATTCCTATTGTGTCATTATAGTCCATTTTCATGTAGCCAAAACCATACTGGCGAAGAGTCCCTATTACTTTGTCGTGTAAATACTCTTTCACCCATGCATCTTTCATATTCCAAAATCTGCGGTTGTATGTAGTCAGGACATGACCGTCTCTTTTTAACAGATGGTCCGTATTTTCATAGGCTTTTGCGGCGCGTCCCACGTTATCAATTTCAAACCAGATTCCCGGCCGCATTCCCGCACTTTTAATCAGCTCCACGGTCTTACCTAACCCGTCCGGGAACAGCGTCTGTGATACATTATAATCCCCCATGCTGATGTCCCACGGCACGCCGTCCTCTTTAAACCATCCACAGTCAATAACAAAATAGTCAAAGCCCTTATCCTTAATGGCCTCCACGATTCCGGAAATATTCTCATGAGACGGGCATCCCCATGTCGTACAGTATTCATTGAATATGATGGGAAGCGACTGCTCATCTTCCGGCCCCCCGTTGACATATTTTTCCCCGGCAGATACCAGTCTGTGGCACAATAAATCAATATCACCGCAGCAGACACTCAGAATCGCTTTTGGCGTCTCAAAACTCTCCCCGCTGCCTATTGTTTTCATCCAGTGGCCAAATTCCCTGTCGGCAAGCCCGCCGGACAGGTGCAGTCCGTCATCCTGTCTGTAAATCTCCATCTGCCATGACGCCTCGTGAGCTAACTGCACTCCCCACAACACATGGTTTTTTGTATCCTCTATTGCTGCGAAGGGAAAATATTTCATAACCGGCATAGAACCTCTCTGTCCAAACCGCTCCACACCTACTGTCCAGTTTGACCAGCTCGGTTCAAGCTGCAAGTCTTCAACCGTCTCCGTAACCAGCCTTCCCTCATGGCTCCACTTACTGCGAAGCCGATGTACCAGAAGAGTATCCGGAGCCATCCCCGGCTCAAAGGGCGTCATATTTCCCATCTCAAAACTCGAAAGCATCTCAAGTGTTACGCCTTCTTTGCTTTTGTTTATAAAAATATTTTTCATCTCAAAGCTGTCCTCACCCTCATAATAGGTGATTACATTGACAAGCTCATACCCCCGCTTATCTTTCATAACAGTGCGGATATATGTAACCGTTCCCTCTTTCTCCGTTGTCTGGGAATCATACTCAAAGAGATTCGCCGTCTCACAATTGCGCATTGTCTGGCCATTGGCATAACAATTCGGGTAAATATCCCCTGCCAGCTTCAGCTGGGCCAGGCTGTTGATACGGTAAAACTTCTCCCCGCTTTTATTTTTACTTTCCATTTCCGCCGGAATCATATAAAATCCAATGCGGTTAAAATCTGTCTCCTGTTCAAAAATCAACAGCATATCTCCCAGACAGATATTTGAAATTCTCTCAATCGCCATTCTTCTCTCCCCTCTCTCTCAATACAAGCTCTGTCTGAACATTTTTCAGACGGATGGATATTGCAATTGTCATATATAAATCTGTGACACCGCTGTATACCAGTGCTACACCAACACATGCAATAAATATTTCCCATATAAATGGATTAATCAGAAGGATAACACCGAACACGATATTGATCAGTGCCATGGCAAAAGCAATATGCCACGTCCCGTGCCCCAGACGGTACATATCAATGGAGTTCTGAATTTTTAAAATACCGCTGATTGTTACAAGAAATCCAAGAACAACTGGTATTAAATCCATCAGCTGGTCCGCCTTAAGAATAACAAGCACACCGCCGAGCACGGCACTCACACCAACGACTAAATCATAGCGGTATAAAATACCAGTAATATCCTTTCGCACATAACTGATCAGAGAAACTACTCCAATAGCAATCAAAAGCACTGCCAGAATATAGCAGCTTGTCTTTAGGGTCTCCGTCGGCCAGATTATTAAAATTACGCCAAGGGCAATAAATCCAAGCGCTGTCAAAATAAGATTCCACTTTAATTGTTTTAATAGCTGCATAGGCATCATTCCTCTCCTTCTGTCAGTGTATAATAATATTCGGTTGTCACCATATCCACATCATATTCCTGTACCATACGCAAAAAATCTGCCCTGCGGTTGACTGTCCACACATTAATCAGTATTCCCTCTTTGTGCAGACGCATCACGTTCCCTTTCGAGAGCAGTTGATACCGCGTGTCCAGATGTATCCGGTTCTCAATAAGCCACTGTTCCAGCTCCGGACCAACCGGGCGGTATTTCGTCTCCTTTGTTGCCCCGTATACATACTGAAGCCTCTCTGCCGGAAAACCTATACTGTTTTTTAACCGGAGAAGAACAGCAGGATATAAACTGATAAAATATGCTCTTTCATATAAACCATAACTTTTTACCAAAGCAACGATTTCCCTCAGTTCTACAGCTGTATAATCCATCTTTAGCTCTATAACTGGACAACGGTTTTCTGCCCGGGCTATCAGTGAGAGATAAGTCGTAAGTGTGATTGGATACTGTGAGGGATGCCAGGTCCGCTTCCTGCCGCGCACGAACGGATAGGACTGAATCTCCCGGTACGCAAGGTCAGGAATGTATTTCTCCACCCCGCACATCCGTGACAGGTTCCCATCATGGGATATCACATAAATGCCATCCCGTGATTTCCATACATCACATTCCACTCCATAAAAATCAGCTTCTGCCGCCAGGGCAAATGCCGCTCTGCTATTCTCCGGCGCCTCTGCACTAAAACCGCGGTGGGCAATTCTCTTAATTGGCATATTCCATCTCCCTGCTTCTACTATACCCAATTACTCAAGCGCTCTTTCAATCTGATCCATCAACTCCTGCGGCTTCAAAGGCTTAATAGCAAAATCTTTTGCCCCAAGGGCCTCTGCCTCACGCATCTGCTCAGTATCTTCCGTTCCTGTCAGAAAAATAACCGGAAGATCTTCAAACCCCGCCATACCGCGGATTTCGGAAAGAGTCTCCAATCCGTCCTTTCCGGGCATTTTCACATCCAGGACAAGCAAATCCACCTGATTTGACTGCAATTTCTGAATACATTCATCCCCGGATTCTGCTGTCAATATCTCGTGAGACGTTTTTTTCAGAATAAATTCCGCCCTGCGCAAACTCATAACATCATCATCAACAACTAAAATGTGTTTCTTTTCAGCCATTCCTGCCCCTCCCTGCAAGTTTTCTCATAAAGATCCATGACCTCTTTATGGTGTGATAATATATATTCCGGCACTTCTCTTTCATCCCCGTCCAAATATTTTTTTCCCTCAAGTTCAAGGGCCTTTGCTGCCTCTGAAAGTGTAACGGCGCCAACGGTCAGGGACGAAGATTTCAGTGCATGTACAAGTGTCACATACTGCTTCCAGTCGGACTGCGCATATCTCTCCTGAATCTTTCTCTCATTCTCATCTTTTACATCGCAGAACATCTCCAAAAATTCCCGGTACATCTCCACATCGCCGCCACTGTACTCAACTCCCGTTTCAATATCCAGAAAAGACAGCTTCTCCGCTGCTTTTGATGATTTACTGCCTGGAACAATTTCTATAACTGCCATATTAGAATGATGTTCTTTCTTTGTTTCCTGTCTGTTCTCTGGTATGTCTTCATCGGCCTTTTTATCCGAATTTGAAACCTCCGGCTTTCTTTCCACCCTGCGCAGTTCCTCCGGTAAATATTTTCGTAAAATCTCCTCAAGCTGCCCGCCATTGACCGGCTTGCTCAGATAATCCTGAAATCCTTCTTTTACATAGATATCCCTTGCACCCGCAACAGCGTTTGCCGTCAAAGCAATCATCGGCGTATCCTTACATTTATTATTTTTCATTTCCCGCGATATCTGCACTGTCTCAATACCATCCAGCTCAGGCATCATATGATCCAGAAAAATAAGATCGAAATGTTTTTTCTGCATCATCTTCAGGCACTCCTTGCCGCTGCTGCATTTCGTCACACGCGCCTTTGTGCGCTCCAAGAGATTCTGCACAACAAAAAGGTTTACCTCATTGTCATCTACTAATAGTATTTCTGCCCCCTCTGCAAGCAGACACTCGTCCGATGACACCACGCCGCGCTCTGCTATACCGCGTAAAGGCACATCTACAGAATCCATGCTTACAATTTTCTGCGGAAGAGTCACCGTAAACTCCGAACCCTCACCATAAATGCTATCCGCCTCAATATAGCCATTCATTTTCTGCATCAATTGATAGGAAATCGACAGACCCAATCCTACCCCCTCAATACTGCGGTTTTTTACTAAGTCAGCCCTTTCAAATTTTTTGAATAAATCGGGAAGGTCTGCACGTCTTATACCAACTCCCGTATCCGTAATCTTAAATTTCAGCTCTGCCATATGGTTGTCTTTGTCCACCATACCGCTGACAACAAACGTAACCTTTCCTTTCTTTGTATACTTGACCGCATTCTTTAGTATATGCACCAGCACCTGCCGAATCCGGACTTCATCTCCAAACAGAACTTTTGGAAGCCCGCGGTCAATTTTTGTTAAAAATAATAATTCTTTCTGCTCTGCCTTAGGCTGAATAATGTTTACCGTGTCATCCACAAGAGTCTGGAGCTGATACTCTCCCTCTTCAATTTCTATACATCCGGATTCCATCTTGGAAAAGTCCAGAATATCATTGATCAGGGACAATAGTGCCTGGCTCGCATTCTGTATTTTCTTAGAATACCCACGGATGCTCTCCTTATCCGTCTCACGCATTATCATCTCATTCATCCCTAATATAGCGTTAATCGGTGTGCGTATCTCATGTGACATATTGGCCAGAAAATCGCTTTTAGCACGGTTTGACTTATCTTCCATTGCCCGCATCACACGCGATATTTCCTCTTCCCTTGCCCTTGCTTCCACACGAAGGAAAATACTAACACCAAGAATTAAGAGCAACAGCAGTCCAGCCAGAGCAGCAATCAGCTTTAATGCAATTGCACGACCTGTCTCCGGCATTACTGACTCCATCCACTGCTTCAAAATAAAACAAAAAATAAGCACTAGAATTATGGCAACAATAATAAAAATGCGCTGGCTTATTTCTCTTTTATCCCGATTCATATTTTCCCTCCTTTCATAGATTGGTTCAGGGCACCTTCTCTCCTGCTCTCTAACAAGTTCTCCAAATCTCTGTAAGTCTCAATCTGATTTACTTCCCGGCGAAGTGCCGCACAGTGGGGATATCCTGCGGTATAAGCTGCAATATGGGCTCTCATTTCAAGCATCCCTCTCTTTTCTCCCTTTTCTTCTACCTGCCTGCGGGCATGGTGCAATATCATCCGGCATACCGTCTCAAAATCCGGTTTTCCCTCGTCTTGTCCCGTAGAAAGATAATTTTTTATCCTGTGGAAAATCCACGGATTTCCCCTGGCAGCGCGGCCAATCATGACAGCATCACATCCGGTTTCAGACAACATCTTCACAGCCCTCTCCGGTGTTGTAATGTCACCATTTCCAATTACAGGAATCTTTACAGCATCTTTCACAGCTGTAATCACGTCCCAGTCCGCCTCTCCGCTGTAATACTCCTCCCTGGTTCTGCCATGAACGGCAATGGCAGACGCTCCGGCCTCCTCTAATGCCCTGGCCATCTCCACCGCCTGTACTTCTCCCCGGCGAAAGCCTTTGCGGATCTTGACAGTAACCGGCTTCTCAATCGCCCGGACTGTTTTTCTTACAATTTCTGCCGCCAACGGGATATTCTGCATCAGGGCAGAACCCTCTTTGTTATTCACAATCTTTGGAACCGGACATCCCATATTGATATCCAGAATATCAAAATTCCGGTACTCAATTCTCTTTGCCATCTCACTGATAATGTCCGGGTCTGAACCGAAAAGCTGCAAAGAAACCGGGCGCTCCTGCTCCTCTATGTGTAAAATTTCCTCTGTGTTTTTATTATTATAGTATATTCCCTTGGCGCTGACCATTTCGGTACAGACCAGGTCAGCCCCCTGCTCTTTACATAAAAGCCGAAATGGCAGGTCTGTTACCCCTGCCATTGGCGCCAGAACAATGTTGCCCTCTAAAGTAACATTTCCTATTTGCACTGGTTTCCATCCTATCATTTAAAAAATTCCCTGACGTGCTGTATCCTATGCCTTTGTGCGCTCATAAATCAAACGGGTCCCCTGCAGCGTCAGCTCCGAATCATATACATCTATCTTTTCTGTTCCCTCTGAAATAATCCGTCCAAGTCCCCCGGTTGCCACTACTTTCATATCAGCAAGGCCGGATTCTTCCCTGAACTTGTCAATAATATATTCTGTCTGTCCGATCGTACCATAAACAAGCCCTGCCTGCATACTGGTAATCGTTGTTTTCGCCATAATGGATTCTGGTTTAACTATCTCAATCTCCGGCAGCTTTGCCGCATTACTCCATAGAGCCTTTGCACTGATGCGGATTCCGGGAGCCGTCACACCCGCCACAAAAGAACCATCTTCTGTCACAAGGTCATAGGTTGTCGCCGTTCCATAATCAATGACCATAACCGGACCGCCATAAAGAAAATATGCCCCTACAGCATCTACAATACGATCCGCCCCGACTTCCATCGGGTTTGTTGTGGCAATCTTAATACCTGTCTTTGTTCCCTGCCCGACAATAATCGGATCACAATGCAAATATTTTTTTATCCCGCTTGTCAGGGAATACATGATTTTAGGCACAACAGAACCGACAATAACATCCTCGATGTCCTGTGCAGATACATTCTGATGGGAAAGCTGCTCTTTAATCTGTACGCCAAATTCATCCGATGTCCGTGGCAGGCTCGTCGTTAAACGAAATTTGTGCAGGATCTTTTTTCCACGAAAAAGCCCAAATGTCAAATTTGTATTTCCAATATCTATCGCTAACAGCATATTATTCCTCATTATTCCTCGGCAATCATGAGTTTATAGTAAGTTTCCAGGTTCTCTAAAAGCTGTGCATAACGAACCTGATACTGCTTGATTTTCAGATGGCTCCCTATCTCATCATAAGCAAAATCATTCTCTTTCGCTGTGGAAGAAAGGTACAGGCATCCATCTTCATCAAATTCCATCGTAAATAATCCCCCGACATCCTCTGTCAATGTCACACACAGGATTTGCAGTTCCTCCTGAACCGGTTTCGGCAGTGAGGAAAACCGGGGATTAAAATAATATTTTCTCTCATAGGCACTGCAGGCACATAAAACCTGTTCTTCGTTCATTCCCTCAATGTCCTCCGGTCACTCTCGCTCGCTCATTGGTATATAAGGGCTATGTTTTGCCACCGCCTTATATGCAGGACGAATAATTTTCCCGGCATTGACAAGCTCTTCCAGACGGTGGGCACTCCATCCGGCAATACGCCCAATCGCGAACAATGGCGTATATAACTCAAGCGGAAGCCCCAGCATACTGTATACCAGGCCGCTGTAAAAATCAATATTGGCACTAACCCCTTTATAAATATGACGCTCATTGGCAATTACTTCCGGCGCCAGCCGCTCTACGGTATTATAAAGAGCAAATTCTTTCTGCATTCCCTTTTCTTCCGCCAGTTTTTTTACAAACTTGCGGAATGTCCTGGCACGCGGATCAGAAATAGAATAAACAGCATGGCCCATGCCATAAATCAACCCGGACTTATCAAAAGCATTTCGATTTAATAATGCTGTAAGATACATTCTTACCTCATCCTCATCCTCCCAGTCTTTCAGATGTTTTTTCATATCTTCAAACATCATGGAAACCTTCTTGTTGGCTCCGCCGTGCCGCGGCCCTTTCAAAGAACCGAGCGCCGCAGAAATTGCCGCATAGGTGTCTGTTCCGGAAGATGTTACGACATGGTCCGTAAAGGTAGAATTATTACCACCTCCATGCTCTGCATGGAGCACAAGCGCAATGTCCAGTATTTTTGTCTCTAATGGTGTAAATTTACTGTCCGGCCGAAGCATATGTAATATATTTTCTGCCGTAGAATATTCTGATTTCGGAGGATGCAGAAAAAAACTCTGCCCGCCGTGAAAATAACAGGCTGTCTGATAACCATAAACAGAAAACATGGGAAACAGCGCTACTAACTGCAGACACTGGCGGAGTACATTTTCTGTTGAAATGTCATCTGCACGGTCATCATAAGAATACAGGGTCAGCACACTTCTCCCCAGTGTATTCATCAAATCTGAACTTGGCGCTTTCATAATGATATCACGGACAAAACTGGTAGGAAGGTCATCCCTGTAATGTGCCAATATATCCTTTAAATCATCCAGTTCCTGCTGATTGGGAAGTTTCCCGAATAACAGAAGATATACCACTTCCTCATATCCAAAACGCTTTTCTGCCAGAAAGCCATCTACAATTTCTTCAATATCAATTCCCTGATAATAGAGCTTGCCGTCACAGGGAACCATCTCATCATTGACCATCTTTTTGGAGCGGATCTCAGACACTTCCGTCAGGCCGGTCAAAACACCCTGACCATTTAAATCCCTGAGTCCTCTCTTTACTTCATATTTACCAAATAGCGTAGAGTCAATTGTGCTGCTTTCTTCACACACCGTTGCCATCCTGTGTAACCAGTCACTTCTGTAGCCGGCATCTAAGTTGTTGCTCATATTGGCTCCTTTCTATCCGTTATTACAGAGTCGCATACATCACCGCTTTTATTGTATGCATGCGGTTCTCCGCCTCACGGAATACAATATCCGCGTACTTCTCAAAAACCTCGTCTGTGACCTCCATCTCTGTCAGTCCATATTTTTTGTGTATTTCTTCTCCAATTGTTGTTTTCAAATCGTGGAAAGCCGGAAGACAGTGCATAAACACAGCTCCCTCTTTTGCATTATCCATCACTTCGCTATTTATCTGGTATGGAGAGAGCGCACGAATGCGTTCTTCCCATACTTCATCCGGTTCCCCCATAGAAACCCAGACATCGGTATAGAGAACATCCGCTTCTTTCGTTCCTTCTTTTACATTATCCGTCAGCGTAATTGTTCCGCCACTGGCTGACGCATATTCCTGGCACTCCTTTACAAGTGCCTCATTCGGAAAATATTCCTTCGGGGCACACGCTGTAAAATGCAGCCCCATTTTTGCACAGGCAACCATCAGGGAATTTCCCATATTATAACGGGCATCTCCCATATAAGTCAGTTTCCTTCCGGCCAGACTGCCAAACTGTTCCTCAATTGTCAGTAAATCAGCAAGCATCTGAGTCGGATGGTATTCATTTGTCAGTCCGTTCCAGACAGGAACCCCGGCATACTTTGCCAGTTCCTCCACGATTTCCTGACCATAACCACGATACTCAATACCATCATACATCCTGCCGAGCACCCGTGCAGTATCTGCAATACTCTCCTTTTTGCCAATCTGGGAACCGGTTGGATCCAGATATGTCACACCCATTCCCAAATCATGGGCCGCAACTTCAAAAGAACAGCGTGTACGGGTACTGGTCTTCTCAAAAATGAGGGCTACATTTTTTCCCTCATAGGTTTTTTCAACAATACCTTTTTTCTTTTTATCTTTCAGCTCTTTTGACAAATCCAGTAAATAACGGATTTCCTCCGGTGTAAAATCCTTTAACGTCAAAAAATGCCGTCCGTGTAAATTCATAATTACTCACTCTCTTTCCCGTTATGCCTGTTCTTTTGCCACCTCAACTAATGATTTAGCAAGCCCGGCCACACCTTGGATCTCAGATGGAATAATAATTTTGGTTGCCTTTCCATCTGCTGCCTTTTCAAAAGCATCCAGGCTCTTTAATGTCAGAACAGCCTTGGATGGCGATGATTCATTCAAATATTGTATACCTTCAGCAGTAGCCTTTTGTACTGCCTGTATTGCCTGCGCTTTACCCTCAGCCTCACGGATCATCGCCTCTTTTTTCGCCTCTGCACGAAGGATGGCTGCCTCCTTCTCTGCCTCTGCCTCTAATATAGCTGATTCTTTCTTACCTTCTGCCACAAGTACCGTAGATTTTTTCTCTCCCTCTGCACGGAGAATTGATTCACGGCGCTCACGCTCCGCTTTCATCTGCTTCTCCATGGAATCCTGAATCTCACGTGGCGGGATAATATTTTTTAATTCTACACGGTTCACCTTGATTCCCCACGGGTCCGTTGCCACATCAAGATTCGCACGCATATGGGTATTAATGGTCTCACGTGATGTGAGCGTCTGGTCAAGCTCCATATCACCGATAATATTACGAAGTGTTGTTGCGGTAAGGTTTTCAATTGCCATAATCGGATTTTCTACCCCATAAGTGAAAAGTTTGGGGTCTGTAATCTGAAAAAATACGACCGTATCAATCTGCATGGTAACGTTATCTTTTGTAATAACAGGCTGTGGCGGGAAATCCATAACCTGCTCCTTTAATAACACCTTTCTTGCCACTTTGTCAATAATCGGTACTTTAAAATGAATCCCTACATTCCATGTTGCCTGATACCCTCCAAGACGTTCCACAATAAATGCATGCGCCTGCGGCACAATCTTTATACAGGATGCCAGCAGACACAGAATAATAACAATAATAGCTATTACGATAATTGGCATCATAATCTCTACCCCAACTCCATCAGCTGAAAAAATAGTACTTTCTTTCATATTTAATCTCCATTCTGGAGCGTATACGACGGGATGCCGTCAAAGCTTATTTGTGACGCTCCAGCACAAATAGCCATAGCGAACTATATTCGCATAGCGAACTCTATTCGCATTTCGAACTGCGTTCGCATTGTGAAAAATTGCTTAATAGCTCTATTCACCTTTACTAACCATCAATTTGACGCCGGATACGGAATCAATCTTTACCCTCTCGCCAGCCTCAATCACAACGTTCTCTGTACTGCGCGCCATCCATTCCACCTGATTCAGCATAACGCGTCCTATTTCCTTCTGATTATCAATCGTTTCCAGAACGGTCACCTGCTGCCCCACCAGCGCATCTACATTCGTTTTTGTGCGGTTTTTATCTATCACCTTCATAGCAAATGGTCTGACCAGCAGCATAACCACTACAGATACAACACAAAACAACATAATCTGGAGCCACAACGGCGCACCAAATACCGAGGTAATTGCCGATACAACAGCACCAATACTAAACCATATGGTTGTCAGCCCCATGCTGAAAATTTCACAGATAAGCATAACAGCCACAACAATTAACCAAAATATCGTAGGTGTCATTGACTCACTTCCTCTCTGTATACCAGTACATTATCTTATATCATACTAAAAAAATCGGATTTATGCAATAGGCAACCTGCGATTTCTGCGAACCTCATACATAAGCAGAGCTGCACAGACGGCAGCATTCAGGGACTCTAATTCGCCCTCCATTGAAATCTTTACCAGACGGTCCGCCCTGGCGCTTATTTCATCCGAAAGACCATTCGCCTCATTTCCTATCAGAATTCCGGTTCTGCCCTCATAGGTTTCCTGCCTATACTCCACCTCTCCGGCAAGATGTGCTGCATATATGGTAAATCCCCTGGTTTTTAACAGTTCTACATCTGTAGTTAATTCGTCGCTGTACAAAAAAGGAACACGAAACAACGACCCCATAGTGGCCCGGATTGCCTTGGGATTATAAATATCTACACAACCCTTTCCGAGCAGGACACCGGACATCCCGGCCCCCTCTGCTGTCCGCATCATTGTTCCAAGATTGCCCGGGTCCTGAATGTTCTCCAGGATTAAGAGAGACGCCGTCTGACCTGTACATATTTCATCTAAGGTATAGTGCGGCATTTCTACAAGGGCAAGTACCCCTTGTGGTGATACTGTATCCGATAATTCCTGAAACAATCCCGAAGACAAAACCTGCACAGGCATATTGGATGAGAAAGGCTTTTCCTGCCACTGATCCAATGCCTCTTCGGATACATAGATATCCCTGGCAAGACCGTGCCTGACAGCCTCCTGTACCATCTTCCACCCCTCGATGGCAAAAAGTCCCTGTTCCCTGCGAAAACGCGCATTTTTTTTTATTTTTTTTATTTTTTTAATCTGTGCATTTGTGCTGCTTTCTATCACGTTCTCTTACACCTCTTCACGCATTTTATTGATTTGCGTATTGTGTCCCAGAATAATCAGTATATCTTCTTCTTTTAGCTTTTCCGCCGGGTCCGGGTTGATGTTGACTGACTCAAGTCCACGGATACCGATAACATTTACACCATACCGGGAACGGATATTCAGCTCTATCAGCGATTTACCAGCCCAGGACAGCGGCACATCAAAATCTACAATGCTGTAGCGTTCGGATAATTCAATCGCCTCGAAATAATTATCATTCATAATTTGATTTCCCACACGGATTCCCATTTCCCTGTCCGGGAAAATCACCTTATCTGCGCCAACTTTATGCATAATTCTGCCCTCTAGATTTGTTGCCGCTTTTGCCATAACAAATGGAACTCCCATCTCCTTAAGCTGCATAATCACTAATACACTCGTCTCCAGTGACTGTCCAATCCCCACTATGGCGCCGTCATAATTGTGAATGCCTAACTGCTTTAAAGCAATAGGATTCGTTACATCGGTACAATTAGCATAAGTCACCTGTCCGGCAATTTCCTCAAGTTTTTTTTCGTCTTTGTCCACGACCATAACAGTAGCACCGGAGTTTGCCAGTGTCAATGCTACATTGTTGCCAAAATGCCCCAGACCGATTACTACAAACTCTTTTTCTTTCATCTATTCCTACCTCCATTTATATCATAAAGCTCGCTGAAGCTCGCGCAGGTTATCAACCTCGCTTCGCTTCGGTTGGTAACAAATATATAAAGCTCGCTGAGGCTCGCGCAGGTTATCAACCTCGCTTTGCTTCGGTTGGTAACAAATATCAGCCAACTCCTACCCGTTCCTCCGGATAACGCACCAGATTAACATATCGTTTTGCGTTAAAAAACAAAGCCAGGGAAATCGGGCCGATTCGCCCCAGGTACATAGTAATGACAATAATAATCTGCCCTGCCATATTCAATTTTGCTGTAAAATCTCTCGAAAGCCCTACGGTTGCAATCGCGGAAGTTACTTCATACAGACAGTCGATAAATTCTCCCGGCTGCACAATTATCAAAATAACGAGCGCCAGCAGCATGACACCGAAACTCACCATAAATATCGCGAGTGCGCGGCGCACAACATTTTCACTGACCCGCCTGCCAAATATCTCTGTATCATTTCTCCCACGGAGAATCGAGTATACGGTCAGCACCAGAATAGCTGCTGTTGTTGTTTTAATTCCCCCAGCTGTGCCAGACGGTGAACCTCCAATAAACATAAAAAAACAACACACAAACGCTGTTCCCTGTCTCAACGCAGATTGGGAAATGGTAAGAAACCCTGCTGTTCTCATTGTGACGGACTGAAAAAAAGATGCCATTATCTTCTCCCCAAAAGACAGAGGCCCCAATGTGCCGGGATTATCGTACTCCATTGCCAAAACAAGGAGCGTTCCGGATAAAAGGAGAATAAGAGTAGATAACAGGACTATTTTGGTGTGCAGGGACAGATGATGAACCGCCTGCAAAAAGCCGCAGCAATTTTCCCTGCGATACTGAAACATAGCCAGAAGATTCCACCAGACGGGAAATCCAATCCCCCCTATAATAATTAATGCCGTTGTAGTAAAGTTTATAACCGGGTTATTTACATATGGCGCCATACTGTCCGGGCCAATAATATCCATTCCCGCATTGCAAAAAGCCGAAATTGCATTAAAAATGCTTTTCCAGATCCCGGCGGCACCAAATTCCGGTATCCACACCGTCATATAAAAAAGCGCGCCAAGCCCTTCAATTATACATGTTCCCTTTACTATCTTTTTTACCAGTATAACAAGCCCCTGTATCGTATCCAGATTATAGGCATCGCGAATCAACAAACGGCCCTTTAACCCGATTCGCTTACGCAGGGCAACAAAAAACAGAATAGTAAATGTAATAACCCCAAGACCGCCTATCTGAGCCAACAGGGCAATAACTGCCTGTCCGAACACCGTCCAGTGAGAATATGTAGGAACCGTTACCAGCCCTGTTACGCAAACGGATGTTGTAGAAGTAAAAAGCGCATCCATTACACTGGTACTGTTCCCCTCCGTCGTAGAAAACGGCAGCAAAAGCAGCAGCGTTCCCAGGATAATAGCAGCAAGAAACCCCAGGGCAATTATGGCCGTCGTTGTCAAATCCCGTTTATGATGTCTATGACGCATACGATTCTTCTCTCCTCCATAACTAAATCAGTGTCTCTGCAAATTGGTAAATTTCTTCCAGATTTTGACCAATATACGCACTTTTATGTTTTGAAAAATCCTGCCTTGTTGTCGTACCTGTCAACACTCCTGCAAAATCCACCCCGGCACTTTCAGCGGTCTGTGCGTCCACCAGGCTGTCACCAACATAAAAAACCTGACTTTTCTCTAACTGTAATTCCTTGATTGCCAGAAGCAGCCCCTCAGGATCCGGCTTCTCAATTTTTACATCATCTCCGCCCACAATGATATCCACCATGCCGTCGGCATTATATTTTCCTAAAATAGCATCAATTCTATAATGATATTTTGTTGTCACAATTCCAATTTTAATCCTCTGATTTTTTAATTTCTGCAAAATATCCATCACACCAGGATATAATGTCGTATTGGGAAGAATCACTTCATCTGCTTTTGCCTTAAACAAATCAGCAAACTTCTGTGCTTCCCCCTCATCCTTTTTATTTGTAAATACTTCATAGGTTTGTTTTAACGTCAGACCAACTGTCCTCTTAACTTCTTCTACGCCTCTCTCCGGATAACCAAGCTCCTTAAGCGCATAATTTACGGACAGGAAAATTCCATTTGTAGAATCCCCCAGCGTGTAGTCAAAATCAAATAGAAGGGCTTTTTTCATTTATTTTCTCCTTACTCCAATTAACAGCGTAATTAAACACATATTACCATATCCATGGTTCTTTCGCAAGCCAAACCCCCCACCCCCTGGGATGGAGTATTTGATCATGCGGATTCCCCGATATCCTGTCAAAAATATGCCAAAAAACATTGCATAAATTGACATTTGGGACAAACAATGATATCATTATAAATAGTTTTTATGTGAAACAATATAAAGAAAAAAGAAAATAAAAAAGGAGCTACCAGACGCAATGAATATTGAAACAAAGAAAAACGGAAACGAAGTCACTATTTTGCCTGTTGGGCGTCTCGACTCCAACACCGCATCGCAGCTTGAGGCAGAGATAAACGCAAATCTTGACGGCACAGAAAATCTGATACTGGATTTCGACGGATTGGAATATCTTTCGTCGGCAGGTCTGCGCGTGCTTTTATATGCACACAAAACATTTCTTAGCAGGGGACACGGAAAGATGGTAGTCCGCCATGTCAATGAAGTCATTCATGATGTCTTTGAAATTACGGGATTTTTGAACATTCTCAATATAGAATAAAAGGGAAATCCTATACTGTGTATACGGCACGATTTACCGGTATGTCATGAGCGTACCGGGAAAAGGGGGATTTCTTATGGAAGAATTAACGGTTGAAGCAACATTTGAGAACATTTCCGTCATTACGGAATTTGTAGACAAGCTTCTGGAACAGTACGGCTGCCCGATAAAAGCGCAGACCCAGATTGATATTGCCATTGATGAGTTGTTCAGCAATATTGTCCGCTATGCCTATTTCCCCGGGGTAGGCCCGGCAACGGTACGGGTAGAAGTATTGGAAAAACCACTTTCTGTCATTATCACATTTATAGACCAGGGCATACCCTACGACCCACTCTCAAAGGATAACCCTGATGTGACGCTTTCCGCAGAAGAACGGGAGATTGGCGGGTTAGGTATCTATATCGTGAAAAAAAACATGAACGAAATTACATACGAGTACAAAGAGGGCAAAAACATTTTGCGGATACGTAAAGATTTGTTTGCGAAGGAACAGGAGGAAAATGGGGACACAAAAGCAGAATGATGACAGGAATCTTTATCGCGAGATTGTCAACAACTCATTAGAAGGTACTATGGTGATTAGCAAAAACGGGAAAATCACCATGCTCAATCCGGCGGCGGAGCGCATGCTTGGCCTTACGCAGGAGGATATCGGGAGCTTATACGTCAGTATTTTCCTGACCAGGGAAGGCACTGACGCCTTTAACGAGGTCATACTCGATACGATTTACGAGAAAGGCAAAGTAAGCAATATGCCCGTTGATTACACACTTGAGGGCAAAACCATAAACCTCTCATTAACGACAAGCTATATTCACAGCGAAGGGGAGAAATCCGTCGTTGTCGTTATGGAGGATGTAACGGAACTCAATGAACTGCGTGATGCACAGAAGGCTTTGGACAAAATCAAAAAGCTGAACCATGAGTATGAGATAGCTAAAAATGAAGCTATCCGGGCAAATGAAGCAAAAAGTCTCTTTCTCTCCAATATGTCGCACGAAATCCGGACGCCAATTAACGCCGTGCTCGGCATGAATGAAATGATTCTCCGGGAATGCACGGACGAGCAGCTTCTTTCGTACGCGGCAAACATCCAAAGCTCCGGAAAAACACTTCTGTTTCTGATTAATGACATACTGGATATGTCAAAAATTGAATCCGGTAAGATGGAGATTGTGGAGGTGGAGTATTCTCTGGCAAACCTGATGATGGATTTGTGGAATGTCATTTTTCTCCGCGCACAAGAAAAAGGTCTGACGCTCAAATTTTCATTAGATGAGACAACACCGCAGACTCTGTATGGGGATGATGTCCGGATTAAGCAGATTGTCACAAACCTCCTTACAAACGCCGTAAAATATACGCCCCAGGGCGGCATGGAAATGTGCGTGGCCTATGAAAAGACCGGGGAGGAGCAGCTCAATCTGATTATATCCGTTAAGGATACCGGCATGGGAATAAAAGAAGAGGATATGGGAAAACTCTTTGAAAATTTCCAGCGGCTTGACGAGGAGAAAAACCGCAACATTGAGGGAACCGGTTTGGGAATGAATATCACGATGTCCCTCTTAAAACTGATGGACGGCGATATGAAAGTAGAGAGCGAATATCAGAAAGGCTCTGTCTTTACCGTCACAATTCCGCAAAAAATTATAAGCCAAGAACCGGCAGGCAGTTTTGAGGAGATAAGAAGCAGCAGAGAACAGGGCCACAAGAAAAAACAGCAGGGCTTTGAAGCACCTGATGCCAGGGTACTTGTTGTAGACGACAACGATATGAATCGAATTGTCTTCCAATCATTGCTGAAACGCACAAAAATGAATATCGTGGCAGCAGATTCCGGAAAGCGCTGCCTGGAGCTTGTAAAAGAGGAACACTTCCATATTATCTTTATGGACCACATGATGCCCGAAATGGACGGTATTGAAACCTTTCATGAGATGCAAAAACTTCCGGACTCAAAAAATGCGGACACGCCGGTCATTGTTCTGACGGCGAATGCGCTGTCTGGGGCACGTGAGGCATATTTACAGGAAGGATTTGTCGATTTTTTGACAAAACCGATTGATGGGGATTTGCTTGAGCAAACCATCGCCAAATATCTCCCCGCAGATCTAATACAGCAGAAGGGGGACGCCACTCCGGAAGCAGGAAGTGACGCCTTATGGCCTGAAGGTGAAGAGTTACTGACATACGGCATTTCCATAGAAAATGGGATATCTAATGCCAAGGGCGACAGGGAAATGTATCTTGAGCTTATCGGCATGTTTATACGGGAGCGGGACAAACAGAAAACCATGCAGCAGTTTTTGTCCGCTCAAAATATGAAAGATTACGCTATATGGGTACATGGTCTTAAGGGAAATGCCAGGACACTTGGCGCTGACCGCCTCGCCGATGTCGCCTATGAACATGAGATGCAGAGCAAAGCAGACAATATCAGCTATGTGCATGAACACTGGGAAGAACTTCTTACGGTCTGGAACAAGACGCTGGACGGCTTTGAGATGGTTTATGGCCGTTATGGTGAAGAGAAGGACAAATACGAAGCCGTCAGCGGAAATGAGATGCTGCACCTTTCACCGGATGATTTGGAACAGGCAGCGGCACTTTTAGACGACTTTGACACAGAAAATGCGATAGCAATGCTTAAAAATTGGATTCAGCATCCTTTAGAAGAAAAGATGCATGAGCGCATCAAAAACACACTGATTGCGCTGGAAGACGAGTTTGACGAAGACAAGGCCATCGCACTTTTACGAGAATAGCAACTATACAACAAAGCCTGCGCCAGCATTGCGGCACGGGCTTTGAAAAAAAAGCAATGCAGAAATGAGGAAATCATGATATTTGAAAAGAAAAAAATTGTTGCGGTAGACGACAGCGGCATTATACTGAGAATGATTGGAAAAGTATTGGGGGAAAAATATGACGTACGCTCCTTTTCCGGCGGCAAGCGTGCACTTGCCTTTCTGAAAGACCGGACACCCGACCTGATTATCCTGGATATTGACATGCCGGAAATCAACGGATATGAGCTTCTTAAAATGATTAAGGAAATGGAACACCTGGCAGAGGTTCCGGTTATTTTCCTCACCTCAAACAACGATAAAAACCATGTGGTAAAAGCCGTAGCCGTTGGCGCAAATGATTATGTCATCAAACCCATTGATGAGGAAATCTTAATAGATAAGGTAGGCACGCTGTTAGGGGACGTGACGGAGAAAGAACCGGCAGGCTGGGATTAATCCAATCCCCTCAGACGCGCGGATTAATCTGCTTTCAGATATTCCACGCACAACATCGTAATATCGTCAAACTGCGGCGCATCATCCACAAACGCATCAATATCTGCTTTTACAACAGGCAAAAGCTCTGAGGGGGATTTGTCCGTATTTTGGGTGAGGACATCCGAAAGACGCTGCATGCCATATAGTTCATGCGCCGCATTTGTCGCCTCCGTCACACCGTCGGTATATTGGAAAATCTTATCTCCGCAGGCAAGTTTAAGACTGCCGCCATGATATTCAATATTTTCCATCCCGGCAAGCACAAAGTCAGGGGACAGTTTATATGGCTCATAGGGCTTTCCCGCCCTTGCAATAAATGGCATTTCATGTCCCGCATTCACAAAATTGAATTCACCCGTCATAATGTCAAGCACACCCTCAAACGCTGTAATAAACAACCCCTCCCTGTTGGATTCACAAAGCAGGTTATTCACTTCTGAAAAAACTTCTCCCAAACCAACGCCCGGCCTCGTGTGGTCCTTAATCAAAGTTTTGCCGATTACCATAAAAAGCGCTGCGGGAACACCTTTCCCGGATACATCGGCAATTACAACCGCAAGATGCCTCTCATCCACCATAAAGAAATCATAAAAATCTCCGCCGACCTCTTTTGCGGGAGTCATAGAAGCGTAAATATCAAATTCCGGCCGCTCCGGAAAAGCGGGAAAGATACATGGCAGCATATCCGCCTGTATATTCGTGGCAACATTCAGCTCGGCAGAAATACGCTGACGCTCCCTGCTGTCCTCAACCTGCCTTTCCAACAACCGTTTTGTGCGCTCTGCAACCGTTGTACATATGGAAGAAAGCCCAATAAGAATGAGCATTCGCGGAAATACAAAGAACAATGTCGCCTGATAAAGTATCTTTGGAGTTATGTTTTTTGCTATTATGAGTTTTGACGAAGTTATCTGATACGCATCCATAACCAGGTTCAAATCCCCCTCACCAACAAACATCCCGATGTAAACAGAGCCGGACAGCAAAATACAGGATGCAATGAGTGCAAATCGTGAAAGATTTTTTGAATAATAATGGCAGCTTATCATAATCGGCAGTGTCCAGGCTAAAATGCTATGTTTCGGCATGGCACAGGAGAAGATAAAAACTCCTATGATGGCACACATGATAATAGCGTCCTTCACCCAGGCATACCTGCCCCCCGTCAGCCGGCACAACAATGTTGGCAACAGAAAAAACAAAACCGTAAGCGGCATCCCAATATTCATAATCTGGCCCGGAATAATAAAGATACCCAATAAATTTAAAATCCATGACGTTACGCCAACAACCGCACAAACAGACAGACATTTTGCCGCATAATAGTTTGCCTCTTTCTCATTTTCAAGGAACGCACTCAGCCCCTCTTTCTCCATATCCCTGCTATTTATTTTTACGTCTTTTTCCCTTCTCACGTCCACACCTCTCATTAGTTTATTTATATTTTGTTTTCACAGCGTTTCTCCGAATCTCTTACCTACTTATTCCTGTATAAATGTATATATATTTTCCACAAAATCTTTCTTAAACTTCACTCCAACGGTATAAGTATCTTTATCATATTCAAGTTTAAGTCTTCGATCCTGCGGACTAATTCGATTAATAATTCCCTCTATATCCAAAGCCATATTTGCAATCAATTATATTGTCCCATAATCACATATTACCATATCCATAATTCTTTCGCAAATAATATAATATTTTTCAGCATAAAAGGCAGCCTCCTGCTGCCTTTTATTCCACCGTCTTTTTGGGCTTTCTAGCCCTCCGCATTTAACTTGCTTAAGCGTATCGCCTGATCAGCTGCAATCAGACTGTCGAGAATTTCATTTAAATCCCCATCCAGCACAGAATCAAGTTTATGCAATGTCAGCTTAATGCGGTGATCCGTCACGCGCCCCTGAGGATAATTATAGGTACGGATTTTTTCCGAGCGGTCACCCGTTCCAATCTGGCTTCTTCTCGCCTCCGCCTCCGCGTCATGCGCCTTTGCCATCTCTAACTCATACAGGCGGGCACGCAATACCTTCAGAGCCTTATCCTTATTTTTTAACTGAGATTTCTCATCCTGGCAGGAAATCACAATCCCGGTTGGGATATGCGTCAGACGAACAGCAGAGTCTGTTGTATTGACACACTGTCCGCCGTTTCCGGATGCACGGAATACGTCAAATTTACAATCGTTCATATCCAGCTCTACCTCAACATCCTCTACCTCCGGCATGATAGCAACCGTAGCCGTGGATGTGTGAATACGTCCACCCGACTCCGTAGCTGGAATGCGCTGCACGCGGTGCACGCCGCTCTCATATTTTAACTTGGAATATGCCCCAAATCCATTAATCATAAATACAATTTCTTTAAATCCGCCAATTCCGTTTTCATTTGAATTCATCGTGTCAACTTTCCAGCGGTTTGCCTCGGAAAAGCGGCAGTACATACGGTACAAATCCGCAGCAAAAAGGGCAGCCTCATCCCCGCCAGCCCCGGCACGTATTTCGACAATAACGTTCTTATCATCATTCGGATCCTTGGGCAAAAGAAGTATCCGTAATTCCTGCTCAATTCCCTCAATACTGTCCTTGCACTCATTTAACTCTTCTCTGGCAAGCTCACGAAGTTCCTCGTCCGTCTCCTCTTCCAGCATGGCAAGACTGTCTTCAATACCGGCTTTCTTTTCTTTATATTCTTTATATTTACTGACAATCGGCTCTAAATCTGCCTGCTCTTTCATCAACTTCTGATAACGCACGGTATCATTCAATATTTCCGGTTCGCTCAGCTCCCCCAGAACTTCCTCATAGCGATACAATATGTCTTCTAATTTATCAAACATGTCTGCCTCCTTCTACCTAAAACAACCCGATCCAAACCGGCTAAATCCTGACGGATTTCTACCTGGACAAATCCCTGCTGCTCCATAAGCTCACGGACACTGTTCCCCTGGCCACAGCCTATCTCAAAACAGAGCTGTCCTTCCTCTGTCAAATAATAACAGCTCTCCTGTATAATTTTCCGGTAAAATAACAATCCGTCTTCTCCGCCATCCAGCGCAAGCAAAGGGTCATAATCCCGTACCTCCGGCATCAAACCCGGTATCTCTCCACTCGCAATATAGGGGGGATTGGACACAATCAAATCATATCTTCCGGTAATCCGTGAAAATAAATCACTCTCCACAAAAGTAACGTCCACATCATTTTCCTTTGCATTCCGTTTTGCCACCTCAAGAGCTTCCGAAGATATATCAGCAAGCGTGACCTCCCGGCAATTTCCCAAAACCGCCAGACTAATCCCAATACAGCCGGACCCTGTACAGAGATCCAGTACACTCTTTCCGGCACAGTACTTGAGCGCCTCCTCAACAACACATTCTGTATCCTGCCGCGGAACCAGCACGTGTCTGTTGACATAAAAGGGGAGCCCCATAAACTCTGTCCCCTGAATAATATGCTCCAGCGGAACTCTCTCTGACCGTCTGGCCAGTGATTCCTTATACTCTTTTATACAATGGACATCTGCGTATTCATCCCTGTGAAGAAAAAAACGGCTTCTGTCCATATGGAAACAATGGGAAAATAAATACCATGCATTGGCCCGGGGCTCGGGAACTCCGGCCTCTTCAAGAATGCCTTCACCCGATTTCAATATATCCGCATAACTGGCGTGTGCCAATTCTCCCTGCATGTCAGACATCAGGACTTCTCCTCTTTACCCGGCGCGATAAAATAGCGGTCCAGAGCATTTAATATCTCGTCTTCTTCCTCGTCCGAAGTGTCCAGTGAAATCACCTCTGCATCCTGTATTTCCCCTTCTGACTCCTTTTCCTTTGCAGCTGCCAACGTAGTATCGGACATTACAATATTCTCCTCTTCCTTAAAATCTGCAATAAAAGCCCGCCAGTCAAATACCGCTTCTACTGAAGCAATTGCCACTTCTATCATATCCTCTGTCGGTTCTGCTGTCGTCAAACTCTGCAGCCAAAGACCAGGCTTACTGATCATACGGATTACTTTTCCATCGTGACTTCCCGCAAAACGGATAAACTCATAAGAGAGGCCGGCAATAACCGGAATCAGTAGAATGCGGAGCAGCATACGAAGCCATATATTTCCTATAACAATAAACATAAAAAACAGTATGCTGATAAGCATGACAAAAAGCATAAAACTGGTTCCGCACCGCCTATGCACCAGATTTTGTTTTTTTACATTTCCAACTGTCAGCTCCAGTCCGTTTTCTACACAATTAATTGCCTTGTGCTCTGCGCCGTGATACATGAACACCCGTTTAATATCCTCCATCAGAGAAATCAATTTTACATACAAAATAAAAAGGGCAACCCGGATCACTCCCTCTAACAGCCCCCGTACAGGCGCCAGCCGTATTGTCCGCCGAAGAGATTCCGAAATCAGAAACGGCGCCACGACAAATATACCAACTGCCAGAATAACTGCCACAATGGTAATAATGCCCATTAAAATATTTTCTTTTTTCTCATTTTGACCACCAGGTTTTTCCGGCTCCTCTTCAACAACCGAGGCGTTGAGCGTGCGCATTCCCATTATAAGGGTTTCCGCAAATTTTACAGCTCCCCGAATCACCGGTACCGCAGCAATTTTGTAGCGGCTGGTGATACTCTCCTGCTTCCCCTTTGTCACTTCAATATTGTGGTTTGGTTTTCGGACAGACACGGCATACTGGTTCCCATTTTTCATCATTACGCCTTCTATTACAGCCTGCCCGCCAATCCCTGAGTTTTTCATCTGTCTCTCCTTTACTTTCGCAATGGATAACTAATGTCTTATACTAACAAGTGTGTGACACTTTGTGTCACACACTTGAAAAAAGGCAGAGCCACACGACTCTGCCCTCTCATCTGCATTCACTATTTCAAGCCATACTTACGGTTGAACTTATCAATCGCACCGCGGGCAGCCATAGATTTCTGCTGTCCAGTATAGAACGGATGGCATTTAGAACAAACCTCAACATGGATTTCTTCCTTCGTTGAACCTGTTTCGAACACATTGCCACAGTGGCATACCACTTTTGCCTGATAATATTCTGGATGGATTCCCTCTCTCATCTTTTTCACCTCACTACTTTTTTTCTTTCATATATAATAGGATAATTGTCCTGCTCAAAATTTGCTTCATAATTATATCATGGTTTTTCCATAAATGCAAGCACTTTTATAAATGCAGATGCATTTTATAAATGCAAATGCATTTTATAAATGCATTTTTCTCACAGTTTCGATAAATTCATTGTTATTCTTTGTGCGCCGGAATAAATTCAAAATTTGTTCTAATGCCTGTTCCGATTTCAAACCTCCCAGTGCTTTACGGATTTTCAATACTGCATCCTGCTCTGAAACATTCAACAGCAAATCTTCCCTGCGCGTACTTGACTTTTGGATATCAATGGCCGGAAAAATTCTCTTTTCTGACAAACTGCGGTCGAGCACAAGTTCCATGTTACCCGTCCCCTTAAATTCCTCAAAGACTACATCATCCATACGGCTCCCAGTGTCAACAAGAGCTGTTGCCAAAATCGTCAGACTCCCGCCTTCCCGCATGTTTCTGGCCGCTCCAAAGAACCGCTTCGGCATGTGCAGCGCTGCCGGATCAAGGCCGCCGGAAAGTGTCCGTCCACTCGGTGTTACAGTCAGGTTATATGCCCTTGCCAAGCGGGTGATGCTATCCAGGAGAATCATAACATCATCACCGCCCTCTACCAGACGCTTCGCACGCTCAATCACCATTTCCGATACCCGCTTATGGTTTTCCGGCAGCTCATCAAATGTGGAATAAATGACCTCTACATTTTCTCCCTCTATCGACTCTTTAATATCTGTAACCTCTTCCGGGCGCTCATCAATAAGCAAAATCAAAAGATGCATTTGAGGATAATTATGATTCACCGCCTTTGCTACCTGTTTTAAAAGCGTTGTTTTTCCTGTTTTCGGCTGTGACACAATCATCCCTCTCTGACCTTTACCAATCGGGGCAATCAAATCTAACATCCTCATAGAAACCCCGGCATTCGGTGTCTCCAAATGAATCCGGCTGTCCGGAAAAATAGGGGTTAAATCTTCAAACTTCTCTCTTGTATACAAATATGACGGAGAACGGTCATTGACCTTTTTCATATATAAAAGGGCACTGAATTTCTCATTCATTGTCCGCATCCTGAGATTTCCCTCTACAATATCACCGGTACGCAGCCCAAAACGGCGGATAAACTGCGGTGCCACATACACATCATTTTCTCCCGGCAAAAAATTATCGCAGCGAATAAAACCATATCCCTCTGCCATAATTTCCAATATGCCTTTTTTCGTAATGCCGCTGTCCAGATCTTTTATTTCTGTGGGCTGCACTTCCGCAATCTGCCGATCCTTAACGATCGAAATCAATCCGTCTGTCCCATCATGATACTGAAGTTTCTGCTGGTTATAATTATTGTAATAATTCCCCCCGGACTGGTGGTTATTGTACGTATGGCTCTGGGTGTTACGTTCTTTGTAATCCGTCTCCACATTGTCCTGCGAACGGTGTTCGTAATTATTATGCCGCTCCTGCTGCACCTTCGCCTCTGTCTGCCGGCTGCCATAACCGGAAGTGTGGAAAGATGTCCTTGCATTCCGCCGGGGCCACCCATTTTCTGTTTTCTGGGTATCTGTGCGGGGAAAAGTTTCTCTGGAAGCCACTTCTCGAGAAGTCGCTTCTCTGGAAGCCGTTTCTTTTGAAACCGCATTTTTAGGTACTGTCTCTTTTGGAGAAGGTATATGTTCCTGTATGGAACTCTTTCTTGGTACTTTTCGTTCCGGTGGCTTGTTGCCTATACGTTGCTTCTTTTGAGACTGCGCTTTCTTTTCTTCCTTTACCAGCTCCTTATCAAGCCGTTCCAGCAGCTCAGGTTTCCGAAGCCCCGTCACTCCTTTTATTCCACTTGCCTTGGCCAGCTCACGCAGCTCAACCAACGTTTTTTTTGATAAATCCATCCTTTATTTCCTCTCTCTCATTCTTGATATCTTCATCTAAAACGGATTTTCTGTTAGAAACAAACACTGCTACATTTTACGCACCAGCTTATTGTAATATAATGCTAAAAAGAATTATGCATCTACGACAACATCCGAATGACATCTGAATAGAATATATGAATGGATATATTATATATCATATCATAAGAAAACGTCAAGCTTTTTTATATCACTATTCCATTTTGCGTCATCAGTTCTCTGGCAGACTCCAGAGAATCCACCCCTGTCCGGTTCTTAATCGGGGCAAATTCCTTAGTTCTCTCCACTTCAAATGGCAGGCAGTCCGGCATCTGATGAATCATATCCAGCACTAACATCTCAAATTTATAACCATTTGGCTCCTCCGGTTTTGACGGATTTCCTTTCGCATCCAGGCAGTTTACCTTACGCTCAACAATGTGAATTGGCATGTTATGATCTGTAATTTCCTTAAGAGCATCTAACCGAAACAAATAATTCAAAATCACTCCATAATTATATAAAAGCTTTCCGTCTGCATCCTTAGAATGAATCATTTCCTCTGTCATTTCATAATACTCAACAATAGACGGTTTTCCATCCTCCAGACAGAGCACACCAACACGCTCCTGAGGTTCTGCCTTGGCAACTACTTTGGAACCGCAGGCACACCCGGATTCGAGTGTTGCCCCGATAAAAACAGGGTCTGCAATTTTTTGCAGCACATTGTCCACTGCAAAAACATTCAGCCACTCTATGCCAAACCGGTCGATTTCTTTTTGCAGCCCGGCCTTCTGCATCGATGCAAACCAGCCGCCGTTTCCATTTGGCGATGTAGAAATACGCCCTTTTTCCTCCAAAAATATTTTTCCGTTTCTATCAGCAGACGGCGCCATATCCTGGATAAAGAAAAAGACAAAATCCCTATTATACCCAAAAAAATTATGGTCTTCAAAAAATTCGGTTGTATCACGATTGTTTTTTTCACTGGTCATGATAAACAGCGGAATCCATGTATCTGCTTTTTTTACCACTTCCATCAGATTATTGATAAGCTGTTCAAACAAAAACAGCTCCCGGTTGACCCCTACATTCAGCACTCCCTTAGGCCTGTCAAGTCCAAGGCGCGTCCCCTGTCCCCCTGCCAGCAGAACAGCACCTACTTTACATGCCCGTACAGCATCCAGCCCCCTCTGTTCAAATTGTTCCCTTTTCTCCCTGATTTCTGCCAGGGTCAAAGCTCCCAACGGTGCAAGCTCTCCTTTTTCCACCCCCCCTTCTTTTGTTTTCAGCCAATCAAGCAGAGACAAATCCAGAGCCTCCACCTGCCTCAGTAAATCCTTCTTTTGTTCCTCACTAATTTCATCAAAATATTTCAACAAATGCTCCTGACCAGCCGGAGCAAGCTTTTGTACTGCCTCTTCGTATGTCATATTCTTCTCCAATCCTGCGTCTAACGCAATTTTCCTTTTTTTCTATTGTACCGATAAATTTGAAAAAGCACAAGAAAAAATATTGTCATCCTCTCATAGAAATGATATGATGATTGGATAGGCAGACATTCCTATCAATTATGTACATGCAAATGGAGGTACAACATGACAAACAGTGAAAAAGCATTACAGCTTCATAAAAAATGGAACGGAAAAATTGATATAACGCCAAAATGCAAAGTGGATTCCCGGGAGGCACTTGCCCTCGCCTACACACCCGGAGTGGCCGAGCCCTGTAAAGAAATTGCTAAGGACAAAGAATGTGCTTATACCTATACAATAAAATCAGATACAATTGCCGTAGTATCGGATGGAAGTGCAGTCCTCGGACTTGGCAATATCGGGGCAGAGGCTGCCATGCCGGTAATGGAAGGAAAAGCGGTATTATTTAAAGAATTTGGAGGCATTAACGCCTTTCCTATCTGCCTGGACACACAGGATACAGAGGAAATCATAAAAACAATTGTGAATATTGCTCCCGCCTTTGGCGGTATAAACTTAGAAGATATTTCTGCTCCAAGATGTTTCGAGATTGAAACACGTTTAAAGGAGCTTTTGGATATCCCGGTATTTCATGACGACCAGCACGGAACAGCCATCGTTGTCCTCTCCGGCATCATCAATTCACTGAAAGTAGTAAATAAAAAAAAGGAAGACTGCAAAGTAGTAGTAAACGGAGCAGGCTCTGCAGGAATCGCCATTAGCAAGCTCTTGTTACTCTATGGTTTTCCACATATAACCCTCTGTGACAAAGCCGGAATTCTGAGTGAGGATACCCCTGGTCTGAATTGGGCCCAACAGGAAGTCACCAAGGTTACAAATCTGGAAAAAAAGACAGGAACACTGGCAGATGCACTTGACGGAGCTGATATCTTTGTTGGAGTATCTGCACCGGGAATCGTGACTGAACAAATGGTAGCATCTATGAACCGGGATGCCATTTTATTTGCCATGGCAAATCCTGTTCCTGAAATCATGCCGGATGCCGCAAAACGCGCTGGAGCAAGAATAGTGGGCACCGGCCGTTCGGATTTTCCCAATCAGGTCAATAATGTTGTTGCTTTCCCCGGTATCTTCAAGGGAGTGTTGGAGGGACGCGGCTCACAGATTACAGAAGAGATGAAACTTGCTGCTGCGGCTGCCATTGCCTCTCTGGTTCCAGATGACAAATTAAATGAGGACAATATTATGCCGGAAGCCTTTGATCCCCGTGTTACAGATATCGTAAGTGCCGCTGTAAAAGCCCATATTAAAAAATAAGGAAGAAATGAGGGAAACCATTACCATGGACAACGAACCAATTACCATTTACAAACTGATTATATTATATATGTTAAGCAAGGTTGATGTCCCTCTTCCCTCCGGGGTTATTTCAGATTATATCACCAGCCGGGGTTATACCAATTTTTTCACTTTACAAAACGCTTTTGGTGAACTTCTGCGCGCAGAGCTTATCGCAGAGCAAACGACTTACCATCTTGCCTACTATACATTATCCGACGCCGGTCATGAAACATTGGATTCCTTTGGCAGCGGTCTCTCCCTCAGTATTCGGCGGGAAATTGACAGTTTTCTAACAGAAAAACGTTTTGAAATTGCAAATGAAACAGCTTTTGTAAGTGATTATCAAAAGACCTCGGACAACTCTTATCTGACAGTCTGTTCTCTCAAGGAGGGAAATCATATTCTTTTTGAATTATCACTGGACGCAGCAACAGAAGAAGATGCTGTCTGCATTTGCGACAATTGGCGCAATGCCAGTGCAGAATTATATCAGACAGCCTTACAGAAATTGTTAAAAAAAGGCTGACGGTGTGACCACCGTCAGCCTTTTTATTCATCATTCATCCTGGTCTCTTCTTGCAAAACGCATCTCGCCATCATTGTCCGGATTATGTAGAAGCATATTGTATATTCCCTTTGCTTCAGTCTTATTTTTCCTTAACCGCTTAAGACACTCCGGACAACATGTGCCAAACTCCAATACAACCCCGCAAATTGCGCAAAGATGCTTGTCTTGTGTATTGTCCTGCAACACATCAACGCGTCCATCACGTATAAACTCATATATTTTATTTCTTGACACTCCGGTAGCCTCTGATATTTCAAAAGCATTTTTAGGACCATGTTCCGCCAGATAGTATTTAACTTTACCAAAATCCGTATAATACTCATGTCCACATAATTCACATACATAAAGCCCGCTGCCTTTAAATTTCATCGGGCCGGAACACTCTTCACAAACGCGGGCCGACAAATCCAGAGCATCCTCAGCTGCATAATTTCTGTAATCCATGAGAATCACCTTGCCTTTCAATGATTATTGAATTTTTTTTCATAATTATCAATACACTGTTCAATAACCGCAATTGCTTCTACCGGACCGCCGAACTCTTTCACTGCTGTCTCTTTATTTTCCAAATCTTTATATATAGTAAAGAAATGACGAATCTCTTCAAATACATGCTTTGGCAGCTGTTCAATGTCCGTATAATAATTATATGTCGGATCATTATATGGTATGGCAATAATTTTCTCATCACTGGCACCATTATCCAGCATATACATTACGCCAATTGGATAGCACCGTACCAGAGACAGCGGCTCTATCTCCTCAGAACAGATCACAAGTACATCCAACGGGTCCCTGTCATCCCCGTATGTTCTTGGAATAAACCCATAATTAGCCGGATAGTGCGTTGAAGTATATAAGATACGGTCCAAAATAATAAGTCCCGTCTCCTTATCTAACTCATATTTTTTCTTACTGCCCTTTGATATCTCAATGGTAGCAATAAAATCGGTAGAAGAAATCCTCTCTTTGCTGATATCATGCCATATATTCATTTAAGCCTCCCTGCCGGCGCTATCTCAGCCCATTCCAAGCGTTCCAAGCTCCAAATACTTGAGATAGGCACCATAGGTCATAGTTACTGCCTTTTCTCCGGTTCCTACCGAAACAGTAATGCCCTCTAAGTCTTTTTCCGTCACGGTAGATCCACCTTCTCCTTCCGAGCTTTCTTTTGCGCTCACTTTCACCTTCTTATCAGGAACCGTTACACCATCCTTCATAAACTGCCTAATCTTTTTAACATAATTCTGCGTTTCCGTATACGGCGGTACCCCTCCGTACTTCTTCACTGCCCCGCTTCCCGCATTGTAGGCAGCAGCAGCAAGTGTAAAATCTCCGTTAAATTTCTTTAAATGTGCTTTTAATAATTTTGCTGATGCCATGATATTCTGCTCTGCATCAAAGGGATCTGTCACACCAAACTCTTTGCATTCATCCGGCATCAGCTGCATGATTCCTTTCGCTCCGGCAGAAGATACACACTTTGTATTAAAATCTGACTCTGCTTTTGCTACTGCTACCAGAAAATCATAGGAAATATTATATTTTTCAGAAGCTCTTCTAAAAATACTGTCCAGGGATGCAGAACCGCTTCCTGTAATGTCTGCCGTACTATTCGTCTTTTCTGCCTGACTGGTCTTTGCCACATCAGTATCAGCAGAAGCCTCTGCTCTTTTCTTTTCTTCCGTCTTTAATATTTTCCGAAAAGGAGTAATCGTTGATTTCACCGCGGAGGATGTTCTTTCTATATTGCCATTTCCAATATAATAGGCGTGAACCTCACTTATCATCGATGCTGACATCCGAATTCTCCTTCCAAAACTTTATCATACGACCCTTAGCCGCGTCCTTAATTATAACAAATCCACATAAAAAAGTCAAACACGCGACAACGATAAAACAAAGCCAAAGACTATGCCAGATTATTATTTACATTTATCGGCCGTCTATCCGCTCTTTTCCCAAAAAATTTAATCAAAACACCAACAACAGCAATACTAACCACACTGATAAGCAGCTGAATGCCCACCGGCACTTCAAACCCAACCTTTTCCAGCGCCGATTCATATCCCGTAATTATATAAGAACTCATATTAAACAGAGCATGCAGCAGGTAACAGCCCCATAGTGTTTCTGTCTTTTCAAATATGTAGGCAAGGACAAGACCAAAAACTGCTGCATATATACCCTGCACAAGATTCAGGTGAAATACGCCAAACAAAACTGCTGAAATTATCCCGGAAGGCCAGAACGAAAAGGCCCTGCGAAGCTTTCCAAATATCATACCACGAAATAAAAGCTCTTCTACCAGAGGACCAAATACCACTACAGAAAATATCATAAGAATGGGATTTGCCGCATCTATATCGAGATTTTGAATAAGGTCCTGGTAATCCGCAAACACTCCAGGCAGAAGCATAAATACCAAAAGCAGAAGCAGGTTCACTGCATATTGGCCAAAAAAGGCTATTCCGGCCATACTGATTATATTTTTAGGTTGAAACGCTTTTTTGTAATCCGGGCGGTAGGCATACTTCTTTTCCCTGAAGTAATACCATAAACCGAAACCAACAAACATAATCAGCTCCTGAATAAAACTTAATACCATCATAGGCGTTCCACCCTGCAAATATTGTAAAACCTCGTTAGCAAACGAATCATACTTCTGCATGGCATCTATCTGTATCACGCCAATACGCAGACCAATCATCACAATTACAAATCCAAGGCCAAACGAAATTGTAAATACAATTGCAAATGCAATCACCATATAAAGACATGTCCATCCTATTGCTTTCCATTTTTCTTTCATCTTCACTTCATCCTTCCCAAGCTCTTATTATGTATTGTATCACTTGAACCCCGCATGGTCAATTTGCAGTTGCAGATTATTTATAAAAATGATACTATATCCACATTAAGATTACGTCGTTTACCTGACGACAGAACGGAGGAATACCATGAAACTTTGGGGAGGACGATTTACAAGAGAACTCAATCAGCTGGCACATAACTTTAACGCCTCTATCTCTTTTGACCAGAAATTTTATAAACAGGATATCCGCGGCAGCATTGCCCATGTAACTATGTTAGCAAAACAGGGGATTCTCACCGGGGATGAGAAAGAAAAAATTATTGATGGACTGCAGGGTATTCTCAATGACATTGAAAACGGTACACTGCAAATCACAACAGAACATGAAGATATTCACAGTTTTGTAGAGACCCACCTGATTGCCCGTATTGGCGAAACCGGGAAAAAACTGCATACCGGGCGAAGCCGCAACGACCAGGTAGCTCTGGACATGAAACTCTATACCCGTGATGAAATACAGGAAACCAGTGATTTGCTCAAAGAACTGATGAGTGTACTTCACCGCATTATGTCTGAAAACACAGAAACTTACATGCCTGGCTTTACGCATATGCAAAAAGCACAGCCGGTTACGCTGGCCCATCATCTGGGCGCTTATTTTGAAATGTTTCGCAGAGACCGCAGCCGTCTGCACGATATTTACACCCGCATGAATTACTGTCCGCTCGGCGCAGGCGCCCTCGCTGGCACCACATATCCACTGGACCGGGAGTACAGCGCCAGCTTACTGGAATTTGAAGGGCCGACACGAAACAGCATGGATTCCGTGTCAGACAGAGATTACCTGATTGAACTTTTAAGCGCACTCTCCACCATCATGATGCACCTGAGCCGCTTCTGCGAAGAAATTATTACCTGGAACTCCAATGAATACCGCTTTGTAGAAATTGACGACTCCTATTCTACCGGTTCGAGCATTATGCCGCAAAAGAAAAATCCGGATATTGCAGAGCTCATCCGCGGAAAGACCGGCCGCGTCTATGGCGCACTCATCTCCCTTCTCACCACTATGAAAGGGATTCCGCTCGCATATAATAAAGATATGCAGGAGGACAAGGAACTCACCTTTGATGCCATTGACACGACAAAGGGCTGTATTGCCCTTTTTACTGGAATGATAGACACCATCACCTTCCACAAAACTGTTATGGAAAACAGTGCAAAAAACGGATTTACAAATGCTACGGATGCTGCGGATTATCTTGTCAACCACGGCGTTGCTTTCCGTGATGCCCACGGAATCATCGGACAGCTTGTTTTGCTCTGTATTGAAAAAAATATTTCCTTAGACGAACTTCCTCTGGAGGAATACAAAAAAATATCTCCCGTCTTTGAAGAGGATATTTATGAGGCAATTTCCATGCAGACTTGTGTAAAGCAGCGCAATATAACAGGCGCGCCCGGACAGGAGGCCATGAAACAGGTAATTGCGGCCAATGAGGAGTATCTGAAACACAGTTGAGATTTCAAAATGACATTTGAAAATTATGGAAGCCCCTGTGCTTTAGGGGCTTCTCATCATTATCATATTTTCTACCCTGCTCCTTTTCCTTCCATCACCAGGATGTCATCAATATGTACCTGAAATACCTCTGCCAGAATAAGCAGATTATCTACTGTCGGAAGTACTGCTCCCCGCTGCCATTTATAAATGGCCTGAGGTGTGGCAAATCCGAATATCTTCTGTAAATCCCTTACACTCAACCCACTCTTTTCTCTCAGACGCATTATGTTTTTCCCTGTTGCCTCCATGTTAATTACCGGATTGTTCTGCATCACTCATTCCCCCTTTGCTGCTTTACCCTTTTCCCTCTTGTAACTGACCAGCTTTGAGTTAAATACCCCGCAGCAAGCTA
>DKUB01000033.1:144062-187592 GCA_002490465.1 Lachnoclostridium sp. UBA7215
CTCATTGCTCGCGGGAATAAAAAAACCGCCTATCCGATAAGATAAGCGGTTCACAAAACTATGTATCATCAAGTTACAATTTCATTAATGATTACACCTTTTATGTCGACACGATACCTTATACGAATGATTCCTATATTTTCCATTCTCTTTTTTCTGAAAATGCGGATACTGAAATCTTTCCCAACGTGTTTTAAGTGTAATCGCCATGATACTCTCCATTCTTTCTAATCAAATTTTCTGACCTGTAGTTCTCTCATTGTAACATAATTAATTTTTTTTGTCATTATACTCGTGGTATAAAAAAGGGCTGGCTGAAAAACGCAGACCAAGGTCTGTCAAAAACCGCAGACCAAGGTCTGTCAAAAAACGCAGACCTCTAAAGAATCAGCTTCGCTGATTCTTTGCTCCGCAAAAACGAGCTCTCCTGGTAGGATAAAAGGTGCGGCTGTCCTAAATAAAATAAAAATATATCAGTGACCCGTAAAAATTAAAGGCAATGCCCCAAACCATCAATAACCAATCCACGAGCGTAAGTTTTTCCTTGCGCGAAAATGTGTAAAATGCCAGCATCGGGAGTGCATCAACCAGATAGCGTGTGCCAAATTGCACACCGCCAAAAGTACGGTGTAAAAGCAGCAGGTTAATATGTAGAAACATGCTGATCAACAGAATAATATCCACTCTGTCCAGTGATTTCCGGATAAAACGCCGGAATGTCTCTATCAGACCAATCAAAAACAATGGGTTGCATAAATAAAAAGCAAAGCCATAGGCTTTGGGGAAAATCAGCTGATTATTTTGAAAATACGGCAGACGGAATATATTTTTTACATTATTCAGCCAGTGCCCGGCTGAAAACTGAACACCGCCCTCTGTCGAAAACTCCGGCAGATAATTGTGGCCAAATTCAAAGATATTTCCAAACCTTGCAAAATTTAATATCGCGTAAGCAGCGGCCACCAGAGCCGGCAGTATCAAATATGGAATCATCCGGCGCAGCACCTCAGGGAAAGAAACTTGTTTTTCTTTCGCAAAAAATCGCTTCTGGCACTGTTGATAAAGCCGGAACAGGACATAAGGTACATAAACTGCCTGAAACGGCCGGCAGCCAACTGCTGCCGCAATACAGAACGGTCCCAAAATCAGTGGAAGCGTCCGTCCTTTTTCATAAGGCGTTTCCATTGCATAAATACTTGCCATTGTGAAGAAGAAACTGGCTCCCTGGGCAATATTCCACACGCCACCAGTCATCGACAATTCCAACAGATTACAGCCGGTTGTTAAGAACAGGGCAATAAACGCCGTTTCAAACGGTTTCCGGCCAAATCTTTTAACCGTTAAATAAGCGAATGCCGTGCTCCCCAGAAAAAAACACAGATTGACAGCCATACTCGGAGTATCCCCGCCAAAAAACAAACTTAAAAACAGCATTATCACTGTTGGAAACGGCGGAAAACTGACATAGTACTGCCCGTTATATACTGCCAGCTCCAGCCAATCATAATTCCGGTCCAGTGACAGGCGGCCGCTTCTCCATGCCAGCGCCTGCAGCGTATAGCTGTCATAAGGGCTGTGCTCAAAAAGATTGTATCCATACAGGAAAGCCAAAAACAGATATATGAGAAGTGCGGCGAAAAGCGTTACTACCAGCCCCCTGTTATAATCATTCATCTGAAAAGAAGATACCTGTTCATTTTTTATTTTTGTCATGTTCTCCTCCTACCATACCGGTAATGCAAAAACTAATCATAAATCAAAAAGCGCCATAAATGCAACCGCATAAGAAAATATATCCGGCCGAAACAATTCATGAATCACCGGCCATATAATTTTTTGGACAATTTTCGTCTGCTCAAATCGCCTTGAAATCATGCTCAGTCTTGAAAAATATTGTTTTGCATTCCGCGATTCCGAACATTCCCATGTCAGGGGAAGCACTTCCGCCAGAATCAGATAGTTGCACATGTCCTGTAAAAAAATTGACCCGCTATCCTCAGCTCCCAGTGCACTGGCATGACTAAAAAAACAGGCGACAGCCAGCTTACGCATAAAGTCCTGATGTCTCAGGTCCCTGTCCCGATTCGCCAGACAAGTCCGGATATATTGTTTTCTCCCCTCGTCACTGTATTCAAAAACATAAGACGGCCATAAAAATTTTTCTGCATGATATTCGTCCTGTTCACGTACAATGTGGCAGAATGTATCTACAATGCCAAAAATCAGATTCCAGCCGGATTCCATCAACTCTCCGGCAGACAGTTCCTCCCTCGACTGAAGAAACTGTTCTGTTACCTCGGGCATCCGGTGAACAGAATCCTCGAAGTGTTCAAAATCATGCTTCTCATAATATTCTCCCGCCTCCATCCCTGTGTAGATAACGGTTCCCAATGCAACACTAAGAGGCAGCGAAGTATCCTGAAGCAGCTGGCAGCCACTTATAAGAAACCAGGAAATCTCCTTCATTTGTAAATCCCCCATTGTTTCAAGGGAAATAGCTCCCTCCTCGATAATTCTGACCATCTCCGGCCTGTCATATAGCAGCTCAAGAATACCCTCGCAGGAAAGCGACATAGATCTTATAACATGATTATTAAACCAACGGCTGCGTCTGGGAAAATTTTTACAGGTTATGCTCGTATGCTCTTCACCATAATTCCGGTAAATTTGGCATAACCCCTCTTCATCCAGAAAAGGACAGCGATTTGTCTCTGACATAATAACCATTACCATCCCATTCTTTTCCTCTATATTTTCAACCACAAATTTTCCAAAGGCATCTGTCCGGCTCTTGTAGAAGTCTACGGTCTCCGAATCAAAATTTATACCCCAGCCGGCACAGCACGTACTAATACAGTTTTTTCCTATGCATTGGAACTGTTTATAAAAATCAGGATATATATTCATTTGCATTCCTCTTTTCAGACAAGACTGCGTACCTCTGTAAATTCTGTAAATACAGACTTATTGTACCACAACACCCTCCCATAATCAATTACTAACCGACTTGTCAGTTGTGGGCTTTTATGTTATAGTAAGCGTAATATACAGAGGAGCAAGACCTGTACCGCACTACACGAAAGGAACTATTTCCATATGAATGATTTACAAAATAGAATTGCACAATTAAAGCAGGAAAAGAATGCTGCTATCCTGGCCCACTACTATGTCCGTGATGAAGTACAAGAGGTGGCGGACTACGTTGGAGACTCCTTTTATTTGAGTAAGGCAGCCACAGAGATAACAAATGACACCCTCGTTTTTTGCGGTGTATCTTTCATGGGTGAGAGCGCCAAGCTCCTCAATCCGGGAAAAAAAGTTCTGATGCCGGATAAGACCGCTGACTGCCCGATGGCACACATGGCAGACATCCATCGGATTCAGAACCTGCGTGAGCAATATAATGACCTTGCTGTCGTGTGTTATATCAACTCTACCGCAGAGCTGAAACGCTATTCGGATGTATGCGTCACCTCATCCAACGCCCTGAAAATTGTAAAAAATCTTCCAAATCAGCATATTTTCTTTATTCCGGACGGAAATCTCGGCCGGCATATTGCTGCTCAGGTGCCGGAGAAAGAATTTATTTTCAATGACGGATGCTGTTATGTACACGCCGACCTTACTGCGGAACAAATCAAAAAGGTAAAGAATACATACCCCGATGCAAAATTCCTCGCACATCCTGAATGCCGCCAGGAGGTTCTTACACTGGCTGACTTTATCGGAAGTACCTCAGAAATTATACAGTATGCAAAATCCGATGCCGCAAAAGAATTTATTATCGGGACGGAACTTGGTGTTCTGTACGAATTAAAGAAAAATAACCCGGATAAAACATTTTATCCAGCCAGTCCCGCATTGCAGTGTTCAGATATGAAAAAAATAACGCTGGAAAAAATTATTTATGTTCTTGAAAACGATGCAAACGCCGTTCATATCACCGATGAAGAAAGCATACAGGCCAATGCACCGCTAGAGCGCATGCTGGAGCTTTCCAGGTAAAATACCCCACTTCATTGTGGCATGGAGGGTATATGAAAAAACACTCGGACATTATTATTGTTGGAAGCGGCGCTGCCGGACTTTACTGTGCATTACAGCTTCCAAAAGAGAAACAGATAACCATAATTACAAAATCATCAGCAGACGAAAGTGATTCCTTTCTCGCCCAGGGAGGCATCTGCGTCCTGAAATCCGATGAGGATTACGACAGCTATTATGAGGATACAATGCGCGCCGGACACTATGAAAACCGGGCAGAATCTGTTGATATTATGCTGCGCTCTTCCCGTCAGATTATCCAGGATCTGATAGGTTTAGGAGTAGATTTTGAAAAAAATGGAGATAAACTGCTTTTCACAAAGGAAGGCGGACACTCCGATTCACGCATTCTGTTTCACAAAGACGTTACAGGGCGGGAAATTACCAGCAAATTACTTGCACATGTTCTCGCCCGGGAAAATATATCCATTTACGAACACACCGTAATGACTGATTTGCTGATGGAGGATAATTGCTGCTACGGAGTTACTCTCTATGACAAAAATGGAACTGCCTGCTCCATTACAGCCGATTACACAGTGCTTGCCTGCGGCGGTCTGGGAGGACTTTACAGGCATTCCACCAATTTCCGTCACATTACCGGAGATGCCATTGCCGTTGCTCTCCGCCATAATATCCGCCTGCAGGACATTGATTACATACAAATCCACCCCACAACTCTCTACTCAAAAGAACCGGGACGGCGTTTTTTAATTTCTGAGTCGGTCCGCGGAGAGGGAGCTATCCTGCTGGATAAAGATGGAAAACGCTTTGTTGATGAGCTGCTTCCCCGGGACTTACTCACAGCAAAGGTTCACGAACAAATGAAAAAAGACAGAACCGATTTTGTCCGCCTCTCTATGCTGCCAATACCGGAAGAAACAATCCGGGCGCATTTCCCTCATATATATAAACGCTGCCTGGAAGAGGGATACGACTGCACAAAAGAACCGATTCCGGTTGTTCCGGCACAACACTACTTCATGGGCGGCATCTGGGTTGACAGAGACTCGAAAACATCTGCCGGCCATCTATACGCCGTTGGTGAGACAAGTTGTAACGGTGTACACGGACGCAACCGCCTTGCCAGCAACTCGCTCCTGGAGAGCCTGGTCTTTTCCAAAAGAGCAGCCGAACAGATCCGGACACAGTATACCCCGCTTACACCGCCCGAAACATGGCCGGATAACGGGATTGGCAACAATTATGAGTCCTGTATGCAGGCATACCACGAACTTGTATTAAACGAAATAGAACAGGAAAGGAAAAAAAGAGAACATGAATAAAATCACAATGCAGTTAAACGCCGACCACCTTATTCTGCAGGCACTTTCAGAGGATATTACAAGTGAAGATATTACAACGAATGCCGTTATGCATGAGGCTAAGCCGGGACAGGTAGAGCTTTTGTGCAAACAGGATGGCATCATTGCCGGGCTGGATGTATTTGCACGTGTATTTACCCTTTTAGACGATACCGTTACAATTGACTTTACCTGCCAGGACGGTGATGAAGTAAAAAACGGCCAGTGCATGGCAACGGTAACCGGCGACATCCGTGTCCTGTTATCCGGGGAGCGCACTGCCCTGAATTATTTACAGCGCATGAGCGGAATTGCCACTTATACCCGCGCCGCCGTCTCTCTTCTTTCCGGCACAAAAACAAAGCTGCTTGACACCCGCAAAACAACACCTAATATGAGAATTTTTGAAAAATATGCGGTTAAAGTCGGAGGCGGATGCAACCACCGCTATAATTTATCGGATGGCATCCTCCTGAAGGATAACCATATCAGTGCTGCAGGAGGTGTTGCAAAGGCTGTCGCCATGGCAAAAGAATACGCACCCTTTGTCCGTAAAATTGAAGTTGAGACAGAAACACTGGATATGGTAAAAGAGGCTGTCGAGGCCGGCGCTGATATTATCATGCTCGACAACATGTCGCCTGAGACGATGAAAGAGGCAGTAAAGCTGATTGACGGACGTGCCGAAACAGAATGTTCCGGTAATGTAACGCGGGAAAATCTGCCCCTTCTTGCCAATATCGGCGTAGATTATATCTCCAGCGGTGCCCTGACCCACTCCGCACCGATTCTTGATATTTCCCTGAAAAATCTACGGCCGCTGTGATAAAAAGCGTTGACTGAAAACCGCAACGCTCCAGGAATTGCCATAGGAAATTCCTGCTCCGGACAAGGCGAGCTTTCCTATAAAGTAAAAATAGCTTAAACACTTTATAATTCAAGTGCTTAAGCTATTTTTGTGCTTTCAAAGACATCGGCGTGACGGGATTCGAACCCACGGCCTCTTCGTCCCGAACGAAGCGCTCTACCAAGCTGAGCCACACGCCGCAACATGGATTATTGTACAACTTCTACATGTATTTGTCAACTATTTTTCTTCTGATTCCCAGCCGTCCTTTTGTTTTATAAACATCTTCCCGAACTGGATATAAAGCCAGAACATAATAGGGAGCAGTATGGAGGCCCCCAGACTCATTTTAAAGAGCTCCGGGGCAGCAGGAGAAGTTGTAATCCCCGCTATAAGAGTAATCAGATACATAGCCAGCAGAAAAATAACTCCAATCACGGCAAAAATACGCTGTCCCTTTGTATAGGAACTCCGGAACTTCTTCTCTTCCTCCGGTATCTGCTTTGTTTCTTTTTGTTCCGTATCGCTCATAATTTCCTCACTTCCTAATCGTTTTCCTCAATACCTGTCTTTTTGCGGTATGCCTTGATTTCCGCTTCATATCCATTGTCTGACAGCTGATAAAAGTGCTGCCCTGCTGCCTCATCCGGCAGATATTGCTGCCTGACATAATGATTTGGATAATCATGGGCATACTGGTATCCGATACCGCGCCCCAGCTTACCCGCACCGGCATAATGCGCATCCATTAAGTGCGCCGGAATCCGGCAATCCGGATGGCTGTTGATATAGTCTGTCGCAGCATCAATTGCCATAATTGCAGAATTGCTTTTGGGTGCACATGCCACGTAGGCCGCCGCCTGTGCCAGTACAATACGTGCCTCCGGCATTCCTAAACGCTCAACTGCCTGGGCGGCGCTCGTTGCCACTACTAAAGCCTGCGGGTCTGCATTGGAAACATCCTCCGCCGCACAAATCATAATTCTGCGCGCGATAAAGGTTATATCCTCCCCGGCATTTAACATTCGTGCCAGATAAAATACAGCAGCATCCGGATCAGACCCCCGCATACTCTTTATAAAAGCGGAAATAGTATCATAATGGTTATCTCCCGATTTATCATATCGAAGCATCCGCTTCTGAACGCACTCTTCCGCAACTTCTATCGTAATATGAATATGGCCGTCCTCTCCGCGGGGCGTTGTCAACACTCCAAGTTCTACTGCATTGAGAGCAGTTCTGGCATCTCCGCCGCTGGCATCCGCCAGAAAATCCATTGCATCTTTTTCTAAAATCGCCTGATAGCTTCCAAGCCCATTGTCTACATTCTCAATTGCCCGCATAAGCAGCGTCTTGATATTCTCTTTGCTGAGCGGTTTCAGCTCAAATACTGCCGAGCGTGAAAGAAGAGCTCCATTCACTTCAAAATACGGGTTTTCCGTTGTTGCCCCAATTAAAACGACGGTACCATCCTCCACAAAAGGGAGCAGATAATCCTGTTGTCCCTTATTAAAACGGTGAATTTCATCAATAAAAAGTATCGTCTTTCTGCCATATGCCCCCAGATTCTCTTTGGCGGCTGCAATCGTTCCCTCCATATCCTTTTTTCCGGCTGAAGTGGCATTCAACTGCATAAAGGCCGCACTGGTTGTATTCGCAATCACTCTGGCAAGGGTTGTTTTTCCTGTTCCCGGGGGGCCATACAGTATAACAGAACCAAGTTTGTCTGCCTTAATCGAGCGGTATAAAAGCCTGTCCTCCCCAATAATATGTTCCTGTCCAACAATTTCCTCTAAAGTCTTTGGACGCAGCCGGAATGCAAGAGGCGACTCCTTCTCTTTCTTTTGCTCACTCATATAATCCAGTAAATTCAATTCTCATCCTCCTGAAAGTAAAACCACATCATCCCCCGCCATGCCAAAAGCCAGTTTGTCCTGCCTGGAAAGCAAAGCCCTTCCAGCTGTAACCTCAGTAATTTTCTTTTCCAGGGCATCTATCTCCATTTCCGGAACTAAAAGCTGCATCTCAACGGCATCCTCATAACAGATATCCAACTGAGTAATTCCCTCCGTCCGCATCAGGTACTGGATTTTCCCCATATCATTATAATCTGTTTTGACTATTAACCGGTATCCGGACTTTTGCTCCAAAAGAACACATGCGGAAAGCCCCTTTTGAACTGCTGAAGTATAGGCACGTACCAGTCCTCCCGTCCCTAACAGCGTTCCGCCAAAATAACGCGTCACTATAGCTACTGCGTTGTGTATGCCCTGCCCTGTCAGCACTTCGAGCATCGGACGCCCGGCTGTACCGGACGGCTCCCCGTCATCGCTGCAGCGCTCTGTCTCATTTTTGTCCCCAATCACATAGGCAAAACAATTGTGCCTGGCATCATAATGCTTCTTTTTTATCTGTGCAATACGCTCTAACGCCTGTTCTTCGTTGTCTGCCGGAAAAATATAGGCAAGAAAACGGGATTTTTTTTCTACTATCTCTCCAAATCCCTCCTGATATACGATTTTATGGGAAATATCCATGGTCCTTTCCTGCCTCTCTGAACCGGCAGCGCCAGTAAAACAGGCGGCCCGGCTGACTTTCTTTTATAATTATAGTAATTCTTCTTTCCCTTTTCAAGCCTTTTTGTTATAATCATAGACGAAATGCCGCATACTATTGCAGAATGGAGAGTTTATGAATTATAGCAGGAAATTGGTACAGGAGCGGGCAAAACATCTAAAATCCCCCTCTACACACCGCAAGTCAAAAATGTATATTATGGGAATACGCCTTTTTCTGGTGCTTATTATTTTTTTTATGTGCGTCAGCGTCAGTGCTGTTGCCGGAATTCTGAAAAGCATCCTTGCCTCCGCACCGGATATTGACCGCATTCAGGTCGTACCGCAGGGATATACAACAACCCTGACAGATAATGCCGGAAATACGATTCAAACATTGGTTGGCAAGAACGCTAACCGTGAATACGTGTCCCTTGACCAGATACCATCCAGTCTGCAAAACGCCTTTATTGCCATTGAAGACGAGCGTTTTTTTGAGCACAATGGTGTTGACTTGCGGGGCATTGCACGTGCTTTTATAATTGGAATTGAGAACGGCGGGGCATTTAATCAGGGAGCAAGCACTCTGACACAGCAATTATTAAAAAACCAGGTTTTTGGCGGCGGGGATGAAACCTCATTTGTTGCCCGCCTGGAACGGAAAATACAGGAGCAGTACCTGGCTATCCAATTAGAACAAAAATATGACAAGAAACAAATTTTAGAATATTATCTCAACACAATCAACCTCGGTCAGAATACCCTTGGCGTACAGGCAGCGTCCAAGCGTTATTTCGGAAAAGATGTTTCTTCCCTGACCCTTTCTGAATCCGCTGTTTTAGCCGGAATTACCAAAAATCCAACATCTTATAACCCTATTTTACACCCCAAACACAATAAAGCGCGCCGGACAGCTGTGCTTACCTGCATGAAAGAACAGGGCTATATAACAAATGATGATTATGCCGCAGCCATGAAGGACAAGGTTTACAGCAGAATTCAGGCCGTTAATGAGGAAATCTCTACGGAAACAACTGCCACGTCCTATTTTACAGACGCTTTGATTGAACAGGTTATATCAGATTTAAAGACAAAACTGGGATATACGGAGACGCAGGCCTATAATGCTCTGTACAGCCGTGGTCTCACTATAGAGACAACCCAGGATTCATCTATGCAGAAAATCTGCGATACAATTATCAATAATAAAAAATACTATCCAAAAGTCAAAGGAAAAAATTCTCAGCCACAGGCCTCTTTTGTCCTTATGGATCAGTATACCGGAGAAGTCAAAGCCCTCTGTGGCGGGCGCGGCAAAAAGACTGCAAGCCGTACACTAAACCGCGCTACCGGAATCACCAGACAGCCCGGCTCGACCTTTAAAGTGCTGTCCACATACCTCCCGGCTCTGGATACCGCCGGTATGACATTGGCCACAGTACAAGATGATGCCCCCTATTTTTATCCGGGTACAAAGCGCAAGGTAAAAAACTGGTACGGTAATTCTTACCGCGGTCTGAGCACTATTCGCCTGGCCATTACAGAGTCCATGAACATAGTAACCGTAAAAACATTGGAACAGGTGAGTCCCGAAACGGGATATGCTTATTTATTAAACCTTGGTTTTACATCTATTGTTGACACCTATACAGACAATTCCGGTAAAACCTATACAGATATTGCACTTCCGATGGCTCTCGGCGGCCTCACAAGGGGCGTCAGCAATCTGGAACTGACCGGAGGTTTTGCCAGCATTGCAAATGGAGGAATCTACCACCGGCCACTGTTTTATACAAAAATCAAAGACCACGATGGCAAAGTGCTGATTGATAATACAACAGAAAATTCCAGAAGGATTATGAAGGATTCCACTGCCTGGCTGCTGACAAGCGCCATGACAGACGTGATAAAAAAAGGAACGGGTACACAGTTAAAATTCCGCAGTCATGCTATGAATCTTGCTGGTAAAACCGGAACATCAACCGATAATAAAGACCTCTGGTTTGTCGGTTATACCCCCTATCTGACAGCTGGCATATGGTGCGGATATGATAACGGAAAGAAACAGAATTCAACAAATTACCACAAAGATATATGGCGTGATATCATGGAAACCATTCACAAAAAATACGACAACAAAACATTTAAACGCCCCTCTTCAATTACAGAGGCTGTTATCTGCACAAAGTGCGGAAAACTCGCAATAAACGGTCTCTGTTCACAGGCCATTGGCGGCTCCTGCGAAAAAAAAGAATATTTTGCCAAAGACTCTGTCCCAACTGACACATGTACCTGCCATGTCCGCTGCCGCATTTGTAAATCCTCGGGCTATCTGGCAGGCGACAGCTGCCCTGACTCTGAGACCTATACTGTCGTTTATCTGCAAAAAACAGAACAGGCCTCCAAAAATTCTGAGTCCACGGCAGACACTCCCCTTATTATCCCACCCTACCTTGCCAACTCCCTATGTCGCATTCACAATTAACAGACTGCTATAATTCTTTCATAAAACGATGCAGGGCATCCTGCCAGGTCGGAAGCAGCGAAAACCCGTTTGCCGTTAATTTCCCCTTATCCATCCGGCTGTTACTCGGCCTTTTCGCCTTGGCCGGAAAGGATGCACTGTCTACCGGAGTCACAGTAACATAATCCATTCCAGCCTCCCTGAAAATCTGACATGCAAATTCATACCAGCTGCAAACCCCTTCATTCGAGGCATGATACGTGCCATATTTCTTACTCTCTGCCATATCCGCAAGCAAAACAGCCAAATCCCTGGTGTAGGTCGGCGAACCAATCTGGTCATTCACAACCGAAACGGCTCCTCTCTCCTCTCCAAGCCTCAGCATTGTCTTTACAAAATTTTTCCCATTTATGCCATATATCCAGGAAACACGCACAATAAAATATTTTTTCAGATATTTTTTTACTGCCAGCTCTCCCTCATATTTCGTAAGACCGTACACTCCAAGCGGCTCTGCCTCGTCTTCCGGCTTCCATGGTCGCTCATCCGTACCGGAAAATACGTAATCTGTGCTCAAATACAGCATAACTGCATCCAGTTCACGACATATCCGTGCTATATTCTCCGTCCCGTCCACATTCACCCTGCGGCATGTCTCTACCTCATCCTCTGCATTATCTACTGCCGTATAGGCAGCACAGTGGATTACTATCTCCGGACGGTTGGCATACAGCACCTTTCTCACGGCATCAGCATCTGTTATATCCATATCCGCTGAGCCCATTCCAATCACCTCATGTCCCCGCGCCTCTAATTCTTTACAAATATCATGACCAAGCTGTCCTGTTTTTCCTGTTACAAGTAGTTTCAATCTATCCCTCCATACATTTTTTCAAAATATTTTGTATAATCTCCGCTGATAATGTTTTCCCACCATGTTCTATTGTCAAGATACCACTGTATTGTCTGTCGGATTCCGGTATCAAATGTATACTTTGGCTTCCATCCGAGCTCCCTCTCTATCTTTGCCGGATCAATGGCATAGCGCTGATCATGTCCCAAACGGTCTGTCACAAATTCAATCAGGCTCTCCGGTTTCCCTAACTCATTCAGAATCGTCTTTACCACTTCCAGATTTGTCCGCTCATTGTGTCCGCCAATATTGTAGACTTCGCCGACAGTTCCCTTATGCAAAATCAAATCAATAGCCTCACAGTGGTCCGATACATGCAGCCAGTCTCTGACATTTTCGCCCTTGCCGTAAATCGGCAGTTTTTTATTCTCTAAAGCACGTGATATAATAAGGGGAATCAGTTTTTCCGGAAACTGGTACGCCCCATAATTATTTGAGCAGCGGGAAACTGTTACCGGAAGGGAAAACGTGCGGTGATATGCCAACACCAGCAGATCCGCCCCCGCCTTACTGGCGGAATAAGGACTGGATGTATGAAGCGGCGTATTCTCACAGAAAAATAAGTCCGGGCGGTCTAACGGGAGGTCGCCATATACCTCATCCGTAGATACCTGATGAAATCTTTTTACTCCGTACTCTTTACACGCATCCATAAGAACCTGTGTCCCCATTACATTTGTCTGCACAAAAATACCCGGGTCACTAATCGAGCGGTCTACATGGCTCTCTGCCGCAAAATTTACAACAATGTCAAACTTCTCTTTTTTAAATAAATCCATAATAAAGCCACGGTCTGCAATATCCCCACGCACAAAGCGGTAATTTGGCTCATTTTCCACCGGTTTGAGGGTTTCCAGATTACCCGCATACGTTAATAAATCAAGATTTAATATTTCGTAATCCGGATATTTCTTTACCATATACTGTACAAAGTTACCCCCGATAAAACCGGCGCCTCCCGTCACACAAATTTTCATACTAACCTCCATTTCTGAAGCACAAACCCACTGCTTCCCTTCCAATATATTTTACTCTTTTCTCGCAATAAATACTCCTGCCTGCTTTGTAATGCGAATCGCGCCTTCCCTTTCCATCTCTCTCTGCAAAAACTCCCGAAAAGCTTCATATTTGGGAACAAGGCGTTCCCTCTGATTACCATGGCAGGATATAATATAGTCCAATAGCGGCTCTACCTCAGACACTTCAAGACAATCAGGGTATTCCTCCTTACGAATATCAGAAAAATATTCCTTCAGCATTGCTTCTCCGTTCTCCAGTCCGAAGTTCTCATAGAGGGCAACCCGGGAAAGCGAGATACTGTCATCAAACGCTTTCACTAAATCGCTGATCTCCTTCATATGACGGCTGCCGTATGTTGCGCAATACAACACACCCCCCGGTCTCAGCACCCGGTAGATTTCTCTCAGCGCCGCCTGAAGATTTTTCGGATAAAATAGAACATGATTGGCAATTACCACGTCAAACCTGCTATCTTCACACGGAATTTTCTGACAATCAGCAGCAAGAAAATTCCAGTCCCGCGGTATCTGCCCGAGATTCTGAGCGGCATCATCCAACATACCCCTTGATACATCAGACAGGACAATCTGCCACTTGTCCGGTATCTGCCCGGCACACATTTTCCAAAAAGTTCCGTCACCGCAGCCTAACTCCAGTACATCTCTGACACCCCTGGTATCTATCCGGGAAAACAGCCATGGAAACCAGCCCTGTTTGTTGCGGGAATACTTTTTGTGCAAATAAATTCTGGATTTAATATTTTCCCCATCCTTGTATTGTTCCACTAAATCTTTTTCCATTTCCACAATCTGTATCAGTTGTGTCATAGCCTCCCAGTCTACCTCACCCGTCTCATCAAAATCCCTTGCCGTCTGCTGGATGGATTTCTCTACAAACTGGAGATGGGCGATCCGCTTGCGCACTAAATCCAGTTGAAGTTCAAACGACTGACGAAGAAAATCAGCATTTTCTTCATTCAGCGATATTGTCCGGATTTCCTCCAGCGAAAATCCCAGATGCTTCAGCGTCAGAATCTTCTGTAACCGGGCAAAATCCTCATCACTGTAATACCGGTATCCGGATTCACTGACATAACTCGGTGTAATCAGCTTCTTATTATTATAGTGATGAATCGTCCGGATAGATACATTCGCCTTTCTAGCAAATTCCCCCGTCGTGTATTGTCCCTTCTTTTGCATCTTCTCACCCCGCGATCCGTTAGGACTTATCTACACTATAAACCACGACATAACGTAACGGTCAAGACTTTTTTGAAAAATTTTTCTTATTTTTTTCCATCCGCTTTCTGGCATTCCTATTTTGCTGGCTTTTTCCATATAGTTTCCTCGGCGGAATCAGACAGTTCTTATCAAATCCAATTAAATCTTTTCTGCCTGCTTTGTATAGTGCCTCTTTTACCAATTCATAATTTTTCGGATTGCGATATTGGATGAGTGCCCTCTGCATTGCCTTCTCATGCGCTGACTTTGGCACATAAATCGGTTTCATTGTGCGGGGATCCAGCCCGGTATAATACATACAGGTCGATATCGTGGCCGGCGTCGGATAAAAATCCTGCACCTGCTCCGGCATATAACCCAAATCGCGGACATATTCAGCTAATTCAACTGCCTCTTTCAATGTCGACCCTGGATGTGAGGACATGAGATAGGGAACAATATATTGCTTTTTTCCGGTACAGCCATTCACCCTTTCATATCTTTTCAAAAAACTCTCATATACAGAGCGCCCCGGTTTCCCCATTGCCCGCAGCACCTGATCCGACACATGCTCCGGGGCCACGCGGAGCTGGCCGCTGATATGATGACAGCACAATTCCTTTAAAAAGGTGTCATCACTGTCCGCCATTACAAAATCAAAACGGATTCCTGAGCGGACAAATACTTTTTTTACCCCCGGAATCCCCCTTAATTCACGAAGAAGGCTGACATAATCTTTATGTCCGGCCTTCAGGTTAGGACAGGGGGTTGGAAACAGACATTGTCTGTCCATGCAAGCTCCTTTTTTGTTCTGCTTGTCACAGGCAGGCTTCCGAAAGTTTGCCGTCGGTCCCCCGACATCATGAATATATCCCTTAAATCCTGATTTAAGTGTAAGTTTTTTCGCCTCTTCCAAAATAGACTCATGACTTCTTGCCTGTATGATTCTTCCCTGGTGAAAGGTAAGCGCACAAAAACTACAGCCCCCAAAACATCCCCGGCAGCTGGTAAGGCTAAACTGAATTTCACTGATAGCAGGAACACCCCCCTGCGCCTCATAAGATGGATGATAAGTCCCCGCATAGGGATAGGCATATATATCATCCATCTCCTGCGTCGTCAGGGGACTTGCCGGCGGATTCTGCACAACAAGCACTTTGCCCGGATAGCGCTCCACAAGCGTCCGGGCAGAAAATGCATCTGTATTATTGTACTGTATCATAAAACTCTCTGCATAACGTCTCTTATCGGCCGTCACTTCTTCATAAGAGGGCAGAAATATCGGGTTATCTGCACTTAACTCTCCCTCTTTCGCACGATAGACTGTTCCTGGAATAAATGTAATATCCCGCACAGAAATTCCACTGTCAAGAGCCTCCGCTATTTCCAGAATACTGTGCTCTCCCATGCCGTAAGAAATCAAATCCGCACCCGAATCCAGAAGAACAGAGCGCTTTACCTTATCAGACCAGTAATCGTAATGCGCCATCCGGCGTAAACTCGCCTCAATTCCCCCAAGAATAACCGGCGTCTTCTTATAGGTTCTCCGAATCAGATTTCCATATACCACCACCGCATAATCCGGACGTTTCCCCGTCCTGCCACCTGGCGTATAGGCATCCTGGCTGCGTCTCTTTTTAGCCGCAGTGTAGTGATTTACCATGGAATCCATGTTCCCGGCGCAGACGAGGAAAGCCAGTCTCGGTTCACCAAACTCCGTAATACTTTTCTCATCCCGCCAGTCAGGCTGTGAGAGTATGCCAACACGATATCCATAGGCCTCCAGGTGCCGGCTGATAATAGCCGGGCCAAACGAGGAATGGTCAACATAGGCATCCCCAATGACAAAGACAAAATCACACTGTTCCCAGCCCCGCTGATGCATTTCCTCTCTGGAAATCGGTAAAAATCTGTTTTTATTAGTCATTTTATCTATTTAATCCTTCTTTAACTTTTGCCCTTTTCTTGTTTCTGAAAGAAATTGACAACTTCACTGGCTGACCTCGCATTCATTTCCGGAATACTCAGCAGCTGTTCTACGGTCGCGCTGCGAATATCATCCAAGGAAGAAAAATGCCGCATTAATGCCTTGCGCCTTGTCTCTCCTATCGTTGGAATATCATCCAGAATCGAATGAACCTGAGTCCTGCTCCGGATCTGTTTGTGGTATTCAATAGCAAAGCGGTGCGTCTCATCCTGAATTCTTGTTATCAAATGAAATCCCCGTCCATGTGTATCAATGGGAATTTCTTCATCCCGAAACAAAAGACCGCGTGTCCGATGCCTGTCATCCTTCACCATGCCGCATACCGGTATGGTTATATTTAGTTTTAACAGAACTTTTTCTGCTACGTGAACCTGGCCCTTTCCCCCGTCCATAAAAATAATATCCGGCAGATGGCGAAAAGAATCCATCTCTGACAATCCCTCCCGCCTGCTATGTTCAAAACGCCGTGTCAGCAGTTCTTCCATGGCAGCATAGTCATCCGGTCCGGTAACAGAACGAATCCGAAATTTCCGGTAATCGTTCTTTTTTGCCTTTCCATCTTCAAATACAACCATAGAGCCGACCGTTTCAAATCCATTAATATTTGATATATCATAAGATTCTATGCGGGAAAGACCGGTAAGACCGAGCAGTGACTGAATCTCCTCCACTGCCCCTATTGTTCTTGCCCTCTCTTCCTTGAGTTTCTCGGCATCCTTTGTTAAAACCAGATAGGCGTTCTGTTTTGCCAGCTCAAGCATCCTCTCCTTCTGCCCCCGCTTAGGAATCCTTGAATACACTTTACGCCCTCTTTTTTCAGAAAGCCATGCAAAAATCGCGTCTGCATCATCTACCTCTTCTTCTGTCCATATTTCTTTGGGAATATAGGGCGTTCCGGCATACATTTGTTTGATAAATGCAGATATAACTGCGCTGTTTTCTTCCTCTTCCACGCCTGTCAGGTAAAAATAATCCCTGCCAAGCATCTTCCCTCCCCGAATAAAAAAGACCTGGACCACCGCCTCATCACCGCCTCTTGCCATGGCCACAATGTCTCTGTCCTCGTTATCATCCGAGGTAATTTTCTGTTTCTCTGTCACCTGACGCACGCTCTCTATCAAATCCCGGTAAGAAGCTGCTTTTTCAAACTGCATCCGCTCAGCAGCCCGGTTCATTTTTTCCGTCAGCTCACCAATAATCCCCTTGGTATCTCCCTGTAAAAACTTCAGCGCCTTGTCAAAATTAGCGCGGTACTCCTCCTGGGATACCGCACCCTGACATGGCGCCGGGCACTGGCCAATCTGATGATACAGACATGGACGCTCTTTCCCGATATCCTTAGGCAGTGACTTATGACAATTACGCAGTCCGAACAGCCGGTTAGCAAGCTCTATCGTATCACGTATCGCCCTTGAACTGATGAAAGGACCAAAATAGCGGCTGCCATCCCTCTTCATTTCATGTGCCACAAAGAAGCGGGGAAAAGCCTCCTGCACGGTAGCCTTTAAAAACGGATATGCCTTACTGTCTTTCAGCATCGTGTTATAACGGGGGCTATGCTCTTTAATCAAATTACATTCCAATACAAGAGCCTCAAGCTCACTATCCGTCACAATATACTCAAACCAGGCGATTCTGTCAATCATCCGCTGTATTTTGGGCGTAACGCGGCGGCTTTTCTGAAAATACTGCCGGACACGGTTTTTCAGACTAATTGCTTTTCCCACATAAATAATCTCATCTGTTTTATCGTGCATCAGGTACACACCGGGTTTTTCCGGCAGCTTTCTGAGCTCTTCCTCCAGATTAAACAAGCGGCTCCTCCTGAGGGTTCTGTTCCTCTTCCCTTCCATCTGCGTTTTTTCGTTTCAGCTTAATACCGGTTGCCTCTTCAAAAATCTTAACAAATTCGTTTCCGGTAATTGTTTCTTTTTCAATCAGATGCGCAGCAAGCGTCTGCATCACCTCTTGATTTTCTTCTATAATTTTCTTTGCCTTTTCATGGCATTTATCTAAAATTTTCATTACTTCAACATCAATTTCACTCTCTGTCTTTTCCCCGCAATTTACAACCGGGCGCCCATCAAGATAACGGCTTTGTATTGTCTCAAGCCCCATCATGCCAAACCGCTCACTCATACCATACTGCGTTACCATGGAACGGGCAATCTGCGTGGCTTTTTCAATATCATTGGATGCGCCTGTTGTCACATCATCAAACTGCACTTCCTCTGCTGCCCTTCCACCTAATAATGTCGTAATCTCTGAGAGAAGCTCCTTCTTTTTCATCAGATATTTCTCTTCCTCCGGAACCTGCATAACATAACCGAGCGCCCCCATTGTACGGGGCACAATCGTAATTTTCTGTACAGGCTCCGTGTGCTTTAGAAGTGTCGTAACAAGTGCGTGTCCTATTTCATGATACGCAACAATCTGTTTCTCCTGCTTGCTGAGAATCCGGTCTTTTTTCTCCTTACCGGCCAGCACAACTTCAACAGCTTCAAACAAGTCCTTCTGGCTGACAACCTTCCGTCCGTCCTTTACTGCCATAATCGCCGCTTCATTCACCATATTGGCCAAATCGGCGCCGACTGCCCCGGACGTAGCCAGTGCAATCTCTTCCAAATCTACCGTATCATCCATTAATACATCATGGGAATGCACTTTAAGCACATCCACGCGTCCCTTTAAATCCGGCTTCTCTACAATAATTCTCCTATCAAAACGCCCGGGCCTGAGAAGCGCCTTATCTAACACCTCCGGACGGTTTGTTGCCCCAAGGATAATAATTCCTTTTGAGGAGTCAAATCCATCCATCTCCGAGAGCAGCTGATTCAGCGTCTGCTCCCTCTCATCATTTCCGCCCCCGTACTGGCTGTCACGGCTCTTGCCAATAGCATCTATTTCATCAATAAAAATAATACAGGGCGCCATAGAAGTCGCCTGCTTAAACAAATCGCGGACACGGGATGCCCCTACTCCGACAAACATTTCCACAAAATCCGAACCGGACAGGGAGAAAAACGGCACCCCTGCCTCTCCCGCCAGCGCCTTGGCAAGCAGTGTCTTACCGGTTCCCGGAGGTCCGACAAGCAGCGCTCCTTTCGGAAGCCTTGCACCAATCTGCTTATATTTGCCGGGGTTTTTCAAAAAGTCCACAAGCTCTGTTAAAGACTCTTTTGCCTCTTCCTCCCCGGCCACATCTGCAAAAGTAACTCCCGTCTGTTTTTCCACATACATTTTGGCATTGGATTTTCCTATGCCGCCCATAAGGCCGCCGCCTTTTGTCGCTGAGCGCATAAAAAACCACAACAGCAGCCACAATGCGGCAATCGGCAGCAAATAAGTAAGGAAAAATTCCAGAATTCCCGAACCGGATTTGGGAACCTCTGCGCTGAACTCAACTCCGTACTTATTTAACATATCCTGGACAAGGCTGGCGTCATTGACATACCCGGTATAATATGTCACCGGCAGCATAGCAACCTTTTCTTCTGTCTTTGGTTCTATATAAATCAGATTACTCTTAAAAATAACTTTTGCTATTTCGTCCTTTTTCATCATTTCAATGAATTTGGTATAGGTAATCTCTTTTTCTGTATTCCTCTGTATCTCTGCATTTAAAAACACGATCAGGCACATCGCAAAAACAGCAGCTACAATACAGACAATAATGTTCATCCGGTTTCGCTTTTTCTGGTTCGGGTCCTGATTCGGTTTATTGTTCTGATTCAAATCCATCGGTTTATTATCCTTTCTATAAGTGCGTTTTCTCTTAGAGCATGGCATACTTATATAGCGTATTTTCCTCCGAACCGCCACTAATTATTAAGTATAAAAGATTTTTGTCTATAAATCAATGAAAAGTGTGTGAAAGAATGATGAATTTCTCTTTTTAGGCGGAGATATTGCACTGTTCCTGCCCGGTGCAACACTCCCAACGAAAAATAAATTGTCCTATGATTCTGAATTTGCCCCTTGAAACCATTATCCAAAAAGGGTATACTGATGCTGTATGTTTTGTGACAGATTAACGTGAACGGAAAGAGAAATGGAGGAATATTTTGGCTGTAAAATACGTATTTGTAACCGGCGGTGTTGTTTCCGGCCTTGGAAAGGGAATTACTGCCGCCTCTTTAGGCAGACTTTTGAAAATGCGCGGCTACAGTGTCACGATGCAAAAGTTTGACCCCTATATTAACATTGACCCCGGCACGATGAATCCGATTCAACACGGTGAAGTGTTCGTGACAGATGACGGAGCCGAGACAGATTTAGACCTCGGACACTATGAGCGCTTTATTGATGAGAGCCTGACAAAACAGAGTAACGTCACAACGGGTAAAGTCTACTGGTCCGTTCTTTCTAAGGAACGCCGCGGCGATTACGGCGGCGGGACCGTACAGGTCATACCACATATAACAAATGAGCTGAAAAACCGTTTTTACCGGAATGACGGCTGTAAAGAAACACAAATTGCTATTATTGAAGTCGGCGGGACCGTGGGTGATATTGAAAGCCAGCCTTTTTTAGAAGCAATCCGCCAATTCCAGCTGGACGTAGGACATGAGAATGCGATTCTTATCCATGTCACTCTTGTGCCCTATCTCAAAGCATCACAGGAACTAAAATCAAAACCAACACAGGCCAGTGTAAAAGAGCTGCAGGGTATGGGAATCCAGCCTGACATCATTGTATGCCGCACGGAGGTGCCATTGGATAAGGCAATCCGCGACAAGATTTCCCTTTTTTGCAACGTACCGGCAAATCAGGTAATTCAAAACCTGGACGTTGAGACATTATATGAAGTTCCTCTCGCCATGGAGAAAGAGAACCTTGCCCAGACCGTGTGCCAATGCCTGAAACTTGACTGCCCGGAACCGGATATCCGCTTCTGGGAAGAAATGGTAGATTCCATAAAGCATTTAAATAAGGAAGTAACAGTTGCCCTTGTAGGTAAATATACGGCTCTCCACGATGCCTATATCAGCGTTGTCGAGGCCTTAAAGCACGGTGGCTTTGCACATAACGCACAAGTAAATATTAAATGGATTAATTCAGAAGAATTGTCCGATGACAATGCAGCCGAAACCCTGCAGGATGTCAGCGGCATTCTTGTTCCGGGGGGATTTGGACACCGGGGCATTGAGGGAAAAATAGCTGCTATCAAATACGCACGTGAGAACAATATACCGTTCCTCGGGCTCTGTCTCGGCATGCAGCTCTCTATTGTTGAATTTTCAAGAAATGTTATCGGTTGGAACGATGCACACAGTGCAGAATTAGACCCCTCTACCACCCATCCGGTCATTCATCTGATGCCGGACCAGGATGGCATTGAAGATATCGGCGGCACACTGCGCCTCGGCTCCTATCCCTGTGAGCTCGCTGAAGGCAGTAAAGCGCGCGAGCTGTATGGACAGGATACCATTCATGAGAGACACCGCCACCGCTATGAGGTCAACAACTATTACCGCGATGACTTGGAGAAACACGGGATGTCCCTGTGCGGGCTCTCTCCGGACGGACGCATTGTAGAAATGCTTGAAATACCAAACCACACATGGTTTATCGCCACGCAGGCCCATCCGGAATTTAAATCCCGGCCAAACCACCCGCACCCGCTCTTTGACGGATTTATCGAGGCAGCTATGAAACAGGCCGGAATCCTCAACTAGCCCGCTTAATAATTAAGCGTTGCTGCTGCGAAGAAGCCAGACACCGGCACCGGCCAGTGCAAGAACGGCCAGAACACCGACGGTAATCCAGAGGGCTTTTGTATTGCCAGCCCCATCTGCTGTCTCTTTAATAACGGCAATATACTGAATCGAATCAGTATCTGCAGAATATAACGCATCATCTACGGTCACGGATAACTCCGTGGCCGTTTCTGTTTCCGCCTCATAGGAATACAGCGATACTTCTTTTCCTTTTGCACTATTACCAAGGGGAACATACAGCCGGTATCCGCTTTCCGGCGTTGACTTATCCGACATAGAATATACAGTAAGCTCTGATTCCTCACAGCCTGTTTTTTTCATAATATCCCCGAATATCTCCTCTTGCTTTCCCATCTCTTCTACGTTCAGAACGGGAGATGGACTGCTCCACTTCTCTGCCCCGTAATCTGCTGTTATAAATATTCCGGTAGCAGCATCCACTGCCGCAAGTTTCCCGCCTCTGGCATTTTCACCCATAACGGCATTTCCCAGTGTGGACAAATCACACCCTTCCCCACTGACAGTCACATCCATTTTGTCCGTCTGCGACAGCACGCCCACAGAGCGCATGGCAATAATCTTTGCCAGATTGGGAAGCGCTCTCACCAAATCTTCCGGCTGCCTCGTCCGGTTGAGATAGGAGACATTTTCGGCCAGTTCTTCTGCGGCCGCCTCTTCCAGGGCAGGCTGCATTTTTTCTATATAACTGTTAAACCAGGCCGGCTCATAGCTTTTTCCCCGAGCCGTTGTTCCTCCCAGAGCTGCTATTTTCGTACATTCCCTTATGTAACCGTGGTATTTCTCCATCAGGGCAGTATTTTGATATATCACATAAAACAAAGGGAACTGGGAATAAATTTCCTCTGCCGACAACGGAGTGGCACCAAAGAATCTTTCATCGCCCCCTTTATACATCATATCTATATCAAAATTGGCGGTGAGCTCGGAAGTACTTGGATAATAACACCCAAAACTCAAATCATAGTCCCATGGCAGAATCACTGCCTTTCCATTATCATCTACATAAAGCCCATAATTGTGCTGCTCCACAAACATATCATCCAGCTGCACAAGAAAGCTGTGAGTGGCAAAATAGCACACTACCTCGTCCACATCCATAATTTCATTTAACAGCTCTATGTATTTTTCACTGTTCACATCCAGCGCCGTCCCATCAAATGCCTTCCCACTGGCCAGCTGGTTCAATTTTTTCTGCCAGACAAGCACAGTAGGAAGAGTCTGGGCCACATCCTGCAGCGTATCCTCATCTTCCTCCCACAGGTAACTGCTGTCCTCCAGGATGCCCGAAGCGTGATAAATCCCATTTTTGTCCTGCTTTAACACCGTACTCAAATCGAAGCTCCCATCTTCACGGCAAAAACGGTCAAGGCGCTCATCATACACCAGCGCTGTATTTTCCGGCTTTGTTATATATTCACCGACTTCTTTTCTCTTTATCTTCTGATGCTTTGCCACAAGCGCCTGGTCAAGCCCCTCCACCATAAAATAAACGCCATAATACGCATCGTTTATATAAAGTTTTGCAATGCCATACTGCGGAGCAGGCAAACCCATTTCAGACAGAAGCTTCAGCGAAAAAAATTCACGCATCATGGACTTATCAAAGAAAAAATTATTAAAACTGATTTTCTTGCAGCCATAAAAGTTCTGATTTTCCCCGTATTTTTCTTCTTTGACATATTTTCCAAAATTTATTGTAAAAGAAAACCTGTCATTTCCAATTTCAGTAAATGTGTGCTCAAGAGTATAACTCCCTTTTGTCTTGAGACCGGCATAACCTATACTCTCATCCCCGATATGTACGCTGTTTGTCATAACAGACGGTTTCTGGTCTGCATTCTGAAGCAGATAATTCAGATTATTTTCATCAATTTCTATCTTCACAACCTGAATCTCATCCTCTAAAAAGAAACGGGCATACTCCCCATCTTTTGGATTTCTTTGCATATCCATATCAATCTTATAAGACTCCGGCGGCGTTTCACGGAGCATCGCCTTTGTAATTGTATCTGCTGTCGTGCCATGTGCCTGTACAGGAACAGACATGCACAGCATCCCCATTACACCCCCCAAAAATAAAACCACTCTCTTTATCATCTGTTGTCCCTCCTCCCGGCACTTTCCTCTCCTGTTCCACGTACCGCTCTGACAAACGCCTGAATTTTGTCCCTGTCTTTCCCCAGCCCGGATTCTCTTTCTACCCCGGAGCTTGTGTCCACACCGTCTACATCAGTTACTTGCAGCGCCTCAGCTACATTGGACGGGTCCAGACCGCCCGCCAGCATCCTGAGCTTACCTGTACCCGGGAGCTCCCGCAGCATCGACCAGTCAAAAGCCTTTCCACTTCCCGGAATCTGGGCATCAAAGACAAAACCGACGACAGCATCACTGGCTCTGAAACGTTCAAACTCTGTTAAATCCTTTCCATTAAAAGCCTTCCACACTGGCAGCGGCATATCCGCCAGCAAATCATCCGAAATATCCCCATGAATCTGTACCAGGTCAAAACCGGCCTGTGCAATAATCTTTAGCTGCTCCCTGTCGGGACTTACCGTTACCGCCACTTTCCTGACAGACGGATCCAGCCCCTCCATAAGACGCACTGCCCGCTCTGTTGATATATTCCTTTTGCTTTTCGGATAAAACTGGACAAAGCCGGCGTAATCCACGCCGGCTTCATTCAAATACCCCACTTCTTCTTCAGTTGTAATCCCACATATCTTAATTTTTGCCATTGCAACAATGTAACCTCCATCCGGACATCTCAGTATATCTCTATAGTAACATTCCATTCCAGCCTTGTCCAGACGTTTTCTGCCTATTAGTTACAGCACGCTGTCACTAATAAACTTCCATTAGTGACAGCGGGAACATTTTCCGCAATCCCCGCCACAGGACCCCTTACCGCTTTTTTTACTTCTATACATACTGTATACAGCAGCCCCGACAAGAGCTGTCACAATCACACAAACTACAACTGTCCCCATCTTCTTTTCCTTTCCAATTCGATTTATGATAGTAACTATTTTGCCCCGGTCAGCCTTAATTTGGCATCCGGTTTCCATATATTGCTCTCCCTGTACGGACGTACCAGCCAGTAAATAAGCAGAACAATCAACGCCAGAGCAACAACCGTCCACACACTAAACACACCGCTAAACAGCAGGCCGATATTGTATATAATAAGGGAAACGACATAGGCAAACACACACTGGTAAGTAATCGCAAATGCTGTCCACTTCCCATTGTTCATTTCCCGCCGAATCGCTCCCATTGCCGCAAAACACGGCGCACACAAAAGATTGAAAGCAAGGAAAGCATAACCGGCCAGCGGAGCCATTCCCTCAAAATCAAGTACACCAAATACGCCTACAACCTCTTCCTTGGCGACTAATCCCATCACGGTAGCAATCGCTGCTTTAATATCCGCAAATCCTAATGGTGCAAAAATCCATTTAATGCCATTTCCTATATATCCCAGAACACTGCTCTCAAGCTCCATATCCGGATCAAAACCAAATCCTGCTTCTGTCATGCCAAATACGGAACCTGCCCAAATTACTATTGAGGACAGGAGGATAATTGTGCCTGCCTTCTTGATAAAGGACCATCCCCGCTCCCACATTCCTCTGAGCACAGAACCGACCGTCGGCCAGTGATAAGCCGGAAGCTCCATAACAAATGGCGCCGGCTCCCCGGCAAACATCTTTGTCTTCTTAAGGATAATACCCGAAATAACAATGGCTGCTACCCCAAGAAAATAAGCACTCGGGGCCACCCATGCAGCACCGCCGAACAGCGCGCTCGTAATCAGCGCAATAATCGGCAGTTTTGCCCCACATGGAATAAATGTTGTTGTCATTACTGTCATTTTACGGTCCCTGTCATTTTCAATTGTTCTTGATGCCATAATTCCCGGGACACCGCAGCCGCTTCCTATCAGCATAGGAATAAAGGATTTGCCTGACAGCCCAAAGCGGCGGAAAATACGGTCCATAATAAACGCCACACGCGCCATATAACCACAGCCCTCTAAAAAGGCAAGGAACAAGAACAGAACCAGCATCTGTGGCACAAAGCCCAGTACAGCACCTACACCACCTACAATTCCATTAAGAACAAGTCCTGACAGCCAGTCAGCACAACCAATAGCATCCAGCCCGTTCTCCACAATCACCGGGATTGACGGAACCCAGATTCCATAATCCGCATTATCCGGCGCATCGATCCACTCTCCATCCTCATCAAGCGGAAGTACTGCAGAAAGGTCATAACCCTTCAACGCGAGGTCATCACCATACGAGCCATACGCTTCCTCAAATGCCCCAAAGTCCGCATCCTCGAATGCGCCCTGTATCTCATCGGCACCGATTACGATGCTGTCTGCTGCCGCCGCATCAACTACTGCTTTCACTTCCTCAGTAAATACCATCTCCTCTGCCCAGGCATCTACTGCATCATCATAATCTCCCCGACCGATACCGGCCAGATACCAGCCATCTCCAAACAGTCCGTCATTTGTCCAGTCCGTCGCATATGTTCCAATTGTTGTAACCGAAACAAAATACACAAGGAACATAATTGCCGCAAAAATCGGAAGTGCCAATATAGGATTGGTTACCACTTTGTCTATTTTATCTGATGTTGTCAACTCACGCTTTGTATTCTTTGTACAGCACTCATCGATAATAGACGAAATATAGACATAGCGCTCATTTGTTATAATACTCTCCGTATCATCATCAAAAGATTTCTCAAGCTGCGTTATCTGTTCAGACACTTCCGGTACGCTGCCCATCAAGTCAGCAATTTTATCATCTCTCTCCAACAGTTTTATGGCAAAAAAGCGCTTTTGTTCCTCCGGCACATCCGGACCAATCTTTTCTTCTGCCTGCCAGATTGCTTTTTCCACTTCCTCTGTAAAAACATGAGTCGCTGTATGGCTCCCCTTTCTGGATGCCTCCACCGCCTTTGCCGCAGCAATTTCAATGCCATCCCCTTTAAGAGCAGAAATTTTGACCACATCGCAGCCCAGTTTCTCACCCAGCTTGTCAATATGTATTTCATCGCCGTTCTTCTCTACAACATCCATCATATTGACAGCAATTACCATTGGAATCCCTAATTCTGCCAGCTGTGTGGACAGATACAGATTTCTCTCAATATTTGTACCATCCACTATATTTAAAATGACATCCGGTTTTTCATGTACAAGATAATTCCTTGCCACCACCTCTTCCAGGGTATACGGGGAAAGAGAGTAAATGCCTGGCAAATCCGTTATTACTGCTTCCTTGTTTGCCGCATAGCTCTTTTTTAATTTCCCTTCTTTTTTTTCAACCGTCACGCCAGGCCAGTTTCCCACAAACTGGTTTGCTCCGGTCAATGCGTTAAATAATGTTGTCTTGCCGCAGTTCGGATTTCCCGCAAGCGCAATTTTAATTGACATAACTACCTCCATTCAAAGCACTTTTTGTTGTTTGTTGTGACTTATAAAAATTAGCCGTCACTAACTCTTCTGTAAAAAAAATTATTCCACTAATATCATTTCCGCATCCGCTTTTCGCAGCGACAGTTCATAGCCGCGGACAGTAACTTCCACCGGATCACCAAGTGGCGCATATTTGCGCACAGAAATATCAACTCCCTTTGTTATCCCCATATCCATTATACGCCGTTTTACCGGACCTGTGCCAGTCAGTTTCTCTACCCTAACCGTTTTTCCCGGACGTACATCCCGCAATGTCTTAGCCATATTTCCCTCCAATCAAAACTAAACAATAATTTTGTTCGCCATATCTTTTCCCAGGGCAATCCTGGAATCCCTGACGTTGAGAATCATATTTCCGCCCATTTCGGACACTACCGTTACTATCCCACCGGATACAAATCCAAGATTAGCCAGAAACTTTCTCGTCTCCTCTTTTCCGCCTACTTTTTTTATTGTATTTTGTACTCCTGTTTGAGCCATCGTCAACGGCATACCAAATCACCCCTTTTCTTTTATATTTTTCATGGTTAGTATACACTAACACTTATTAGTTGTCAAGAACATTTTTCAAAAAGAATTGCTATTGACATTGTGCCAGACAAATTGTTTTTTGCAATAAAAAGTGATACAATACTATATATTATTGATGCACAGCTCCCACCGCTGCGCTTCGGAATGGAGACAGGTATGAAAACAAATGAATCTGCAGAAAATTATTTAGAGACAATATTGATCTTAAGCCATAAGTTACCCGTTGTCCGCTCCGTAGATATTGCTACGGAACTGGGATTTAAAAAATCCAGCGTCAGTGTCGCTATGAAAAATCTCAGAGAAAAAGGACATATCACGGTTACTGACGCCGGATTTATTTATCTGACCGAAGAGGGAAAACAAATTGCAGAAATGATTTATGAGCGCCACGGCATTCTCACAAAATGCCTGACCGCCCTCGGTGTTTCCGAGGAAACTGCCGAGAGCGATGCATGCAAGATTGAACATGTAATCAGCAAAGAGAGCTTTCAGGCCATCAAACTCTATGCACAGGATAAACTTTTGGGATGCGAAGAATCCTTATAAATGGTTCTTTTGACTTCAACAAAAACAACAGTTTTTGTTGAAGTTTTTAATGCTGGTTCCGATACTGTATCGGGGACATATTATATAAGCGCTTAAATGTCCGTGTAAAATGCTCTACATTGGAATACCCAACCGAAAGAGCAATATTTTCGACTGTCATATTTCCATGCTTCAACAGCGTACGCGCTTTTTTCATCCGGACATTTGTCACTTGCTCCACAAAAGTTTTCCCGGACTTATCGTGAATAAACTTACTGATATACGGCTCGGAAAGATGAAACTGCTCTGCCATATCCTCAAGGGTAATTGTCTGGTAATTACTCTGAATATAATTCAACATCTCCATCAGCCGCTCATCCTTGCCGGATTCTTTATCCTGGATTTGCGGCAACTTGTTTACACAGACACAGAGCGCATGAATCGAGGCTTTAATAATGTCCTCATCAATACCTACGCCCCAGAAATTTTCTCCCCGGCATGTAATTCCCACATAAGCGATTGCCTTTGAAGAAGACCCCTGTGTCAGGGCATGCTCTTCATAGGAGGAGAGCTGGTAGCTGATGCCAAAATACTGTTTAATTGTATTGCTGACCGCATCCAGCCTTCCATTTCCCATAGCATCGACAACCGTTTTCTTATCACCGCTGTTAATGGTCACTTCTGCCATAATTCCATCTATCTGCTTAAAATGACACTCTTCAATCTCAAAATACGGGGTTGGATTCAGGTAATGATCGGTAAATATCTCATATACCCACTGGGGAGAGAGTTCCTTATGCTCCTTGTCGGATACCTGTTTCATCATGTATCCGACCTCTTCCCTCATAGACTCTGGGAGGGATATGCCAAAATTCTGCTTCAATATATAATTCACACCGCCCTTACCCGACTGGCTGTTGATGCGGATTACATCAGAATCATACGTGCGTCCGACATCCTCCGGATCGACTGGAAGATACGGTACACTCCATTCTTCCAGATTTTTGTCTTCACGCCACTGCATTCCCTTGGCAATGGCATCCTGATGGGAGCCGGAAAAGGCCGTAAAGACAAGATCCCCTGCATAGGGCTGACGCTCATACACATGCATCCCTGTAAAATTCTCATAATTTTTGCGAATCCGGGGCATATCAGAAAAATCAAGTCCGGAATCCACACCATGGGAAAACATATTCATGGCCAATGTAACAATATCTACATTTCCCGTGCGCTCCCCATTCCCAAACAAAGTTCCCTCTATACGGTCCGCACCGGCAAGCAGGCCAAGTTCCGCAGTTGCCACACCGCTTCCCCTGTCATTGTGCGGGTGAAGGGATAATATCACAGAATCCCTGTATTTCATATTTTTGTGAACATATTCAATCTGTGTGGCAAAAACATGAGGCATGGCATTTTCCACGGTTGCCGGGATATTAATAATGGCCTTGTTCTCCGGCGTTGGCTGCCACACGTCTAAAACCGCATTACAAACTTCAACCGCATAATCAACTTCCGTTCCGGAGAAGCTCTCCGGACTGTATTCAAAGGAAAAGCTGCCATCCGTCTCATCCGCGAGCTGTTTTAAGAGAACCGCCCCATCCACAGCAATCTGCTTAATCTCTTCTTTACTCTTTTTGAATACCTGCTCCCTCTGTGCCACTGAGGTGGAATTATACAGATGGACAACGGCATGCGGAGCGCCTTTAACCGCCTCAAATGTCTTTTTGATGATGTGTTCGCGTGCCTGGGTCAATACCTGTACTGTTACATCATCCGGAATCATATCGCGCTCAATCAGGGTGCGCATGAATTCATATTCCGTCTCTGATGCAGCCGGAAAACCAACTTCAATTTCCTTAAATCCAATTTCCACCAACATCTCAAAAAATGCCAGTTTCTCCTCTAAACTCATCGGCTCTATCAATGCCTGGTTTCCGTCCCGCAAATCCACAGAACACCATATCGGCGCCGCATCTACGGTATCTTTTTTTACCCAGTCATACGTACATTCCGGCGGCATAAAATATGTTTTTTTGTACTTGTTAAAAGGATTCATTTCTGTCATCTCCATTTCTTATAATAAAAAAACCTCCATCCCCACAACCCCGGGTTGTAGAGACGAAGGATATCTTCGCGGTACCACTCTACTTCATGCCAGACGGCATGCTCTTATCAGCACTAACATGCTTTTCCCCGCTAACGGTGGGAATCCGGCGGACACTACTAAGCCTATCAGACCTTTTGCATACGCAGCTTGGAGGCGAGTTCGCTGTATTTTCCCTGCTGTCTTGCACCATCCGGCAGCTCTCTGAAAAGGATCAAACAGTTACTATTCCCCGTCATTGCTTTTGTGTAGTACATAATATCACAGATAAAAAGAAGAATCAATGATTAAATTTAATCATTTTTATTGATTTTTTTTAACAATATGTTATTATATAGATAAATATTAACTGATGAAATGGAGGTATCAGAGAATGAAACAACAGGCATTTAATCCATATCTCCCATCCTGGGAATATATTCCGGATGGAGAACCTTATATATTTGAAGACCGGATCTATATATATGGCTCACATGATTTTTATAATGGACATGTATTCTGTCTTGGAGATTATGTGTGCTGGTCGGCACCAGTGGACGATCTGGGTAACTGGCGTTATGAAGGCGTTATTTACCCCAAAACGGCAGACCCCTATAATCCGGAAGGAAAGATGTGTTTATACGCACCGGATGTTGTAATGGGGCCGGACGGCAGATATTATTTGTACTATGTCCTTGATAAGGTATCTGTAGTATCGGTTGCAGTCTGCGATGCACCAGCCGGGAAATACGAGTTTTATGGATACGTCCATTATGAAGATGGGACGCTGCTCGGTGAGCATGACGGTGATGAACCACAATTCGATCCCGCTGTACTATGGGAAGAAGGACAAGGAGTGTATCTATATACCGGTTTCTGCGGAAAGGGTGATTCAAGCAGAAGCGGTGCCATGGTAACCCTTTTAAATGATGATATGCTGACGATAAAAACCGCTCCGCAATTTATTGTACCAAGCGGTCCGTATGCGCAGGGAAGTGGATTTGAAGGACATGAGTTTTTTGAGGCATCATCCATTCGCAAAATAAAGGACACCTATTACTTTATTTATTCATCCCTTGTAATGCATGAACTATGCTATGCTACAAGCCAAAAACCAGACCGTGATTTCCGTTATCAGGGGGTGCTGGTCAGCAACTGTGACCTGCACATTGATTCCTATAAGCCAGCAGAAAAGCCTATGGCCTATGGCTGCAATAATCACGGCAGTATTATAGAAATCAAAGGAAAATGGTATGTGTTTTATCACCGCCACACAAATGGCTCATGGTTTTGCAGACAGGGATGCGCTGAACCCCTCGAACAGCAGTCTGACGGAACGTTCCTGCAGGCAGAGCTGACGTCCTGCGGCCTTAATGGCGGACCGCTAAAGGGGGAGGGAGAATACCCGGGATATCTGGCGTGCCATTTGTATACGGAGGAGGATTCCTGTTATGTGGGCGGGGATAAATTTCCAAAAATAATGCAGGATGGAAGAGATGGCGATGAAAACATCGGCTATGTGGCAAACATGCAGAATACGGCAACCGCAGGGTTCCGATATTTTGACTGCCAGGGTGTTCGGCGTATAACGATTAAAACAAGGGGATATGCTGCAGGTGTTATGCAGATAAAGCTTGCGTGGAACGGACCCGTAATTGCTGAAATCCCCATTGAATACTCCAATGTATGGGAGGCATATTCTGCCGAAGTATCGATACCAGATGGGATTCATTCGTTTTATTTTACATTTTGCGGTGAGGGGACAGCCAGCTTCCAGTCATTTGTTTTGGAAACTGATCGAAAAAGAAAGGATTGTCTCATACGGTAAAACATGGTAAACTAAAAACAAAATATATTTAAGGAGGATAGCGCATATGACTCAGGAAGAAAAAATGGATGAACTGCTTACTTTAGTAAAGGGAATGAAAGAGCAGCTGGACAAACAGGACGAGCAGATAGAGTACATTGTAGCCCGTCTGAACCATATGAGGGATAAGGCACATGAAAAACGCGAATCACAGACGGCGTGGCCAAAATAGATTACTTTTTACTTTGCATAAATTTGTAAAAAAATCTTGACAACAGATTCGGATTCGGGTATTATAATACTTGCGTTGTGCGTGTAGCTCAGCTGGATAGAGCACTTGGCTACGGACCAAGGTGTCGGGAGTTCGAATCTTCTCACGCACGTCAAAAAGACCTGTAGAACTAATGGTTTTACAGGTCTTTTCTCTGTTAAAACAAACTTGTAATTTTATCCCACAACTGGCTGAAAAAGTCAGCAATCTTTTCAAAAAATCCCTTTGCCTCATCCAGATTAATATCCAAATCCTTCAGCTTATCATAAATTCCCTGCGCCTGGTCTTTCAGTTTATCTACGTCCAAATCCAGATCATTTATTTTATCCATCAGGGATTTCAGTTTTTGCCTCTGTTCATCCGTGAGCTGAATATCAAGCTCATCAGCAGCCTCATCAACAGCATTTAAAATATCCTCTTCTGAGGATAGATTCTCCCCCACAACTTTACTTTTCAAAAGCGCTACCATCTGGGCCGCTTTATCTTTACCAAGACTCTCCCCGAGCTCCCCGGTTACAACAAGCTCATTCGTTGCCGCATCTGCACTGTCAGAATCAATCACATCCCCCGTCATTGTCCCGTATGCCTTCATTGCTCCTACCAGCGCTGCCGTACCGGATATTTCAAAGGGTGCAGCAACAACTACACTGGCATCCCCGATACCGGCTGTCGCCAGTGCATTTGTATACATTTCCTCCGTACAAAAAGTAATATTGTGAATTTCTACGGAAATTCCGCTCCCCGCATCCGCTTCTTCAATTTTTACAGAAGACAGGGCCCTTGTCCCTATGACACTCTTGTCCAGGTACTCATCAAGATATTCGTGTTCTTCTTTATTTGTTACTTCAATTGTCTCATAATCAACAAGCTCATCACGGCTTATTCCCATCTGACTGAGAACAGTGTCCTTCTGGCTGGCTGTCAGGTCAGCCCCAAAGGCAAGAAACGGTTTCACCTCAACAGAGTCCGCCTTTGCCAGTGGTACACTTGCCATCGCCATCAAAACCAGTGCTGCGGACAGAAAACGTAATCTCCGCCATCCATCTATTTTTATTTTATTGCCAAAACATCTTTTCATGATTCCATCCCCCATTCCTTATTATCTATGCTTCCTTTTAACCGTATCAAAGCGCCCGTATTCTCTCTAATGCCTGTGCGGTACTCTCTGCGCTGCCAAAAGCCGTAAGGCGGAAATACCCCTCCCCGCTCGGCCCAAAACCAGACCCCGGTGTACCAACTACATTAGCACGTTCCAAAAGAACATCAAAGAAATCCCATGACTTCATCCCCTCTGGTGTCTGAAGCCAGATATAAGGGGCATTTACACCTCCAAAAACAGTATACCCCATATTTGTCAATTCCTCACGGATTTGGCTTGCATTTTTCATATAATACGCAATTTGCTGCTTTGTCTGCGCTTTTCCGGCCTCACTGTATACGGCCTCGCCGGCTCTTTGTATGATGTACGGAGCACCGTTGAACTTTGTTCCGTGACGGCGTGCCCACAGCTGATTCAGGGAAGTCCCGCTGCTCTTTAATTCTTTCGGTACAACCGTAAATCCCAGACGGGTTCCGGTAAATCCGGCATTCTTTGAAAAACTGCGCATCTCTATTGCACAGGTCTTTGCACCGTCACATTCATAAATGCTGTGCGGTACATCTGATTCTGATATATATGCCTCATAGGCAGCATCATAAATAATAACTGCTTTTTTATCATTGGCATAATCCACCCATTTTTGAAGCTCCTCTTTTTTGAGGGTCGTTCCTGTAGGATTGTTCGGACAGCAAATATATATGATATCCGGCGTCTCATCCGGAAAATGCGGAACAAAGTTATTTTCTGCCGTACACGGCATATATATAACATTCGACCAGCACTCTTTTTCCTTTATATACTCTCCTGTTTTTCCGGACATTGCATTACTGTCAACATAGACCGGATAAACCGGGTCTGTAACAGCAATCCGGTTATCTACGGCAAATATATCAACGATATTTCCCGAATCACTCTTTGCCCCGTCACTGACAAATACTTCGTCCAATGCAATATCCACACTGCGGGAACGGTAATCGTTGTCAATAATTGCCCGCCTCAAAAACTCATATCCCAAATCCGGGGCATATCCATGGAATGTCTCTGCCGCTCCCATTTCATCTACCGCACGGTGAAGCGCCTCAATTACCGCCGGAGCTAATGGCTGTGTCACGTCCCCGATTCCGAGGCTTATCACCTGTCTGTCCGGATTTGCTTCTTTATATGCCGCAACCTTTTTGGCAATAGTCGAAAAAAGATAACTTCCAGGCAATTTCAAATAATTTTCATTAATCTTAAACACGTCTGTTTCCTCCTTATGCTGATATTTCACTGCTATTTTATCCGATTATCCATCCATTTGCAACTTATTATAATATGTCACCAATCTTCGAAGAAGATTGATGACCTGCTTGCGCATCAGCGCAACTCATTATATCCTGACCGTTACTTTAACCTTTACCTTAACAGTCTTTCTCCCACATTTAACCTTCAACGTGACAGCTCCCTTTTTCAAAGCATATATGACACCATACCGGTCTACTCTGGCCACCTTTTTGTCTGAGGACTTAAATGTCATTTTATCTGTTCCGCCCTTAGTCATACTTTTTAATGCCAGTACAGCTGATGTACCCCGTTGTATTTTTAGCGTCGTCTTTTTTAATTGAAAAGATGTAACCTTTTTCGCTTTCTTTACTACGGTAATGGTTACTTTTGCCGCAGCATTTCCATCCGCAGATGTGACAGTAATTTTTGTCCTGCCCGGCTTTTTTGCCTTGACCACACCCTTTGCGCTTACTGCAGCCACACCCGGCTTACTGCTCTTGTAAGTCACTTTCTTTCCTGCCCCGGCAGGGCTTACGCTGGCATGAAGGGTTAATTTCTTCCCCTTCACCATAGTAATGGAACGGCCCAGATATCCCGCTGCCTGCACATCGACTTTTTCTGCCTCTGTCTCCTTACCTGGATTTTCATCCGGCTGTTTTGTCGGCGCCGGATTTCCCGTTTCATCCGGTTTTGTTGTTGCTGCCGGATTCTTCCGCGGGATGGTTTCCTGCTTTGTATGGGAACACTGATAACAATAATACACCTGTGTCCCCTCCGTTGTCTGCGTTGCTTCCTTTGTTACAATGGCTTCACTGAATACATGGGTTATACAGGTCAATTCCTGTAAAGACTTCTCTAATGCGGCAGCAGCAGCGTCCACTTTCTGCTGTTCCGATACCGGAAGGTCGCGGCTGACAGCCTCTGCTGTCTGTACCGCTGTCTGCAGCTCTGCCACCGTCTCCTCTGTATATAGCTTTTTCTCGCTCTGAAGCTTCAACAGGTTATTTCCTTTGGAAATTTTGGCATCCAGCACATGATAATCTGCAATTCCGGGCATTTTAACTACCGTATTATCCACTCTTGCCCCGGAAGAATTTCCCCTGCCGAGAAGGATATACAGACCCGCGAGTTTACCCTCTCCATTGATACGGATTTCCTTATCCTTTTTCAAAACCTGTCCCGTGCTTGTATTTGTCAGCGTGAGTACCGCTTTTGTTAAATCTGCGGTATCCACCGATACCTTTACATGAATCCAGTCCGATGCCGGAAGCTGCACAGTATCCTTTTCATCATCATTTATTGCAAATGTCTGATTCCCTGCCCCCACGGCCTCTAATTTAAGAATATAGCCGGAAGCAAGTCCAATGTTGACACCGCCGCTTTCATAGGTATTATCCTCGCACATCAAAACAAACTGCGTTTTCGGCGTAGTGGAACCACTGTTCCCCGTCGAGCTGCTGAGCATCACATCAGTCTCAAAATCATAATTCCCGGAAAGCTGCCGTTTGAAATCAAAAGTGGAAACAGCTCCACGGTTTCCTGAACCACTTGGTACAATCCTAACATGATTTGTGGCATTCACCTTATCTGCCGCATTCTTCTCTATCGTTGTATTTCCAGTAACAGTCCAAAGAGAATTGAGTACCGGATTTCCCTCATAATCCTGATAGTAGAAATTCCCGGTTCCCTGAGAGACCGACCCGCTTTCTTTTTCTGCCTCCACTGTTGTTGTCATTGTCTTTGTATAATAATAATTTCCCTTTGACACAATTCCTTTTATTGTTATTTTTCTGTCAATAGCTGACGGAATAATCGTTCCGTCCTCTAACAGTGAACTGGCATCACTGCTCCATGTTATTTTTGTCCCCCAGAGTCCCTCACTGTCCAATTTTGTGTCTGCATTTATTTTTGCCGGAACACGGAGAGAATTTGCAGCCATAGATACAGCGGCCGCATCCTCAGGGTATTTTGCGCCCCAAAGGCAGACTTCATTTGTGCCGACAGCCGTAAAACAAAGCGTCTTTAAATTAGTTTCTTCCATGTTCTGCTCTACAAAGGTACCCTCATATGTTACATTATCTACGGTGACCGACATAAGAGCCTTTTTATCCTGCTCTTTCCATGTTCCTGTCACATCACCGGTAATCGTACCATCTTTATTCAGTGTAATGTGCTGCGGTGCATTGTATTCCAGTTTTTCAGATACCGTGTGCTTTTGGAACAATATTTCATAATCGCCCGCAATTTCATCTGCCGAATAGCCATCTTCTTTTACCCGGTCTTCTCTGGCATACTCAAAAGGAGCTGCTACCAGCCATCCATGTTCTGTTGTGAAAAGCTGGTGCACGCGCACGGAATGATATTCCGTACCGTTATCTGTACGGGTATGATAAACAACATAAGCATTGCCGTTTTCATCCACAAAGGCCGAGTTGTGCCCTTGTGCCACCTGGGCATTCTGCTGATAACTCCATTTATAATAAGACATCAGCCGGGTACCGATAGCGCCGTTTACCCCACCCCCCTTATTCGCATCATCCCCGGATATATCCGTATATGGCCCATCCGGATTCTCAGAGGAGAACACTCTCATGTTATATCCTCCGGCCGCCTCAAGACCGCCATAAGATAAAAACATGTAATAGGCACCGTTAATATACTCAATATAGCATCCCTCACCAGACGCTGTTGAACCGCCGATTTTTTTGCCCATATAGGCATCTGTATACCCCTTCTTAGCCTCTGCGGAATTATCCCTCCGTCCGGTTTTATTATCCAGGCGGAACATATAAATACCACCGGACCAGGAACCATATGCCATCCACAGCCTTCCCTCCTCGTCATAAAAGACACATGGATCAATGGCATGTGCTCCATAAGTTGACTGCCAGCCGCTCCTAACTATGCCGTTACGGTCTGTCACATAGCGGTCTGCCAGAACGGTATCCCCAGTTACAGCCTGATAATCTGTTTTCTTATAATCATGAACATCATTACCAAATCCTGAGTACATAACAGTTCCCACCGCTGTCCAATCGCCATCCAGATGATCTGCCACAAGCAGAGCAATTGACGAATTCCAGCTGCCACCGTTTATGCTCATATACATACACCATTTTTGCATGTCCTTATTCCATATTACGTCCGGAGCCCACATATTCCCTGACGGATTGTATTTGGCATCCCCTAAAGCTGCCCATGCAAAACCATCGGCAAACAACGTCCTGTAATCCTTGTTGATGTTGTTCGTAAAAGTTGTCCAGTTTTCCAAATCCGTACTTTTGGCCCAAGCCATATGGCTTCCAAAAATATAATATGTATCCCCTTCCTTGACAATAGAAGGGTCATGTACGGACACCCTTTTAGGCTTTACTGTTTTGTAATACTTTGAGGTATCCGTAATCTCTGTTCCCGTATCTGCCTTAACATATGAATCGCTACTATGAAAAATGCAACAAGACATACACAGCGAGACTGCAAGCACGAGAGCAAGTCGCCTCTTTGTGTTTTTATTTCTTAACAAATTAATTCACCCTTTCCTATTTTTTTACCAGGTCAGGCAAAAGATACCCTGCCCCTGTCTTTTACTATAACAAAAAAGAGCCTGTAAAACAACAGATGAATTCCATTGTTTTATAAACTCTTTTCTACATTATAAACTTATTTAATTATGAAATGTTGCAATCAATAGCTTTTACAAATCAACTGCACCCGTTGAGCCATTTTTCAACTTTTCGTTGATAACATAATAAGCCTTGCCTTCTTCCGGCTTAACATACAATCTGATCCTCTTAATTGCAGATGGTTTCTTTCCCTCTGACTCCCATGCAGCAACAACTTTTTCCATAATGGATTTTTCAGAATACTCCTGACCACCAAACTGAATGAACATCTCCGGATTTACATCTGTTGTCTCTTTCGGCTTACGACCTGCCGTTTTTCTTGCTCCAGTTTTTCTTGTTGTTGTTCTTCTGGCTGCTGGTCTTTTCGCTGCCGGTTTTACCGCCTCCGCTTTTTCCGGCTTAGAATCTGCTGCAGCAGATACTGCATCCACAGCCTCTTTCTCAACTTTTTCTACTTTCTCCGCAGTCTTCTGTGTATCCTTTGTTGTCGGCTCTTTTGCTATCGTGGTTGTCTTATTTGTAGCTCTTCCGCGTGCCATATGAAATACCCTCCATAAAAACAATTGTCTTTTAATTCCGAATAAAATTATACACCCATTAGGAAAATTTTACAACCACAAATTTCATGAAATATTCTATAGAAATATTCAATTTTCGGGCAATAAAATAGACACTTTTACTAAAACCCCTTTACATTTCCAGTTTTATCCCGTAAAATAGGGATAAATAATAGGATATGGGGGATAATGCCCATATGGAAAAGAAAGGATGGAATTACCATGAAAAAATTTTGCAAATTTCTGCTTGGACTCACTGCTGTAGCAGCGGTTGTCGGTGGAATCTTGTATTTTCTGAAAAATATTCTGATGAAGGATTATTTGGATGATTTTGATGATGATGATTTTGACAATGACCTCTATGAAGAAGAAAACGATGACAGAAACTATGTGAAAATCACCCCGGATGCATCAAAAGATTCTGACGAGGACTCTGACTTGGAACCTGACGACATGATTACGGAAGAGTAAAAGGTAAAAAAAGTACACCACTGTGTGGCTGTAATTTCTTACAGAAAATAAGGGGCGATAATACTGCTATATTTATGCGGCAATATTCTCTATATGGCTGACCGGCAGACACTCTGCACAATCAGGCACGGCTGCCTGGCCATCCAGGGAAATACTGTTGAAGGTGTTTACAAAGAAAAAGAATTCCAAAAGCTCACAATCCACTCTGATAAAGACACGGTTACAGACTATGGGGACTGCCTGATTATACCAGGTATGACAGACTTGCATCTGCATGCACCCCAGTATGCGTTCCGCGGTCTTGGGATGGACTGTGAGCTTTTGGACTGGTTAGAAAAACATGCCTTTCAGGAAGAGAAAAAATACAGCGATTTAGAGTATGCAGGCAGGGCATACCGCATGTTTCTGAACGATTTACAAAAATCTCCCACAACACGTGCCTGTCTGTTTGGGACGGTTCATAAGGAAAGCTCTCTGTTACTGGCTAAGCTTTTAGACAGTGCCGGATATCCCGCCTATGTCGGGAAAGTTAATATGGACAAAAACAGCCCGGACGGGCTGCAGGAGCAATCAGCAGAAATTTCCGTCAATGACACGCGCTGGTTTATCGAAAAGGTACAATCCGAGTGCCACCTCGTCAAACCAATCCTCACGCCGCGTTTTGTACCCTCCTGCTCTAATTTACTTTTAGAGGAATTAGGTGAACTCTGCCAGGAATACGCCCTGCCCGTCCAGTCCCATCTGTCCGAGAATCCGAAAGAGACTCAACTTGTGCGGAAGTTATTTCCCAACTCTCATTTTTATGGAGATATTTATCATCACTTCGGGCTTTTTGGCTCACACTCCCCTGCTGTTATGGCACACTGCGTATATTCCGGCGAAGAAGAACTTGCAAAAATAAAAGAAAACGGCGTATTTATCGCCCACTGTCCAAATTCCAACACCAGTCTGGCGTCCGGAATTGCCCCTATTCAAAAATACTGGGATTATGGACTTTCCATCGGGCTGGGAACAGATATCGCCGGCGGCTTTTCCCTCTCCATGTTTCGCGCCATACAGGATGCTGTATCTGTTTCTAAACTATACTGGCGTCTCGTGGATTCTTCCCTGCCTCCGCTTACTTTTTCACAGGCTTTTTATATGGCTACGGCAGGCGGCGGAGCGTTCTTTCCAAAGACTGGCACTTTCCTGCCCGGCTATGAAGCGGATGTTGTCGTACTTGATGACTCCGGCCTGCCCTGTCCATTCCCTCTGAGCCCGGAGGAGAGACTTGAGCGCCTCTGCTTCCTGGCTGATTCAGACGTAGTTGCCGCAAAATATATACAGGGTAGACTTGTGTATGCGCGTCCTCTGTAACGATACCCACTGGTGTTCGGAAGTTTTTACTTTGTGAGAACTTTTTTATGATAAGCCTTCTTTCCACAGTGTGGACAGATCATCTTCCGGTCGCGCCCGATATGTGGAGCAAACACCACTGCCTTCATTGATGGGATGTAACTTGTACCGCATTCCGGGCATTCATAATATCCGGCATCGTGCTCCAGCTTAAGACAATACACGATACCAACAACAAATATGGCAACGCCCCCTGCAAGCAAGCCAATTCTCCACCACAGGATCGTCGTAGCCAAAGCCGCTGCAAAAACCATCAGGAGGAAAGAAACTGTACATGTCCACCCAATAACAATCTCCAAAGAAAGCAGCTTTTTGTTAGTAAGTTCCTCTTGTTCCCTCATTTCCAGCAAATGTTGTTCCGCCATTTCCTTATATTGTTCCATGACTAACCGCTCCCCAGTGAAAAGTTCATTAACATTAATTTTCAGAAGATCACACAATTCAAGCATAAGGGATGCATCCGGCATACTCCTGCCTGTTTCCCATTTTGAAACTGCCCGGTCTGTTATTCCAAGTTTCTCTGCAAGAACAGCCTGTGTAAATCCCTGCTCTTTTCTGCAAGTGGCTATAAACTTTCCGATTTTTTCCTGATTCATGAGGAGCACCTCCTTTCTGGGCTCAATATAATTCGCACCGCGGGAAATTAACAGGAACAGGTAGTTGAGTTTACCGTAAATCCGATATTCTCAAGAGCTCTACCGTGGGTTGAGTCCCGGCAAAACGTATTATAACATATCGGCGAACAGAGTATACAAAAATCCCTCCTCACTCCCATTCCTTAACAGGCGCTGCTTTGATGTATTTGTATTTTGACTGGATGCTTCTCTTTTTTGTTGTTTTAATATACTGGTAGCTGCCGCCCTTTTTCTTTTTGCCATAGACTTTATAGACCGTTTGAATCGGACTTTTTGTCACCTTCCATTTTTCTTTCTTTACCTTATACTCATGTTTATAAATGCTGGTTTTTATCTTCTTCCATCTCGCCCGATAGACACCACTCTTCTTTACGGCTTTCACTTCCTTTGATTTACCGGCTTCCTTCCAATAATATGAAGTTTTATAAACCCGCGCTTCCGCTATAGATGCTGCCCCCCTGACAGTATAAAGCCCCTTTACTCCACTAATCCAGGAGCCATCCTTATCTAATACCGAAAGATCGTTAACAGAAGGTTCATTTGCATAATAAGGAAATTGAAGGCTTGTGCCTTTTCCATTTATAATTAACCTTTTAACATTATAACTGGGAGGAGGAGCATCCACATAATCTTCTTCCCCCATAACAGATGACAAAGCAAAAAAACCTATTTTCTTATCAACATAAATCTTCTCAACATAACCGGACAAAGTATAATAAAACTGCCCCTGGTTATGATAACGAATGTAAATCTCCGCCTTGCTCTCTTTTAAAAATTCAATAGCGGTATAATCTTTAATATCCACCACACTATCTGAATATAATATTATTTTCTTTGGACGAAATACAGAATCAGTCTTTATTGGCAAGGAACCAAAAGCAAAGCACGATACATATATGTCCGGTGGAAACGTTATCTCCAATAAACTTCTACTGCCTTCCAGTGCATATGAACCTATAAAGTCCAAGCCTTCTGGCAACACAAGTTCCTCTATTCTCTCAATTTCGTCCAGGACACGATAATGATTCACTACGGATTCAAGAGAATCCCCAGAATAAGAAGTCAGTGCTTCATAAGGAACCCTGTCTGTTAAAATGTTCCACGCACCAATCCCCAAAACCTTAAAGCCATCTATCTCTCTTGGAACGACAAGTTTTCCATCTGCTACAGCCTCTGGTTCTATTCGACGAATCGTAATATATCTTTTCTGCCAGCTGCCAGTATAATCCCGGTTTTGAATAAACCAGACTGCCATCCGGCCCTATATCTGCTGCTTGGATGTTCCATGACGGCACTGTTATGGAAAACATAATAATTAAGGTAATAGCTGCTTTGATCTTTTTCATATATCTCTCCTTTATAATTTGATGTTGGGAGCAAAAGGTATTTTGTCCCCAACAGATGCCATATGCATGAGTAATTACACAAGTTGCACCGCACTATTGGTAAAATAAGTGGTATCATAAGAAAAGAATGCTTTTTTCAATAAATTCTCTGCATAAAGTATCTCTCACCATTCTCTCATCTCTTTCCTTCCCCAAATACTTTGTGTATTTATCCTTAAATAATATATAACAAATGAGAAAGCAAAAACCCGACAAACAATTTTTATTTTTTAAAAATATTTTAATTTTATACGCTTCCCGCCCATCTCTTTATCTATATAACGAAATAGATTGGAAAA
>DKUB01000072.1:0-6078 GCA_002490465.1 Lachnoclostridium sp. UBA7215
AAAGAAGGGTACTGCAAAAATCACGGCAAAGGTAACTTATCGATTGAAAGCAGGCTCTAAAGCGAAGACTAAGAAGTTGGTTTGCAAGGTAACTTCCAAAAAGAAAAGCAGCGTAGTGACACCGGCACCGGCAACACAGACTCCGGCAACATCTGGTACACCGGCAACCGACGTTCCGGCAACCGACGTTCCGGCTACGGATGTTCCAGCTACGGATGTTCCGGCAACCGATGTTCCGGCTACCGAAACACCAGTTGCAAGCGAGACACCATCTGCAATTGTGGCAGAAGTTGAGAGTATTTCTTCAATTGACTCATCTGACTTTGCAGTAATGCTGACATTTAAAAATCCAGCAGGAGAGGTGACAGATAACGTTCTCAATGGCACTAAGCTGGAAATGAAGAAAGGGGATATCACGGTATCTGCTGCGTTTGAAAAGGTGGATGAAAAAGGAGCTGCCATTTATAAAATTGAAGATTCCAAAGCTCTTCGTCCTGGAAACAGGGATGCAGACGGTGAATACACAGTAACAACGACGTCTGCAAGCATAAAACTTCCAAGTGATGCAATAACCACTTACGAAGAAGCGCTTGCCGGAATGGCAGTTGAAGGTTATGTTACAAGATGGAATACTGATGTATGGCCAAATGCATATACTCCTGTGCAGAATGCGGTAATCACTATTAAGGGTGGTAAAACCGCTACTACCGACAGTACAGGTTACTATCGGATTGCAACAACGGCCGGAAGAAAGACAATGAGCATTGAGGCATCTACTTCCACAAAAGCAGATACCGATTATATCAGTCAGACAACAAGTACGGGTGCAGTTGCAATTAACCGTAACCATTCAACCGCACAGAACTTTGTGTTGGCAAAATATGACCCTAAAAAAGTAATATTGACCGTAGAGGCTGTTAATAAGGAAAATGACCTTACCAAAGTTCAAGATGCTACTGTAAAACTGAAAGATGCATCTGGTAATGCCGTTTATTCCGGTGAACTGAAAACAGACGCTACCGGTAAGGCTGAAATTGCTAATGTTGACGCTACTACTACTCTTAGTGGTTCCAATTTGAAAAAAGGCGGCTGGCCGAATCCGGATTTGTATCTGGAAAGAGGTAAGACTTACACACTGGAAGTTGAGAAAGCGCTTAAAAAAGGAAACCTGCATGATGTATATAAAGTAGCAACAAAACAGGTAACCATCGGTGGAACTCATGAAAATAAAGTTACCATCGAATTGGAAAAAGTAAAAGAAATTGATTCCTTTACCATTAGCCAGAAATACGAAGACGGAACAACAGAATATTCAGGTGGAAGCGCTTACTATACCTATGAGTTGTATACGGATCTTGACAATGACAAGACAGCAGATGAATTGATGGCTGCACCAGAGAAGTTAAGTGGCACACTTAATAGTGACCATATTGCCAAGGGAGATGGATTTATTGATGCTCTTAAGACAACAGCAGGTTCATCCAATAAGGCAACTCTTCCGACAGGAACGTATTTTGTGGTAATTAAGAATTATGCCGAATCCGCTTGCACAAACCCGACAACATCTGCCTATGCAGTAGCAAAAGTAGATGTAACAGAAGGCGGCAAAGCAGCAGCTACGGTTACGATCAAAAAAGGATGGGTACGAAAAGTTAATACCGCTCTCGGTCTTCGTCCGGAAGAACTTTCCGTTCAACCGACAGCAGCCCCAAGTGGTCCTTACCCAGCAACTGGCTCAGCACTTAATTCTATTATAAAAGCAGGTGATCCTGTTGCCAATACAGCAACAGCTACGGCAGTAAAAACAAAAAATGTATTGTATCAGATAGTAGGAGATGTTCTTGTAAAAGTAGATGATAATGGAGATGGAGCTGGATATATCTATGTTCCGGCAGAGGAAGCTGGCAAAGCAGGCACGTATCTTGCTAATAACCAGTATGCACATCTTTTAGACGGCGAGAGCTATACGATTAAGAGTGCATCTGATTATACCTATGGCGATGCAAAATCATTCTCTGTTGATACAGAAACAAATACCGTTCAAATTGATACGGAAGCACGTTGGAATCTTACAACAGTTAAAGTCAAAGTACAGACAGGTGACGCCGTAATTGGCAATGCAGCACCGCAAATTGTAAAAATCCGTGTATTAGATAAGGATGGCAATGAAAAATATGTATCCGCAAATACCGTAAATGCTACGTCTGTAGAGGCCGGTACAACGGCAGCTGTTGGAGCTGGTTATATTACCTACGATATGAGTACAGCTGTTCCTTATAATGCGCTTAGATTGATGAAACGTGGACAGTACAAAGTTGAAGTAACATTAAAAGACTGCAAAGCAGTTACCAGTGGAGTTACAACAAATGTAGGTCTTGAGGATGTAACAGCTACATGCGATGAGAAACTGCAGCCTGCTTCCGATAAGACAAAGATAACGGGTGTTATCCGGGTACGTGATGATAAAGATAACGTAACACGAGTTGCCAATGGAAACGCTCAGGTTATCCTTTTAGATGCAGCAGGGAAAATTGCCGGGGCAAGTACAACAACAAGCGGTGAATACAGCATTATCGACCATGTATCAAATGCTGGATACGCAAGGCTTGGTGCTGGAACTTATACCATGGTAGTACGTTGCACGAATGCAGAAACTTATGCAACAAGCGTTACGCTCGAAAACGAGAAAACACTTACCTATAACGTAGAAATGCAGGCAGGCGCAACCGGATTGATTAAGGCAACGGTAACAAATGGAAACCTTAATAAAATTAATGGCCTTCATGTAAATGCTCTGGACAGCTTTTATAAAGACCCTGCTAAAGGAAATATGTGGACGGCAAACAGATCAGATGCAGATATTGCAGCGGCAGCGGCTACTCTGGCAGGAAACGCAGCACTTCATGGTAAATATGCAGCAGGTGCAGACAGCTATTATGTTGAATTCACAGCAACGGGACTTTCCGTAGGTTCCTACACACTGACATTTAGCGATGATGATAATGTATACAACTTCACAAATAAAGAGGTTGTTATTACAGACTTAGGCGGAGAAAAATATCCAGTATATCGCTTTGATCCAAAACAGGAGGGCGCTGGTAAGTCAAGGCTGACAATTGTACACAATAACCTTAACACAACAGCATCTGGCCTGGATGCTTCGGCTCACAACTACGTTGTAGTAGCTAAGAGACAGGATGGAACAACAGAAGATATTGCTTATCTCGGCAATATGAAAAAACAGGATTCTCTCACAGAGACTACGCTTAATGTAACGACTGGCCAGGCATATAATGTATATGTTTATGATTTCGGTGGCCACTATATCGCTCAGGCATCCAATGTCGTTGTACAGGATGTAAGGAGAACCATTACAGTAGCTCTTGAAAATGCAGCAGTAGACTAGAAAAAATTCTGGGTATTATTCTAAATACCCAATGAGCAAGGGTCAGGTGTGGCTATGCACCTGGCTCTTTGCTCTACAAAATGAAAAAGGAGAAAAGAGAGGTATTGCTTATGGAAGCAAATTTGAAAAAAAGAATAAAAAAATGGATAGCGCTGTTCACAGCATTTGTACTTACCGCATCTGGAATGATGATTTCCGATAACAGTGTATATGCTGCCTCTAAAGGGCCGATGCTGAGCGCAAATAAGGTTTCCATGAAAAAAGGACAAACCAAAAAAATATCCGTTAAATCCAAAAAAGGGGAACCGATTAAAAAGGTTACATGGAAAATAAACAAAAAGGTCCTTAAGATTACCAAAAAGGGTAAAAAATATATTGTCGTAAAAGCACAGAAAACTGGAAATATTTCCATTTCTGTAACAATCAAGACAAGCAAAAAAACATATAAAAAGAAAGTAAAGGTTGCTGTTGCTTCCAAAAAAAAGGCAACGACAAAACCAGAAAATACAAAAAAGGCAGACACAACCATTAATCCTATAAAAACAAATAGCCCGGCAGAATCCAATGCCCCTGTGGCATCTAATTTGCCCGGCACTGAAACAGATACTCCGCAGGGAACGAATGCACCGGATAACACAGATTCCCCTACGGTTACAGATATACCAGAGGAATCGCAGGCTCCGGCTGTAACGGATGCACCGTCAGAGTCACAGCGTCCATCGGCATCCAGTGCCCCGGACGTTTCGCATCCCACTGTAGCAATTCCTGACACAGACGGTATTCTGGCAAAAAGTTCAGGAAGCTGGAATATAGGTGTACTTTCACAGCTATCTCCTGTTTTTGGTGGCAAGAAGATTCAATTTACGGTTAAACTCCGGACAGAAGGGGTAGAAATTTCTGAGAAAAACATCAAGCTTGTAAGTAATTATAATGGTTATCCTTCTTTAGTGACGTTTCACCCATCAACGGAGTGGCAGACAAAAACTTTTGTTTACCGTTTCAATACGTTCACGAACGGGAGCGCCTGCCTGTACTTTGACAGTGACTCCAATCAATTGACAACTGACGAAAAGGCACAAATTAAAATTTATTATAAGGATTTCTCGTATGAAATTTTAGATGAAAATGACCCTCTCGGCGGAACGTCTTTACAGCAATCCTCATGGCACAAGGGAAGCCCTGCAAGTTTGCGCAACGAGACACTGAATAAATCAGAACCAAATAAAGCCTATGAAAACAAACAAATCCGTGTTTCTTTACAGGTACGTGAAAAAGGGGTTGACGAGCCATCTGGAACATTTGGACTTTATGCGCACGTCAACAGTTCGGCGGATATTACATTAAAAGATGATATTCCTCTTACTACAGATTGGCAAAACGTAGAAGTGGAAGGTACGATTAGAGAAATTGCCGATACGTATCCAAGCTTAATTTTTAAGGGAGATGCTATTACATCAGATATGGAGCTATTTGTAAAAGATGTTTCCATTGAAATAATCGGGGATGCCCCGACACCGACTCCAGCTCCAACAGCAGCTCCGGGCGGGAATACGGAAACCATTGCAATAGGCAAGAGTGTAACCATTGCAAAAGGAACAGCCGCATGGGGTGGATTTAGCCAGGCAGCATTTGATACAACAATTGATATAAAAGAGACCGATACGGTAAAAGCAAAAATCAAGGTACACTATGATGGTGAAACAGAAGAAGTGACTTCGCCAGCAATGCAATTTTGCCTATACACCGGGGATAATGCATATAATACAAGATGTTATTGTACAAATGGCCTTGTTTCCGGTACATTAAAAGAGTTGGCGAAAAAAGAAGCTGACCCTGATAATTCAAGTAATGAAATTGATTTAACGGGTGATAAAACAGTTAAAGGATTTATATTTAACAATGCAAGTGCGGTTGATGCCAGTAAAGACTTGATTGTTGAACTGGTAGAGCTTCAAATTACCCATGCTTCATCGACTAATAGTAACTACGTTATTGATTTCAATACCACTAGCCCAGCTGAATATACATGGCGAGGATATTCATCGGCGGGCATAGAAGCAAGTGATGGCTATTTCTGGTATGAATATGGAAGTACAGGACATGAATGGGAGACAGGTTATTATGGCTATCCCGTGCTTAAAATTACGCTTCCAAGTGGCAGGACTTTGGCAGATTACGACAGTATTTCTTTAAAATATAAGGGACTGGCCGGCGATGCCAACTATAAAACAGTAAAGGTATATATCGTGAAAGAATCAGCAGATGCCACTGGTAGTACTACTCCGTCGATTGTTGCTGGTCAGGCCTCAACAAGCAATGCCATGGCAGACTGGGTAACCTTGAGCGGTTATGAAATTTCCGCAGACAAAGTGGCTGCTGACTTGGGTGATTTAACGGCATCTACATTCTGGATTGCCATTGATGCGGGCTGTGGAAATGCGGAAAAGAATGGCGCTCAGACAAAATTCGCCATTGATGATTTGACATTCCATGCTAAATAAACAAACGGATAACAAAGTTTAGTTTTAATTTGTAGAATTCTGAACAAACATCTGAAAAAGAAACTGCAAATTCATCAGAATCTTAATGATTCCTGTAATTTTTGTGGTTTCTTTTTCTGTTTTGTGAAAATCTGCATTTGCTTCTGCACCTGATAAATATATTCCAGGGGC
>DKUB01000072.1:6289-13148 GCA_002490465.1 Lachnoclostridium sp. UBA7215
ACCTGATAAATATATTCCAGGGGCTCTTCCGTAAGCTCTTTGATCTGCTCTGGTGATTTTCCCTTACCAAGCATCCTGCTAATAATTTCCTGTTTGCCTTGGGTAAAACCCTGCGAAATGCCTTGGGAAATGCCCTGCTCAATCCCTTTTTCCATCCCCATTTTTTCTATTTCATCTAAAACAACGTCCATTGCGGTCATATCAACCCCGTCCTTTCCTTTCTTTTGCTGATTTATCATATTTTTTCTGATTTGTGAAAATCTGCCTTTGCTGCTAAAGGCCTCCATCATATCCAGATATTCTTCCGTATGGCGAATAACACGATTTTTATCGTTTATGTATTCTTTGATTTTTTCCCTGTCACCCGCGCAGGCCAGAAAGTCCACAATGTAGCGGAAATCGGATTTGTATTTTGCCCGGACGCTCTCATCCTGGCTGGCGAGGTTTACTACATGAATCGGGTGTTCAGTAATCCAGGGTGACAGTTTTTCTTTCCATTTTTCGGGGATGGAGAGCATGTCGGAGAGCTTTTCCGGCCCATCCCATTCTTCTGTGCCGTAATAAAGGATTATGCTGATAACCGGAACCAGCTTCTGATCTTTGCCAATTCCGGAAACTGTATAATAATTTCCCTCATTTTCATTTTTTCTCTGTATCTGCCGCACCTGTTCCCTATAATTCGAGTATTGATACCCCATATCCCGCACCGGCATAATATTGCTCACTTCACTCTGATTTTCCATGCAGAAGATTGCAATGTCCGTATCCTGCTCGGTTGCCTTCATGCGGGTGTCCAGCTGATGGCTGCGCATTGCCCCATAGTTATCCTTGTATGTCAGTTCCATCGGCTGTGGCTCAAGCCCATCTGCGTATAGCAGCTCTTCCCCATTAAAAAGGTTAACATTTCCAATATCTGCGAAAACGTCGGTACAGTTTAGTAAGTTTTTGCTTTGCAGGTCTTTTCCCATAAAACATTCCCCCTTAAGCTTTTGTGATTCAATTTATTTATAAAATAAGTATACTATTCCAACACGTGTAATGTCAAGAATTGTTTTCCGCTGATTTGGGTGTAAAACGACTGTTAAACTTTTTTTTGTTCATATTGATTTCTGTCATATTCTTATTTGTTTGTTGGAATAAATAATTCAAGTATATCCCGATCAATTCGGTAAATTAACAGCCAGTCCGGTTCAACAAGGCATTCACGGAAATCAGAATAATCGCCAGCCAGAGTCATTTTCTTTTAGCAACTTCGAGTTCCTAATGTCTTCATCTCTAATTCAAATCTTTTCATATCGGTAATATTTGTTAAAGCACATATATCTTCAAAATGCACAGTTGGATGTTGCATTAGATGCTGGAATTTCTATCAAAGATTATAAAGACAGGAGCGAGCGCTCTGGGCAGTAGCTTTTATCCGGCTCAAAGTCCAGCCGCTAATGTTATGATTGCAAAATTAGAAGGTGTATGTGTAAGATACTTTAAAATAACAGAATACAGGTAATTAACCTAAACAAAGAGGAACTGCTGTATTAGTATATTCGCGGCAGTTCCTTGTTTGTATAAAATATGGAGTACAATGAGCAATCAATGGAAATTTATATCTTCCAGGAATACTTTAGAACAAGTTTATATTTCTTGATCCACACTTAGGTTATAAGCTATTTTCTGTCTAACCGATTGAGGCATTTGCTCTTGTACCTGATAAATATATTCCAGGGGCTCTTCCGTAAGCTCTTTGATCTGCTCTGGTGATTTTCCCTTACCAAGCATCCTATTAATAATTTCCTGCTTACCCTGAGACATACCCTGGGAAATACCCTGGGATATTCCTTTAGCCATACCCTCTTTTATGCCATCCTCTTTTGCCATCTTTTCTAATAAATCAAAAAATCCATCCATTTTCATCCCTTCTTTCCCAGCGTTTGTATTTTTCAGAATGTTATCTTTCATTTCCGCGAATCTCCGTTCGCCGCTGATTGCTGCCATAAGGTCCAGATATTCCTCCGGGTGGCGGACTATGCGGTTTTCTTCATGCACATACTTCCACAATTTCTCTGAATTCCCCAAGCAGGCAAAGAAGTCTACAACATGCCGGAAATCGGACTTATATTTTGCCCGAACGCTCTCATCCTGGTCTGTCAGGTTTATGATGCGGATTGGGTGGTCCGCAATCCACGGTGAAAGCTTATCCCTCCATTTTTCCGGAATTGCCAGCATGTCAGAGAGTTTCTCCGGGCCGTCCCACTTTTTGCTCCCATAATAGAGGATCAGGGTAATGACAGGCGTCAGCTTCTGTCCGTTACCGATACCGGCTATGGGATAATAGATGTCGCTGCGTTCGTTTATCTGCCGTATTTTTCGGATCTGTTCGTTATAATTTGAGTACAGATACCCCATATCCCGCACCGGCATAATATTGCTGGCTTCACTTTGGTTTTCGATGCAAAAGATTGCAATGTCCGTATCCTGTTCTTTGGCTTTCATCCGTGTGTCCAGAAAATGATGGCGCATGGTTCCGAAATTGTCTTTGTAAGTCAGTTCGGTCGGCTGCGGCTCAAGTCCGTCCGCAGACAGCAGCTCTTCCCCATGAAAGAGGTTTACATTTCCAATATCTGCGAATACGTCAGTACAGTTTAGTAAGTTTTTGTTTGCCAGATCTTTTCCCATTACACTCCCCCTTTATCCTTTGTTGTAATTCAATTTATTTATAGATTGAGTATACTATTCAGACACATGTAATGTCAAGGATTGTTTTGCGCTAATTTGGGCGAAAAACGATTGGCAAACTCTCTTTTTGCTCATATAGAACAATATGGTTTTTTATCATATTCTAATTTGTTTGTTGGGAAAAAATAATCCTTGTATTTTATACGCTATTTTTATGTTTGCCCAGTCAAAATAAATCAGAATGTGTCCCATTTAACAGAAATATATTCTATCAATTATCAGTGGAACAGAACTGGTTGCCGAAACACTGGTGTTACAATGGAAAAGAGTTGAGGCAGATTTGACAGAATATGATACGGTTGTATTAAAGTCCATATCTCACAAAAGTGTATTAAATCACTATCAATAGCTTATTTCTCTACATTCTTCCATCTGTTATACTTATAAATAAATGCATTTTTTGGTTTTTGTTATTGTATCGATAACGAATATTTTAGGTTTATTCTGCAATTGACGTCTAAATTATAGTTTTTCTTTCTGAAAAATGATATACTAAAGATAAACAGATTGGAGATGATTTCTATCCGACTTCTTTCTATTCCCTTTACTGCCAACGGGCCGTTCCAAAGGAAAAAACACATCTTAAAACACTCTATCCCCTGGGATATTGCAGATGCTTTAGTCTGCCATAGCAGTACCATGTATTTTCTTTATAACTGCCGGGACCATAGCATCTGTTGGTATGGGGATGAGGGTGGCTTTTTTGACGCTGACGACGGATACGCATTCCCCTTTTTTCTCGTACATCCAGATGACAGAGACTCCCTCAAATCCTGCTGGAAACAGGCGCTGACCGGACAGGGTACCCTTCCTGCCACCAACCTGAAAGTTATCGGGCAGAATGGACAGTATCGGTACTGCCGCTGCCATCTCGTCCCATTAAGGGACAGGTACGGAGAAACAGAAAAACTGCTCGGTTATCTTGTCAACATGGAGGATTTATGGAAACGCATTCACATTCAGGAACGGGAACGACGGTTTTCCCGTGATACCGTATCTGTCTTGTCGGGTCCATATTCCATGGTTTCCCAGATTCACATGGAGAGTGGCCTGTGCCGCTGCATCAAATACGGTACGCCACCTCTTGCCCTGGCAGATTTCTTTGCCCCTGTCAACGGGGACAGCACTTTCCGCATTCCCTATTCTGCTTATCTGGAATCTCTGGCGGAACATAAAGTCCACCAGAATTTTCGCAGAGAATTCTTACATAAATTTTCTCTAAAGCGCCTGCGCAACTGTCTGGAAAAGGAGCCTGGCTGTAAAAGCATGGCTCTGAAACTGTGGGATTCCGAAAATGGCTGCTACCGATGGTCAGAGGCAGGATTTATCCCCCCGATACATCCGAATGGGGCAGCCACTCTCTTTTTCAGGGAAATCAATCAGAACGTAACAGGGGAGCAGACCAAAGAAAAAGCCTGCCAGACTGCCTCAGAACTTTTGGAATATATTTTTACTGGCCTGCACGGACGGGTAAAGGCATGCAAGAAAAAAGCGGAATTCTATGCCATAGCCCCACACAGCGGCCGAATTGAGGGGCTATCCGAATACCTGGACAGAATATTAAAAAACGTTCAAAATATTATGAACCTGCAGACATCTGGAACTCTTTTAGAAGAAAGTAAGTTTGATATAAGCAGTCTGATGCAAAAGTGCCAGATATACTTTCATTCGCTGCGTCGGGATAAGTCGATTTCATATATCTGGCTTGGCAGATTGGGAGGAAAATATATTGGGGATGAAAACCGTTTGAGGCAGTGCCTCTACATTCTGCTTGAAAATGCCATTCTCTTTAATCGCAAGGGAGGAAAGGTCCATGTGAAAATGGAGCAGAAGAAAGAAGAGGAAAAGGGATGTGATGATTTCAGCATAGAAATCTGTGACACAGGAATCGGCATGACGGACAAACAACAGGCATACCTGTTTGACTCGTTTACAGGGAGAGAAAGGGAAGCTGCCCTGAAGACAGTCGCACCAGCCGGACTTAGCCTGGCGGTGGCAAAACGAATCATAGATGTACTGCACGGACGACTTGAAGTTGAGAGCGAGTTGGGGAAGGGGACAAAAGTGACGGTGCATTTTTCATTGAAGAGGGCCACATAGAGGATTTACGGAAATCAAAGAACTTATGGAAGAACCTTTGGAATATATTTATCAGGTACAAGAGCAAATGTTGCAATCGGCAGGACAAAAAATGCCCCATACTGTATGCTATCACAGTACCAGGGCATTCTTTTTTAAATCAATTTTACCATATTATTCTGCAGCAGGAGCTTCTACAAGAGATATGGATTTTAATACAACCGTATCATATTCTGTTAAATCTGCCTCGAAAAACAGGAAGCAGAAAACCTATTTAACGATCTCAGCATAAATATGTCATCCGCAATTAATATGTTCCTGCGTTCCTCTGTGAATTATGATGGTATTCCTTTTAAAGTAAGAAGACTGCCAAATAAGGAAACAAAAGCGGCACTTGAGGAATATCGTGAAATGAAAAAGAATCCCGATAACTTATAAACGCTATGAATCGTTTGATAGAATTTTAGACGAGGTATTTACCGATGATTAAAATAATAGTACCATCCAATCAATTAAAAAAGATTTAAAGTTAGCCAAAAAACGTGGTTATGACATGGAACATTTACAAAAGGTTGTCCATGCATTGGCCGGCGATTATAGCGATTTTCTTTTTGATACAATTGGTTACTGCCCACTCTACCGCCTTTTCCAGAGACATTTTCTGCTGGTAGTTTTTTACACGCTCCAGCTGTGGCTGTTCCCTCTGGTACAGCACGATAAATTTAGAGGTTGGCAGCAAAATCTATTTTCTTGCGTAAATATCGTACTGTGCTGCCATCTTTTCATACAATGCCCTGACATACATTTTTCATTGCTATGTAAATAGCATTATTCTCTAGAGTATTAATCCTCGCGCACGAAATGTGCCAAGCTGCTTATCGTTACCGTTTTGGATGAAAAAGACTGATAAACAGTAATTTTATGATTTAGTTACTGTTTATCAGCCTGTATTCATTAGTTAAAACCATTTAAATTTTATCACAAAATAGGTCTGTCTGTAAACCATCAGTCGTTGAGGACAAATGTCACCTTTGTAATCTTTACAGAACCTTTAAATCCGGCTGTAGCCGTCTGGAGCTTAATATACGGGTTCGTAAAGCTCGTCAAAGTTTTTAATGTATCAGTTAAAGTGATTACAAACTTTCCACTGGCACGATTTTCACTATAGTTAGGTATGGATTTATCCTGACCGCTGCTATTTGCTCCTACAATAGCCTGAAGTCCAACTCCGGTGGTGCCAATATCATTAACGGTATACTCAATCTCGCAGGCCTTATATTTTGAAAAGTCAATATCAGCTGGCAAACTTACCTGTGCTGTCGCTGCATACTGTGCCATACCATTTTCCTGGTACGTATAAGCGGCAGGAAGGTCAGTCTCTTCTGTGCTATCTAATGCTGCTTTTTTAAGAGTAAAAGTACCATTAAAACCGGCAGCGTTAGTTGCAATTATTATATAAATGGTATTACCTGAAGTTAAGTCACTGACCTTATCAGCCCCCAACTGCATAGAATGTGATGTTGTTTTCCCATAAGCAACCGCAACATCATTCGCCCCATCAGCCTGCCAACCAGCATTATCTTTTCTTATGGTAATATTAAACTGTGTAGTGGCTGTTATATCGCTATCATCTTTGTCCTTTGCTTCCCATTCAAGACTTAACGTTGGATTAGACGTGAATTTATCTCCTGTCATTCCAAGTTGGGCTACCGTTGTATATTGAGCGGCGCCATTAGCCACATATGTGAAATCAGCGCTTGCGCCGAGGTCATCCTCTGCCAAAACAAGGTTTTCTCCTGGTTCTTCTGGATTTTCCGATGATGCATGCGTAATTTCTAATTCTACCAGAGTAACAATCAAATCTTTATCTGCCGGAATAGCGTTTGAATTTTGAACTTTAAAGCCAATAATCGTTTTATCTTCGTCGGCATCATTCACTAAAGTCATTGCTGTACCGGAGACAAGGTCGCTCGTAATGAAACATTTTGTATTCCATGTATTATCACCGGTATAAAAGCCAAATTGGAATTGAACAAAATCGCTGCGCGAT
>DKUB01000004.1 GCA_002490465.1 Lachnoclostridium sp. UBA7215
TTTTTTGCAGCACTCCTCCATAGATTTGCACCTCTGGTGCAATCCGCAGTAATAAATTACAAAAGTAGGTGGTGCATAAAGGACCGGCGGGCGGCTGATGCTGCAAAAGCAGGGCAATAGGGCGACAGACAGTGAGTTCTGCGATAGGATGGCCTTTTGGCTGACGGAGAAAACCATTTACTTTTCGCAGGGAGTGTTATACCGGGCAAGAGCCGTATAACACTGCCATATTAACGCAAATGACTAAGCGGTTGCCCTGAGTATTAAAGAAAGTTATTGTGTATTTTTCCTGTTGGTGTTATTATTACAATTAGGCTGGCTTGTCAGCCCTTTGTATACAGAGAGAGGAAAGTACAATGACTATTTGGAATGTGATTAATTTGCTGGGCGGACTTGCTATGTTCATCTTTGGTATGAACCTCATGAGTGATGGATTAAAGCTGGTTGCTGGCCCATATTTGAAAAACATTTTAGAAAAACTTACACAGAACCGTATTGTGGCAATGATTGTCGGTGCCGGGCTGACGGCATTGATTCAGAGCTCCAATGCGATGTGTGTTATGGTAGTTGGCTTTGTAAATGCCGGAATGATGCAGTTAGAGCGTTCTGTTGGAATTCTGATGGGGGCCAAAATCGGTACGACAATTACCGGGCAGCTGATTGCGTTTAACATTTCGGAAATAGCGCCGATTATTGCTTTTGTCGGTGTGGCTGTATATATGTTTGCTAAAAAACCGAGAGTGAAAAATGTGGGGCAGATTATTGCCAGCCTTGGCGTCCTGTTTATTGGACTTGGTACGATGAGTAGTGCGATGAAGCCATTGGCTGGCGAAGTCTGGTTCCAGAATCTGCTCCGTGAGTTCTCTAATCCAATCCTCTGTGTTCTTATTGGAATTATTTTCACTGTGATTATTCAAAGCGCTTCCGCTTCTGTCGGTGTTTTACAGATGCTGGCACTCAGTGGGGTAATGATGTTTCCCGATGCTTTTCCGCAGGCTTTTTACATAATGCTTGGTATGAATATCGGGGCAAGCGTTGCTCCGGCACTCGCTTCTCTTGGCGGGCGCAAGGATGCCAAGAGAGTGGCATTCATAGTTATTCTGTTTGAGAGTATTGGTATGGTGTTTTTCCTTATACTGACAAGCATTTTTCCTGTTATCTTTGATTGGATTATGGCCACATCACCGGGGAATCCAACAAGGCAGATTGCCAATGCCAATACCATTTTTAATCTTGTCACCGTACTGCTGTTGCTGCCGTGTGCCAAATATCTGGTTCGCATTGCCGAGTGGGTAATTCGTGGTGAGGACGAAAAAGAAAAGGAAAAATTGTCTCTTTACTATATTGATGAATCGGGTTACCAGTCCGGTACGGTGCTGCTTGGTCAGATTGACCGGGAAATTGGCCGTATGCATGAGCTGGTTCAAATCAATATAGATGCAGCGACAAAGGCGTATTTTGGCCATATGCCAATCAGCCGGAAGCAATTTGATCAGAATGAGGCAGCCGTGGATTATCTGAATAAGGAAATTGTAGCAGCGCTGATTCGTACCAGTGGAATGAGCTTAAACGAAAAAGAGGCCATGCATGCAGGACATTTATACCATATTGTGACAGATCTTGAGCGAATTGGGGATCACGCAGAAAATGTGCTCGGTTATGCCCTTCAGATGGAAAGGAATAAACAGAAATTCTCTAATAAGGCATTAAAGGATTTAAAAGAACTTACTTCTTCTGTTTATAAAATTTATGATTTAGCTTATGAGCATTTTGTTGCACCAAGTCAGGAACTTTATACAGTCATTTATAAAATGGAAGATAACATAGACGCCCTCGTAGAGAAAATGCGTAACAGTAATATTAAACGTCTTGCAAAGATGAAATGTGAGGCTACACAGGGCTTGTTTTACAGTGAAATTCTGGTGGATCTGGAACGTGTATCGGATCATGCATTGAATATTGCTCAGGCGGCAAAAAAATTTAGTGTGTTAGATGACGAGGAGTAGAGCGGATAGATAAAGTTTTTTAAATCAAAAAAATTTGTATTTTCTTCTTGCCAAATACAAAATATAGTATATAATAGTAATCAGCACTACATATAGTAGGGCGAGGGAAAGTTAATAACTATATTTTGTAAAGCAAACTATATTTTGCATAGCATAGGAGGAAATTATGCACGATTCCGTAAATACAAATGTCATTAAAAGAAATGGTGAAGAAGTCGATTTTGACTTGTCTAAGATTGAAAATGCCATACGGGCCGCCAATCATGAGGTGGATAAACTATATCAGATGAACGATTTTCAGGTTCGGGCAGTAGCAGATAATATAGCAAAGCAAATTAGCGATATGACTTACGCTGTCCATGTAGAGGACATTCAGGATATGGTAGAGACCGGCATCATGGAGATGCGGGGATATGAAGTTGCTCAGAAGTATGTGCGTTACCGTTACAAAAGAGAGCTGGCCCGTAAATCAAATACTACGGATAACGGCATTCTATCCTTAATTGAGAATATAAATGAAGAGGTGAATCAGGAAAATTCCAATAAAAACCCTGTGATTAACTCAACGCAGAGGGATTATATGGCGGGAGAGGTCAGCAAGGATCTGACAAAGCGGATGCTTTTGCCGGAGGATATTGTGGCCGCACATGAGGAAGGCATTATTCATTTTCATGACTCTGACTATTTTGCCCAGAAGGAGCATAACTGTGACTTGATAAATCTGGAAGACATGCTGCAAAATGGGACGGTTATCAGTGAGACTTTGATTGAGAAGCCCCACAGCTTTTTTACAGCATGTAATGTCACAACGCAGATTGTTGCCCAGGTGGCGAGTAATCAGTATGGCGGACAGTCTTTTACGCTGTCCCATCTGGCTCCATTTGTTGATGTCAGCAGACAGAAGCTGCGAAAGGCTGTGATTGAAGAGCGCATGGAGTGCGGTGAATCCATGGATGAGGATATTATAAACCGAATTACAGAAAAGAGACTCCGCACAGAAATTAAAAGTGGGATTCAGACCATTCAGTACCAGTTGATTACACTTATGACCTGTAATGGGCAGGCACCGTTTGTCACTATGTTCATGTATTTGGATGAAGTGCCGGAGGGGCAGACAAGAGATGACCTCGCAATGATTATTGAAGAAGTCCTGATTCAGAGAATGCAGGGTGTGAAAAATGAAAAGGGCATCTGGATAACTCCGGCATTTCCGAAACTTATTTATGTACTGGATGAGGATAATATTACAGAGGGGTCTCCTTATTGGCATTTGACGGAGCTTGCAGCCAAGTGCACAGCGAAACGTATGGTGCCGGACTATATATCTGCTAAGGTGATGCGTGAATTGAAAAAAGGAGATGTATATCCCTGTATGGGTTGCCGGTCTTTTCCGACGGTGGAAGATGGTCAGCGTAATCCGGATGGCAGCCGGAAGTATTATGGACGGTTTAATCAGGGGGTTGTTACGATCAATCTGGTGGATGTTGCCTGTTCCGCTGAGGGAGATATGGGGCGGTTCTGGGAAATATTGGATGAGCGACTGGAGCTTTGCCACCGCGCACTGCGGTGCCGTCATGAGCGCCTGCTTGGAACGAAATCTGATGTTGCGCCGATTTTATGGCAGCATGGTGCACTGGCACGTTTGAAAAAGGGTGAGAAAATTGACAAGTTGTTATATGGCGGTTATTCCACAATTTCTTTGGGATATGCCGGTCTGTATGAAATGTGTGTCCGCATGACCGGGGAGAGCCACACGACGGAAAAGGGGCGCGAATTTGCACTTTCTGTTATGCAGCGATTAAATGATAAATGCAGCGAGTGGAAGGAAGCAGAGAATATCAGTTATTCTGTATATGGCACACCGATGGAGTCAACGACCTATAAGTTTGCCAAATGCCTCCAAAAACGTTTTGGCATGATTCCGGGAGTAACGGATCGCAATTATATTACAAACAGTTATCATGTTCATGTAACGGAAGAGATTGATGCTTTCAGTAAATTGAAATTCGAGGCGGATTTCCAGAGGTTATCGCCCGGCGGTGCCATTAGTTATGTTGAGGTTCCTAATTTACAGGATAATTTGGATGCCGTGTTGTCGGTTATGAAATTTATATATGATAATATTGTATATGCGGAGTTGAACACAAAGAGCGATTTTTGTGAAAAATGCGGATATGACGGTGAGATTCAGATAAAGTCAGATAAAACAGGAAAGCTTATCTGGGAGTGCCCGAACTGTGGAAATCATGACCAGAATTATTTGTTTGTTGCCCGCCGAACCTGCGGCTATATTGGCACGCAATTCTGGAATCAGGGGCGCACACAGGAAATTAAAGACAGAGTACTGCATTTATAGAAAAGACAGGAATGGAGACAGGTTACAATGTATATTACATGTTTAGATTTAGAGGGAGTATTAGTACCGGAGATTTGGATTGCCTTTGCCAATGCGAGCGGCATACCGGAGCTGACAAAGACAACGAGGGATGAGCCGGATTATGATAAACTGATGAAGTTCCGGCTTCAGATTTTGAAAGAGCATGGGATTGGCCTGAAAGAAATTCAGGAGACAATTGCTACGATAGACCCAATGCCTGGGGCCAGGGAATTTCTTGATGAACTGCGCAGCTTTTGTCAGGTTATCATTATTAGTGACACGTTTACGCAGTTTGCGACACCCCTTATGAAAAAGCTCGGCTGGCCGACTATTTTCTGTAATACTCTTGAAGTTTCAGAGAGCGGGGACATTACCGGTTACTGCATGCGCATTCCGGATTCAAAACTGACAACAGTAAAGGCGTTACAGTCGATTGGTTTTGATACCATTGCCAGTGGGGACAGCTATAATGATTTAGGCATGATACAGGCGAGCAAAGCGGGATTCCTGTTCCGCAGCACGGAACAGATTAAGTCAGATTATCCGGAGTTCCCGGCATTTGAGGAATATGCTGACCTCATGTCAGCAATACGAAAAGTTATAAATTAATCTATTATTCTTTTTCCGCCGGATGGTCCGAAGCTGTCCGGCGATATTCTTTTGGTGGTATTCCCGTTCTTTTCTTAAACTGGCGGCAGAAATGCTCGACGTTATTGTATCCACATAAGGTACTGATATTCTGAATGGTAGTATCGGTATTTTGCAGTAAATGCATGGCATGGGAGATGCGGGCTGTAATGACATCTTCCATACAGCTGATGTGAAACAGCTTTTTATAAATTTTCTGAAGTAGCCGCACACTGATATTAATGCGGGAAGCCATTTCAGGCAGCGTCCATGGATAAGCCGGATTTAGATAAACTTCATCCCGCAGAGTGTCGAGGGCGTCCTGATATGGGGTAGCCTGATGCTGCCAGGCATAATCATGCAGCCGGTAAAGCAGAATTAACATGAGTTGGGTCAGGACATAGTTTCTTGTGCGGAATCCAGCTATGTTTTCGTAAGCAATTTCGTGCCAATAATAGTGAAAATTATCATAATCATAGCAGGGGAACGGTTCACCAAATGGAATAAATTGTTCGGTGAAAAAAGGTTCATCACAATCAAAGCGAATCCAGTCGTATATTAGCTGCCCGCTGGCAGCCTTATAATGGATTGACTGTTTTGGATGATAGACAATGCAGGTGTAAGGCGGATATTTTTTCCATTCTCCTTTTAACTCAAGTAGAACCGGGACCAGAAATAGCATCACTTCGTAATGTCCCAGGCCATCTGGCAGGAAATCTTCAAAACCTTCTTCCATTTCCTCATGTAGAACTGCATAAATCAAACGAATCATAGTTATTGGCCTCCTATCACAAAGATTAACAGTTGATGCCAGATATGTCAATAAGTTAATCGCATTATATCATTGTCGGAAAGTTGTGCAAGAGAGTATAATTGATTTAACTAAATGTACGGATAGAATGGAGGATTGCTATGGGTAAACAATTGGGTGTCTGGCTGCTTGTTATCGCTATGTGTTTGGCTGCAATGAATCCGCAAACGGTGGATGCTGCCGCAAAACTCCGTATTAGGAGTGTAACAGTTACAAATGTAAAGGGTAAGAAATTGTCCCTTGTAAAAGGGGATACCTTTCAGCTAAAAGTGAAAGTGAGTGCAGCGCCAAATAAGAAAAAGTATAAAAAGGTGTTGTATTCAACATCAAAGAAAAAAATCGCTTCTGTATCTGCCAGTGGGTTAATTAAGGCAAAAAAGGCAGGGGCAGCAAACATAACAATCCGTGCGCAGAAGGATAAAAAGAAGAAAGTTGTCATCCGGGTGACAGTAAAGGCGGGGGGGATTGTGCCGTCGCCGTCCAGTGTCCCGTCAGATCAAACAAAGGAGCCGCTGCCTGCATCGTCAGCACCGTCTGCGACTCCGTCAGTAACGCCGACAGCAGTTCCGACAACGGTTCCAACAGCGGTTCCAACAGTTACTCCAAAGCCGGACGGTAAAAGTATGATGATGCGGAAGCCTTTTACCAATGCTGCTTATATTGGGAAAAAGCTCACAGATATACCTATTGAGGGAGGAAGTATTCTTGATAGTAATGGGGCGGAGATAGAGGGTACTTATACGTGGGAAAATCCGGACACAGAGTTAGAACAGGAAGGCAAGACTTATTATATGGCGGATTTTCAGCCAGCAGACAGTATTTTTGAGAAAATCAAGGGAATCCGCATTCCGGTACAAGTTGCAAAACAGCCGTTGTTTATTAATGTTCCGAAAGCATCTGCTATAACGACAAGCCAAAAGCTCAGTGAGTCAAGACTGACTGGAGGAAGTGCGGTTGATACTTCCGGAAAAACGGTGAGTGGACATTTTGAGTGGCTCGATGAGACGGCAGTCATTGGCAGGCAGGGAATCCAGAATGGCAGTGTTATTTTTATTCCTGATGATGCAAAAACATATCAGAAGACCTCCTGTTATGTAGGTGTCCGTGTGACCGGTACATCGTTAGACCGTTCTCTGAAGGATAAAGTACTTACTCTTCCGGCAGGAGGATGGAAGAACACGGAAGCCTATGGGAGAGACTGGGCGGGCAATATATATAATTTAAAGCCGCTGTTGTCGGGGCTGGACATGAATTTATATGGACGTGTGACTGTAACAATAAACCGTTATGATAAAAATGGAGAGCGGATTAATGGAGGCTTTGAGAAAGGATTCGTTGCCTGTAAACTGTCAACGCAGGAAAATGACTGGAGCGGTTTTGTAGATACCTGGACTTCTTCAGAGGCAATGCTCTCTTTGGAGAATTATTCCGGTGGGGATTTATTTCTCGTTGTGCAGAATTCCACTGCGGGCATTGCGTACATTGAGGTTGCTTCCGTCACCTTAAATGCAAAGAGAGTTTCCAACATTTATGACGGAAGCAATCTTTCCAGGTTTTATGGCGATATGTTTGGTAAGGTTGGGGTAGCTGTCGTAAAATCGGAACTGGAGAGCGGTGAGGTCATGCAGTTCTGTAAAAGCCAGTTTAACAGTGTAACCATTGGAAACGAAATGAAGCCGGATTATATACTGGGAGGCACCCCAGTCCTTTCTGACAGCAACCCGGCCGGGTACGTTGACACGAAAACATTCCGGTATGCTTACAAAGATAGTAAATATCCTAAAATTGATTTTGAATCGCTTGATTCTATGATTCAGAATGCCTATCACCACGGTATGAAAATGCGTTATCACGTATTTGTCTGGCATAAGCAGACGCCCAAATGGTTCTTTAAGGAGGATTTCAGCAAAGCGGCTTCCAGTAAATATGTATCCGCAGATGTAATGAACGGCCGATTGGAATATTTGATTCGGAATGTGATGGTACATGTTTATAATCTGAAAGACGAAAAAGGTGTTTATATTGGACGGGAAGTGATTGACAGCTGGGATATCGCCAATGAATATTTTCACAATAATGACGGGGGGTACAAATCGTATTGGGATGAGGTGTACTATCCCGAATATACGTACAGTTCAAAAAAACACAGCGGAATTGAAAATCCGGTGTATATCAAATCCGCTTTTGCCCTGGCGCACGGGATACTCGAGGAGTATGGATTAAGGGATTCCGCCAGCTTGATATCAAATGACTATAATACTTATATGGTGACGGATGAAATCGTTCGTATGATACATTATTTCAATACAAAGGATGAAATAAATCCGGATGGTGAGATTATATGTGATGGTGTCGGGATGCAGATGCATCTGGATATAGGATATCCAACGGTTACCGGTATTCAGGAGTGTATGGAAAAGTTTAAACAGGGTGGACTGGAAATTCAGATTACGGAGTTGGATTTGACGTCTTATGGAAAGTCCGAGGAATCAATACAGAAACAGGAAGAATACTGGTACAAATTGTTCCGGATGATTTTGGATATGCGCGGCAGCGGGGCAAAAATCACAGGGATTACATGGTGGGGGCCGGATGACCGGAACTCCTGGCGTTCCGACGGCGTTCCACTCTTGTTTAGTGATTACTGGCAGGCAAAAGAAAGTTACTTCCGTGTGACACAGGCATTATCTGATTACTGTACGGGCGAAGAGTAGGTAATGTAGCGGGATGAAAACAGCATAGAAATGGAGATTCAAATGGAAAAGCACAGAAGGAAAGTTACATATCTGATTACGGCAATTGTCATGGTATTACAGTTAGTTGTATTGTTAGGCTTGTGGATATTTTCCAGTGGTGTAAGTACAAAAAATATTCAGGAAAATACTGTAAACTGTATGGAGACTATTGTAGATGACCGCTCGCAGTTGATTCAGAATTATGTGAGGGAAAAGGAAGCTTATCTTACTGCGTATAGCAGGGCAGGAGAGATTAAGGATCTTTTATTGCATAAATCGGATAAGAGTGTGGTTGCAGCAGCTCAGAAATATACGGAGCTATACAGTAGTGATGCGGCAAATCTGGAAGGGATTTACACCAGTGAGTGGGATACCCATGTACTGGTACATACAAATCCTGAAGTGGTTGGCATTACAACGAGGGAAGGGGATGCGCTGAAAGCTTTGCAGGATACCCTGAAAGCGACAGATGGTGTTTATAACTCAGGTTTTATATTTTCACCGGCATCCGGAAAGCAGATTGTATCTATGTATCGTGCCTGTCTGGACGATAAGGGGAATCCGATTGGCCTTGTTGGGGCAGGGATATATATTTCCAGCCTGAAAGAAGAACTTGATAATTTGCCAAAAGCGGGTTTGGATAATGCAAAATACTATCTGATAAATACCCAGACAGGAGAATATATTTTTCACGATAATGATGAGATGTTAGGTAAGCCTGCGGAAGAAGGCTATATTGTGGACATCATTGAGAAGTTAAAGAAAAACGGGTCAAAAGAAACAACGGGGTCTGTAGAGTTTACCAGTGAAACAGGGGAAAATATTGCGGCATATCACTACATTGCAGACAGACAATGGGTGTTTTTGTTATCGGATACGGCAGAGGAGATATATGCCTCTGCAAACAAGGCACGGATTCAGCTTGCGATTTTATGTATAGCAGCCATTGTATTTTTACTCATCATTACGTTTTTGGTTATTTCAGTTTTCATGAGACCGCTCTCACCAATTACCAGGTCGTTGCTTCGAATTGCAGCACATGATATTAGTGAAAATAAAGAAATAGATAAATTTGTGAATAAAAATGATGATTTAGGTGAAATAGCAAATGCATCCAGCCGTGTTATTCGTTCCCTTAACAGTATAGTGGGGACTCTGAAGAACTGCAGTCAGAAACTCCATAGTAAAGCTGCTGTCCTGGAAAAATCGTCTATTAATCTTGTGGATTGTGTGACGGATAATATTTCTACGACAGAGCAATTGTCGGCAAGTGTAGATGGTGTGAATGATGCAATCAAGAGTGTTACAGAAGAGATTGGCAGCATTCACCAATCCATTAGTGAAGTGGCTGTAAGTCTGCGAAGAAGTACAGCGTCCAGTGACGCGATGCTGGATGGGGCAACACAGATGCGTAACAGTGCAGCACAGTCATTAGAGTATACGAAAACCCGTCTTGAGAAAACAAAGGGTTCTGTGACAAATGCTTTGGAAAGCCTGAACAGACTTTCCGAAATTAATGGTATGGCAGCAGGAATATTAGAAATTGCAAATCAGACAAACCTGTTATCCATAAATGCATCTATTGAGGCAGCAAGGTCTGGAGAGATGGGGAAAGGCTTTGCAGTTGTTGCAGAGGAAATTGGAAAGCTGGCGGATACATCGAAAACGACAGCAGCAAATATCCGGGATGTCTGCGCATCATCCGATCAAAGTATTAAGTCTGTAAATGATTGTGTTCAGGAAATTATGTCATATATGGAGAATGATGTATTAGACAGTTTTGGCAATTTTGCATCCAAATCCAGTGATTATAGTGCATCCGTAGCATCTATTAAAAATGAGATAGAGAAATTGGATTTGTTTGTAGAGGATCTGGAAAAATCTATTGCACAGATTTCGGAAAATATAACAAATGTAAAAGATATTTCTGCTCAAAACAGTTATGCTATTAATGAAATTGTGGAGAAGAGTGAAAGTACCGCTAACATTGCGGTTGAAATTCAGAATCAGTTTGAGGAGAACAGACAGATGGCAGATAATTTGGAGAATATCGTAAATAAATTTACGATGTAAAAAAATTTACGATATCAAATCTCTGCAGAAGGGGAGGGCTGTCGCAAAATAATTGCGGAAGCCCTCCCTGACAGGTTACGCTCTTTATGATTTTACTTTTACTGTTTTTGCCTGTCCTTTTCCTTTTAGCAGTTTTTTATAGGCAGCTGCTTTTGAGGATGGAATTTTAATTACACATTTTTTGTGAATTCCCTTAAAAGCATTTTTTCCAACTTTCTTTAAATTTTTTGTTGCAATGGATATTTTTTTCAGCTTTTTGCAGTTATAAAATGCTTTTGCGCTGATGGCTGTCACCTTGTAAGATACCTTTTTGTAACTAACAGCGGCAGGAATTTTTACCGTTTTAATTGTCTTTTTCTTTTTGGCAAGGACAACGGTGACGGTCCCTTTTCCGTTTGCGGCAGCCTTTGTAATTTTATAACGGATTCCCTTTACTGTGAAGGCAGTGCCCTTTTTGGGGGCAGTGCTCGGAACGGAAGGTTTTTCCACCGCAGAAGGATCATTTCCTGTAGAAGGGTCGTCATTTCCCGTTGACGGGTCTTTTTGCGTTGAGCTCAAATCAACGGCAACCGGATTTTGCAGAGTAGTTGTTTTTTCATCCCAGTTTACGGTCAGATGGTTTAACATGACACGGTTTCCGACAGGAGAGGTTCCTGTGATGATAAGCCCGGTTCCCCCAAAAGTATTGCCGGCAACATCTGCCTGGAGACTGACGCTGTGCGGTAAGTTTGCAGCAATCTGCTTTTCACTCTGGTCATGAGTTGTTGTGACAGAAGCACTTAATTTACCCGAGTTTATGGCAACAGAAATTGTGCATTCAGCATTAAAGGCAGAGGTTGTCACCTTGTTACTGATATAAGTTACGGTGTCATTTTTGTATTCTACAAGGGCAGCCTGTACACCGCAGTCGAGATTGCTGATGCGCTCTAAGCGCAGGGCATATCCGGTAAGAGTATTGGTATCATATTTAATAAAGATATCCATGTACTGTCCGGCACTTCCAAAGCCCTGTCCGGCATTTTTTTCCGGATTAACGGTCAGTGTCAGGGACATATCACCGTAAGTTCCGGCGGTTGGCGTAAACATCATGCGGGCACCGCGGTTTGCCGGGAGAAGACCGTTAAGCCCCTCAGAACCGTATCCGACTTCGCCGGGACCGTATGTCCAGGCGTTGCTTGTTGTTGTCTTGTCAGAGCCATCTGTAACCCATGCTTTATAGACGTCTTTTGTCCAGAAGCCCTCCAGTAAGCGTGGCTGCCTTGCCGGTGCAAAATCCGAAAAGTCCGTATCAAACTGGAGAGGGCTTGCGGTAATGTCATCAAGTGTAACCGGCTTATCAGATACGACAGCAACTTCATTTCCAGCAAGCGTACAGAGCTGCCTTGGAACGATAACAGCCTTTATGTAATAACCGACATCGCCGTAACTGAGAGTATAGGTTCTGAGCGGGGATTCTGCCTGTGAAACAGCAACGGCAACAGCGTCTTTTCCGGCAGCGTCGCTGCATCGGTACCAGGTAATGCTGGAATAATCATCCAATATACCATTGTTCGACAGGGTATAGCGCATCTCAAGTGAGCCTTTAACAGCGGCAGAAAGAACCGGATTTGAGACAAAAGTCGGGGCTGGCTGCGTTTCCGGGGCAGCAGTAACGTATATGCCGCCCACAAGCCCTGAGGATGCTTTTGCGAAAACCATTCCTTTTTTGGGAGTAAGAGTTTCGTTTTTGCATGTCAGGACACAGGATCCGTCTTTGTTATCCTTCAGGGTAATATAGTCTTTTATACTGTCCTCCACTGACCATGTAATGGTGTCAGTTTTTGTTGTTTTCATGGAAAAACCAGCGTAGGTGACAGAAACATTTCTTGTTGCGCCATTTGTAATAGAAGCTACCTGCGGGGCGCAAAAGACGGCAACAGGGACGTCTGTATAATCCTTGCCGACAGTATTTCCTGCCGTGGTAATAATTTCTTTCTGGTTCATCGGATCCCAGTCATCGGTGCCGCGGAACAGATTGTACACATTATAGATGGTCTTTCCATCATGAGTGATGCGGTAGGCATTGACAGCTTCTGTGTCGGTAATATTTACATTGTCATAAGGAGCATTGGCATCCATGGTATAGTTTGGAACTATTTTTTGCTGTTTATTTCCGTCTGCGTCGGTATAGTCATACTGTACGGTGACATTACCCTCAATACAGCGCAAAGTAGTAGATGGGTCCGGCGTCCATCCTATGTATTGGTCTTCCTTTTCGCAGTAGAAGGTACTGTCAATAATGGCAACGATACCGCCGGTCTTTGTCAGATACTGACTTGAATTATGTTTTATATGGAATTGGCAGTTCAGCATGACAGAGCCGGTTCCGGTCGTGTTATAGAATGGTTTTGAGCTGTAGAAGTCAAAATCGCATCCGAGATAAACAGCACTGGTGGGCAGGGAATCGTCCGTACACTCAAAATGGCAGTTCTCAAAAAGAATGCGGTTTCCGCCTACAAACGGGCAGGAATTCAGCCGGCTGATAAAATGACAGTTTTTTGCCATTATTTTGGAACCGTTTGTCAGGCAAAGCTGTGACTGGGTAATTGCTGTCTGCCGTTTTTCGCGGCTGAGCGAGGTTTTCAGCGGATAATTCAAATCGACACAGCAGTAATTTCCCATGGTCAGATTATTTGTCCGGGTTCCGGTGCCGTCTATGTAAAACATTGTAAAGTTTCCGATAGCTCCGGCGTTCTGGCCCCGGTTAACTGCGAGAACGACATTTTCCGGTTTATCTGTCAGTCCGTTTAAGGAGAGGTGGTTGACTTTCATCCAAAGTCCGTAAGGAACTTTGTCGCCATTTACTCCCTGCCGGATTTCCGGATCATCCGGGTCGTCAATCCAGTAGACATATGGTGCAAGATAGACATTCATCGGTGCAGCTTCGGTACCGTCTTTTATCGCACCATCATTGTAGGCTTTCTTGAAATCATTGTATACATATGGGTATTTGCTGCAGATTTCATCGCTCAGAGAGCCATCAATGTAAATATTGCCGGCATCCAGTGTTGTTGTCTTATCTTGATAAGTTATCGTGTCGCCGTAGAAATAAACCGGATTTTCTTTGTCTAATGGCTCGTTCAGTGCCGTAGCAGCTTCTGCCCTGGAAATATTCAGGAAACCGCTGAAGAAAAACAGCAGCAGTCCCAGGTATATCCAGGTCCGGTTATGTTTTTTGTTACTTTCCTTTTTCAAAATTTTCCCTCCTTTGCCGGGATGAATAAGTAAAATATGGTTTCCACTTTAATTTTACAAAAAACAAAAAATAAAGTAAAGAAAAATTGTCTGTAAAGAAGGCCGCATAGTTATCCACCCCGGTGCATAGATTATACAAACACCATTTCAGGGGGAGCTTTTGAGAGAATATAATCTGCATCAAACGCAAATTGAGGAAAGGGCGGTTGCGGTAGCAGAATACATTATTGAAAATAATGCTACCGTGAGGCAGGCTGCCAGACGTTTTGGCGTAAGCAAAAGCACGGTACATAAGGACGTAACCGAACGCCTGCTCCATATTAATCCATCCCTTGCTTCCCGCACCAGAGAAGTTCTTGACATCAATAAATCCGAACGACATATCCGAGGCGGGATGGCAACAAAGGAAAAGTACCTGCACCGGCAAAATGATGTCATGGGGGGCAGGTAGGGATAATTTGGCGGAAAAATGATAATATCTCATAGAAATTTATATGGGATAAAGAAGGGCAGAGTACCGAAACTCATCCGACAAATCGGTATTCTGCTTTCATTATGACAAAAGTTTTGTCGGTAACTTGTTATTTTTGTCGAATGTGATATAATAAAGGAATAGTAAAAGATAAAAAACTCGATAAAGGAGGAATTATCATTGGGACAGTCAACCTTTAAGGGGGGTACTCATCCATATGAGGGAAAAGAACTCAGTATGTCTACCCCGATTGACGTCATGGAGCCGGGTGAAGAACTCGTGTTTTCTATGAGCCAGCATATCGGGGCCCCTGCAACTCCCGTGGTAGCTGTGGGTGATACAGTGAAAATGGGACAGATGATTGGCGAAGCAAGTGGATTTATTTCAGCCAATATTGTAAGCTCCGTATCCGGAACTGTCAAAGCTGTTGAGCCCAGATTGTTATCATCGGGAGCGAAAGCGACCTGTGTGGTAATTACGAATGATGGCCAGTATGAGCCGATTGAGGGACTTGGAGAGGACAGGGATTACACGGCGCTGTCAAAGGAGGAAATCCGCCAGATTATTAAAGATGCCGGTATTGTCGGTATGGGTGGTGCGGGATTCCCGACGAACGTTAAGGTAACTCCGAAAAATGAAGAGGACATTGACTATGTCATTGTCAATGGAGCAGAGTGTGAGCCATATCTGACTTCGGATTACCGTCTCATGTTAGAGAGGGCAGAGGATCTTGTGCAGGGACTGCGCGTTGTAGTATCCCTGTTTGACATGGCAAAGGGTGTAATTGCCATTGAGGACAATAAACCGGAAGCAATTGCCAAGCTTCAATATTTGACACAGGATGATCCAAAGCTTGAGGTAAAGGTTTTAAAAACAAAATACCCTCAGGGAGCGGAGCGCCAGATTATTTATGTTGTAACAGGAAGATGTATTAATTCCAGGAAACTCCCTGCTGACGCAGGCTGCATTGTGGACAATGTACAGACCGTTCTGGCTATTTATGATGCGGTCTGCAAGCGTACTCCAAGCATGAGCCGCGTTATGACATTGACCGGTGATGCCATGGCGGAGCCCCGGAATTATGAGGTAAAATTTGGCATGAGCCATGCAGAGGTACTGGAAAAAGCGGGCGGTCTTCTCGATGGAGGGGCCGAGAAGCTGATTTCCGGCGGACCAATGATGGGTATGGCAATGTATGATTTAAACACGCCGGTTACAAAGACAAGTTCTTCGATTCTTGCCATGAGCAAAGATGAGGTTGCGGCCTGGGAGCCTACAAACTGTATCCGCTGCGGGCGCTGTGCAACGGTGTGTCCAAGCCACCTTGTTCCGCAGATGATGGCACAGGCAGCCGAGAGGGATGATTTGGAGTATTTTGAAAAGATAAATGGAATGGAATGCTACGAATGTGGTACCTGCACTTATGTCTGTCCGGCTAAAAGGCGGTTGACACAGATTTTCAAACAGGCAAGACGCGCTGTTATGGACAATAGAAAGAAATGAGGATAATGTAAAATGGAAGAAAAATTGTTAAACGTATCTTCATCTCCTCATGTAAGGGACAATTCCTCTACAAAGTCCATCATGAGAGATGTTGTAATCGCATTGCTGCCAGCAACCCTGGTTGGCCTGTATAATTTTGGTGTGCGTGCGCTGCTTGTTATTCTGACAACCTGCGTTACCTGCGTGTTGGCAGAGTATATCTGGCAGAAGCTGATGAAGCAGCCGATTACTACAGGGGATTTCAGTGCATTGCTGACAGGATTATTACTGGCATTGAATCTGCCGGCGACACTTCCTCTGTGGATGTGTGTCATTGGTGGCGTATTTGCTATTATTATTGCAAAACAGTTATTTGGCGGACTTGGTCAGAACTTTATGAACCCGGCGCTTGCCGGACGGTGTTTCCTGATGCTCTCCTTTAGTGGAAGTATGACATCCTTTTTGATTGATAAGGGAAATGCCATCTGGGGGGGCGCACAGGCAATTGATGGAATCAGCGGGGCTACTCCTCTGTTCCAGGTAAAGGAAGTTTCTGCTGCAGGGGCAGGCAAACTGCCGGATCTCCTGGATATGTTTCTTGGAACAACCGGAGGAACCATTGGTGAGACTTCCGCACTTGCGCTTTTAATTGGCGCTGCTTACCTCTTAATCCGCAAAGTAATTGACTGGAAGATTCCAGTCGTATATATTGCTTCTTTTGTGATATTCAATCTTTTATACCAGATAGTTTCCGGCGGTGACTTTGTACCGTATCCGGTACTTTATGAACTCTGCGGCGGTGGTCTGATTCTCGGTGCATTTTTTATGGCAACCGATTATGTAACAAGCCCGATTACGCCAAAAGGGAAAATTATTTTCGGAATTCTGCTCGGCCTTCTGACCGGACTGTTCCGTTTCTTTGGTGAATCTGCGGAGGGTGTTTCTTTCGCTATCATTATTGGAAACCTCTGTGTACCTCTGATTGAGCGTTACACGGTTCCAAAAGCGTTTGGAAAGGAGGCGAAAGAGAAATGAAAAAAGACAATATGATTAAAGATGCCATTATTCTCTGCCTCATAACCCTTATACTCGGTGGCGTACTTGCTGGGGTTTATGCTATTACGAAAGACAAAATAGATGCGCAGCAGACTCAGGCAAATAATGAGGCGTGTGCTGCCGTTGTGGCACAGGGCGATACCGTTCAGGATGCAGAGAGTGCAAAACTGGATGCGGCATTGGCCTATCTTAAAACACATGACCTCTCCAATACGGAAGGGGTAGCAGAAGAGGACTCCCTGATTAAACACGTAGAAATCAGCGAAGTTCATCCGACTGCAAACGGCGGTACTGTATATCTCGCAACAGCAAAAAAAGGATATGGCGGTGACATTGGTTTTGCCCTCGGTGTAGCGATTTCGGAAGATGGTTCTCCGGTTATTACCGGAATTTCCATCACCTCACAGGCAGAGACTGCCGGACTTGGTGCAAACTGCGAGAATGCTGACTGGCAGGCAAGCTTTAAAGATAAAAAAATGCCGGAAAATGCATCCGACAATATGTATAACAAACAAGGGGCAACCGATACGCAGGTGCAGGCGCTGTCTGGCGCTACGGTAACCAGCCGTGCCATTACTAATGCGGTAAAAGGAATTCTCTTTGTAGCATCATCGGAAGGAGGGGCAGTGAATGAATAAATATACAGAGCGTCTTCACAACGGTATTATTAAGGAAAACCCGACTTTCGTCATGATGCTTGGTATGTGCCCGACGCTTGCCGTTACATCCTCTGCGATTAACGGACTTGGCATGGGGCTTTCCACAACCGTTGTATTGATTTTATCCAATATGCTGATTTCAGCGCTTCGGAAAATAATTCCGGATAAGGTTCGTATCCCGGCCTTTATTGTAGTTGTGGCGTCTTTTGTAACGATTGTACAGCTTGTTCTGCAGGCTTATATACCATTTCTGTACAGTGCTCTTGGTGTGTATATCCCGCTGATTGTAGTAAACTGTATTATCCTTGGCCGTGCAGAGGCATATGCATCCAAAAATCCGGTTATTGCGTCGGCTTTCGACGGTATCGGAATGGGACTTGGTTTTACGGTAGGTCTGACATTGATTGGTATTTTCCGTGAAATTCTTGGAAGCGGTTCAATCTTTGGTTTTTCCTTTATTCCGAGCGCTTATCATATTGCGATTTTTGTAATGGCTCCGGGTGCATTTTTCGTACTTGCGGGCTTGACCGCTATTCAGAACCGTCTGAAAATGCCGAGTGCCACTAACAATAAGGATGATGATGTTTCGTGTGATGGCAATTGTGCTGCCTGTGCAAGCAGTGTTGATACCTGTGGCGGGACCCCGGCAGAAGGAAAGGATGGTGACAAAGCATGAGTTTATTTACAATATTATTTACCGCTGCTCTTGTAAACAACTTTGTATTGAGCCAATTTCTTGGTATATGCCCATTCTTAGGTGTATCAAAAAAAGTGGAAACAGCAGCGGGAATGGGCGGCGCCGTAATTTTCGTAATTACAATTGCGTCCCTTTGCACCAGTACCCTCTACAATCTTCTCTTAAAGCCAAATAACCTGGAATACCTGAATACGATTGTATTTATCCTTGTGATTGCCGCATTGGTTCAGTTCGTAGAAATGGTTTTGAAAAAGATGATGCCGGCACTGTACAAATCACTCGGTGTATATCTGCCGCTTATTACAACGAACTGTGCCGTTCTCGGTGTGGCACTCTTGAGTGTGCAGAATGATTACGGTATCCTGGCAAGTACCATTAATGGTATTGGCGCTTCTGTCGGATTTTTCCTGGCTATTGTTTTGATGGCGGGAATCCGTGAGAAACTCGAAAACAGCAACATCCCGGAAGCTTTTAAAGGAACGCCGATTGTGCTGATTACAGCTGGTCTTATGGCGATTGCGTTCTGCGGTTTCGGCGGTGTGAGCTTTTAAATAAAGGAGGAAATCAGAATGACAACAACTATTATTTTCTCGGTAGTACTCCTTGCTGTACTTGGTATACTGATTGGTATTCTGCTTGGCGTTGCGGGAAAATTCTTTGCCGTAGAGACGGATGAGAGAGTAGTACAGGTCCGTGAGTGCCTGCCCGGAAATAACTGTGGCGGCTGTGGTTTCCCAGGCTGTGACGGTCTGGCAGAGGCGATTGTGGCAGGAACTGCTGAAGTAAATGGATGTCCGGTAGGAGGCGCACCGGTAGCATCTAAAATCGGTGAAATCCTTGGTGTAGATGCCGGAGCTGCTGTCCGCAAAGTTGCTTATGTCAAATGTGCCGGGACCTGTGAAGCAGCATCCAATAAATATAACTATATTGGCGAGCAGGACTGCCGCCGGGCTGTTATGGTTCCCGGACGCGGTGATAAAGCCTGTTCTTACGGCTGTCTTGGCCTTGGCTCCTGTGTGGCTGCCTGCCAGTTTGATGCCCTTTCTATCAAGGATGGCATCGCTGTTGTTGACAGGGAAAAATGTGTTGCCTGCGGCAAGTGCGTACAGACCTGCCCGAATAATGTGATCAGCCTTGTCCCATACGACGCGCCATACGTTGTCCAATGTAATTCCAAGGACAAAGGTAAGGACGTTATGAGCGTATGTAAAGCTGGTTGTATCGGCTGCGGACTCTGCGTAAAACAGTGTGAGTTCGGTGCGGTAACGCTTGAGAATAACATCGCTGTCATTGATGGCGAGAAATGCCAGGGCTGCGGCAAGTGTGCCGAGAAGTGCCCGAAGAAGATTATACAGGCAATAGGCTGATATTGCCAGACAAAGTTTCAATGGTAGAAAAAAAGAAGGCCCATGGCGTTATGCTGTGGGCCTTTAAATACGGGTCTATGTAAGAATATCTACATCTTCACTGTTACCTTTTTGGCAACCTGTTTATAGATGAGGTCACCGTGTCCCGCTTCTACCATATCATCGTCATCTCCCTCAAACTTCTCCAGCCGGCGGAACTGCAGATAGTAGGTTTTACCCTTTTGACAGTTCTTGATATTGCAGGTGAGAAGCTCCGTATCCCTGTTATAAGTAATGTCGCACTCATCGTCACTCTCTTTATAAAAGACGGGGTCATTTCCGGTAATCAGCATCGTATCATACTGTTTGCCAAGGTCGAAAACAACGGCGTCACTCATGTTCTTTTTTGTGGCAACGAGACACGCTACCCCCCACCGCTCAGCGAACTTCCGGTTATAAACCTTTATCTGTATCTGGTTCTGTTTTTTCTTTACACGGATTTTTTTCCACTTCGCAACCAGTGTTTTGTTGCCTGTGGCATTTCCTCTCAGGTTATTCAATTGGTACAGAGACTCTCCTGCCTGGTAGGCCCAGCCGAGAAAGGCGTATCCTTTTTTCCTGGCGCCGGGCAGCTTGGTTATTTTGCCATAGCGGTATTTTTTTGTTTTCTTCCCAACCAGTTTTCCGCCCTTTAATTTATATTTCAGGGAAAAGCTCTGTTCCTTTGCTTTCGCTGTCTTTCCCGGGGG
>DKUB01000014.1 GCA_002490465.1 Lachnoclostridium sp. UBA7215
ATTGAAATGGAGAGAAGCAATATCTAGTATCGGTTAGCACAGCAATATGAAATACAGTAATATAATTACGAAGGAGAAATACCGCAGGATATCAGGGAACTGTCTGACGAAGAGGGCTCAATGGACAGGTCAAACGCATATGGCTGTCTGTGCGCAATGGAAGAATTCTGCGGCGGAACGGATTATACCGTTTTGGCAGTAAAGCAGGCAGGCTTCAGCTGGATGGTGCTGTTTGAGAAAGATGATAGGCAGTATGTGTGTGCGATAAGCGAAGTTTGTACGTTTTTCACGATATGCGATATGGCTGTGTGGGAGGGATGGCAGCGGCTTACCAAAATAAACACCGTGGAGGGGTTGCAGATGGAACAAAAGATGTCCGCCAGCTTTACAGGCTGACAGAATAAGGCTGCAAAACGGAAGGAGAAGCGATTATGAATCAAGCATATTTTGATGCGGTGATCCGGCGCTATCAAAAAATGGAGGAACTGGATCCAGGCTGGAACCGCAATAGTTTGAAGCATCTGAATTGGGTACTTCGACTTTATGGCGGAAATGCCGATTTTAAAGTGCAGGCCGGCTGCCTCTCCCGCAGGGACTGGAAGAGCCTGAGCAATTACTATTATCAATGCACTCGGTATAATCTTTTCCCCACCCTGATGCATTTTGATTATACCGTAGTACAGTTTTGGGATGCATTGACGGCCATTGCGTTGGGAGATCATGACAGTTTTGAGCATATTTTCCCCAAGGATGAACCTCTTGAAAAACTGATTAAAGACAGCAAAGGCGCCCATCCTTTGGTAAGAGAAGGAAGAATTCTGCTGGCCGGCCTCTGGTACCAAAATAAGCAGATTTTGGAGTATACAATCCCGAAAGCCCAGATGTACCTCGCAAGAAAATACCCGAAACCAGACCTTGCGCTGGTCGCGTATATGCTGGCGCTGCATGAGCATGATGTGGCGAGGGCGGGAGAATGTCTTGAGACTGCATGTCAAATTACGCGGAGCACCGAATGGGAGCCGGAGGAGAAAAAGCCCTGGATTTACGGCCACGGCTTATACCGGCTTGCGGCAAGGGTACTTCCTGAGGACGAATTCAACAGACTCCCGATGCCGAATTGCAAAACCTTCTGCAAGGAATATGCCCAATGGTGCAACAGCCATCACGAACCCTTGCAGCTTTACACGCCCTTCCCGGAACCGATGGCTTTCCTCAACGACATGTTCACCGCAAACTACCGGAACTATCCTTGGATCGGATTGGATGAGGTGCCCTGCCATTTAATCCCTCCCGAATGGGGCGAATTGCTGTACTTATAAAGCAACAGGCAGTGAAGTTATGGCGTTTAGGGACGATATCAAAAGGACGATTGGTACTGTGTTGTATCTTGGATATGTGAAAAAATGATTCTGAAAGAAGAAAGTTTGGAAGCAGAGTAGGTGCGCTGAAGCGTCACAAATTCTAGTGACCGCAGGGCAGAATTTGAAATTCCGCCCGCATTCTCAGCGCAAAACGCTTCGGAATGGAGGAAGAAATGAAAGAGCAGAAAAAAATTCTGTCTGGCATTCTGTCAGCTGCCGTGATCCTGTGCAGCGCTTCCTGCGGCGCGGCAGAAATCACAAGGGAGAAGGAAACTGTGGATTTTAAAGAGTATTTCGCGTATTATGATGAGATGATGGGCAATGATATGCTGTCGACAGGCTATACGAGTTATGACGTCCGGGAGATGGAGCGCCAGATTGACGGGTTCTGGGATTATTATGAACGTTATGAAAAAGCGCAGCAGGAGCTGGATCAGACCATTGAGGAATGGGATGCAGACTTTATCGGGGAGGGGACATACGTTGCAGGGAGCGATATCCCGGCAGGGAAGTATGTATTCTGTAATCCGGATGGGGATAATAACGATGATAAAAACGCAATATCCACCTCAAATAAAAAGGATACTTCCTATGCGGATATTTTTACATCGCCTCATTTTAGCGTGATTACACTGCAAAAGGATGATGTGTTAAAAGTGAAAGGGAGCCCAAAGCTTGCCCCCCTGGACCAGTTTCCGGAGTTTTCCGTATCCGAGGATGGCTGCTACTATGGCCGCTATTATGAAGTGGGCAGAAATATTCCAGAGGGAATGTACCTGGTATTGTCAATGGATACCAAAGAGGGAAAGATTTCCTGCAGCGGAAACGTCGAGGCGCCAGGCGGCTCACATATAGGGGTGCCACGTACCCGCTTCAGATATATGATTCTGGCGGATCATGGAGATGATAAGAAAGACAGTTATCTGAAATCCGATAACTGTGTGCTGATTCCGGTAGAGAATAAACCAGCCATAAACCCAATACCCCATGAAGATATTGGGTATAAAAATAAAGCCGCAACAGCAGCTGACCTTCTGGCGGTACTATTGGGAAAGGAAGAGGAAACAGAGCGGGATGATTACAGCCAGTCGGTTTATGCGCAGGGCGAGTACATAATAGGAGAAGATCTGCCTCTCGGAACATATCAGATTCAATGCGAGATTGCAGGTGTGATCAGCGACAGGGACAGCAGGGAATACCAGTCAGATCATATTTGTGTCAATTCCGGCGTCAATGATTACAGCTGGTCAGGACTTTCTGTCTACTATCAGGATATGGCAGAGCAGTGCGGATGGAAATATATAAGGCTTGGCAGGTGGGAAGGCGGAAAGCAAAGGGTAGGTGTCAAAGATCCGGACGGGAATATGGGCGGATACACTGTATATGAAGAGGAGCTGCCATGCGTTACATTTACTGAAAAGGATAAGGGAGTGGCTGTAAGCGTGATAAGGTCAATCTTGATACCTGTGCAGGAATCACCCGGATGAAAGGCGATGATGCGTACTGCATCTGTAAAACGAAAAATAAGGAGGGCAAAATTTTATGTGGATTTAGGCGTTTTGCAAACGCCTAAAATTCAGAACAATAGGAAGGTGGGGTTACATAATGAATTATGAAAAAGAAAAGAGTAAATACGAAAAGCGCTATGAGGAGCAGACGCGGGAGCTGCTTGTTCTAACTGGGGAATATGTTGGGGGTGCGGGCAGAGTCGCAGAGGGTCTCTGGTCTCCAAGTGCAGATATTTTAGGTTATGTGGATCTGGAGACTGGAGAAACGGTGGAAAGCGGGGGCTGCTTAAGCTGGCTTGCGCGTGAGGAGGACAAGGATGGATGGATTTATTATCTCAAAGACCTGACCATTTATCATATCAAATGCCGCAAAATTAAGCCGGAAAAGGTGATGAAGAATGCGCAGCCCCGCTTCTTCAATCATTTTATGCTGACGGAAGTCGTGGATCGAGAGGTAGAGAATCCGGCATTGTCAAAGCTATTGGAAAAATATAAAGAGATTGTTGTTATTGAGGACGGAGAATGCGGAACCTTTACGTTGGAGCGGCATTTCAACTGGTTTGCGGGTACCGTTGACTGGCTGGGAGAGGACTGTCATGTGACCCTTGAATGCGATGAGGAAAATGGAACGACAGCAGGCCGGGCACTGGCGCAGTTTAAGAATATTTACGCCAGTCTCAAGGAATGGGATCAGAAATTCCGTGCATTTGCTTCCGAAAAGCTGACAGAACTTGCCAATGACTGGCAGGACGAAGGATACAATGACGAGGATGGCGAAGCCTTAGCCGCAATCATGGAAGAGTCTTTCGCTGGGCGGATCGTAATCAGTGAACTCAGCATAGACGCAGAAGGCGATTATGAAGTCTACTATAATGATGACGATATGTTCGGGGGCCATGTGATTATTGTAAGCGGCAGCGTGGACGGCGGGATGGAGGATGTCCATATCGCCGGATAGATTCTGTTTGAAAGTATGTGTCAAAGAGGATTTACATATGGTGAATGGCTTTTATCAATCAGATGGCAGAATCTTATGGCATAAAAAAGCAAATTGATTTTTCTTATAATGACGATAAACTGTGGGAACAGAAAGGATGGTGATGATATATATGCAACGTGATGCAGTTTTCAACCGCTATGGAGATATATCTAAATTTATAACAGATCCGGATTTATTGCAGGCCACAGGGGATGGGTGTGTCTATATTTCTGATGAGAATGATTATGATATTGCAGTGGATTTAGAGACCTGTTATGCTCCCTTTGATGAAGTGAAGCCATTTATCGCGTTTTTGGCGACACAAATCTGTGAATTAGACAATGCTGTACAGCGGTTTCACCGGAAAAAAAGAATTAAAAACGATGGGCGCGGTTATATAAGACTTCCAAGTCCGCCGGGCACAGTTCGAATTGATTATTCTCAAAGTATGGAAGATAACCCTGCGTCGCAGGAAGAGAAATTTGATTTTATTTTAGCCTTTATTTATATGGAAGAGAAAAACCGGATCAGCTTCGATTACTGGTGTACCACAGAAAATTCACAGCTTGAGGTTGTTTTTGAATATAGAGAGAATAAATTTTTC
>DKUB01000093.1:0-4199 GCA_002490465.1 Lachnoclostridium sp. UBA7215
AAAAGCGCGGGCCTCTTAAATTTGTCGGAGGCAAATTCGCTCCGCACAAGGGCACATTACTACATTTCTGAATAGCGCGGGCAATCTTTATTGACAATTATTTTTTATTATCATATAATAGGCGGGATGCCAAAAAAGATATATTTTATGATAGAAAAGAGGATTTTCATGACAGAAAATACAGAACAAAAAGAAAATAAAATGGGCGTTATGCCTATAAACAAACTTTTGATTTCTATGTCAGTACCAATGATTTTATCTATGCTGGTCCAGGCACTTTATAACATTGTTGACAGTATGTTTGTATCAAAAATTAGCGAAAATGCCTTGACTGCTGTTTCTTTGGCCTTCCCGGCACAGAACCTGATGATTGCCGTAGCTACAGGTACAGGCGTCGGTATAAACGCCCTGCTCTCAAAAAGTTTAGGGGAGCAAAATTTTAAAAAAGCAGATAAAGTAGCGAATAATGCCATTTTTCTCGCCATATGCAGCTATGTGGTATTTGCCCTGCTCGGCCTTTTCCTCTCCTATACATTTTTTGCTGCACAGACAACAAATAAAGAAATTATCCAGTTTGGCGTTGACTATCTTAGCATTTGTTTGGTCGCTTCCTTTGGTGTTTTTGGACAAGTTACATTGGAAAAACTTCTACAGTCTACCGGCAAGACATTTTACACTATGATAACACAGGGCACTGGTGCTATTATAAATATTATTTTAGACCCCATCCTGATTTTCGGTCTTCTGGGCTTTCCCAAAATGGGAGTGGCCGGCGCTGCAACTGCCACAGTTGTTGGTCAGATTATTGCCAGTATACTTGCGCTGATATTAAATCTGAAAAAAAATACGGAGCTGCACTTGTCATTCCGCGGACTTCTCCCGGACAAGCGAATTATATTGGAAATTTATGCCGTAGGTATCCCTTCCATTATTATGGCATCCATCGGAAGTGTTATGACCTTTGCCATGAATAAGATTCTGATTTCCTTTACTACGACGGCAACTGCCGTATTTGGCGTATATTTCAAACTGCAGAGTTTTATATTCATGCCTGTGTTTGGCCTGAACAATGGCATGGTCCCAATTGTTGCTTACAATTACGGTGCGCGAAAACCGGACCGCATTATGAAGACTGTAAAACTCAGTATTTTTTATGCCGTTTCCCTTATGTTAATTGGACTGGTTGTATTTATGACAATTCCATCTACACTGTTAAAAATATTTAATGCTTCGGAAAACATGCTTGCCATTGGTGTTCCGGCGCTCCGCACTATCAGCCTGAGTTTCCTGTTTGCCGGATACTGTATTATCTCCTCTTCTATGTTCCAGGCACTGGGACATGGGATGCTTAGTCTGTATGTATCCATTTTGCGGCAGTTAGTTGTACTGATTCCGGTTGCTTACCTCTTTTCCCGTCTGGGGGAATTGAATTATGTCTGGATTTGTTTTCCTTGCGCCGAGGTTGCTTCTGTCATCATATGTACCATATTCTTCCGGCATATATATAAAAAAGAAATTGCCCCCATGCAGAAATAAATCCAAAAAGACATATGCCTCTGAAAGACCATCTCCGACAGTTTTTCAGAGGCGTTTCCTATACCGCAATTATTTTACCCAATTTTCTAATTTAAATCCTTCACCCAGACTTTCCCCTACGAGACGGGCATGTTCATCTGCGTCTATATCTACTGTACTTTCTTCCATAATTTCTATAATCCGTATTAATGGGCTTGCCGTATATCCATTTTTTAATAAACAAATAATCACCTGGCGCAGCCTTGAATAAGAAATTATTTCCGGGACAATCCCCTCTGCTACATACGGATATTTATCCTTTAGATTTTCCACCATATAATAAACACTCTGATTGTTGAGCACCTGCCCAATATTCTGGAGTATTGTGCTCTTTAACTGTTGTAAAATCTGAACCAATCCATTTTCATCCAACGTTTCCGATGTACCCTTATACACCGATACGCCATGAATGCAGATTTCAAACTGACTCTCCTCCAGTGAAAACTCATCCATCACACGGATTGGCGGAATGATTACCCCCCAATGCCTGGCCATCTGCTGTCGTATTTCGTTGATATGAGGAAATCCCTGTTTGCTTTCTTCTAATAGTACCGGCACTAATTTTTCAGCAAATTTCAAGACAATAATATCCGGCAGAAGCTGTCTGTTTATCTCTGTTTTACGCTCAAGACTATCCTGTTTTACCAGATTTCTCTTCCCTGCCTCATATTGAAACAAATAATCCAGAGAGCAGTCCAAAACCTCTGATATTCCATTTAACATAGTGATATCCGGATAACTATTTCCCCTTTCATATTTTGATACTGCCTGTTCTGTTACTCCTAAAAGATTAGCGAGCTGTTTTTGTGTAAATCCTCTTTCCTGACGGATTGCTTTTATCCTGTCTCCAAAACCTTCTAACGCCATAATTACCTCCATTCTGGAGCGTATGCGACGGAGGAGAGGAGAAATTCGCATATGCGGCAGACTTGCCGCATTGCGATTCTCTCCTCTGCCATCAAGGCTTATTTGTGACGCTCCGGCACAAATAGCCAATGCGAACTATGTTCGCATTGTGAAAAATAATTGCATCAGCATTATTTTTCACACTACACCTCCTGCATAATTTATTCCCGCATACGCAATGAGCCAAGCGCACGCATGAGTGAATTGATCTCATCAAGCTTGATACCATTATTGTAGTCATACGGACACAAAAAAACAACCAACTATATAGGTTGGTTGTTTCACAACTCACAGTTTATTTTTATTATATCTCCGCTTTTCTCTTTTTGCGTGCCTTTTGATACAGGATAATCCAGCACACTATTCCAAAGACAGCAATCACAACCGATAACACCTGAGACACCGCAATACCAGTGCTTCCGATTTGCAGCTGGTCTGTGCGAAGCCCTTCAATCCAAGCACGGCCAATTCCATAGCCAACCAGATATATTAGAAAAATCTCTCCGTCAAATGCCTTTCTTTTTGTGCGGAACAGCATAATAAGAAGAACGAAACAATTCCATACGGACTCATACAAAAAAGTAGGATGTACCTGAATATACTGTACCCCATTATGATCTATAATATTATCTCTCATGGTATCCGTTATAGTAGAGGCCGCAACCTGATCCACGCGAAGACGCATAGCAAACAGAGAATCCGTATACTCCCCAAATGCCTCACGGTTCATAAAATTTCCATAACGACCAATTATCTGGCCTAAAATCAGTCCCCCCACTGCCGTATCGGCAAACAATAAAAACTTATATTTCTTTATACGGCAGTATACTACCGCCGTTATTGTCGCCGCAATCACAGAACCATATAATGCCATTCCGCCGCCACGGATATTAAATATCTGCCACAGATTATCCTTATATGAGTCCCAGCTGAATGCCACATAATACAGCCTCGCCCCTATAATGGAAAAAATAATGCCAAATAATGCGTAATCCATATATATATCCGGATCCTGCCCGGTACGTTTTGCCTGCCATCTGGCAAGCAAAAGTCCAAAAATCATTCCACATGCAATAATAATCCCGTAAAAAGCAATGGTAAACCCGGCAATAGAAATTCCCTTTGGCAGGTAAGAAATCTCAATCCCCAGATTTGGAAATGCAATTTCTGCACCACTCATATGTTACCTCCCTTTCCTACTTCCACATATTATACGTTAAATCGGAACACTATAAACCGAATTTTCATCACGTTCATACAATCCCGTCCTGTCACATTATGTCACGTTTCTCATACTCTACCAGTTCAATATATATCATAAAATCCAGTGTGCGTCAAGGGGTTAGGGGTGATGGTAGGGGTTCAAAGCCGATTGCAGAACACCTGTTAATCACAGGCGGCGCACCCCTATATAATTATCTATTCTCTATTAGAGTTAAGCGTACTAAAACAAAAGGAAATGGAGGGATTGTAAACATGGAGAGCACGGAACATACGCCTGTCGTAAAGGAAGTAACAAAACGCCATATGGGAAAGGTACAGGGAAACGCAAAACGGAATGAGGAAATGGTTATGAACTACCTAAAACTACTTGCAAACGGTATTGTAAAGAAACGCCTGTCGCCCTATGAAGCCCATGTAATAAGGGAACGGAAGAACCGTCTGGAAAACTGTAACCGATTCTGGTCTATGGAAACCTATGAAGCCAGTCATGTAAG
>DKUB01000093.1:4573-4724 GCA_002490465.1 Lachnoclostridium sp. UBA7215
GTTACTGCAAAACCGTTTCCTGCCGTACTTGGAACAATATAAGGATTCTCTATATCATATAGTGTTAACCGTTCCAGACTGTAACGGCGAAAAACTGAGGGAAACCATACAGCATATGGCTTACTGCTTTAAAACTCTGGTAACGTATCTA
>DKUB01000095.1 GCA_002490465.1 Lachnoclostridium sp. UBA7215
CGCAGTAACTGCTGCGGTTAAGGAAAAAGTGCCGGGTTGGACGAATGGGAAACCGATACCATCAGATGTACTGGATGAGATTTTCGCTGACGAGAGCATCACATCAATGGTGTCCGGGAAATCCGGCACAGCGAAAGGGTTGGATGTGAAAATATAATCCTTACACCCTATTCCGCAGAGGCGCATAAACCTCTGCGGACTGCAAGGGTGCAGGGGTGGCTCTGAACGGGAGAGCAGCGAAGGGAGGTGTTTGTCATGAAGTTTGACAAGGGAAGTTAGGCAGTATGTTTGCATGAAGTAATAAACTGCTTGGACTTATATTGAGGGAGCAGGAGCGGTTCTGAATGACAGACGAGCCGCAATACTAAAAATCATAGAAATTAATAGAGGGCTTGAAAAATGAGCGTAAATGGAATAGGGCAGAATTATTATCAGAACAATGTATCATGGAGAAAATACGGGAGGATGACGAGAGGTGGCTGCGCCTGCTGTTCGGGGAGTCGTATAAGGCTAAGTTCCAGTCGGAAGGTACGGGTTCTGCCATCCATGTGTATGACGGGAACGGTAGACTAAATAAGGAGCATATTATGAAAAAAATATTTTGTGGTGCAGTGATAGCTTTAATAGGCGTAATTTATTCAATAGCACTTATGGTACTGGCAACGGTCAATGATGTGTATGGTAATGGAGTATCTGGATTGTAGGGATTGATACAAGGATATGATGCGGAACTTCCGCTTATCATATCTTTATGTGTTGCTATGGTTGGGATTACTGTATGTGTTTGGGGAGTATTTGAAAAGAAAAAATAATATAATTCCGATGTGAGAGTCGGTGACGGCAGTTGGAAGAGAGGTATTTTGATGTTAAAGAAACTGAATCAAATTATAAATATAGTAATCGGTTCTTTTGTAGGAGTTTTCATTGGTCACGGAATATATGCGTTTTGGGATTATAGGACACATTGTGATTTATATGCTATGCAATCAGCACCGTGGTATACAAGTGTTTTTGTTTATGGCATAGTTATGCTTATTTTTGTGGCAGTGGCGGTTATTGCGAAACTGATTATTCGGAAAAATATAAAGAAAGAAAAGTAATCATCGGACAGCATATCCCCGATAATCCACAGTCGGACAAGGGCAGGGCAGGCATCCCCAGCATTCCGGTAGATTGGGGAATCGGGGAGCAGGGAAAGGAGGTGAAGGACGACATGAAATTTGACCGTGGAACGTAGATAAAGCGCCTTTGCATGGAACAATAAACTGTTCGGACTTATATTGAGGGAGCAGGAGCGGTTCTGAATGACAGAGGGGCCGCAATATAAAAAAAAATTGACGATAATGGAGGACTTGAAAAATGAGTGTAAATGGAATAGGGGCAGCAGGATATCCGGCATGGCAGGGAGCAAGAAAAGCACAGCAGAATACGGCAGGAAAGAGTCTTGCAGAGTCGGTAAACAATGTGGCAGGCAAAAAAGGACATATTGTCTATATGAAAACAGATGATATGCTGTATTCCGGTGGGAATGGTTCAGGATTGTCTTTCTACATCAAGTATGCGGAAGGTTCAACAGATGATGATCCGACTGTGGTTGCAAAAGGAGTTGATGAGAATGGGGATGAATTTGAGCAGACCATACATATCAACAAGATCAATCCGAAATCTGCGACAATCGTGGAGATGAGGGCGTTGGAAGCATATACAGGTGTGGAGAAGCAGAATGGCTTTAGTTCCCTTCCGATGGGGACAGGGAACATGGGACTAAATGACAGACGGGATTTCATGGATATGTTCAGGAATGCCATAAGCGATATGAATCTGTTAAGCCAGAAGAAGGCTGCGGCATATTACCAGTACAGTATGCAGGCATATTGGGATTTCATGAATAAGAGATAAATCCTGCAGACGTATATCTCTAATAAGTCACAGAGGGCTGACAGGGCAGGCTTCCCCAGTTCGGGGAGCAGGGAGAGGACATATTATGAAAGAACGTATAAAGAACCGGGTACATGAATTGTACTGGAACGATGATATAAACTGTGCGAGAACAACAATCATTTGTTTAACTGAATTATTTGAAACTGCTGTTGAACCGCAAACAATCTGGTCTGCTGTTGGATTGCATGGCGCCGGAGGGTATAGAGCGCAGTGTGGAATAGTTGAAGGTACACTTATGTTTATAGGGATATATCTTCATAAATTGGGAAAGACAGAAAACGAAATAGTATCTGCCTGTTATAATTTTGCATCAGCTTTTGAGAAAGCATTTGGCTCATTAAGATGTTTTGAACTACGCCCTACGGGTTTTTCGGAGAATGATCCACCACATATGTGTGAAAATCTGACTTGTGATGGAATCGAATTTGCATATCAATATATTTTAGAGGTCACAAAATAATATCCCGAATAAGCCACAGAGGACGGGCAGGGCAGGCATCCCCGGCATTCCGGCAGATTGGGGAATCGGGGAGCAGGATTTATTTTTTGAATGGGAGATGTAGATATGGGAAAGGGCGCAGGCAGTGTATCCATTATAGGCGGAGCAGATGGGCCTACAAGTATTTTTATTGTAGGAAAAGACGGCAAGGTAAAGCTTACAACACGCATACAGAATTACTTCCGCAAATTGAAAAGGAACAGACTAAAAAAGCGGATCACTGCCAATCCTCATACGCTGGAGGAAGTCATGGAATGGTTGAAACGGGAGCATAGCGCTGTGGAGGTTTCGCAACAGTCTCATAATTATCTGGAGCAGAAGCAGTCCCTAAAGGCATCACTTATCATGCGTCACCGCCCAGATTTGCTTGGGGAGCTGATAAATTTGGAGCCGCCCGAAGGGGAAGATGTCGAAGCATTAAAAGCATTTTGTGAAAAGATTCAGGAACGGGAGAAGATGGCAGCGGAAATTGCAGATGACATCTTCCCATTAGATTTTCACATATATGAGATTAAATGGTCAGAGAATGACCGTATGCAGATAGGGGTGGAAACTGTCTGGCAGGTGCTTGACGGTTCATTCAGCGGGGATAAGAAAACCATGAAACAGTTAAGGAAACTGTATAAAAAGATATATTTGTATTACGGTGTCACCGCCGAAGATATAAAAAATGAGACGGAAAGGTACAAATCACTTTTAGGCGTGTTGTGTTCATAGGTGCCCGGTTTCCAACCGGATAGGAGGAAATTGAAATGGATATTACAGGAATAGCAAAAAGCCATCAGGCAGGCATCCGAAAGACAGGAAAGACATCATCTAAGAAAGACTGGAAGCTGTCTGATTCCCTCCGGGAGAAGATAACGGAATATGCCAGGGAGGATGCGGCGCAGAATGTCTATATGGGGAATAAGTTCCTCGCCCTGCGGAAAAGCGAGGTCGCCAAAGTCGCACCAAACAGGTCTGCGCTGATGGGGAAACTGAATCAAGACATGGCGGATATGAAGGAAATAAGGGAGGCTGACGAGCGGTGGCTGTGCATCCTG
>DKUB01000002.1 GCA_002490465.1 Lachnoclostridium sp. UBA7215
AAAAGGATATAAGGCAAATGTGAGGAGCTCTGACAGGAAAGTTCTGGGTGTGGTATCCGACCGCTACAAGGTGGTGCAGAATACGGATGCATTCAGCTTTACGGATGAACTGCTTGGAAAAGGCGTCCGCTATGAAACAGCCGGATCACTGCAGGAGGGGAAGAAAGTCTGGCTGCTTGCAAGGCTTCCGAGGGAATACATCATTGCAGGGGAACGGATCAGCCCCTATCTTGTATTCAGCAATACACACGACGGCTCCGGCTCTGTAAAGGTAGCCATTACCCCGGTAAGGGTGGTGTGCAACAATACCCTGAATTTGGCACTGAACACAGCTAAGAGAAGTTTCAGCATGATCCACACAGGCAACATTCAGGGCAAGATACAGGAGGCGAAGGATACGCTTTTCATGGCGGAGGAATACATGGACTGCCTCGGCATTGAGTTTGAACAGCTCCGCAGACAGAAAATGACGGACGATCAGGTGAAAGAGTATATTGAGCTGCTGCTTCCAATGGAGAAAGAACCTACGCCGATACAGCAGAAGAATATCATCCGGCTCCGTAAGGATATGGAGAAGCGGTATTATGATGCTCCTGATCTGCAGAAAGTGGGAAACAATGCGTACCGTTTCATCAATGCGGTATCTGATTTTGCGACACACAGCAATCCGCTCCGCAGGACAGCGAATTACAATGAAAACCTGTTTGCCCGTACCGTTGACGGTAATCCGCTTATCGACAAGGCATACCAGCTTGTAAAGGCTGCTTAAAACTATGCCGGTAAGCTTTGGATAATTTCAAGCTGGGGGAGGTGGTGTCGGTTATGGATAATAGGGCTTTCTGTCTTGGGTTTTCTGCAGAAAGGTAATGTGTGTATTTGGGGATTCAAAATGATTCTTTTGGTCTTATGGTCACAGTCAGGGAAATTGTATATCACGAAACGGAATCTGAAAATACATATATGCTATAAAGCAGAAAGCCTTAGATTAGAAAGCGGTTGTAAGTAATGAAAAAAAGTGAATCATAACAGTAAATGGGATGGTAGGGATTGTTCTAATCTTAGCCATCCTTATTATTTGTGTCTTTGCAGGAAAGGAGATTTATCATGTTTGAGAAAATATCGTTGGCAGGAGTTGATAATATGGAATGGCTGCGGTTAAGAAAGGCGGGTATCGGCGGTTCTGATGCAGGGGCAATCTGCGGTGTGAATCCGTACAGCAGCGCAATGAAAGTATTCCATGACAAAACGAGCGAGGAAGTGGAGGAACAGGACAACGAGGCTATCCGTATCGGTCACGATCTGGAAGATTATGTTGCGCAGCGGTTCATGGAGGCGACCGGATTAAAGGTCAGGAAGTCCAATTTCATGTACCGGAGTAAGGAGCATCCGTTTATGATTGCAGATGTTGACCGTCTGGTAGTCGGTGAGGAGGCGGGGCTGGAATGCAAGACGGCGAGCGCCTATAATGCGGATAAGTGGGCAGACGGAAATATTCCGCTTCATTATGTCATGCAGTGTTATCATTACATGGCGGTTACGGGAAAGCGTACATGGTACATTGCGGCGGTTATTTTAGGCAGGGAATTTACATACCGCAGGTTAGAGTGGGATGATGAACTGATAAGCCGTCTGATTGGAATAGAAGAAGATTTCTGGAATAACCATGTTGTTCCGGGAACAATCCCACCGCCGGATGGGAGCGAAGCCTGTGATGAGGTAATCGAGCAGTATTTCCATACTGCCAAAAAAGCGAGCGCCATTAAACTTGTCGGGTTTGATGAAAAGTTAAACAGACGTGAGGAAATACTCGGCTTTATAGCGGAACTGCAGGCGGAACAGAAGCAGATTGAGCAGGAAGTGAAGCTGTTCATGGGCGAGAATCAGTATGCGACCAGCGACCATTACCGTGTATCATGGGGCAATATTGATTCTGTAAGGCTTGATTCACAGCGCATTAAAACAGAGAAGCCGGAAATCTATGCGGATTATGGAAAGGCGTCACATTACAGGCGGTTTGAAGTAAAGGCGGCGTAAGAAAGCGGTACTGTGAAAAATAAATTTTTCACAGGCGAATTTGTGCCTGCGGCTCAAATGCCGCAGGCTGTGAGAAAGGCATGGTTATTTCTATGGATTTAAAGAAACTGAAAGATTTGTTGTTGAAGCGTCTGCATATAGAACTGCAGCTTTTTAAAGATTCTATTCTCCGGCAATCAAAAGAGGAAGTTTATAAATCTTCGTATAAAATCGAAGTTTTTGTTAATTCCTATGAAATATTGCTGGAGGATATGGAGAAACTGGACGAGGACACGGTGCGGGGGCTGCTTTATCAGAACTTTGGTATATTGGATTTTTTATATCAGGAATGGCTTACAAGAGAGGATTGTGTTTTTGATGAACTGAAAGCATATATCAGCGGTGAGCTGGGGGCAATAGCAAAGATAAACGCTCCGGCTTGCGGAAAGGAGGGCGCAGATGGAACAGAATTTAATAAGGCTGCTTAAAGCGAATGAGATTGAGTGCCGGATAGCGGTCATCAAAGAGAACGGTCTGAGTTTACTTCTTTATAAGGATGCGAGGGTAGACCAGCGCATCCTTGATGAAACATTCGGTGCATTCGGCTGGAAGCGGAGCCATCAGTGCATAGACGGGAATCTTTATTGTACGGTAGAAATCTATGATAAGGAATCCGGCGTATGGGTGTCAAAGCAGGATGTAGGCACTACCGGATATACGGAAAAAGAGAAATCGCAGGCTTCGGACAGTTTTAAGAGGGCTTGCTTTAACTGGGGAATTGGGCGTGAGTTATATTCCGCGCCCTTTATATGGATTCCGGCAGGAAAGGCAGCGATACAGGCAAAAGCCGGGCAGAATGGGGAGATGCGTTATTACTGTAATGACCGCTTTTCTGTCTATTCTATCCAGTATAACGAGGACAGGGAAATCAATGCCCTTGTGATTGTAAACGATAAGGGGCAGTCTGTTTATGAACTGAAAGCGAAAGCTGCTGCAGAAAACACCAATAAAGGGAAACAGGCATCAAAAACAGCGGAAAAAGAGCAGAAAAAGAACAGCATTTCCAAAGAGCAGATGGCTTCCTTACAGGCGGAGCTTGACAGGACAGGCGTGGAGATGGAGGCAGTTCAGAGCCGCTATAAGATAAAGACGCCGGAAACAATGAACGAGGACACTTATAACAAGGTGATGCTTGCCTTATCAAGAACAAAATCTGTAAAGGCAGCGTAGCAGGAGGAAAGGTAATATGATGCAGTTGGAGGAATTTGCAAATGCTGTGTTGGCAGCGGTAAGGGAAAAAGCGGACGGTGCATTCAGCGCATGGCTGACCAGAAACACAAAGAACAATGGTGTGAAGATGGTTGGAATTTCCACGGTCAGCCCGGAGAGTAATGGCGGTCCATGTGTAAACCTGAACAGCTATTACCAGGAATACAGAAACGGACGTTTGGAAAGTGGCGAGGCTGCTGAAATTGTATATCGTCAGCTCATGGAACACAGGGACGATTTGCAGGACATCAATACGGCTGATTTTCTGCAGTGGGATGTGATTAAAAATCACATTTATGCAAAGTTAATCAATGCGGAAATGAACAGGGAGGCTCTTAAAATCATTCCGCACAGGCATCTTTTGGATTTGGCGGTAGCCTATTACATAAAAATAGATGGAAATGCAGAGGTTGGGGGAATGCTGTCAATCCTGATCCAGAATAATTATATGGAGATGTGGGGACAGGATGAAGAAAGCCTGTACCAGATGGCAGTTTCAAATATGCGTTCAGATGGAGAGCCGCATTTTATGGATATGGAAACGCTGCTTTGCGGCATCATGCCGGATGGGATAAATCTTTTTGAATGTGAGGAGGTGGCAAACGTGAAGATGTATGTCCTTACAAACGGAAGAAGGACTTTCGGGGCTGCTGAGCTTCTGGATGCCAATACCCTGCGGGGAATCAGTGAGAAACTTGCGGATGATTTTATCGTACTTCCAAGCTCGGTACATGAAACGCTTATCATCCCGTCAGATCATGCGCCGGAATATACGGAGCTTGCAGGTATGGTATGCGAGGTAAACGCAACTCAGGTAGATGCAGAGGATCGGCTTTCGGATCACGTTTACAGATATGACAGAAATGAGGGCATACTAAAGATAGCGGCATGACAGTTGGATTTATTATCGGTAAGCGGTCGGACTGGAAAAGTCCGGCTGCTCTGCCGGAATGTTTTTTTGAGGTGGCAAATCTGACGTTGCAAAAAAAGTGGTAAAATCTAACTGGATTTTATTAAAATCCGGTGATAAGACGGTGCTACTTCTAGCGATCGTCAGAATTACACAAATTTTAAAACGGAGGTGTTTGTATGGCTTATGAATGGTCAAAAATGAAAGTTATCGAATGGAAGGAGGTGGCTGCGCTCCACAATGCTGGAAAACTGGCAGGGTATTTTATGCTCTATCCTGAAAACAATACGGAGAGCCAGATTGAACAGGATTACGACTGGGGCGAAATACAGCGGCATTATGCCAATGGCGGTATGTTCGGCAGGGAAGCGGATACGGCTGCTGATGAAGATTTTGTATCGGGGCGGCTTGTTAAGAGAGCTGCCAAGAGAATACACAATGCCGGAGGCTGTGGTGCGGAAGATGATTACAGCCGGGGATATGACGAGGCGATTGAGATTGCGTTAAATATCCTTTTGGAAGAAACAGGATACGGATTGGAGGATATTCTTGAATATACGGAAGATAAGGAGGATGGAGGTTGTGAATGAATATGATGCTAGATATTGGAAACATGGGGTGAATGTAACCGTAGGTCAGTTCTGCGAATACCTGAAAGAACATATTCCCCCTGATGCAGTATTCCATGTGTGCGGTGATAGCCAAGTATATCTGCATTTTTCGCCGGAGGGAAATGCGTTTTCGGTAGACCATGATTCCCTGTCTGACCTGCCGGAATATGAAAACTGCAAAGCCGGAGAACTGGCGGCATGAGCAGACAATACGGATACTGCCGTATCTCGACAGGCAGACAGAACATAGAAAGACAGGTAAGGAACATACAATCTACGTTCCCAAATGCGCTTATCGTGAAAGAAGTTTATACTGGAACAAAGTTTCAGGGAAGAAAGGAGCTGGATAAGATACTTGATAAGGTGCAGTCAGGCGATACCATTATTTTTGATTCAGTAAGCCGTATGAGCAGAGATGCGGAGGATGGTTATAAACTTTATGAAAAGCTATTCCGTAAGGGCATATCGCTTGTATTTCTGAAAGAGCCGCATATCAATACGGAAACCTATCAAAAGGCAATGGCGAACCAGATAGCGCTTACAGGCGATAAGGTGGACCTGATACTGGAAGGAGTCAACCACTATTTAATGGAGCTTGCGAAAGAACAGATCAGGCTTGCCTTTGAACAGGCTGAAAAGGAAGTATCGGATTTGCACCAGAGAACAAAGGAAGGAATTGAAACAGCCAGACTGAACGGAAAGCAGATCGGGCAGCCCAAAGGGGCAACTTATGAAACCCAAAAAGCGAAAGCGGCAAAAGAAATTATCCGCAGACATAACAAGTCGTTTGGAGGTTCCCTGTCAGATGCGGAAACCATGCGGCAGGCGGGGATTTCAAGAAAGAGTCTGTACAAGTACAAACGGGAGCTTTTGGAAGATATGGCATAAAATAAGGCGCAATAAAGCAGGACGGTACTCTGTAAGGGGTGCAGTCCTGCTTATTGGAGAGCAGCTTCCCCATGCTTCTCCAAATTGCGGTTACAGCAGCCAATATCTTTTCCCTGAAAAAGAGCTTCCAAAATAAGGACATCACGCTTTATGCGGGGATATAAGGGAGCCATCTGTGCAGTTTTTAAAAGCTGCTGCGTTTCAGGTACGGTCAGATGCAGCCCGAAAGCCAGACAAAGCAGTTTGTCGCGGCTTGGCTTATGAAGTCCGTTAAAAATCTGGTAGGAATACGTCCTGTCTAAGCCGGAACCCCGTATTACATCAGCTTTTTCAAGATTTTTGGAAATCAGATAGCTTATTAAAAGCTCCGTTAATGTCATATGGAGCAGTTCATTATCATTTTCTTTTAAATAGCGGTCTGCGTCCGGTTTGCTGTGCAGGGTGTTCATCAGTTCATCTGTGCTTTTATCCATAATAGCGATACCTCATTTTTAGAAGTTGTGATATGATAATAGTAAGGCAGAACGGGAAAAAGCGCAAGGGAAGGAGAGAGGTTATGTCGGAGAAATATTCAGAGGTTATGCAGCTTGGGCGGCATTCAGATGTGACGCTGCTGCGTGAAACTGCTTCTGACAGGCTGGTTGTCCGCAGGATTGTCGGGAATGGACAGGCAGAAATCTATGGGCGGCTGAAAGATATGGCAGGACAGTATATTCCGGCAATTTACAGTATCGCAGATATAGGGAACGGACAATATGAGATACTGGAAGAATATATTGAAGGGAATACGCTGGAAGAAATGCTGCAGGAGAAAGAAAAGATGCCTGAACCACTGGCTGCGTTATATATTACGCAGTTATGCGAGGCGCTTGAAAAGCTCCATAAGGCGGGGCTGGTACATAGGGATATAAAGCCCAGTAATATCATAATAACACCGGATGGACGTTTGTATATGATAGACTTTGATATTGCACGGACACATAAGACAGGGAGGGATGCAGATACGGAAATCCTTGGGACACAGGGATATGCCGCACCTGAACAGTTCGGATTTCATCAGACAGACGCACAGGCGGATATTTATTCGGCGGGCGTTCTGCTGAATAAACTCTTGACGGGGAAACTGCCGCATGAGTGCCTTGCGAAAGGCTCGATTGCATATGTGGTAAGGCGGTGTCTCCAAATGGATACGGCGAGGCGTTACCGGAGTGCAGGAGCGTTGAGAAAGGCATTGCGCTCATATCTTCCGCAGGGGCATCCGCACGCACCCCATATTCTGCGGCAGATACCGGGCTTTCGTTCCTTTACGGTATGGAAGATGGTATTGGCTGGAACAATCTATGCATTCCTTTTGGTGTGCATAGCGGCAGCGTTGCCGGAAGTGATCGCTGCAGGAACAGGAGTCAGCATTTGGTTAGCGGTATCTGTGCTATATTATGTATTTTTGTTCTTTTTCGTATTTGATATTTTTCAGATACGAAGCCGCATGAAATGGCTGGAAAAGTCAAGAGGGCTGCGGAGCTATCCGCTGAAATGTATTTTATTGGCGGTTGTCATACTGATTATGGCTTCTGCCATAGGTGGGTGGCTTGAAAAATAGTAGTGAAATAAATAATTGTGTGTTGGCAACATACCAAAGCTTGTTTTCAGGATGGTATAATTAACGGAAACGGATAAGTCTGGTATGGGGCAGTTATGGTAAAAGGGATAAAACAGGGCAGCACCCCATGAGAAAGGTGTTGCCCTGTTTTACATTGTGTGCCGCTCTTACTTGTTCTGTATTTCAACGTAGACTTGCAGATAACGGTTTAAACGGGCTATATCTTCATTGCTTCCGGTATTTAATATTTTTACAATTTCATCAGGCAGCTTTGAAAGAGCCTCGTTATTTTGTTTGCCAAAGATAAGGTAATCCATGCTGCAGTCGAAGATGGAGCAGAACTGAATGATCGCTTTTAAAGAGAGGCAGGAAGTGGCATTTTCAACGTGGCTGATATGTTTTGGGCTGACACCGAGCATATCGGCTAAGGCTTCCTGCGTAACCTTATGGGAGCGGCGCACCTCTGCTATTCTGGTGCCTATGGCTGCCATAGTAGTATTTTCCATGCCGACTGAACCTCCTAAGTATAGTTTATGTATCGTTTAGCCTTTCAATAACGCATTGAAAGGTCTGATTTTAGTTAAAACTATATCTATGAGGTTTGATTTTTGGTGGAATGGTGATATAATATTTGTTAAGTGTGCAAAAATTTGAGGCTTCTGGCATGATGGTGGG
>DKUB01000067.1:0-41262 GCA_002490465.1 Lachnoclostridium sp. UBA7215
TGTAAACCATGCGTCTTTTTTATGTGTGCTTGCACACATTGCCTAACAAGGAGGAACATGAGCGACAACATTCAGACCAACACCACGGGGCGATCAACGCCCTGTTTACAACAGAAGATTGACAAGACAAAACCGAGCCGCCGAAAGCAGAGAAAGCCGAGAGCGTGCAAAAACATAGTGTTTATGCGGCTTCCCGGCGTTTTTCAATTCCTTAACCGACCTAAAATCAGCTTGTACGGGAGAGAAAAATTCTACTATTTTTTATATAGCCCTCACCAATAGGCAGATGCTTCGCATCTGACCGCAGTATAAATATGCTTTATTTCGGTGGTGCATTAGTACCGATGCGTGGCGGCTCTAATGCAAACGTGCTGCAAAAACAGGAAACAGGACAGCAGACATCTCAGGCAATGCTCGGACGGCGTTTTGGCAGCCAAAGGAAACAATATTTTTGCGGGAGCGATACAAGGGCAGAAAACAGTATGATACCGCCACCTACACGTTATTAAACAAACGCTCTGTGGTTTTGATTCTTATTTATATTTTGAAAAAATAACGCTGGAATTCTGACCGCCAAACCCGAACGAATTGCTCATTGCCGCACTCACGTCTTTCTTAATCGCCTTGCCCGGCACATAAGAGAGTTTTGCGCACTTCTCGTCACGTGTGTCAAGATTCAAAGTAGGCGGTACAATTCCCTCGCGGATACACTGGATACAGGCAATCGCTTCTGTGATGCCGCCGGCGCCCATCATATGTCCGGTCGCACCTTTTGTTGATGTAACTGCCATATCTGATATATGTTCTCCGAACACTTTTGCAATAGCATTTGTCTCAATCGGGTCACCCACCGGAGTTGATGTGCCGTGGGTGTTAATATAACCAATGTCCTCCGGGGCTAATCCTGCGTACTCCATCGCTTTTTCCATACAGAAAACAGCACCTGTTCCCTCCGGGTGCGGGCTAGTCACATGATAGCCGTCCGTACTGTTGGCAAATCCGGAAAATTCTGCCAAAATTTCGGCACCGCGTTTTTTGGCATTTTCCTCTGTCTCTATGACAAGGGCACCGCCGCCCTCCCCGATTACAAATCCATCTCTATCCTTATCAAACGGACGGCTGGCCGCCTGGGGATTGTCATTGTTTGTCGAGAGCGCATGCGCCGAAGCGAGTCCCCGTATAAACAGTGGTGATAGCGCAGATTCCGCCCCTACCACTAATACGGCATCCGCCTGACCGCTCAAAAGCAGCATTCCTGCGGTGCTAATCGCATCACCGCCAGAAGAACATGCCGTCCCTATCGTAAGGCTCGGGCCATGGTATCCCTTCTCTATCGCAATCTGCGCTGCCAGTTCATTCCCGATAATTTTCGGGACAAAACGCGGGCTGACTTTTTTGTGCTCACCCCTGCTGATTCCATCCTGTGTTTCCGCTATCGGAGCAATTCCTCCAAGCGCAGTTCCTATCGTAATACCAAAACGCTCCGGGGACGCAATCCCATCCCCTGCCTGGGAAATCGCTTCCATAGCAGCTGCATATCCATACTGCATAAACAAATCCATTTCCCGGGTCAGTTTTTTGGACATAAAGGAGAGCGGGTCAAAATCTTTTACCTCCGCGGCAATTTTTACCGGCAGGTCTTCCGTGGCAAAGCGGGTAATTGTCCCGACTCCGCACTTTCCCTCTGTCAGATTTTTCCAATACTCCGCAACACCAATGCCAATTGGCGTTACTGCTCCCATTCCGGTTACAACGAGACAATTATTCTGTGTCCTCATTTTCATTCCAGTCATTTTCCTTGATTTCCTTTCTCCGAATCTTGCCGCTAATGGTTTTTGGCAATTCTTTCGTGAAATCTAAAATCTTTGGCCACTTGTAAGAGGCAATATTTTTCTTAAGGGATTTCATAATCTCACTTTTAAGTCTATCGGATGCTTCGGCCCCATTCGTTAGCACAATGCTGGCTTTTATTGCCTGCCCACGGATTGGGTCCGGCACGGAAGTCACGGCACACTCCAATACATAAGGAAGTTTCATAATCTCATTTTCTATCTCAAAAGGTCCAATGCGGTAACCGCTGGACTTAATCACGTCATCCGTACGCCCCACATACCAGAAATAACCATCCTCGTCACAATAAGCGGTATCGCCGGTATGATAATAGCCATCATGCCATGCCGCCTGTGTTTTTTCCTCATCCCCATAATACTCCATAAAAAGACCGTCCGGAATTTCCTCTTTTGTCTTTATTACGATTTCTCCCTCTTCTTCCGGCTGTGCCAGACTTCCATCCGGGAGCATAATCTCAACGGCATACTGCGGACTCGGTTTTCCCATAGAGCCCGGTTTTGGCTCTGTCCCCACCAGATTACCAATCGTAAGCGTTGTCTCGGTCTGTCCAAAGCCCTCCATCAGAGTAAGCCCTGTCTTACTCTTAAATTTCTCAAAAATTTCCGGATTCAGTGCCTCCCCCGCTGTGGTCACATGCTGCAGGGAAGATAAATCATACTGGTCTAACTTCATGTGAACCATTACACGGTAAACGGTCGGCGGTGCACAAAATGTCGTTATTTTATATTTCTCAATCATCTGAAGTATTTCTTTGGCATCAAAATCATCAAAATCATACGTGAAAATAGCCGCCTCACACAGCCACTGCCCATATATTTTCCCCCAGAGCGCCTTGCCCCATCCGGTATCGGATATTGCAAAATGAATGCCGTCAGGGTCTACCTGATGCCAGTATTTTGCCGTAACATAGTGTCCCAGAGGATATTTGAAATTATGTGTGGTAATTTTCGGATATGATGTTGTCCCGGAAGTGAAAAACATAATAGACGGATCATCTGCCGAAAACGCCGCCTCTCCCTTCGGACGTGAAAAATGACTGGAAAAATATTTTACTTCCTTATTAAAACTGCGCCAGCCCGGGCGGCTTGCGCCAACCATGACTTTTACCTTTAATTTCTTATAACTGCGTGTCGCCTTATCAACCTCTCTGGAAACCGGCCCGTCTGCCGTGCAGAGAATGGCATCTACATCCGCTGCCTTAAAGCGATACTCAAAATCCGACTTGAGCAGGAGATTGGTTGCCGGAATCGCAACTGCACCGATTTTATGCAGCGCCAGAATCGCAAACCAGAACTGATAATGACGTTTCAGGACAAGCATTACCTTATCTCCCTTTCCGATTCCCAAAAACTGCAGATAATTGGCAACTTTTGAAGAATAGCGCGCCATATCATAAAAGGTAAAAGAGCGCTCACTGCCATCTCTTGCTATATGGAGCATTGCCAGCTTATCCGGGCATTTTTTTGCCAGCTTATCCACTACATCGAATGCAAAATTAAAATTCTCACTATTCTTAAAATGAATTGACTGCAATACACCATTTCCATCTTCCTCCACTTCAATAAATGGTGCTGCCACTGAATCTTTTTCCATGCCCATAATTGTCATCCTTTCCTTAATCAATTACTCACATAGTTTTAAAAACTACTTCTTAAAGTAAAGATTACATCATTCAACTTTGTTTGTCAATATAAGAACCAATTTTTGGCGGATTTTTTTAAGGAATTGTTTTTCTTGCCATATTGTGTTAGAATGGAACAAGCTACGTGACAATATTCATGTATTATGGAATGGAGGAAACTGTTTTATGTTCAAAATTATTGAAAAAAAATCCTTAAATCCTACGGTAGCCAAAATGACAATAGATGCTCCATTAATTGCCAAAAAAGCAGAGCCGGGGCAGTTTATCATTTTCCGTGCAAAAGAAGACAGTGAACGCATCCCGCTGACTATTTCAGATTTCGACAGGGAAGCCGGTACTGTTTCTATTATTTATCAGATTGTCGGCGCCGGAACAATGGAACTGGATACTTTACAGGAGGGGGAATATATTCATGACTTTGTCGGTCCTCTCGGGGTTCCGACCCACACAGAGGGGCTGAAAAAAGTCGCTGTTGTCGGCGGCGGTGTCGGCAGTGCGATTGCCTATCCGGTCACAAAGAAACTCCATGAGATGGGAGCTGAGGTACATGCCATTGTGGGATTCCGAAACAAAGATCTTGTTATTCTTGAGGATGAGTTCAAGGCTGCCAGCAATAAGTTTGTCATGATGACAGATGACGGCAGCTATGGTGAAAAGGGGCTTGTGACGGATGCCCTTGAAAAACTGATACAGGAAGGCAATGAGTATGATGAAGTAATTGCCATTGGTCCATTAATTATGATGAAATTTGTCTGCCTTACCACGAAAAAATATGATATTAAAACGGTTGTCAGCATGAACCCTGTTATGGTTGACGGAACCGGAATGTGCGGCGGATGCCGTCTGACCGTTGGCGGTGAGACAAAATTTGCCTGTGTAGACGGCCCTGACTTTGACGGCCATCAGGTTGACTTCGACGAGGCAATGCACCGTGGCACAATGTATGGAGAATTTGAAAAACATGCCCGCGAAGAGGCATGTAATCTGCTAAAGAAGGGAGACATGTAATCATGGCGGAACGTAATATGGATTTAAAGAAGTGTCCCATGCCGGTACAGGATGCGGACGTCCGAAATAAAAACTTTGATGAGGTTGCCCTTGGCTATACCTATGATATGGCGGTAAATGAGGCCCGCCGCTGCCTGAACTGCAAAAACAAACCATGCGTCGGCGCCTGCCCGGTACAGATTGATATACCTGCCTTTATTGAGCGCGTTGCCAACGAGGACATGGAGGGTGCTTTTAACATTTTATCCGAATCCACTTCCCTTCCCGCTGTGTGCGGCCGTGTCTGCCCGCAGGAGAACCAGTGTGAGGGTCAATGTGTCCGTGGAATTAAGGGCGAGCCTGTCGGCATTGGCCGGCTGGAACGCTTTGTAGCTGATTATCACCGCGAAAACAGCACGGAGGCACCTGTAAAACCAGAGCCAAACGGCCATAAGGTTGCTGTAATCGGAGCCGGGCCGAGCGGACTCACCGTTGCCGGAGATTTGGCAAAGATGGGGTATAAAGTTACTATCTACGAGGCTCTTCACCTTGCCGGAGGCGTATTGGTATACGGTATTCCGGAATTCCGTCTGCCAAAGGCAATTGTGCAGAAAGAAATCGATAACCTAAAAGCCATCGGTGTTGATATCCAGACGAATATGGTGATTGGCAAAATCCTCACGATTGATGAGCTGTTTGAAATGGGAAATGAGGCTGTATTTGTCGGCTCAGGGGCAGGACTTCCAAGATTTATGAATATTCCGGGCGAAAGCCTGAAAGGCGTATATTCGGCCAATGAATTCCTGACACGCATTAACCTGATGAAAGCGTACAAGGAGGACAGCAAGACACCAATCCAGCACGCAAGAAAAGTAGCTGTTGTCGGCGGTGGTAATGTTGCCATGGATGCCGCCCGCAGCGCAAAGCGTCTCGGCGCCGAAGAAGTGTATATCGTATACCGCCGCAGTATGGATGAACTTCCGGCACGTAAAGAGGAAGTAGAACATGCCGAAGAAGAGGGCATTATCTTTAAGACCCTGAACAATCCTGTGGAAATTCTCGGGGACGAAGACGGCATGGTAAGCGGTATGAAGTGCATTGAGATGGAACTCGGCGAACCGGATGAAAGCGGACGCCGCCGCCCGATTGAGAAAAAAGGCAGCGAGTTCACGCTGGATTTGGATTGTGTGATTATGGCCATCGGAACAAGCCCGAACCCGCTTATCCGCTCCACGACTCCGGGACTGGATGCCAATAAGCACGGCTGTCTGATTACAAAGGACGATTCCGGTCTTACGACCCGCGAAAACGTATATGCCGGAGGAGATGCCGTTACCGGGGCTGCCACGGTTATTCTTGCTATGGGTGCCGGAAAATCCGCCGCAAAAGCAATTGATGAGGTATTACGTTAGTTTTAAAACAGGGGGGTTAGGATCTATCTAATCCCCCTGTAATAACCACTCTGCTATATCCATCACCACAATTCCCTCATATGTGTATTGTGGATGCTTTGTTCTCGCAATAATTATTTTTGGAAAAGCATCCTTAATTTGCAGGAGCGGTGAATATTCTCTTTTAAAAGTTTCTTTATTGAGAATATTATCACTTACCTGAATATAAATTTTCTCGCTTCCGCGCTGCGCAACGAAATCTATCTCTTTCTGGTACAGCTTTCCTACATACACCTCATAGCCTCTGCGAAGCAATTCTATACAGACAATATTTTCGTAAGCACGTCCATAATCCATATTCCGATTCCCTAAAACAGCATATCTGATTCCCACGTCACACATATAGAATTTTTCCGATGTCTCTAAATACTTCTTTCCTTTTATATCATACCTTTTCGTGTCATAAAAAATAAATGCATTACATAAATACTTTATATATTTCCCTATTGTTACATGGTTTGTTAACACTTTATTGGCAGACAGTATACCGCTTACTTTATTTGGCGAGGTCAAATTACTTATATTGTCCATCAGAAATTCACTTAACTGCCTAAGCACCTGTGTATCTGGTAAATTGTATTTTTGTACTAAATCTCTGTTTACAATCGTCTCATATACTTCCTTGATATAGGTTACTCTATCTAATTCCGTCCTGTAAGCATACGAACCAGCCAATCCACCTTTAAAAAAATATTCTTCAAAAAGCTTATCTTTATCTTCTTCATTATCATAATATTCACAATACTCTTTAAAACTAAATGGGAACACATGAATTTCAATATATCTTCCAGTAAATAACGTAACCAGATCTGCACTTAATAAAAAGGCATTGGAACCGGTGATATAAATATCATACTTGCCTTTGGAATATAAACTGTTAATTGCCAATTCAAATTTGGGACATAATTGAACTTCATCCACAAAAACATAATTTTGCTTATCATCCTCATATCTGTCCTCAATATACTTGTGCAACGCATGGTACTCTTTTATTTTTTCATACTCTAAGTTCATGAAATCAACAAAAATAATATTGATATCCTTAAAATTGTCCGCTAAATATTTTATATATGCCTGCATTAAATTTGACTTCCCAGAACGCCGGATTCCTGTAATAATTTTTATATCCGGCGTATCTCTCAAATCTTTCATCCTGTCCATATACCTTTTTCTCATAATCGTCTTCATAGTGCCACCACTTTCAAAACTTTAAAAAAATCATTTTTTCGAAACCGAATTTATTATAACACAGTTTCTGTTTATTTTGCAATAAAAATGGGTAAGCCACAGCAAAAAAAGAGCCCGCACCAATAGACAAAAGCTATCAGCCAGACTCTTTTTCTCATGTACCATCCGTAACGGTTCCATCTTCCCCGAAACGGGCGAGACGTATCCTGCCATCTGCCATAATAACACGGCAGCAATAAGAAGATGTATTCAAATCAAAGTACATATTTTTTTTGCTTATCGCATAATCCGTATAATGTTCTTCCACATAACGGCTTAACTGTACTCTCGCCTGTATTGGATACAGGGGATTGCGGTAAAGTGCTATATACGGTCCTGCTACAAGAAGCAGGCCAAGAAAAAGACAGATTATGCCGGGGGCCGTTTTGCACTTATACTTGATACATATACGGATTAGTGCGCCTGCCCCTATGCCGAGCAGCTCGAAAATAAGACAGACTGGCAACACGTATAATATCACATGCAAAACATCCGATGCATTTAAAGAAAGCTTCATAACAGCATTTGTATCCCCTGCCAAAACCTGAAACAGACAGGATAATACTGCTGTTCCGGCCAGTGCAATAAAGCCGGCCTTTTGCAATACAATAAAACACAAAGCGCCAATAAGCGGCATCAGCAAAATAATCTGCGGCAGGTCAAAGGAATACATCAACTGGATGTATTCCAAAACTCCCGCTGCTGCAAATGCAGTTATCCAAACGCCTAATCTTATCCGATTCCAGCGTTCTTTCATTTAACTGTTACCTTTACTTTCTTCTTCAATCCGCTCTGTGCCACAACATAAACGGTACAGGTTCCCTTTTTCTTACCTTTTACTTTTCCGTTCGCTGACACACTGGCGATTGCTGTGTCGGAAACCACATAACGGATTCTCTTTCCATGCCGGCCCATGTCCTTCCCGGAGGCTAATGCCTTTGCACTCAATTTGGCTGTTTTGCCTTTAGCAACAGAAAGCTTTTTCTTAGAGAGCTTAATACCGGTCGGGTTACCCCATTTGGACTTGTCATTTTTCTTCTTATGGTAATGATGGACAATCAGGGATTTGCCAATAATCACTTTCTTTCCATCTACCATCTTCCAGGCGTAAATTCTGTTCTTATACCATTTGCCCTTCTTTAAACCTTTCAGCGCATAGGTGTGTTTCTCTCCTGACTTAAAGGTTTTCGCATATTTTACCTTGTATGTCTTTGTATTCGTATTACATTTTGACTGATACAAGTCATATCCATCTGCATCCGGAAGTTTGTCCCACACAAGCTTTGTCGAGGTAGATTTGATTTTTGTTGCCTCTAAAAGCATTTTCTTAACAACAACTTTTTCCGGTTTCGCTGTCGGCTCGACTGTCGCCTGCGGCTCCTGTGTCGGCTCCACTGTTGGAACTACCGTCGCCTCCGGTTCTTTTGTCGGTTCTGCCGTCGGCTCGACCGTTGGCTCTGCTGTTACCTGAGGCTCTTCGGTCGGCTCTGCCGTTGGCGCCGCTGTCTGTGTGGCAACCGGTTCCGGATACCAAATTGGACCGGATGGAACGGTTGGCGTTGGAGTAGGGGCTGCAGGATCTGCTGCAAGAACATAGAGACAGTAATTCTTTACATGCAGCGTAAGCATCTTCTTCTCCTGATCTACCTCAATATACTCACCCTGTCCATTTGCAGTTGTATCCACGGTCTCTACATTACCCTCATGATGGCGGTAAACAATATAGTTTGACCTGTCCAGAGCAGAATCCTTAAGAGGAATCTGAATCTTTATCAGGTCATTGGAGCGTGTAAGAGTAGGCGTGGAGCCCACAGCACCACCGCCCGTTGCCTGAGCCCTCTTATACATGTAAACAGAATAATAGTCCAGTATACTGTTCCCATCCGATGACGCCCTGGTCTGGATAGCTGTCTTATGAGCCGTTGTTATCTCCTGAAAATCGCTGGTTCTGTCGGGATCATAAGCATATACCTGCATATACAGGAACAAGTTATGCGTACCGGCCGCTGCCTTGTCGAGGTCTTCCTGGGTAATACCATGCTTATTATTGGTTGCCGGAGTGGCATAAAACTGTTTCGCCATAGATACGTCGTCAACAATGGCACCGATATTCGTTTTTTCATTTATCAACGTATGTTCCTTGCCGGAAGCAGTAAATATCAAGCTCGGGTTTGTCTCATATGTATTCATCTGTGTAGTAAGATTTACCGTCTTTGTTACACTGCGGTTATTCCACTCTACTTCAATTTCACATTCACCCGCTGCAATTGATGGAGATGCATTATAAGTAAATTCCCCACTGCTATTCGGTATCACAGTCCCTCTTTGCGCGCCACCATTTATAGTAACCTCAACTGCTCCACCTGTTACTGGTTGGGTAACGGTACCATTAGGAGAAAAACGGATTTTCCCCGTAAAACTTGTGACCGCCGGTCCTGATGCTGCCTGCGCCGCTATGCCTGTACTCTCCACCCCTGTTGTCTCCGCTTCTGCCGTCCCGGCAGATACACCGAGTACGGAAAACACAAGGGCAAGAGAAAGAATCCAGCTGAGCAGTCTTTTGTTTTCTCTGCTAGTTTTCATGTTTCTTTTTCCCTCCATTCTTTTATTTTTCAAAATATTTCCATGAAAGATATTACTACGATAAAGAAAAAATGTCAAACATTAGTCCATCTTTAATATCAGTTCCAAAACCCGCTTCACAGAAATCTCCATTTCCTCCCTCGAGAGCAGGCCTTTTTCCTTTGCCTCTATAAGCCTATCAGGAAAACCACACGCCATCTTCAAATCATTTCCCGCCTTTACTTCCTTATAGTGCTCGCCAAATGTCCACCAGTCAGAGGTCACCATTCCATCATATCCCCACTCCTCACGGAGAATTCCCTGCAGCAGGTCATGGCACTCAGATGCGCGGTGGCCGTTTATAATATTATAGGAAGACATAATACACCACGGGTCCGCCTCTTTTACAATATGTTCAAATGCTTTCAGGTAAATTTCTCTTGCCGCTCTCTCGGAAACCCTGGAATCACTGTTTTTCCGGTTTGTCTCCTTGTTATTGAGAGCAAAATGCTTCACACTGGCTGAAATGCGCTGGGACTGGATACCGCGCACCATTGCCCCTGCCATAACTCCCGTGAGAAGGGGATCTTCAGAATAATACTCAAAATTCCGGCCGCAGAGGGGACTCCTGTGAATGTTAATTGCCGGAGTGAGCCACATCCCTATATTGTTCTCTTTTACCTCTGCCGCTCCTGCTGCTCCTACCTGATACAGCAATTCCTCATTCCATGTACAGGCAAGGAGAGTTGCACATGGCCATGCCGTTGTACAGACACCGCAGGCCGGCTGAATCCGGAGTCCTGCCGGGCCGTCTGCTGTCATAACAGATGGAATACCATATTCCGGCAGATTTCCGATACCACATGTATTTGCCACTCCTACATTAGGCTGTCCGCCTAAGAGGTCTGCCAGCTCACGGTCTGTCAGCTGTGATACAAATTCATCCAGGCTCATTTTGCCCTCTGCCACTTCTATAAAAGGGCGAATATCCTTTTTGTAAATCTGCCCCCAAAAATAAATATCCTTTATTTCGTGTCCGGACGGCACAAGGCCGTCAAACGACTCTTTATTAACTGCTGGCAGCCCTGATGCATCCAGGTCATGGGAGACCCCTGTCGGCATCTCTTCAAAAGAACCATCACTACACATCCTCTTTGTCAAATCCGTCGGCACAAGCCTCGGGGTGAGCTACTCCACTATTTTGTCCTCTGCCAGCCGGCACTCATACGGAACTTTCCTCGTATCCCGGACCGAGGTACCAAGATGAAATTCATAAGTACCTTTTTCCAAAACATACGCCGATTTCTGAATTTTCCCCATATCGTCATAGGACGCCATATCTGCAAGAGAAAAAGAAAGTGTTACGCGCTCTGTCTCTCCCGGCTGCAAAAGCCTTGTCTTATGAAAGGCAAGAAGATGACGCTTTGCCTTGCCAAGTTTTCCCTGGGGCGCACTGCCGTATAACTGCATTACTTCTTTTCCGGCCATCTTCCCGGTATTGGTAACGTCCGCCCCGACAAATATCTGTTCTCCGATTTTTGTTACGCCGTTTTCTGTCCACTCAAAAGTGGTATAACTCTTCCCATAACCAAACGGGTAGTTTACCTTCTCCTTTGCCCCCGGTATTGTCTCAAAATAACGGTACCCCACATAAATATCATCGGTATATTCCACATAAGAATCCGATTCATGAAAATTGTCGGAAGAAGGATAATCTTCAAAGCATCCGGCAAAGGTATCGGACAGCTTGCCGCATGGATTGCGTCTGCCGCACAGAAGCTCCGCTGCTGCAAGACCGCCCTCCATTCCACCCTGCCAGGCAAGTAAAACTGCCGATATGGCATCATTGTCCTTAAACCAGCTTGTATCGACCATTCCGCCGACATTGAGAACCGCTATTGTTTTTGGGAAGAAACGAGTCACTTTCTCTACCATTGCCTTTTCTTCTTTTGTCAGGTAAAAATCCTCATCCTTCCTGTCCCATCCTTCACCGGAAAACCGGCAGATACTGATAATTGCAGTGTCCGTAAAGGCGGCTGCCCGCCGGCAAAGCTCCTCCGGAAGCTCCGGTTCAACGGTAAGCCCCGGCTCTTTCCCCTCCTTATATTGTTTCTTCACATTGTCCCTGTAAAAGTCCGCCAGCTCTGCGTGCAGGTTTGCTTTGTACCCCAGCTTAACAAAACCCTCATATAAATTCGTCACATAAGAAACCGTCACATCACCACTGCCGCCGCCCTTTACATAATCAAATGTCGCCTTTCCAAAAAGGGCTGCCCGGCTGCCGGGGACAAGCGGCAGTACATGATTCTCATTTTTCAGCAGCACCATGCCCTCTGCTGCTGCCTCCCTTGATAATTCCCTGTGTTCTTTACACGCCGTAACTCTCGCACCGTCTTCTCCTAAACCAATTCCCGGCTGATACATTACCCGCTGCCATTTGTTCAAACAAATCCTCCCCTTCCGTGTATTTTTCTATGTTTTATTATGCCTTGAAGAATCATGGAAGTAAAGACTTTTTCTGTTTTTTTGTATAAATCCAAATTAATTTACATTTCTATATAAATTTTTCTCCCTTTTTCTGTTATGTTATGATATAATAAAATAAGATAGTGCACGGCTTACGTATATTACTTGGAGGGGATTACCATGGCCAACTTACCAAATAATAAGAACCTGGGAATAACAGATACAATAGAAAAGGATTATCTGACAGCGCTTTCCAGCAGGCGAGGATTATATGACTACTACAATTTCCTGGATTCAGAGAATGTTGTACATGCCATGTTTATTGATATCGATAATTTTAAACGCGTCAATGATGTATACGGCCACAGTATGGGTGACAAACTTCTGATTGAAATTGGACACCTGATTCAGTCCCACATCGGTGACGGCTTTGCCTCCCGTATCGGCGGAGATGAATACGTTGTGCTTCTTGACGGCGAAATCCCTCAACCGGAAGTAGAGGAGATTGCAAAAAAACTTCTCTCCGATATGCAGAACATCGGATTTCGCAAAGACATTCTCTCCCTGATCTCCCTTAGTATTGGTATTGTAATTGGGCAGACCGTATCCCAGACACTGGACAGTGTACTTGCTAAATGCGACTCCGCTATGTATCAGGCAAAATATGACGGAAAAAACCGTTATACGGTATTTAAAGCGGATGATAAAAAACTGGAAATCAACCGAAGTATTGAACTGGAGATGGAGGACGCTCTGAAAAACGGAGAATTTATCGTCTACTTCCAGCCTAAAGTAAATATGATATCCTCTGAACTATATGGGGCAGAAGCTCTGGCGCGCTGGAACCATCCAACGGATGGAATACGGCTGCCTGCAGCATTTATCCCACTGTTTGAGAAAAATGGTTTTATTTCTAAACTGGATATGTATATATTTGAAGAGGTATGCCGTATTAAATCTACGTGGGTAGGACAAAAGTATGAACATATTCCTGTTTCAGTAAACATGTCACGCCTTCACCTGTACAACAACCACTTTCCTGAGGATTTGGAAAATATCACAAGAAAATACGGCATTGACCCCCATGAGCTTGAACTGGAAATAACAGAGAGTACCTTTTTAAAGGATAGCAACGAATTGGTAAAAATGGTTGCGCTTTTGCAGAAACGCGGTTTCATGGTTTCTATAGACGATTTTGGTTCCGGATTTTCTGCCTTGAATCTATTAAAGGATCTTCAAGTTGACACGATAAAAGTTGACCGTGGATTTTTAAAAAATTCCTCCAGCAACCATCAGGGGCGCAAAATCATCCGGCATGTCATCGCTATGTGCCTTGATTTGAAAATGGAAGTTATATCAGAGGGCATTGAGACAAAAGAGCAGATTGACTTAATTACCCGCTGCGGCTGTTCCATTGCACAGGGATTTTATTATGCCAAGCCACTTCCCCTGGATGAATTTATCCAGTTTGCTGACGAGTACCTGACTAATGTACTTACGGCCTTTACTTTTCGTCTAAACGGAAGTCTCCTGTCCGAAGACGGCGGCATGGAAGGCACGATATGCGGAGAAGGGCTGACTTATACGGATGGAATTTTTAAGGACTCGAAGGCCATGCGTTTCCCCGGTGGAAAAATGGAAACAAATGTCATAAGCTTTCCGCCACAATGTTTGATAAATGACAGCTTTACAGTTTCCCTCTGGATTCGTCCGCTTAAAACACATGGTTGGACATCTGCCCTCTATATTAAATTTGAGACCGGTTTTCTTACCATTGTCCCTGCTGCCTGGGAAGGACACTCCAGTTCCCGCATTCGTGACTCAAAGGAAATAAACGGATGGTATGATGTCAGCGGCTGCCAGCTGGCGGAAAATACATGGTGGCACTATGTGGTCACATATAATGCCAAAACAGAGACTGCCACCGCCTTTATCAACGGAGAGGTCGTAAATGTTCTGGAAAATGTCCCTACAAACCGTTATGTCAAACGGATTATCCTGGGGGGCGACGTATTTCAGCCTTCCTTTGTCGGCGATTTGTGCGAACTCATGATATATAATACGTGCAAAGATTATGACTTCATCAAGGAATTACATCAGTCCTACGTGACCGCCCCGAATTTCACTGCTTTCCCCGTCGTAGACGAGGATGCCTAGTTAATCAAAGTCACGCCAAAATTCCTTTACCGTTTTTTCATAGTTTCTCCGCTCTACAAAATAACTCATACAATGACTGGCGCCTGGTACAATTAACAGGCGCTTTTTTGAAGCACACATCTTATAATTTTCATATGTCATCTCCACTGGCACAAAACAGTCGTCTGTTCCGTGAATAAATAATATCGGGATTGCTGTAACCCGCATAGCATCCAGCGTTGTATAATCCCTCGTCCCCACTCGAATTTTCTTCCTGCAGATATCATTTACAAGCGAATCGTGATAACTATAACGCAGATGCAGATTGTTTTTTACGACATGACGCCATATGGCATTGGCTGATGTATAACCGCTGTCTGCAATAACACCGTGGACATTTTCCGGCATATCAAGCCCCGCCGCCATTAACACAGTAGCAGCTCCCATGGACAGACCGCCAAGATATACCGGAAGCTTCGTCCCACAGCGCCTGTTGACCCAATGTACCCAGTTTCGGCAGTCATATCTTTCCAGCATCCCAAACCCCATGTAGTCACCGCCGCTCTTATTCTGCCCCCTCTGTTCTGCATACAACACATTACATTGATTTGTTTCCCAAAATCGAGCTATTGCCCCAAAATCTTTGGACCATGAAGAACGCCACCCATGCATGGCAATAATCGTGCGTTTAGCATTGGAACAGGCATGCCAGTGCCCGGTCAAGGAAATGCCATCACGCCCGGTAATCGTAACCTCTTCCTTATCTGACAATTCCAGTCTCTGCGCCGCCCGCTGCCTCTCCACTTCATAAATATTGCCTTTTTGCACCCCGGAAACCTTTTCCTGCCTCCGCCTCAGCCGCTCAGGCAAATTTCTGTCCATTGCAAGCCCCATTAAAGTTTTCGTAATATAATAAGAAGCAGACGCCATCGCAGTCATCAGCAGGACAGTCATCCCCGCCCCAAATAAAATCCATCTTTTCTTATTTTTCATACTAATCTCCATTCTTTTCAAAAAAACTTTTTATGCTTAAAATAAATAATTTCCCCTATAACAATAAGCAGGCATATCATTACAATGACAGCATAACCGTAGGGGCTGTGCAGTTCCGGCATGTTGGAAAAGTTCATGCCATACCATCCTGCGATCAGAGTCAACGGCAGAAAAATTGTTGTCACCACTGTCAAAAGCTGCATGGTGCGGTTCTGCTGTTCATCCAGGCTCTGCCGGTACATTTCGCGCAGCTGAACCATATACTCTCTTATTACTTTACCATATTGATCCAGCCGCTCCACCTTGCTCCCGAAGTGCTGAATGCTCTGCACCTCACTCTCCATAAAAAAATCGCAGGGATTCTCTGCCATAGTATCCACTGCTTCCAGCAGCTGTTGATAAAGATAACTCCGCTCCCTTAACCCTTTGCGGCTCTCTGACATAAGAATAAAAGGATTTACTGCCAGCTGTCTGCTCTGAAGATTCTCCTCAAACTGACAGCAGACTGTTTCAAGATTTTGCAGGAACATCATGTCCTCTTTAATCATTCCATCCAAAAGCCGGAGCAGAAAACGGCACGGAATCATTCCCTCCTCTAAAATTAGCGGAGAGAGCCTGCTTTCTAACAAAATACAATCCGAATCATCAGCCGCAATCCATATCCCCTTCCCTGTCAGAAGAAAAAAAAACGGAATAATATTGCTCTCCTCTCCCTGTTCTCTCCAAAAAAGCTCCCCAATCACTCCGCCAGAGAGCATTTCAATCCTAAGGCAGCGTCCCTGCTCCTTCAGCATACTCCTCCACACCCGTCCCGCCTCGCCCTGTCCGGGCACACCAGGTTGCGTAATACGTTTCGCAGCCTCTTTTATTGGCAGTATTTCAACAATTCCCTCTGATAATTTTGCCTGCATGCCAATCTCACCCCAATTATTTTTCCCTTATTTTGTAGTATGGAGTTTTGGGCGGCGTATTATTTAAAAAATTTAAACAATTCTTAATCACCTTCCCCATTGAATTTTAATTTCCTTATCCCTATAATAATTTATGTAATTACCGTTCCTGTCTGACAGGAGCGAACTCCGGAGGGAAGCTATGTATCATATACTTGTATGTGACGATGAAAAGGATATTGTATCTGCGTTGGAAATTTATCTGCAGGCAGATGGTTATAAGATTTACAAAGCGTATAACGGCAGAGAGGCCCTTGCTATCATGAATGAGGCAGAGATACATCTTGTACTGATGGATATCATGATGCCGGAACTGGATGGTATTGAGACCATGACGGAAATCCGAAAGCACAGTAATGTACCGGTGATTTTCCTGACTGCCAAAGGTGAGGATACCGATAAAGTTCTTGGTCTTACGGTGGGAGCAGATGACTATATATCAAAACCTTTCAACCCGGTTGAGATGCAGGCGCGCGTCAAATCCCAGCTGCGGCGGTATATGCAGCTGGGCAGCGGCCGGCCGCAGACCCATATTTGCACCATCGGCGGTATCTCCATAAATGACAAATCAAAAGAGGTAACGCTGGATGGGGACCCCGTTTCTCTGACAAAGATTGAATATAATATCCTGCAATTTCTGATGCGGCACCCGAATGAGGTTTTTTCCCCAAAGGAAATATACCGGAATGTCTGGAATGACAGTCCCCTGGGAAATGAAAAAACCGTTGCCGTACATATCCGCCACTTACGAGAAAAACTGGAATATGACCCCGCCAACCCCCGCTATCTGAAAGCGGTCTGGGGAAGGGGTTATAAAATGGAGGGATAAAATGAATAAACTCAAAAATTCTTTTTCAGCGAGGTATATTGCCGTGCTTCTGGCCGTGGTATTTGGTACAGCAGCAGTTGTCGGAATATTCATCACTATTTTTACCCTGGACATGGAACTGTATCAGACACCGCTAAATACCGTAATATCACATCAGACACAGGATATGCAGTCCTGGTATTCCGCTAAAATATTCTCAAAATTTAATAAACTCCCCCACAAAGATTCGGCACAAACAATTCAGGCGGAGCTTGACAACTATCTGCACACAGATAATTTTGAATTTGGCATTATTCATGCGGATACCCTTGACCATGTCAACCTTTCATCAACAGATTCTTATATATACCAGAACTTCAGCGATACTACTCCGGAACAAGACAGCTACTGCATGCCTTTTTGTGACATACAGGATTTTGACCCGGGAGATACACCAAAACTTTTAAAAGCACTGCTATCCCCATACCGATACCCATCCTATTTCACTTATGAAGGTGAACCAAAGGCAGGCTCTGTCTACTGGATTGTCTCCAATGTAAAAAACCCGATTGATGAAACTGGCAGTGATATATTTTCCCAACAGAAGAAATTATTAACATCCCTGTATCATTTCCGCTACACTTTTATCCTGCTGTCAATATTTTTTGCCATCCTGTTTCTGGTATTTACCGGATTTTGCTGTTACAGTGCCGGAAAAAACTCCCCTGTCACATGGCGGCATAAATCCCCGCTGATACTCAATCTATGTTTTAATCTCGGTATCACGGGAATCTGCGCAACCCTTATCACTGGGCTGCTGGGGCCTCTGCTTCACGGTAACTTCTCCTTTGGGTTCTTGGGCATCCTGTTTACCCTTTTAACCGCCATCGGCATCCTTGCCATTATTTTTCTTCTAATGAACCTGGCTGTCCGCCGTCAGGCTGGCATCCTTTGGAAATATACTCTCACGCGGGTACTATGCCTTTGCATTTATAATTTTTTCCACGGAATATATAAATTCTTTCATCACATACACAACGCATGCAGGGAAAACACCTCTCTGTTGTTCAAAAGCAGTATCATAATAACTGCCATCAGTTTTCTGGAACTGCTTATATTGTGTAATACGAGGGGCAATGAGGCTTTATTTATGTACTGGCTTGCTTTTAAATTTATTGAGATACCGCTGATATTCACTTTCCTGATTCAGATGAAGCGGCTTCAGGATGGAAGCCGGCGAATGGCCGGCGGTGATTTGGACACTAAAATAGACACCCATCACATGTTTTTTGAGTTCAAAAGACATGGGGAATACCTGAACCAGATTCAGGAGGGGATGTCTATTGCCTTAAAGGAACAACTGAAGAGCGAACATTTTAAGACAGAACTGATTACCAATGTGTCACATGACATTAAGACGCCCCTGACGTCGCTTATCAATTATGTGGACCTTCTTCAGAAAAAAAATAATACAGACGAGCAAAGGAACGAATATCTGTCTGTCCTGGAGCGCCAGGCAGCACGGTTAAAGAAACTGATTGAGGATCTCATTGAAGCCTCAAAAGCATCTACAGGGAATCTCACTGTTAATATGGAAACCTGTAATATCCAGATTCTGCTGACACAGACAACCGGAGAATTTGAAGAAAAAATCAACGCCAACCAGCTTGATCTGGTAATCCGGGAACCGGGTGCACCTGTAAACGTACTGGCAGATAACCGCTATCTCTGGCGAATATTTGACAACCTGATGAACAACATCTGTAAATATACTCAGCCGGATACCAGAGTATATATTGATCTGGAAACGGATAATAAAACTGCACACATTATTTTCCGGAATATTTCCCGATATCCGCTGGATTTTTCAGGGGATGAACTGATGGAACGCTTTGTGAGGGGGGACGTCTCCCGAAATACAGAGGGAAATGGTCTTGGATTGTCGATTGCCCGCAGTCTGGCAGAATCCATGAAGGGAAGTCTGAATATTTATACGGACGGGGACCTGTTTAAAGTTGTTGTGTCGTTTCCTTTGAAACGGGACTAATTCTCCTTCTCTCCATATTTCTCCTGCAGCTGCTTATTAATCTCACGGGCCTGGGACACATCAATAAGATAGGTTGCCGCCACTACAAACAAATATACAACGCCGACATCCAGCATCATAACGGCTGCCCCTGCTGGATTCGGCGACATCCACCCAAACCAGTTCCCGCAAAAAAACATAACAAGGCACAGAGATACGTAATGCAGGACAAATTTTATCGCTATCCGGACTTTTATATGCTCACCAAAGGGGGAAAAAATAACCGTAACGAATGTAGTCAGAAATCCGGATAGCAAAATCTGCCAAAATGAATCAGCTGATACCGTCTTCTCACCGGAAAATGCATAGCTTATTGCTATTACAATTAAAATTCCTACCGTAATATACAGATAACATTTTAGGAAATCCCTGATTTTATCCATAAAAACCTCCGTCCAAACACAGAATCTACCTTGCCTTTAACCCTATTTTTCCTTTTAAATCCGGCACATACTGCCGCGATACAATCACCTTTTCGCCATTTTTGAGTTTCGCCTCAAAACGTCCATTAAATATCGGCTTCACATAATCTATTTTGGATACATTGATAATAACTGATTTGGAAATGCGCAATAAATCTGTGTGTTCAAATTCCTTCTCAAGTTCATACAGCTTTTTATGTATCTCATAAAACTCCCCGGCTGTATAGGCAAATACCCTGTTATCTACCGATTCAAAATAAAAAATATCTTTCACCGATAATTTGGTAATCCTGTCTTCCATGTATCCATTCAGATTATCTGTGTCCGACTTCAATGCGTAAATCAAATGCATCAGTTTTTCATCCAGAGAGGCACAGCGTACAATAATTTCATCCTCTTCCCCCGGATTTGGCGTCTCAATTGTTATTTTCATTCAACACCCCGCTTATTTTTACCGGTCTGATTTCTTTCCATATTTCAGCATAAATGCCCCCGCCACAAAGAATATTATACCACAGACAAGCAACAATATCCATTCATCTCTCACCGTTATTGCATAATCAAATACTTTCAGGCGGATTCCCATCACTTCACAGTACTCTGTCACAACGTCTTCCGGTACACCCTCAAATGTCTTACCGAGAATTGATTCTGTCATTACCGTCCGGAACATGGAAGTTCCATAGAGTATCGGTGTGCCTTTCATAAAACCGGATATGCTGTCTGCCAGAGAGCCTATTGGAATATAAATACCGCCCAAAAAACCGACCAGCGTTCCTATTACCGTTCCAAATCCGCTCCAAGCCCCTTCCGTTCTGGCTATCATGGCGAGCAGATACATTAATGCGGCATATATAAAGGAATTTACCATAATCATTCCCAGAAGCTGCAGATGCACCAGGAAAGAATACGGTTCGAGCCCCTGCATAACACCGTATATTTCTGTCACCGCCAATGTGAGAACACACATAAACGCGGAAGTTACCCATGCGGCAGCAATATAACCAAGCGATACGGCAAATCGGCTGACCGGCGCCGTATAAATAGCATTTAATCTCCCATGTATACGGTCTTTAATCATGCCCGAATACATGGCAAGGCTTATCGTGACTGCATTAATGGACAAAATTCCTGCGCATGTCCATGAGAGCACAAGAAGCTCCGCATTTTCTTTATCCTGTGCAATGTCCCTTCCCGGAAAACCGTTCAGAATTCCAAGAATCCCCTCAATATTCATATCACCCAGAAAAAACAGCATAAGGACTATTACAATGAGCGCTGATAAAAGTGAGAAAAAAATAGCACTTTTATTCCGCAGATACAATTTTACGTTCCGTCCTGTAAGTGCCAAAAACTGTCTCATATCAATCTCCACTCCTTTCTGATGAGTGCTTCTCACCCTGCGCCAGCGCATTTATGAAAACATCATCCATATTCCCCTGAATCACCTCAAAGCCGTCTATATTTCCCAGATGTTTTTGCAAAATGGGAAAGGCATCCAGTGTAGAATCAATTGCTATACTCTTACATTCTTCTTTATGGTACAGATTCAGCCTGTCCTTAGCGTATTTTTCCTTTAATTCAAAGGGTGTACCGGAATCTATAATACTCCCGTGGTCAAGAATAATTATGTCATCTGCTTTTGCCGCCTCTTCCATATAATGAGTGGTCAAAAATACTGTCATGTTCTCTTCCCTTTGCAGCTGCTCTACAATATCCCACACATCAATCCTTGTAGCCGGGTCTAACCCCGTTGTCGGCTCATCTAAAAACAGAATTTCCGGTGCATGCATCAGCGCAGCCGCAATTTCACAGCGTCTTTTCTGCCCGCCGGACAGCGTTTTATACTGTTTTTTCAGAATGTCCCCAAACTTTAGGACATCTGCCAGTTTTTTACACTGACTCTTTGCCTCCCTCCCCGTAAGTCCGTACAGAATCCCCCGGCATACAAGATTTTCACATACTGTCAATAAATCATCCAGACAATTCTGCTGATATACAATACCGATTTTTTCTCGGATTCCTGCATCATCTTTCCCAAGAACCTTTCCACATATCTCCACTTTACCCCTATCCGGCTTTAACAGTGTCGCCATCATATTAATAACTGTGGATTTCCCTGCACCGTTTACGCCAAGAAACCCAAGCAGGCTTCCTTTTTTTACTCGAAAAGTAATTTGATTTACGGCAGTAAATGTGCCATATTTTTTTGTGAGTTTCTCTACCTTTATAATATCCATACCATCCTCCTTTCCGGAAACAATCCACTGCGGGCTAACCGTATCATAACAGATTGCCGGAATTATACAACAGGAAAAGAAGTAAGTTACTTTTGAGCGCAATAACCTGCAGTATTGTGGACCTAAGGTGCATTATTTTTGACAAAAGCCACTATGTTTGAATGAAAATTTAATCGTTCACATATTCTTCTTGTCCTTTGCCATCTGACATTTTTTGTGATAAAATAATCTTAAATGGTAATATTCTCAAAATGGAGGTTAGTATGAGCGGGGACAAGGTAAATTTTGTATATTCTGCCGTCGTGGCAAAAGATGGAAAACCACATGTCTTTGTCAGTTTTGAACAGGGCAGGAAATGCGCAGAGGGCACGGTACCGGAATGCCGCATTACAAAAAACAAAGGATTCTCTCCTGACGAGGTCTCACAACTGGAACAGTACCTTAACAAAAACAGGAAAAACATTATTGAAAATGCAAAAAAAATCACCGGAATAAAGCACTGGTTTGGCGATAATTCTATTTAGTTGCGCAAAGTCCTTGCAAGTTATTTTAAATTGTTATATCATGCTTCGTATAAAGCTACTTAAATTGGTAAAAAAAATTAAAAAATAGGAAGTGTAAATACAGATGAGCAGAAAAAATAAAAAAGGAAGCCGTACGACACAATTTTTAATCGGAAGCTTTTCCTTACTTTTATTAATTAGTATCGTTGCCTTTTTATGTTTAGGATACTACATGGACAAAGTAAATACGACAGCCATTGACAGTGTAGGAGACCTGTATATGGCAGGAATGGATGAACAGTTTTCTTCCCACTTCAGAACTCTCTTAGATTTAAAACTGGAACAGGTAGAGACCATCGTAAAAGTTGTGTCTACGAATGATTTTGCAAAAAAAGACAAGCTATACGATGAGCTAATTTACAGAAGCCAGGCCCGGGATTTTAATTACCTTGGGCTTTTCTCCGATGAGGGCTACATAGAAATGTTATACGGACAACAGGTACAGCTCGCCGATCCGGAACCTTTTTACTCGTCACTGAGAAAAAAAGAAAAAAAAGTAGCAGTCGGAAAGGATAATCATGGCAATGAGCTTGTATTGTTTGGTGCATATGCGGAGTATCCTATGAAAAACAATAAAAAAAGCACTGCCTTAATTGCCGCCCTCCCCAGAGATTATATCAGCACAAAACTGAACACAAATAAAACAACATCACTTATGAATCTGCATATTATCAGAAAAAACGGCAGTTTTATCGTTAGCGACCTCAGTGACAAGTATCCAGATTATTTCAGCAGCCTATATGAAAAATATGGCGCGGAAAACAAGGATAATATTGATATATTTATTAAGGAACTTACTGTCGCAATGAATAATCGGCAGAATTATTCCACAATTCTGAATGTAAGTGGAAACCGGCAGCAGATTTACTGTACCTCCCTGCCCTATTCCGAATGGCATCTGATTACAGTACTTCCTTTTAACACAATGAATCAAACCATAGAAGATCTAGGACAAAAGAGAACGCTTGCCACCATCATTGTTTTTGCGGTTATCCTTTTTGTTTTGCTTCTCATTTTCTCTTTTTACTATAAAATGAGCCGCCAGCAGATGCAGGAATTGAATTTGGCACGCGAGGATGCTCTGAAAGCAACAAAAGCAAAAAGTGAGTTTCTCTCTAATATGAGCCACGATATACGCACCCCGATGAATGCGATTGTTGGTATGACAGCAATTGCTGTTACTCATATTGACGATAAAGAACAGGTACAGCACTGCCTTCGTAAAATAACCCTGTCTGGCAAACACTTGCTGGGATTAATTAATGATGTACTGGATATGTCAAAAATTGAGAGTGGTAAAATGACTCTGACGGCAGAGCGGATTTCCCTGCGTGACACAGTGGAAAGTGTTGTCAGCATTATCCAACCGCAAATCAAAGCAAAAGAACAGAATTTTAATGTCCATATTGATAATATAACGATAGAAGATGTATACTGTGACAGTGTCCGTCTGAATCAGATATTGCTAAACCTGCTTTCTAATGCTGTCAAGTATACACAGGAGAACGGAACCATACAACTATCCTTATTTCAGGAAAACACACCCTCACCGAAAGGTGATAACTTTATCCGCACCCATGTTATTGTTCAGGATAATGGAATTGGTATGACTTCCGATTTCTTAGAGCATATTTTTGATTCTTACTCCCGTGCGGACAATAAACGAGTACAAAAAACAGAAGGCGCAGGGCTTGGCATGGCTATTACCAAATATATTGTCGATGCTATGGGCGGCACAATTGCTGTTGAAAGCGCACCACAGCAGGGTACGGAATTCCACTTAACCCTGGATTTGGAAAAGGCTGATGCAAAAGAAATTGAAATGATTCTCCCGGACTGGAAAATGCTGGTAGTTGATGATGATGAGGTCTTATGCCGCACTGCTGTAGATTCACTGGATTCTATTGGCATAACGGCTGACTGGACCTTAAGTGGAGAAAAGGCAATTGAGATGATAACAAAACATCATGAAATGAACGATGATTATCAGATTGTCCTCTTAGATTGGAAACTTCCCGACATGGATGCCATTTATATTTCCAAACATATCCGTCAGGTCATTGATAAGGATATGACAATTATTCTCATCTCTGCCTATGACTGGAGTGAATTTGAAACAGAGGCAAGAGATGCCGGTATTAACGGCTTTATATCGAAACCGCTGTTTAAGTCCACCTTATTCTATGGTTTGAAAAAATACATGGGAATCGAGGAAACACAAAATGAAAATATTGTTGACACAGATTTGCACGGACGCCGAATATTGGTTGCAGAGGATAATGAGATAAACTGGGAAATTATAGAAGAGCTGTTGTCCGACCTCGGCATTGAAATGGACTGGGCAGAAAACGGTCAAATTTGCCTGGATAAATTCCAAAACTCAGAACCCGGATATTATGATGCCATCCTTATGGATATCCGCATGCCTGTTATGAATGGTTATGAGGCGACCACTGCGCTGCGCAAATCAGAGCATAAAGATGCAAAAAATATTCCTATTATCGCCATGACGGCAGACGCCTTCTCCGAAGATATCCAGCGCTGTTTGGACTGTGGCATGAATGCACATACCGCTAAACCGATTAACCTAAACGAAGTAATAAATCTTTTGAAAAAATTTATTTTATAATTTATAATGCCCCGGACACAGAGTGCCCGGGGCATTTTCTTTATTTTTTTATCTCTATATCATACTTTTCTACCGTTCCCGTCACAATATACTGATAAGTTTTCCCATCCCAACGGAATTTTCCTTTTGCCTCTCCGTCCGCAAAATCTTCCGTTATATCAATCTTTTCTTTTTTATTTCCATATTGGAAATAGATTTTGCCGTCTTTCTCTTTTATGTCACCGCCGATTAGCTTTATTTCGTCCTTATCCGCATCGACATACACGTCATTTTCTGCCAATCCTGAGGCGGATATCTCAACTTTACTGTTTTTACCCTCATCCACCTCAATTTCATAATAGAGGTTGCCATCCTTGTCTTTTCGCTGCTCCACGTCCCTCACATCAATTTCCTTATCATCAACAAAGACATGGATTCTCTCCAGCCCGGTCTGCACAAGTGAATTCCCTGTTGCCGCATAGCTGACAATGTTACCTAAAATAAATACTCCCGTAAGAGCCGCCATTGTCACGGCAGCCCGAAATGCTGTCCTGTTACGCCTGTTTTCTTTATTTTCCATATTATCTTTCACCTTTCTTATTGCTTCTTCCGACATTACCATCCGGTCAAATGTCTCCTTATACAACTGCCTGTTACTCATCCTGCCAATCCCCCTTTAACATTTCTTTCAGTTTCTTTCTCGCCCGCATCAGCCTTGTCTGCACAGTAGTCTCCCTCAGATGCATAATTTCTGCAATTTCACGTACCGGGTAATCTTCATAATAATACAAATGTACTACCATCCGGTACTTGAGCGGCAGCTTTAACACCGCCTCGTACAGATCACTGTGCACCGGATCCGGAAACTCATAGGTCTGGCCTGTCTCAGTATTATCCCATGAAACCATATGTTTTTTCCAGAATGAGCCGGATAAATTTCTGGCCTCATTTGCCGTCACGCGCATCAGCCATTTCTTTAAATGCTCTTCATCCTGAAAATCCGTTTTTGTCCGCAGCAGTTTCTCAAAAGCAGACTGAACAATATCCTCTGCATCTGCATGACAGCGGCAATAGCTGCATGCGATTCGGTACATTGTATTGCTGTAGGTATCTACTGCACTTAAATAACGGGATTGTTCCACAGTATAATCCTCCTTTGTATCTTTCGAAAGGCCCTTCTACTTATAATAACAAACGAGGACAGAAAAATATCACAAAAAAGAAAATTTTATGCCGGATTTTTAATCCACAACCCGGCAACTAATACACTCATGTCATCCGCAGCCTCACGGATGCGACCTGCCAATGCATTCATTAAAATCTGATTTGCCATATCATTCGGATTCTGACAAACCATCTCATCAATAAAGGTACTCAAACTGGCCTGCTCCCTGTCAAATCCCTCGATTACACCATCAGAAACCATGATAACCATGTCACCCTCTTCCACCTTTGTCACTGCCAAATCACTTTCCGCCTCCATATCTACCCCGACAGGGAGAGCTTCCGAGCAAAACATGTCCACATGGTCTTTTCTCTTGATAAAAGTCGCTGCAGCACCATTTTTCATAATCTCACACACTCCGGTGTGCAGATCAAGGGAAACCATATCAAGTGTCGTAAAAGTCCGTCCATCAAAATTCATGACAAAAAGAGTGTTAAGCATCCTGAGTGCAGACTTTTTCTCAAATCCGGCCTCCATCAAACATTCCAGTACCTCTAAAAAACTTCCGCTGTCCCGATATGCCATCTCACCACTCCCCATGCCGTCTGCTAAAATCATAAAAAGCTCTCCGCTCGAGAGCTCCATAAAGGAGTAATTGTCACCGGAAACATCTTCTCCAGCTTTTGCCACCCTTGCAAGCCCGGTAAGTGCTTTATATCTGGTATCCTCCTGAAAAAACATCTGTGACTCGCCATCCGAGAGTACATTACGGGTCTCGCGGCCAGGACACATTCTAACGCCTGCACCCTGTGACAATACATTGGCAATATCTGTTTTCGTGAGACAATGATGCCCCCGGCAGGAACCAGTAAATACAATTTCAAGCCGCCCCCTCCGCCGCTTCATAGAAATCTGCCGGATTTTGACACCCGCCTTTTTCAGTTCTCTGACAATATTTTTTCTCTCTTCCTCAGATACTGCTCCCGGCTCACCCAACTCTAAAGTAAAGGAACGGAGAGCATCGGACACCTCCAACATTTGTCTTGCCATGATTTCACGATTCTCTGCCATTCGGTTACGCCACCCCAGATTCATTTTAGCCACTGCAATCCGATCCGCCGCTTGTTCGGCACAGGCATCCAGACGAATGCATCGGCGCCCAAATTCAGGACTTATCTGCGCAGCGGCACCCTCTTCCTCAAATGCCTGATAAATAATGGCATGAAAATTATCCCTTGTTTCCTCCAGATGCTTGTCCCAGCAAAACTTACAATTCACACAGCCGCTGCAAACCTTTTCGGATAATTCCTCGTAAATTTCTTCTATTTCATCATGAGACACCTCATATCGGCGCGGTCCCCCCTCTGCAAAGCTCTTAGACAACCGCTTAAATGCATCCGCAAAATCTCCAATTTTATAATTGGCCAATGCCCTCACATCTTCCGTAGCAAAGAGATTTTCTTTCAGCTCTTTTTCGTCCTCTTCAACAGCACGTGTAACACTTTTAGGAAGCGCCAGAAAAATAACAATAGCAGAGACCATAGCCCTCAATTCTATGATTCCGGCATCCTGTCCCTGCAAAAAATAAATAAGACAATAACCAATCATAAAAAAAGCAATGCTGCTTCCAACCCGCCCAATTTTGCGAAATACACCTACACTAACACCCAACAGGCAGCAAACTCCCACCATTACAGCATCATTGCCGGTTATTGCGTACAAGATTCCCCCAGCTGCCCCGGCCATTGTTCCGGTTGCCGCCCCATATCGAAATCCCATATACAGTATCATAAGACATCGAAGTGTCCCGACAACAGAAAAAATATCATCAAACTGACGCGGAATCGCGCACATTGCCGTTACGGCAATCGCCAATATACTAATCAGCTCTTCATTCCCCGGCGCACGTCTCCACTCTCCGCACAGAAAAAAACGCAGTCCCCAGCGATACACATTGGCAAGTGCAAAAACTGCTGCACTCTCAAGAGCACTAATGGCAAGCATTTCCCATGTATTTACAGAAAGGACACTCAGAGCCGCTCCCAGCAGAAAATTCAGTATACCACAAAGTGCAGCAAAAAACAGAGGCATCAAATTTTCATGCCCCGCCTTTTGCTGCCAGGAATCCACAAATACAATAAGTGAAAACAATATAATATATTTTAATAAAGTAAGTCCGTCAGCACTGGTAAACATCCCTAATAATACTGCCGCTGCCATTAGGCGTTTACCGGCCCCCTCCGTACATACACTGGCAAAATAAGCAACCCCAAAAGGATTTATGTCAAACAGCCAGACACGTCCCAGTAAAAATCCTATTCCGGCCAACACAGCCATATGTACATCAGGCGTCCACTTTTCTTTCTTATCCTTCACTTTTATCCCCCCTTGGATTACAAAGAAAATTCAAGCAACTCTATTTAGTATAGACAAGCCTTGATGGTATATTTTGTCAAAAGACAGGGGGATTTTGAAAAAAGTTTTCGACAAAAAAGTCAGCTGTGAAACGCTGACTTCTTAAGTTCGCCTATGGCGAACTTTTTTGCCAAAGGCAAACTTTGCTCCGCAGAAGATTATCTTTTCTATAAAATAAAAAATGTGGCTGAAAAGCGCACGCCTCTTAAGTTCGCCTATGGCGAACTTTTTTGCCTATGGCAAAATTGGCTCCGCATAAGATTATCTTCCCTGAAAAATAAAAAACCCGACATATCAAAAATACGCGGACCTTTTACTCTTCCGGTTTGAAAATTATTTCATCATCGTAGACGAGGCCAAATTTTTCCCTTGCCATCTCTTCGATGTATTCATCGGTTTTTGTATAGGCTTCCTCTTCTTTAATCTTTTCCTTTTCCTGCTCCAGATTCTTTTTCTTCTCCTCCAGCTGTCCCAATTCCATTTCCAACTCTTTGCAGTTTTTATGCAATTGGATGCCCTGTACCGCCAGAGTACCAAGAAAAATTCCCACAACGAGCATAACAAGATAAAGCGCGCTGCGATGTTTTCTGGCGGCGCGGGAAGCCTTGGCTTTACGATTCTTCATAGGCCTCATCCTCTATTTTATACTCAGTGCCACAAAACTAGTGTTCTATTGCTGTAGTACTATCACATATTGTCATTATATATAATTCCTTCCATTATTTCAAGAACTTTTTGTATGTTTTCCCAAAATTTTACTAATTTTTTTACCAGACCAAACAAACGGTCGGAAAATAGTGTGAAAAAAAGCTATAATAGCGCGAACAACATACTTCCCCACAAACTTGCGATATAAGAACATCCCACCAATAAAAGATATGACAAAAAAATTCCGCAGGATACCAAAATTCAAGGTAAATATCATCTGAAAAACAAAAATAGCAGCTACTGCCCAAAATAACAAATCCTCTGTCAGTTTTGCCAGCCATCCATGGCGTACCTTATAACGGAAAGCCAGAATAAAATCATAGATAAACATCAGCAGCACTCCCCATAAAAAGGACGCAGCAAAATAATGCAGCTGCCCTATTATCCTCTCCATCAGCGGAATAGGCGGCTAATAAAGCTTCCAGCCGATTTAGAATGGGAAGATTCATAATAACAAATCTCATTTATATGCCCTTCCAGGGCCACTTCGCCGCGTTCCAATGTCAGCCTTTTTACATGCAGGTCCTCACCGCCAAAACGCATTGCCCCGGCAACAGTCTCTAAACGTATCTCTTCATTATCAAAAGAAATGACCTCTGTAACTCCTGTTAACTCGACTCGTTCTCTGCCCTCCATGATAAGCTTATGCCCTGATATTCTGCGGTTTCTCCCATCTTCTCCATAACCGGTATAGTCTCGCCCCTGCTCCTGTATCATATCTGTATCCCTCATTTCTGCCACACACATTTCCCATATAGGGGTTATAACAAAGTATATGCCAGTAACTGCAACTTATGACAGATATTTATACAGTTCCCGCGCCTCATCCTTTTTATAAGTTTCCTCCACTGACAATACTTCAACCTTTGTCATTTTATTGCCAAAGTGAATTTCAATAATATCCCCCGGCTTTACATTTGCCGAGGCTCTGGCAGTTTTATCATTTAACATAACACGCCCGGCGTCGCACGCTTCATTTGCCACTGTGCGCCGTTTAATCAGTCGGGAAACCTTTAAATATTTATCTAATCTCATTGTCCATAATCCCTCCATTTACCATTTAAGCAAACGCTGTCACCATCCGCAAACCAGCTTATTGCAAAGAGAAAAAGCGCCCCTGCTTCTACGGCAGCCAGGCGCTTTCATTCCAGCATTCATGTCCATTATTTGTTTACGGCGTCTTTCAATCCTCTACCAGGTTTAAATTTAGGAGCCTTAGAAGCAGGAATACTCATAGGCTTTTTCGTCAATGGATTGATTCCTTCTCTTGCTGCCCTTTCTGTAACCTCAAATGTGCCAAAGCCAACCAGCTGTACTTTCTCTCCTTTTGTAAGCTCATCGGTAATTACCTCGATAAAAGCTTTTAAAGCACTCTCTGTGTCCTTTTTTGACAGCTGTGTCTTCTCAGCCATTGCTGCTACTAACTCAGTCTTATTCATGGATGATATCCTCCTCGAAAAAATGATAATCTAGTTTTTTAAAACCTATACAACTATATATAACCTTTTTATCCCAATTTGTCAAGAAAATTCTGCTTTTCTTGTGTTATTGGCATATTATTTTACTGTTCCATCTGTCTCCCGAGGAAATTTGCCCCGCAAACAGATAATTTTTCTTCTAATTCAGTAAACTCCCTGTCTGGATTGCGGGAAAGCAGAATAACGGCTCCAATTGCGTCCCCCTCACATACAATCGTGCTGACTGCCTCAGTGAGGACCTCAGTCCCATCTGCAGTAATCTGGCAAAAACGGGCATCCGCATCACTTGCCAGAATATTTTCCCGGCGCTCAATACACTGAATTAAATCAAGGTGTATTTCTTTTCCTATAAATTCTTTCTTATTTGGACCGGCTACCGCCACAATCATATCCCTGTCTGCTACACATACCGTACATTTTGCCACCTGTGCTACGGATTCCACATATTCCATGGATATTTCCCCAAGTTCGCCAATCGGCGAATATTTTTTTAAAATAATTCCACCCTCACGGTTTGTAAAAATCTCAAGAGGGTCCCCTTCACGGATTCGCAAGGTTCTCCTTATCTCCTTTGGCACTACCACTCTGCCCAGATCATCTATACGCCGCACAATTCCTGTTGCTTTCATAATTTTTATTTTTCCTCCATTTAGTATTTTTCGGTGTTGTTATTATCTGTAAAAAATGGGGAATTATTCGATTTATCGTATGCGATTTTTATTTGATTTTTTTTCCTGTTTTGCAAACTGCATACTTGACCATATTTTATAAGGAGTGTAAAATGTACATTAGTAAAAGAGTAAGATATGGAGGGTGATAAAGGTGGAGCCATTGAGAGATACATTAACATCTTTTTACACGCTGAAGGGTGGCGCAGAGCAATTTGCTGCTTCTGATTTTTCAAGAAAAAATGACTGCCAGCTTGTGCTGGTTCACACGGCCGGTCTGACAGATATTATAGCGGATTATGGTTCTGCTTTTGCCATGACGCTTTTGGAAAATCAAGCCATTCAAATCAAGTCTTTTTTTGCCCGCCGCAATATAAATGCTATTTGCTGCCGGGTTGTAAAACATACATTTGCCATTTTCTTCTCTGATGTTGACAATGAAGAATGTCAGCGCCTCATGACAAAAATGTTTAAAAAACTGGACCAAAATTTCTACGGACGCTCAGAAGACAGCCGTCCGCAAATCCGTGTTGGCGTTTATCATTTTTCAGATGCTGAAAACGATTACCGGAAATCACTGGCCCACGCAGGAGCTGCGGTTGACAGCATTTCCCCGGGAAAGTCCGGCATTGCCATTTATCAGGAAGGAATGGAGGCTGCTATTAATTTCACCCCATCGCAGGACTATACACTTCGTCTGTCCGCAGAAGAACTGGTAGACTATGACAGCCACTTTATTGCTTTTGCTGCACATCTGTTGTCCGGTTCCCGTGACCTGGACAGCAGTACGGACCTTTTGTTGGAACGAATAGGCCACCAATTCAAATTTGACCACGTTTTAATTGAAGAATTTTTTGAGGGACACAGCACTCGCATAGTAAGCAAATGGACACGCCGGGACGGTGTACTTCCATGGAAAAATCAGATTACAAGCTTTGAGCGCTTTGATGGTTTTTTTGTTGATTTTGATGAGCGGGGTTTTAATATTGTTCCGGATGTCTTAAAAAAATCTTTCACTGATAAGGACATGAAATTTTTTAAGGCAGAAAAAATCCGCTCCTTTATCAATATTTTATTATGTGACCATGACAGCCCCATCGGCTACATATCGTTCGGAAAAAGTGATCCTATGCCGGAAAATGCAAATCGGCTTATCAATACGCTGGCGCACTTAAGCCGTATTATTTCTTCTTTTTTATCCCTGCGCATTCAGCAAAATAAGCAGATGGACCGCATTCACGCGCTTTCCATTGACAATCTGACCGGCCTCTATACCTATGCAGCCTTTCAGCGCCAGGTACAGCACCGTCTGCACCACTGCACTCCAGACAGAACTTACGCTTTTATTTCTGCAGATATCAGCCATTTTTCTAATTTAAATGAAAATTTCGGATATAAAGAGGGAGATCATGTCCTTCGGCTTTTTTCAAAAAAACTAAAGGCTGGAAATCAGGAGCATATAGTATCCTGCCATCTGGACGCTGACCGCTTTCTTTTATTTATGGAAAGCGAAAGCCGAAGTGCGATGCAGGAACAGATTCGCAACATGAGTGATGAATTTGAATCTTATCTGAACAAACGTTATCCCATTAGTGATTTACGTGTGGTGGCAGGTATTTACTATGTGTCGAATCCAGAGAAAGACCTTCTCTACATGATTGATTCTGCCAATCATGCAAGAAAAAGCATTAAAGAAAATTATGCCGAAAGCGTGGCCATTTATTCGGATGAACTCCGCACGCAGAGAAAGCGTTTGCTTGATGTGGTAGGCAGTATACATGATGCTATACAGGATGGCTACATCGAGGCATTTTTACAGCCTAAGTTCTCAATGCAAAAACGTCAGATTGTCGGTGCAGAGGCACTTGTGCGCTGGCGCAATCCCGACAACACTTACCGGTATCCTGATCAGTTTATTCCGATTCTCGAAAACGCAGGACTTATTGTGGACTTAGATATGTGTATTTTCCGTCAGGTCCTCTCCGCGCTCTCCCGCTGGAAGGATGACGGCAAGCCGTTAATCCCCATATCGGTGAACTTTTCCCGGGTACATTTCCGTGACGAATATTTTTATGAAAAAATAGCATCCATAACAAAACAATACCATGTTGACCCACGACTGGTTGAGATAGAAGTAACAGAAAATACCTTTGGTGAGAATCGTGAAAACCTGTATTTGCAGCTTCAGCGCCTGCGGGAGTATGGATTCAGCGTTGATATTGATGATTTTGGAACCGGATACTCTTCTCTGAATATGCTTATGTCTGCACCCGTCGATATTGTCAAGGTTGACAAGAGCTTTATTGACCACTATGAAACGCAGGCAGAACAAACATATATTAATCAGATTGGCAGCTTAATTTTGTCCGCAGACAAAAAAATAATATTTGAAGGCGTCGAGACAGAAGATCAGATTAATGTTCTGACGAACTACGGGTATGAATATGCACAGGGATACTTCTTCTCCCGTCCGATTCCTCTTCCAGATTTTGAAGAAAAATATATTTACTCATCCGGTTATTAATAAGGCAAAGGTGAGCGATGTTCACCTTGCAGAAATGAGGTAAAACATGCGAAAAACAAAAATCATATGCACCCTTGGACCATCCACTGATTCTGACGATATTCTGGAACAGCTTATCCAAAAGGGTATGGATGTTGCCAGACTCAATTTTTCCCACGGAACCCACCAGGAGCAAAAAGAACGAATGGCCAAGGTGCGTCTCTATCGAGAGCGCCACGGAAGGCCTGTGGCAATCCTTCTTGATACAAAGGGACCGGAAATCCGCACAAAGGACTTTGAAAACGGTCCTGTAACACTAAAGGAGGGCGATTCCTTTATGCTAACCGGACGCGATGTGCCCGGCAATGCCTCTCAGGTAAGTATTACCTATCCAAATCTGGCGAAGGATATTGCTCCCGAATGCCGCATTCTGATTGATGACGGCTTAGTAGAACTTCAGGTGGAATCCATTCAGGACATGGATATCCACTGCCGTGTCCTGAATCCGGGAAAGGTAGGCAGCCACAAAGGAATCAATGTACCGGACACGCATATTATGCTCCCCTATTTAAGTGAAAAAGATAAGGAGGATCTCCTTCTTGGAATTACGGAAGATGTGGATTATGTTGCCGCCTCCTTTGTGCGTACAGCAAATGACGTAAATATGATCCGTTCTTTTCTAAATGAAAATGGTGGTGAAGAAATTCGCATTGTTGCAAAAATCGAGAACCGCGAGGGCGTACAAAACATTGATGAAATTATAAATACTTCTGACGCTATTATGATTGCCAGGGGCGATATGGGAGTGGAAATTCCGGCGGAAGATGTACCTGTTATCCAGAAATTAATTATTCAAAAGGTCTATGAAGCCGGTAAACAGGTTATTACTGCAACACAGATGTTGGAGTCTATGATTCACCAGCCACGCCCAACAAGAGCAGAGACAACAGACGTTGCCAATGCCATCTATGACGGCACAAGTGCTATTATGCTATCCGGCGAAACTGCCGCTGGAAAGTATCCGATAGAGACATTAGAAATGATGATCCGCATTGCTAACCGCACGGAAAAAGACATCAATTACCGCAGGCGCTTTTTCCAGCGTGAGCGCCCGGCTGACCCTGATGTAACAGATGCCATCTGTCATGCCACCTGCACAACAGCCCACGATCTCAACGCCCGCGCCATTATTACGGTTTCCAAATCGGGCCGTTCTGCGCGGATGATTTCGAAATACCGCCCGGACTGTGACATTATTGGCTGCGCCGTAACAGATAAAGTATATCGGCAGCTCAATCTTTCCTGGGGAGTAATCCCTATTCTTCTCCAGGAAAAAAAGGATGTTTTTGAATTATTTGAACACGGTATCTGTGTCAGTCAACGAATGCAGCTTATTGATGCGGGAGATACCGTTGTCTTCACCTCCGGCGTTCCAATTGGGCAATCCGGCACAACAAATATGATTAAAGTACAGACGGTAGAATAAAGCCCGGCTGAGAACCGCGGGCTTCTAAAGAATCGGCATTGCCGATTCTTTGCTCCGCAAAAAATCACCCCACTGAATAAACAACAGGCCCGGCTGAGAACCGCGGGCCTGTTATTTATTTTATAAAATCGGAGTAACAGGATTTGAACCTGCGACCTCACGGCCCCCAGCCGTGCGCGCTACCAAACTACGCCATACTCCGAAAAGCACCCTGCTTCCCTGCCTGTTTGACAGGGAAGTTTTGTGGGCTGTAATTTATTATATCACAGGAAAGCTCGCTGAAGCTCATCGCTTCGGCTGATAACATTATATCATGCGGAAACACAAAATGCAAATTCAAATATCCCGCGGGCGCGCTCGGATGTGCAAATTTATTTGCACATCCGAGCTTTGCCTTCGCAAGAATAAACTATAGGAACCTATTATTATTTATCGCTCTTTTTATCTCCCTTTTTATAAAGTCGGATTTTATCTATTGTATAGCCGTACGTACTGCTCTCATTTTTTACAACAAAAAGCGTATACTGCTGCGCTGTGTCCTCTTGCCCCGTCGTCCTGGAAACAAGACAGGCCTTTACGACAATTCGGTATTTTCCTTCTTTATACTGAATGATTTTTTCTATATCCATCTGGTATTTCCTATTACTGACCGATGATGAATTAAAACGTATTGTATTTCCCGAACGCAGGAATACATAATCCGGGAAACTGCCACGGGTTGCCAGACGGAACTTGTATTTTCCGCCAAAAACGTCCTTAATTTCCTTTCCCGCCTTTTTCTTTATAGAAGAATAGGAATCACCATATTTTATTGTCTTATCTGCAAACTGAAGTCTGTAAAGCGCCATGGCAGACGCAGACACGTCATCCCACTTAAATGGACGGTACCGGCGTGCATAATAAGATGCACCAAAGGCGAGGAACGGCCTGGTACGGACGAGCAAAGGTTTTATTTCTTCTTCCATATCCTCTGTAACATCCCCGGGTTCAAATACATAAGGAGTTGCCGTTGGCTCTGGCGTCTCTGTTGCTGATGGAACAGCACCTGCCGTATTTTCCGGTTCATCACTTTGCTCTACAACCGGTGTATCCGGTTTATTTCCATGTTCTAAAAACGGCAGGGCAAGACGGTCGGTCAGAATCAGCCAGGCAGCAACTGCTATCACAGCAACAAGCACAATAGCAATAATACTTCCAATAAACATCCGACTGGCAACCATTCGCTGTATAATGGTTGTCCTCTCCCCACAGTGATAACAGAATTCATCATCACTTCTCAATTCCGTTTTGCAGCGTCTACACCTCATGCAATCCCTCCTTAACCGAAAATATACGTCAAACTCTGCTCTTGTGCCAGCATAAACAGAGTTAAATTGCATAACCCTGGTATCATAATACACGATATTTCCATTAATTTCAATATTTGCATTTGTCATCATAGAAATTCCATGCTATAATGATGATTGGGTTAGTATTCCCAAAAAGGAGGTATACACTCTTGCGAGATAATAAAATTAAGGGAAATCTTCGGTCTTATCTGCGCTGGCCGCTCTTTTTAGGACTTCTCTTAATCGTTATGAATATACAAATTTATACGGTAAATAAAAAAGCCGGACTGATCATGTCAGTATACGTTGTACTCTATTTGGTCGTTGCCATATTACTGTACCGTTTTAAAAGACCTGCTTTACTGCATGATTTAGTGGGATACTCCATGCGATTCCATGTCACGGTAAACCGCATTGCAACAGAACTGGATATTCCAGTTGCCATTCTTGGTCCAAATGCCCGGTGTATCTGGGAAAACAGACAATTTCGTAATCTTTTTACTGAAAAGTTTAAGAAAAATTATTACATCACAGATGCTATCCCTTCTCTGACAGAATCAGCACTTCCCGAGACGTCAGATACCAATGGCGAAATCCATTTTCATGTAAATGATATTTTTTATAAAGCCGTTATACAACGCATTAATCCGGAAAATATATCGGAGGACTTACAGCAGGATGCAGCTAAAATCGGCATTGGCAGTGTATTATATGTAGTTTTTGTATATGACGAAACTGAGATCGTTCACTATATTCGGGAAAATTATGACCAGCGGCTGGATGTCGGCCTCCTTTATATAGATAATTATGAAGAGTCTCTCGCCCAGGTTGATGATGTACGGCGCGCGCTTTTGGCCGCTCTTGTAGACAGAAAAATAAACAAGTATATGCTGAACATTGACGCTATAACACGAAAACTGGAAAAGGACAAGTACATTTTCCTTTTTCAGCACAAATACCTGTCCAAACTTCAGGCAGATAAATTTTCCCTGCTTGACGAAATCCGCAACATTAATGCCGGAGAAGAAAAATCCATTACAATAAGCATGGGAATTGGCATACAAGCCGATACTTTCCGCAAACGCCAGGAGTATAGCCGCAGCGCCATTGATTTGGCCCTGGCTAGGGGCGGAGACCAGGTTGTTGTAAAAACCCGCGATAATATACTGTATTACGGCGGTAAAAGCATTCAGCAGGAAAAGAATACCCGCGTAAAAGCCCGTGTAAAGGCCCATGCCCTGCGCGATTCTATTGTTGCCGCAGATAAAGTAGTTATTATGGGGCATTCTCTGCCTGATGTAGATGCTATCGGCAGTGCCATCGGTATTTACCGCATTGCCCAGACACTTGAAAAACCGACCAAGATTGTAGTAAACCAGGTTACTTCTTCTCTTGCTCCTCTCCTTGATCTTTTCCGCAACAACAAAGATTACCCGGAAGATTTATTTATCCGGGGAGAAGAGGCACGGGAATTTATAGGTAACGGCAACGGTGTTTTGTTGATTATTGTGGATGTAAACCGCCCCTCCTATACCGATGCACCAGAGCTCTTATCACTTGTAACCTCCTTGGTTGTTATTGACCATCATAGACAGACAGGGGAATCCTTTGAGAACCCTACCCTTTCCTATATTGAACCCTTTGCCTCCTCTTCCTGCGAAATGGTGGCAGAAATTTTGCAGTATGCCGGGGAGGAAATTCGCCTGAAAGCCGGAGAAGCCGATGCTCTGTATTCCGGGATTATGGTGGATACAAATAACTTTATGAACAAGCCGGGCGTGAGAACGTTTGAGGCGGTCGCATTCCTGCGCCGCTCCGGTGCCGATATTATACGAATCCGCAAAATGTTCCGCTCCGATATTTCCGAGTATAAAGTGCGGGCAGAAGCCATCCAGAACACGGAAATATATATGGGAGCGTATGCCATTGCCCCCTGCAATGCGGATGAATGTACATCTCCGACCATTGTAGGTGCAAAAATAGCGGATGATTTGCTGGATATCAATGAGATTAAAGCCTCGTTTGTCCTAACCTCTTATGAGGGAAAAATATATATAAGTGCGCGCTCTATTGATGAGTTAAATGTGCAGGTTGTTATGGAACGACTCGGCGGCGGCGGCCACATAACAAGTGCCGGTGCACAGCTTACCGAGTGTACACTAACGGATGCTGCTGACCGTATTAAAGCAATTTTAAATAAAATGAAAGAAGAAGGTGACATTGAATGAAAGTTATATTATTACAAGATGTAAAATCTGTAGGGAAGAAAGATGAAATAGTAAATGTCAGTGACGGCTATGCCAGAAATTTTATTTTTAAAAAGAATCTTGGCATTGAAGCAACACAAAAAAATCTCAATGATTTGAAGCTCCGTAAGCAAAACGATGATAAATTAGCTGCTCAAAAGCTGGCAGATGCACAGGCCTTTGGCGAAGAACTGAAAACAAAATCCATTACCGTATCGATTAAAGCCGGACAGGATGGCCGGACATTCGGCTCTGTTTCAACAAAGGAAATTGCCACAGCCGCAAAGGAACAGCTTGGCTATGATTTGGATAAGAAAAAAATGCAGCTGCAGGAACCGATTCGTGATATTGGAACATTTCAGGTACCCATTCGTCTCCACCCAAAAGTAACCGCTGAATTGAAGGTCATTGTGAAGGGGAAATAACACATGGAGGAAGCCGTAATTAAACGGGTCATGCCAAACAACCCGGAAGCAGAGCAATCCGTAATCGGCGCTATGCTCTTGGACCAGGAGGCTGTGATTCTTGCATCAGAAAAATTAAAGGCGGAAGACTTTTATAATCAGCGTTACAAAATACTTTTTTCTGCCATAGTCTCCCTCTATGAACAGGGAAAACCGGCTGACCTCGTCACTCTTGCAGAACAATTGCGAGAAGACCAGGTATCCGAAGATTTGGTGGGTATTGAATTTATCAGCGGCATTATTGCCTCTGTCCCCACCTCAGCAAATATAAAATATTATGCTGATATTGTATCACAAAAAGCGGTTCTCCGCGAATTAATCCGCACGACAGAATCCATTGCCAACCACTGTTATCAGGATTCCTCTGATGTTACAGAGCTTATGGAAGAAGCAGAAAAAGGCATATTTGACTTGATACAAAACAGCAGCTCCTCCGACGATTTTATGCCAATTAAACAGGTTGCATTAGAAACTCTGGAAAGCATACAAAATGCGGCCAGAAGTTCTGGTTCTGTAACTGGTATCTCTACCGGTTTTCGCGACCTCGATTACCGCACTGCCGGTTTACAGCCATCTGATTTAATATTGATTGCCGCCAGGCCTTCTGTGGGAAAAACAGCATTTGCATTAAATATTGCAGAATATGTAACTATGCATCATCATATTCCCACTGCGATATTCAGCCTGGAGATGTCTAAAATCCAGCTGGCAAAACGATTAATATCCATGAATTCCAAAGTGGATTCCCAACATATCCGCACCGGTTCACTGGAAGATGATGAATGGGCAAAAATAACGGAAAGCTCCATTATCCTCGGTGAGTCATCACTTGTCATTGACGACACGCCCGGCATTACTATTAATGAATTGCATACAAAGTGCAGGAAAATGAAACTTGAGCGCGGTCTTGGACTGGTTATTATTGATTACCTTCAACTCATGAACGGAAGTAAGGGTAGCAAAAATATTTCCCGCCAGCAGGAAATTTCAGATATTTCCCGTTCCCTGAAAGCGCTGGCCCGTGAAATGGACTGCCCGGTTGTTGCTTTGTCTCAGCTTAGCCGTGAAGTAGAAAAAAGGGAAGATAAACGCCCTATCTTATCCGATTTACGGGAATCCGGTGCCATTGAACAAGATGCAGATGTCGTCATGTTCCTGTATCGTGATGAGTACTATACAAAAGATGCCTCCACACAAAAAGGGGTCACAGAAGTTATTATTGCCAAACAGCGTAATGGCCCAACTTGCACAATAAAACTGAAATGGCTGCAACAATACACAAAGTTTGCCAATCTGGAAATTACTAACGAATAACTGTTTGTTTCTTTAAAGACATATACCGGTCAAGAATTTTGCCGCTATATGTCTTTTTTTGCAAAACGATTTTGTGCATAAAATTTCATCCCCCATAAACCGACATCCTTCTTATGCTATACTAAACTTGACAATTTTATGAGGAGGTAAACGTATGAACCAAATACATTACATAATATCTGACGCTGCCAAGGCATTGCATGTAGAACCTCATGTCCTCCGTTACTGGGAGGACGAGCTCAGCCTGAAAATTCCGCGCAATAAAATGGGGCATCGTATTTATGGAGAAAAAGAAATAGAACTCTTCCGGCAGATTATGAAATGGAAGGAAGAAGGGCTTGCTTTGAAGGAAATTCAGAAAAAATGTATACAGGCAAATGCTACTTTTTCCGCCACTCCCCCAAATCAACCGGAACATGAGAATAATGTAATTATTCAATATCCACAGGAAAATACCACTGCCACCACAGATGTCAACGCCACCACAGGTGTCAA